>CAZZFF010000162.1:0-12241 GCA_964653485.1 uncultured Verrucomicrobiota bacterium | reverse complement strand
GAACCTGGGGGGACTTTCACCCCCGGATGCACACGTCTTCTCCGAGCGCACCAATGATCAATTCCCAATCGGAAGTTTCGAGATGCGCAATTCGCGCCGCTCTTTGGTATCATTCAAGCCTGCTCACTCGTCTTCAATTGCTCCGGACGATACTCTGGCCAGAATGGAGTTGTGAACGCCTTTACGTGTTCGGTCCAGTCCCGCTGCTTGAAATCGTCGGCTCGGACGTAATGCGCTGGGCCGCCCCCCGGCGGCTCCACGCCAACCGGCCATCGCTAGCGATAGCGGCCCAGGTTCTCCGGGTGGGGCAGGTTGTCCCGGTTCCAGCGCCTCACGACGCTGTCGAGCGCCCCGTCGAAGAGTTCCCGCGTGCGGTGCTTTTCGGTATGGCCGTCGCAGAACACCACGTTCCAGTGCCATGCGTGGCGCCGCTTTTCCCACATCAAGGCCAGCTCTGCCTGGCCGTCAAAATCGCCCCCAGGGAAGCCAAGTTCGAACCACACCATCCACCACGGGCCACACAGATCCGCCCAGCCCTGGACCTGGTTGAGCCCGGTGTCCCCAACCAGGGCGTCGCCAAAGGCGATCATGTCGCTCGGATGCACGACATCGTCTTCCCTTGTCAGGCGGATTTGATCAGGAGGTACGGACATCAGATCGGGTGAGATCGTCGCGGGGCTTGGCACTGCGGGAGGCAGGCCAGTTCCGCCCAGCCCAAGTTGCCCGTATTCCGGAGTGCTGAAACCAGTGTTATTGTAAGCGTAGCAGGCGGGCATCGCACATGGAAGACGCCTGTAGCTCGGGCATGCCTCGATGCTGTTCGGCATGGGGTACTTGTTGTCGAAGATAGTGTCCCAGGTGACCCACTTGGTCTTGGTGTAGGGTTCGAGCCGCTCGCACCAGTTAATGACTCCGAAGGCGTTGGTCTCGTCCAAATAGCAGGGAGGATAGTATTTGAAATCGCCCGCGTAGCAACTCAGGGCCACGCCGTACTGCCGGAGGTTGCTAGCGCAAACTGCGTTATCCGCAGCAATCTTGGCCCGGCTCATGGCGGGCAGGAGAATCGCGGCCAGCATGCAAATGACTGCGATGACCACCAGCAGTTCGATCAGGGTAAATCCAAAGCCGCCCGCCCCTCTCGTTGCAGGCCCCGTGTTTTGGCCCGGCGCCGGTGCCCGAAGATTTCCCTTCATACAACTCCATCGTCAACGCCCGTAACTCGCTCAGCGTACAAGAATCCCTGGTGTGCGTCAAGGGGGGCATATAACCGAAAAGGCCGGCAGGTCCGTTCGGGAATGAGGATCGCGTGGCCAATCGTAAGCCGGATCGGCGTTTGGCGCGCGAAGGGTGCCCCCTCTTGGGCCAGACGGGCTGGCTACGGTCTTCCCCCTGGGGGGCGGCCTGATTTTCACTGCGCGGCGCGCTCGCCCTGGTCGATGCTCTCGGTTATATTGGGCGCGGCATTCATGCGAATCGGCACGCTCACATTGGCATCCAACCTGTTCCTCTCGCCGTTGGCGGGCTACACCAACCTGCCGTTCCGTCTCGTGGTGCGGGAGTTGGGCGGGGTGGGGCTGGCCACCACGGACCTCGTCAACGCTCGTTCCCTCCTGGAGAGCAAATCCAAAGCCCTCAAACTCATCGAGACCCGTCCGGCGGACCAACCGCTGGCCGTCCAGTTGTTCGGCAGCGTCGCCGAAGAGATGCGCGACGCGGCGGCGCGGCTTGAAGCCGCCGGGGTTGCCTTGGTTGACGTCAACATGGGTTGCCCGGTCCGCAAGGTCTGCCGCATCGGCGGCGGTTCCGCCATGATGACCGAGTTGGACAAGACGGCCAAGCTCCTCCGTGGCATGGTCGAGGCGGTCAAAATTCCGGTCACCGCCAAGATGCGCCTGGGCTGGGACGACGAGAATATTACGGCGCCGGACCTGGCGCGAGCCTTGGAGGGGGCGGGGGTGGCGGCGGTCTTTGTGCATGGACGGACACGGCAACAGGGGTTCGGCGGCGCCGTCAGTCTCAGGGGCATCCGGGCCGTGGTCGGGGCGGTCAAGTCCATCCCGGTCATAGGCAATGGCGACGTCACCACGCCGGAGGCGGCCAAGATGATGTTCCAGGAGACCGGGTGCGCCGGGGTCAGCATTGGCCGGGGCGCGTTCTACAATCCATGGATTTTCAAGCATACGCTGCAGTACCTCCAAACCGGGCAGCTCCCGCCCGAACCGCGATTTGATGAGCGGTTGCGCGTGCTGCGACGGCACCTGGACCTCATGATCGAGGTCTTCGGCCAGGAGCATGGCTGCCGCATGTTTCGCAAGGTGGCTCCCTGGCACGCCCGCCGTTTCGGCCCGGCCAATCAATTCAATAAACACGTCGTCCGCATCGCTACGCGGGACGAGTTCGATGAAGTGCTTGCGGACTATCTGCGCTGGCGCCGGCAGTTCCTGGACGAGGAGGGTGAGCTCAAACCCAAATTCCGTCCCCCGCCGCTGGTTGCCTCCTTCATGCAACCGCCGGGCACCGCTCCGAGCCAAGCGATCCCCGTCCCGAAGGGGCCGGTGGAAGTGTGGTGATACGCGCGAGGAAGGGAGGAGCCGACTAGGAAATCCGAAATCCGAAATCCGAAATCCGAAGGAAAACCGAAATCCGAAATCCGAAATCTGCATCGGGTTCCTTATGCGGTGTGGTCGTTGCGTAGCGCGGAAGCGCCCGTGGTTTCAGTTTTGAGTGCGAAGCCGGTACCCGAGGACTTTGCGATCTCCGCTTTCGGATTTCGGTTTTCGGTTTTCCTTCGGATTTCGGATTTCGGATTTCGGATTTCCGGAATGCCGGGCTGCCAGCCCGTCGGCAGTGCTTGCCATTTGTCCGCGCATGGGTTCAACTATGACCCGATATTCGGCACGTACAACGGCTGTAAAACCTATGCCAACGAAGGAAACCATGACTCCTCGCGAGCGCGTCCTCACGGCGTTGGACCATAAGATTCCGGACCGCGTTCCCATTGACCTCGGCGGAAACCAGACCGGCATTCACAAGAACGCTTACCGGCCGCTCATTCGGCACCTGGGGGTCGCAGATGAAATCCGGATCATGGATGCGGTGCAGCAACTTGCCCGGCCCTGCGAACAGGTCCTCGAACGATTTCATGTCGATACCCGCTATGTCGCAGCCGGAGCGCCGGACAGTTGGAAAGGCGGCATTGTCGATGTCTCGAGAGACGGGCGCCAGTGGAAGGACTTGACGGACGAGTTCGGCATCCGCTGGTCCATGCCCGCGGATGCGCCGAATTACATGGACATTACGCTGCACCCTCTTGCCCATGCTACGCGGGCCGACCTCGAGGATTATCCCTGGCCAAAAGGGGACGACCCAAGCCGGTTTGCGGGGTTGCGCGAGCGAGCCACCGCCCTCCGCAGAGAAACCCCTTACGCCGTGGTCAGCGGCATCTCGGGCGTGGTGTATGAGACCTGCTGGTATCTGCGCGGTTTGGAGCAATGGTTCTGCGACCTGATGACCGACCCGCCGTTTTGCGAGGCCCTGCTCGACCAGACCCTCAAGTTCTGGCTCGACTGGTTCAAGCTCTTTCTCAAGGAAGCCGGCGATGTCGTGGATGTCATCATGATCGGGGACGACCTGGCGGGACAGAATGGACCGCTGTTCAACCCGGAGCTATACCGGCGCCTGGTCAAGCCGCGCCAAAAGCGGTTGGTCCAGTTCATCCGCTCCGGCACCCAGGCCAAGATTTGGTATCACACGTGCGGCGCCTGCCAGGAGTTCATCCCAGACCTCCTCGATAACGGCATCCATATTCTCAACCCAGTCCAGGTGAGCGCGCGCGCCATGGACCCGACGGAGCTCAAGCAGCGGTATGGGCGGCAAATCGTCTTTTGGGGCGGTGGCATCGACGCGCAGCACGTGTTGCCCAGCGCCGCGCCGGCCCGGGTCGCCCAGGAGGTCCGCCGCAATCTCCGCGCCTTTATGCCCGGAGGCGGCTACGTCTTCAACAATGTCCACAACATCCAGGGCGATGTCCCCCCGGAGAACGTCGTGGCGCTCTTTGACACGGCTTACGAATTTGGGTTCTACCCGTAAGCGTCATGAAAGCATGGCTCCTCGATGCCCTGACGGGAATCCAGAACCTCCGCCTTGCCGACGTGCCGAACCCGGTCCCGAATTCGGGCGAGGCCGTCCTGGAGGTCCACTACGCCGCACTGAATCCCGCGGACCGCTACCTGGCCGAGCGCCAGTACCCGGCCAAACCTGCGCTGCCTCACATCCTGGGGCGCGACGGCTTGGGAACGGTCATCCGGGTGGGCGATGGGGCAGGCCGGCTTCGGCCCGGAGACCGCCGCATCATCCTGCGCAGCGACATCGGCAGCGACCGTTCGGGGACTTTCGCTGAGCGGGTCGTGGTCCCCGCCGAGAGCTTGGTCGAAGTCCCGGATGGCTGGAGCGAAATAGAAGCCGCCGGCGCCGGGTTGGTCTGCCTGACGGCTTACCAGGCGCTCACGATGTGGGGGCCTCTGCCGGAGTCCCCGGTGGTGCTCGTGACCGGCGCTTCGGGCGGCGTGGGAGCGGCGGCGGTTCAACTCGCCTCGGCCATGGGGCACACGGTGGTGGCCCTCTCGCGCAGCGCCGCAAAAAGCGAACGCCTTCGCGAACTCGGCGCGGCGGCCACGTTCAATCCGGCGGAACCCCGGTGGCGGCAGGCCCTGAAGACAGCCATAGCTCCGCGCCGGGTGGCTTTGGCCATCGATAATGTCGGCGGCGCTCTTTTGCCCGAGGTCATCGCCACGCTCGGAGATTTGGGCAAGGCGAGCCTGGTGGGCCGCTTGGCAGGGCCGGTCCCGAACTTCAATACCGCCTCGTTGTTCTTCCGCCGCATTCGCCTTGGCGGCGTGGCCGTCGGCGCTTATAGCAGCTCCGAGGCTGTTGCCGCCTGGCGCGAAGTTGTGCGCCTGCTCTCCCTCGCCGCCGCCCGTCCCCAGGTGGACAGCGTCTGGCCGTTCGACCAACTCCCAAGGGCCTTCGAGCACCTGGCCCAAGGACCGATGGGCAAGGTCGTGCTGCAGGTCAAGGAGGGGGCTACCAGCTCACCGGCACGGTGAGCTTTTTGCCGAAGCGATTGCGGTAATGAAGTTCACGGTGTTGGACGCCGTACTCATGGACCAGGCGCGTGAGCTTCACGTCGTAGCAGCAGTATTCGGCAATCTCCAGCAACTTGCCCTCGCGGAACCATCGGATCGCCTGCAAGCCTTCGGCGGTTTTCTCCAGGCCGAATGTGGCCGTCGCGATGGAATCGAGCGAGAGCCTGTGCTGCAATTTGTTTTGTAGCTCGACCAGCATGTCCAGCGTGGGAAGCTGGCGCAGGTCCAGGGCCGTGTAGCCGTGCAGCACCTCGTAGTCAAAGCGCAGGTTGTTGAACCCGACGACAAGGTCGGCCCGCTGCAACTCCTTGATCAGGTCATTGACCTGCTTCTCGCCGTAAATCCTGTAATCCCCGCGCGCGGTGCTGTAGGTCACCCCGATGCTCAGGCCCATCCGGCTGATCTTGTCCCAGCCGCCGACCTCATCGGCGGAGCGCTGGGTCTCAATGTCGAAATAGACAAGATTCTTCATCCGTTCACCGGGGATACCTTGGAGGAGGTCGGTGGAAATGCAAGGTAAACAGCAAGACCCTGCGGGCTTGAAATCCGAAATCCGAAATCCGAAATCCGAAGGAAATCCGAAGGCCGCATCGGGTCCCTTATGCGGTGTGGCCGTCGCGTAACGCCGAAGCGCCTGTGGTCTCGGCCTTGTCTTGAGTGCGAAGCCAATGCCCGAGAGCTTTGTGATTTCCGCCTTCGGATTTCGGATTTCGGATTTCGGATTTCAACCTCCTGTTGCCTCCGCGCCCCGGGTCTCGATCGGACGGGCAGCGGCCGAGCGAAAAACACATTGCCTATCCCGTGCTTGATGCGCTATTAGGTTAGACGAACATGGCCGTTGAGCCCAAGCAACCCGAGGATTCCGAAACAGATTGTGCTCCGCGCGCCGCGTCCGAGGCGGCGCCGAGGGAGTTGAGCCTGCGGGCAATCATTCTTGGGGCCTTGCTGGGCGTCGTATTCGGGGCCTCTTCGCTCTACCTGGTGCTGAAAGTGGGTCTGACGGTCAGCGCGTCCATTCCAGTGGCGGTCATCTCGCTGACGCTCTTCCGTTTGTGGGCCAAGGCAGGCGGACGCGACGCAACGCTGCTGGAAAACAACATCGTCCAAACCGCCGGCTCCGCGGGAGAGTCCATCGCGTTCGGGTTGGGTGTGACCATGCCGGCGATCATGATTCTCGGCTTTGAGTTGGAGATTGGCCGGGTGATGTTGGTTGGCCTGCTGGGCAGCCTGTTGGGCATCCTGATGATGATTCCGTTGCGCCGCGCTCTGATCGTGGCTCAGCACGGGCAACTCAAGTATCCCGAAGGGACCGCCTGCGCCCAGGTGCTGAAGGCAGGCGCGGCCGTCCATTCCGCCGACGGCTCTTCCGGCATCAGGGCCTCGACTATCTTCACCGGGTTTGGCGTTGGCCTGGCCTACAAGAGCCTGATGTCCGCGTTCAGGCTTTGGAAAGACATCCCGGAGAAGGTGTTCGGCCCTCCGCTCAAGGGCGGCTCCATTTCCGTCGAGATCGCCCCGGAGTTGCTGGGCGTGGGCTACATCATCGGCCCGCGCATCGGTTCGATCATGATGGCCGGCGGCGTGCTGAGCAGCCTGGTCCTCGCCCCGCTCATCGAGTTTTTCGGCGAGGGCGTGTCCGGCGTGCTGGCGCCCGGCAGCAAGCCCATCGGCCAGATGAGTCCCCACGAGATTCGCAGCGAGTATGTCCTGTATATCGGCGCCGGGGCCGTCGCCGCCGGGGGCATCATCAGCCTGCTGCGCTCGCTCCCCATCATCCTGCACAGCCTCCGTTCGGGCCTCTCCGATTTCAAGGCTGCCGCCGGGGTGCAAGCCCCGCTCCGCCGCACCGAACGGGACCTGCCCATGAGCTTCGTCGCCGGGGGTGTCGGCGCCCTGATCCTGGCCATTCTCGCCGCGCCGACGCTTCACATGAACCTGCTGGGCGCCGTTCTCATCGTCTTCTTCGGTTTCCTTTTCGTGACCGTTTCATCGAGGCTGACAGGGGAGATCGGCTCCTCCTCCAATCCGATCTCCGGCATGACGGTGGCCACGTTGCTGCTCACCTGTCTCTGCTTCCTGGTGGCGGGTTGGACGGGCGCGGCGTATTATGTGACGGCCCTCTCGGTGGGCGGCATCGTCTGCGTGGCCGCCTCCAACGCAGGGGCAACCTCCCAGGACTTGAAGACCGGCTTTCTGGTCGGAGCCACGCCCAGCCATCAGCAGATCGCTATCCTCATCGGCGCGGCGGCCAGCGCACTGCTCCTGGGACCCATCCTCCTCCTGCTCAACGACACGGCCACCGTTTATGTGCCGACGGCGAGCGTGGCTCCGGGCCTCCGAGCGCCTGCGGACGCTCAATTCGGCCGGCCGGAACGGTTGCGCGGACCTCAGGCCGGGGAAGACACGGCGGCGTACCGTGTCTGGCAAAAAGCGGACACCGCCGGCGGACCTCCGGGCAAGTACCTCGTCGACCCGTCCGGCGCCGCCCGCTGGCTGGTCGATCCCGGCATCAATGGCGCGTTCAAGACCCGCCCCGACGGCACCGAGGTGCGGAAATTTGACGCGCCCAAAGCAACGCTGATGAGCTATATCATCAAAGGCATGCTCGACCGCAAACTGCCGTGGGGCCTCGTGCTCTTCGGCGTCATGATCGCCGTCGTGCTCGAACTGAGCGGCGTCTCATCCCTGGCCTTCGCCGTCGGGGTTTATCTGCCGATTTCTTCCTCGGCGCCCCTTTTCGTCGGCGGACTGGTCCGCTGGTGCGTGGATTATCGCCTGCGCCGCCACCTGCGCGCGAGCAACCTGGATGAAGCCCAACTCTCGGCGGAGAGCGACAAAAGCCCCGGCGTGCTGCTCGCCAGCGGCTACATCGCCGGCGGCGCCATCGGAGGCATCGTCATCGCGGTGATGGCGGGCGCGTTGGGACGGGTCGATTTTGCCCTCACGCAATGGGCCTCCTCTCACAACGCGTTCTTTGCCGGCCCGAATTCCGATTGGCTGGCCCTCCTGCCGTTTGCGGCCCTGACGTGGTTCCTCTACCACGTCGGCCGCGAAGCGCGGCCCACCGGAGGGCAGAGTTCCGGCTCCGCGCGTGCTTGATCAGAAAATCGGATGTTGGAATCGCCTCCGGTCCCGGCTTTTGTTGCTGCACGAATCCCTATCTTTGCACTCGGGGGCTGGCGCCTTCGACCTCCGCCTCGACTTCCTTCAGCGAGGCCATGGAGGTGTCTCCCGGTGTTGTCATCGCCAACGCTCCGTGGGCGGCCCCGTAGTCCACCGCCTTCTGGGGGTCGTCGAAGCTCAGGAACCCGTAAATCAAGCCGCTTGCGAAGCTGTCACCTCCGCCCACGCGGTCAAACACCTCGAGATCGGGACGCGGACGGGCCTCATAGAATTTGCCGCCTGCCCAGCAGATGGCGCCCCAGTCATTGCGCGTGGCCGACTTCACGGCGCGCAGCGTCGTGGCGACGACCTTAAAATTCGGGTAAGCGGCCACGGCCTTCCCGATCATCTCCTTGAAGTCCGCGGCGTCGAGCCTGGATAGAGATTCATCAACCTCTTCCACCTCCAAGCCCAGGCAGGCGGTGAAATCCTCTTCGTTGCCGATCATCACGTCCACGTGCCTGGCAATCTCGCGATTGACCTCCTGGGCGCGCTGCCGCCCGCCGATGCTCTTCCAAAGCGACGGACGATAATTCAGGTCATACGAGACGATGACGCCGTGTTTTTTGGCGGCGTGGATGGCTTCCAGGACCAGCCCGGGCGTCGTGTCGCTCAGCGCCGCAAAGATGCCCCCGGTGTGCAGCCAGCGCGTCCCCGCGCTTCCGAATATCCGGTCCCAGTCGAAATCACCCTTCTTGAGTTGGCTCGCCGCAGTGTGGCCGCGGTCGGCGATCCCGACGGCCCCGCGGACCCCGAAGCCCCGTTCCGTGAAATTCAACCCGTTGCGCGCCGCCCGGCCCACCCCGTCGAACGGAACCCACTTCACAAACTCCGTGTCCGCTCCCCCTTGCAGAATGAAGTCCTCGAGCAACCGCCCGATGTCATTGTCCACAAACGCGGTGCAGACCGCCGTCCTGAGTCCGAAACAGCGCCGAAGCCCTCGTGCCACGTTGTACTCCCCGCCGCCCTCCCAAACCTTGAATTCCCGCGCCGCGCGCACGCGACCCTCGCCCGGGTCCAGCCGCAACATGATCTCGCCCAGCGCGATCAGGTCGTACCTGCACGCGCCACTATCCTTGATTCCCAGGTTGCTCATTGGCGCTTTATAGCAGGCTCCGGGCCTTTAAAGCAAGCGTCCCCGGGTGGATGAGGCGGCACGGCGGAGAGGCGCTCGAGACCACCCCGCGAATGGAGTCGCCCTGCCGGGACGCCGCGACGATGAATTGGTTTGACTCCAGTTGCATGGGCCTTTAACAGTCCGTGCAGCGCATCCTGAGAACCGATGGTTGTCCGAATATTCCTACCATGCACGCAAGAGATTTGAGACTGGGCTGGGTCACGCTGGCGATCGGCGTCAGCCTCTTCCAGAACTCCGTCCGGGCGGGTTCATCCAATTACGCGCGGGCGGCGGAGCCTGCGGCAGCGCCCGTCTTCCTGCCTCTGCCTCCGGGTGCGGTTGAACCGGCGGGCTGGATGCGCGATTGGGCCATCGCCGCCCGGGATGGGATCACGGGGCATTTGGATGAATATCATCCTGTCTTTGGCGATGCGTGGAAGGGCACTCAGGTCAAGGCGCCCAACGCCGCTCCGGACGGAACGGGCTGGCCGCTGGAGCAGTGCAGCTATTGGCTGGACGGCCTGGTGCGGCTGGGTTACGTGCTCCATGATGAAACGCTCATCCGCAAGGCAAAAGCGCGTCTGGACCCGATTGTTGACGGCGTCAACCGGGGCGGAGCTTCGTTCATCTATTGGAGCACCAACCCGCCGGCGGGATTTAACAGTTGGGCCCATTCCCAGTTGGGCCGCGCGTTGATCGGCTACTACGAGGCGACCGGGGAGAAGCGCATCCTGGACGCGCTGCACAAGGTTTACAGGGCCTACCCGGTGCCGATGGGGCGCCTCGAACTCGACGGAGGCGAGGTCAGCGGCCTCTGCAACCTGGATGCCATGCTGGAGACCTACTCGTTCACGGGCGATCGGCAGTTGCTGGACCGCGCAAGGTCGGCGATCGAGCAGCCTGAAATTCAAACCTCGATCAACGAATGGCTCGGCGGCAAGTTCAGCCCGGGACATGCCGTCTGCGCCTACGAGATTATCCGGCTCCCGGCCCTGTTTTATCCCTGGTCTGACGAGCCCAACTATCTTCAGGCCTCACGCAATGCGTTTCGGTGGTTCCAGGAGCGGCATCTGCTGCCCTACGGGGTGACTTCGGGCGAGGAATTCCTCTCCGGCGTGGGGGCCTTTCGCCTGACGGAGACGTGCGATGTCACGGCCATGTTGTGGTCGAGCACATGGCTCTATCGCATCACCGGGGAAGGCTCCTGGGGCGATGACATCGAGCGGGCTTTTTTCAACGCCGCCCCCGCCCCGATTGCCCGCGACTTCCAAACCATGTGCTATTACCAATCCCCCAACCGGCTCGAAGGGGAGTCCTTGCCCGGCGAGCAGCCTCTCTGCCCCGGACACGGTTGCCTCCGCTTTACACGCCTGGGCTATCCCGGGGTCCTCTGCTGCGTGGGGGCGATGAACCGGATTATCCCCAATTATATCCTGCATCAATGGATGGCCACCGGCGATCGGGGGCTGGCCGCCACTCTCTACGGCCCCTGCTCAGTCAACGCCCTGGCCGGCCCGGGCATCCCCGTCAAACTCACTTGCGAGACCGATTATCCATTCGACGAAACCATCCGAATCGAAGTCTCGCCAAAGCAAAAGGCCGCCTTTCCGCTTTACTTCCGGGTGCCCGGCTGGTGCCCCCGGCCTCAGTTCACCGTCAACGGCGCCTCCTGGAAGGGCCAGCCCGATGCACGCGGTTTTGTCCGCATCCAGCGCGAATGGGGGGAGCGGGACACGGTAACCCTGAACTTCCCGATGCCGGTCAAGGTCCTTCGCGGTTTCGAGACGGAATACCCCATGGCCAACAGGAAGTACTTCGGCTTCAAGCCTGACGCCGTTTTCGAGGAACGACGGTTGCCCTTCGAGAGCATTACCCGCGGCCCCCTGCTCTTTGCCCTGCCGATCCCCGACAAGGACCCCAATACTCCCGAGGCAGGGGCGCGCTGGCAATTTGCGCTGGATAACCGCGCGGAGAGGGACGGCACCGACATCGAGGTGCTCCGAAGCAAGATGCCCTTGAGATGGAATTGGCCCCTCGACGCGCCCGTCGTGCTGAGGGTCCCTGCCCGGAGTTTTGATTGGCGCCCGACCAATGCCCAGGCCCTCCCAGCCGCCCCGGTGGCGGGCGATAACTCGGAGACTATCAGCCTCGTCCCCTACGGCTGCACGAAGTTCAGGGTGTCGATGTTCCCCGTGACGCCCAAGGCATGGCAGAAGAAGTGAGCGTGTTCCGGGTTGATAAACCCGGGCCGTGAAGGACATTAGCGGCGTGACTGGCAAGCCATCAGCGCCACGGGGCAGGGGTGCGGTTACCAATCCCGCCAACCGCTTTGAGCGCATCTCGCTGGAGCCGGACCCGGACTGGGACCCGGAACAAGACCCGGCGCCTCAAACCCAGTTTCTGAAGGACCTCTCGCAGACCATCATCACGTACAACGACAGCCCGGACATCCCGTTTCGCGCCAGCCTCAACCCTTATCGCGGCTGCGAGCATGGCTGCAGTTATTGCTACGCCCGCCCGTTTCATGAGTACCTGGGTTTCTCGGCCGGACTGGACTTCGAGACCCGGATCATGGTCAAGGAGAATGCGCCCGAGTTGCTCCGCACGGAGCTCTCCTCGCCCAAATGGAAACCGCAGAAGCTGGCCATGAGCGGCGTGACCGACTGCTACCAGCCTATCGAGCGAAAGCTGCAACTGACCCGCCGCTGCCTGGCCGTGCTGGCCGAATTTCGGAACCCGGTCTCCATCATCACCAAGAACTTCCTAGCCTGGATTTCCACGGGAACCAATTCGCGTAACGCTGGCGACCGGATACCCC
>CAZZFF010000161.1:0-12315 GCA_964653485.1 uncultured Verrucomicrobiota bacterium | reverse complement strand
CAAAGGTCGGATTGGGCAGGCCGAAGCCCAGAAGCCGAGTCTTGCCGTCGCCCTTTATGCCGACCCGCTCGGCCAATTCCCCGGCCTTCTCCGGGTCACTCCAGAAGATGAGGTAGTGCGGCTTTTCCGAGGTGGCCGCCATCGAGGTTGGTGCGCCGCCGAAATAAGGATAGGCATCCCAGCGGTCGTCATCTCGGGCCGCACGCGGGTCAGCAAACTCTCGCATCCAGCGATCGAGTTGGGTTTGGAGTTCCTTCTGCGCAGCGCGGTACTCAGGCTGGCCCGCGACGGTTTTGAGCTGGTCCGGGTCACTTTTGAGATCATACAACTCCTCGGCGGGGCGTTTGCCAAAGCAAAGCTCGAAGTAGGCGCGCATGGGATAGCCCACGTCGCCCGCCCAGGTCATCCACCAGGCCCATCGAGGCTGGTCCTCCAGCACGGCCAGCATGGGCGCCGGCCCAACTTCGGCCAGCGCCAACGGCTTGCCTGCCGCGAGCTCGAGCAAGCCCTCGTAATAGTTCGCCTCGAAGTCGCTGCGATAGACATCCAATGCCGCCACATCGAAGTAGTTGGTGCCCGGGCAATAGTCGGCGAACTGGCGCTGCGGAGTGGTGGGCCGGTCCACGCTCCAGACCCAAAGCAGGGCTTTGGCCTCCGGAGACGCGTCTGTGGTCACGGGTGCCGACGCGCTTTCCCCCAGCTCCGATCCGAGCACCGAGAAATGCAGCAAGCTTGTGATAGCGATCGAATAGAGGAGCGGCGTGATTCGCTTCTTCATAAAGGTGCCGAGTGGATCAGACGACAGAAGCCAGCGCGGCTATTCATGGTAGGATCGACGTTTTTGGGAGTGGCTGGTTACACGGCCTCGCGCTCGGCGCGATGCCTGAGCAGACATCAACAGCACCGGTTTGATGGTCCGTCCGCGCCGCGAGCCGGCGGCCACTCGGGCTGTGACTTCCACGCTGTCTTACCTCCGTGAACGTCGGCCGATTCCCGGGCAAAGACCACCTCGTTCGAGCCATAGCAGTTGGGCACCCAGCCCTCAGCCAAACCGTTGACGAAAGGCGCTTCCATCTCCCAGTTGGCCGGCATTTCCGGCTCAGCGGCCCGCCCTGCGGCGAGGGCAAGGAGCACGAGCCCACAGGAAATGAAGCGAATCAACGGAGCTTCCGCGGTGGCCCCCAGCCGTCTCGGTTCGTTCCTCATTTCACTTCTTCGAGGGGTGAGCCTGCAAGGTGCCGACCATCTGCTTCAGCGTTTCCTGGCTGGCGGCGTCCTCCGGCAACGGGGCGGATTGAAACGCCGGATACAGTTTTTCCCAAATGGCATCGAGTTCGCCCTGCATATCGCCGGTGTCGGCGGTGACGGCGATCACTGCGTCCTTTTCGGGTATTACCACGCAGAGTTGGCCGGCGGCACCGTCGCCGCGAAAGGCATTGTGGGTGCAGCGCCAGAACTGGAACCCGTAGCCTTCTCTCCAATCCGGCCCCATTTTGGCGTGCCCCTCCTGGTCGTTCGGTACCTGTCGGCTGGTCGCCTGCGCGATCCACTCCGGCGGGATCAACTGCCGGCCATTCCATTTCCCCTTTTGCAGGTAGAGCTGACCGAACTTGGCAATATCCTCCGTGCATAGCTTAAGACCGTAGCCCCCCAGCGAAAAACCTTCCGGACTACTGGGCCAGTCGGGGTCCTCTATCCCGAGAGGCTCGAACAATCGTGGCTTGAGGAATTCCAGCGTGGTTTGGCCGGTTGCCTTCGTGAGAATGGCCGAGAGGGTGTAAGTGCCCAAGGTGTTGTACTGGAAATGCGTGCCTGGCCGGTGAACGACCAGGTGCGCCAGAAACTGTTTAACCGTTGGCCCGCCGTCGGCGGGCTTCGGCTCCGTGTCATGGCCGCCGGTCATCGTGAGCAGGTCGCGGACCTTCATGGCTTTAAGGTTCTCGGAAGGCTCGGCAGGTGCGTCGTCAGGAAAGAACTTCATCACGGGATCATCCAGGCTCAGCTTGCCCTCAGCGATGGCCATCCCGACGGCGCTCGAAGTAAAGCTCTTGCTGAGCGAGTGGAGCACGTGCGGCTTTTCCGGTGCTTCGGGTTTCCACCATCCCTCGGCGATCACGTGGCCATGGCGCACCAGCATGAAGCTGTGCAGCGTATTGATTTGATCGCTGGCGACGACGTACTCGCTGATCGCGTGGGAGGAGACGCCCTGGGCTTCGGGCGTGCTCCTCGGTAGTGGTCGGTTGGCCGCGGGTGCGCCGGGGGGCACGCCCAGAAGGGTCACAACCATCAAGGCCGTCATTGGAAATCCGTTTTGCATGCGGCCATTTCTAAGCGTGTGCAACCGCCTTGTCAAAACGGAACCCTGGTCGAGGTCGCACTTTCAACACTATGGAATAGTCAGCAGCGAGGCACCTGAACACCAGAGGCTGAGGCGCACAGTCCCGCCGCTCCCGGAGGCTCCAATCGGGAGGAGGAGGAATCCGATCGCTCCTGGCGGTTGCTTCACGGGCGGTCTTTGCCCGGTGAAACCTGGGTCGCCGGAAACCCGCCGGGGTTGGTTTGCTCGATGGACATGGCGCAACGATCGCGAGTTTTGCACACGCTCGTGTTGCTGATGCCCATACCGGGTTTGTGGAATGCGGTGCGTTCGGTCCAATTCGTCAGGTCCTTGGTTAAGAACAGCGTCAGCGTGTCGCCATACCACCCGTGGGTTTCCTTGGTGCCGACGACGTAAACGGTGTCTCCTTCCACGCAGGCGCAGGAAAAGCGGCGACGGCCAAAACGAGGCACACTGCCGACCTTCGAATCGTGAAAACCGGCTTCATGCGCCGGGCACGTCATCCCTGTTGCGCGCCCGTAACAAGCCAAAGCCGGTGGGCTCAGTAGCTGAGTTGCACCACGGCTGGCTCGTTGAAATTCAATATCGTGTGCTCGCCCACCTGCTCCGGGATGAAAGTCTGGTCGGGCCTCCATTGGTCCCGCTCGAAGCGGCCGCGGATGATTTGAACCGGTCGGAGCCCCTCGACTTCGATCTTCCCTTTGGGGACCGCAAGCAGCACTCGACCTGAATCAAGTCGAACCACGATTCCTGCCGTGGCATCACGGACGTTCAATTTGAGGTCGCCCAAGGCCAGGGCCAAGCGATCCGTGCTCTCGACTCGAGAGGTCCGGCCTTCGCGCACATACCAGCGGTTCGTCCGCAGGGTGTTCCCTTCGGGCTTGGCCGGAACGAAGTTTCCGAACGCATCGGTGGTCAAGCCGGACTGAATGTCCCGGAGAATGAACCACCCGGCCAGGTTCTCGGTCCCTCGCGCCCGAGCGATCGGAGCCGCAGCCCACCGGAGGGGATAGAGCGCCGCCCCGTAGCGCTGGCGGGCCTGCGGGTCTTCGACCACCGTGTGGGGTGGTCCACACTCCCAGAGCAGGTTCCCGATCCCCAGTTGCCCGAGGATCGAGTAGTAGGGAAGAACGTCCAGGTTGATGCGGGTCTCGGGATTCTCGGTCGGGTTCTCCGCGGCGAAGGGGACATTGCGTCCAACCTGAGAACGCGAGAGCATGTTGGGCTCGTTCGGCGAAAACACACCATCCACCCCGACCAGGGCGAGATTCGGGCACTCGTCGAGGAAAACGGGGATTACCCTGGGCGGCCACCACGGGCTGTTCACGTAGAGTGGCAGCGGGTGGATTGCCGTGATCGTGTCCGTTAACACCCGCACATAGCCGGCGAAGCTACGGAACATGAACTCCTCCCCATCTCCCCACGCCGCTGACTTCCACTTCTCCTCGCAAAACGGGCACTGGCATCGAATCGACCGTTCGTCGGCTGGCCGTGGCCCGGCCCACTGCTGGTAGTAAAACTCGTTATCGAGCTGCATCAGGATGACCGTTCCCTGCGCGTCGGTCTCGTCCAGGTGCCTGGCAACTTCGGCGCAAAGCCGGCGTTCGCGCTCGAGCGTGCGGGAGTCGTTCGGGCACATGGGCGGGCCGCCAGGGTCATACTTCCACGGGCTGGGCAGGACCATGCGCTGATAGCTGTCAGGCGCAGAAAGAACGTAGCCGGGGGTGTACTGCGGGTAGGCGTTGGGACTCGCCCCTTCCTGGACCTTGCCACAGACGTTGCTGTTGAAAAGGTTGACCACCAGTCTCAGGCCCCGCCGGCGGGCCTGCTCGATGAACCAGTCCAAGAAACCAAAATCATAGGCGTCTTTCGCCGGCTCCAGCTTAGACCAGGGAACACCGACGGACACGGCGGTGGCATTCATGGCCTGGTAGCCGTCGAAAAACGCCACGGTCTTCTCATCCTGGCGCGTGCTGCGCCAGATGTCGCACTGCGCGCCAACGAGCAGGAACGGCACCCCGTCGACTTCCAACGTGCGAACCCCGTTCAGCTTCACAAGGCGCGTGCGCTGCCGCTCCGTCAGGCGGGAAGCGACGGCCGGTTGGGGGCGTGGCCCGGTCTGGCTCGTCTCCCTCGGCCCAACCACATAACGCCCAGCCGTCTCATCCCCGCCGGCTCGGCTTTCCTGACCAGCGAATACAAATGCCAACAAAGCGATCCCAATGGCGCGCCGTTGCCAGACGCCCGCGTCACGGCGGCGGCCATCGGAAAGAAACGGTCCGGGTTGCCAGGTGACTTGATCGGGCACCTTGAAATCGAGGTAGCGCAGTCCGCTGCCGTCGGCATTGATCAGGGCGGTGCGGCCTTGCGACGTGAAAAACAGCCGCATCGGTCGCATCGCTGGGTCTCGACGGTCAGCGGTATCGACGCAACCGGGCACACAGGCGGCTGCGGCTGCGGCGGCGCCCAGCGCGACGAAACGGCGTCGATTCATCTCTCCGTTCCCTTGCAACTTCTCCGGCTCGATCCTCATTTGCTGCCAGGGGTAAACAGCTCGTCTGGGACGGCAGCGGCGGCTGCCAGGAGAAGACCAGGAACTGCGCCTCGTGTTTTCTTCATGCAATCGAATTCGTTGATCCCGAATCACGGTTTCTCCGAGCTTCATCCCGCCCGCCAGTGATTTAGGGTGTTAATGACACATTAAACACGAAAGCATGCGGAATCGCGGAGTTGCGCAGGTCCGCCCAGGAAGTCAACTTCGACTGGCCCGCCGGCAGTTCAAGAACGCCGTGTTTCGTGGACAGCGCCAGGTCCGTTATCCTCCCGCTCGTCGGGTTGACCATAACGTTCGGCCCAAAGCGCACGACAACCTGGTCCAGCCGCGCGGGCAGAGCTGCGGGCAATTTGACCCGCTCGAAGCGGCGTGTCTCCAAATAGGGATGCGCATGGTAGTCAATCTGAACCACGGTTCCCGGCCGTAGCGGCTTGGTTCTCAAGTAGCCTCCGACCTGCTCCGGTGAGCTTTCGCTGCCGTTGATTCTCAAGCCGATTTCCTCAGCCCATTCGGGGACGCGCACGAAAAGCCGCATCGCCCCGCGCCCGGAGCGTTCGGTCAGACGAACTTCGCATCTCACGGGCACGGCTTGCGTGGGCGGCAGGCTAAGGGACCGAACGGTCCATTCGGTGTTGGAAACCGTGACCGGCGCGACGAAATCCACCGGGAAGTTGTAGCAGAGGGCGTTATTGGCCGCGACCGCGAGGTAGCTCTTGAACTCGTTCAAAGCGAGCGGCCCGTGGAACGTGCAGCACCACAGGGCTTCCTCGCTGTACGAGTCAAAGGCATACGGACCGGACTGGTCCACGCCCAGGTTGCGATGGCCAAAACCGCCGTCTGGCCATTGGTTGGCGAAATACTCGTTCCAAACCGTCCGCTCGGCCATGTCCAGATACCGGACCCGGCCGGTATGGCGCCAGAGCATCAGGCACACCCGCAGCCAATCCGCCTCCGCGCAACCTTCGTCGCGGGCGTAACCGCTCACCACGAACTTCTCCATGACGCCTCCGGCCGGGCTGACATAACCGCCCGTCGTCGCGGCCTCCCACCGGGCCACCACACGCTCCAGGTACTTGGCTTGGCCGGTCTCCTCGTAAAGCATCAGCAGGGCCTCGTGTTGGCTGAGGCTCCCGTGCGCATGCCCCACCGGCAACGTGTCAAAGGCCTCGTGAAAATCCGCCATGCGCAAGGCCGTCTCCAGATAACGCCGGTCGCGGGTCAGCCGATACAGTTGAACCAGCCCCTCCATCCCTTCGAAGTAGCAAGTCACGAAGGCGCCGGCGTAGGCGGCAGCCTGGCGATACTCGTCGGCTCGCCTGGGATCGCAGAACACGTCCGCGGCGGTCGTGGCGTAGAAGTCGCCCAAGCGGCGCGCCGAGGCGAGGAGCTTCGCGTCGCCGAACCGCACGTAACTGGCCGTCAAACCGAGCAACAGGCGCCCGTTCCCCCAGAAAATGGGCATGATTTTGGAGTCCCAAGCCGGGCCGTGCAACTCCGCCGCGTTGGTCCAGTTGACTTCGGCGCCGAAATGGCCGTCGGGCTTTTGGAAGCGGGTGATCTGCTCCAGCACCGTCGGCAGCGCGGCAGGTTGTGGGTCTCCGCGCTGGGAAGTGACCGACGCCAACTCCAGGAACCGGCCGGAGATATCGCCGCTGTAGTTAGTGAACCACCGGTTCGTGGCAAAACTGACATCAGCCAGGATAAACGCTGGATGATAGGGTTCCTGACCGATTCGGCCCAGCCCTCGGCTTAACGCATCCCCAAGGGGCCCGGACAATAGCACCTGGCGTGGGTCGTTCAGCTCCGGACGGACCCACGACTCGCCGACAGCAGCCGGTTCGGACTTGATCTCGGCAGCCTCGTCGTTGGCGACGACGATGACCGTCAAAGCCAGCAAAACTGAGAGGGCACCGTTTCCGGAACTTGCTGGCCGCTTTGGATAATGGGTGTGCATTTTCACAGTGGCGTTCATTAAGATGAACGGAGGTCGGTTCATCAAGTCTGATCACATCCTGTTTCCGCGCTGGCAGGTGGCGTTTACAGAATTCGCGTGCCGTCATAAAAGCGTGTAGGGGGGCAAAACTCGCTAAGAACTGCGGGCAATGAAAACGGCCTCGCAACGAACCGCAAAGGCAGCCGTGAGGGTTTCTCTCATCTTCTTGCTGATGGCGGAGAGCCTGGTGCAAAGCTTAGTGGCCGCTTCGGAGCCGGTGAACTCAGCAAGCGTCGGGCTGCGATCGAAGGCGAGCCCCGGGGTCCGGAAGGCGGGTGCGGCTGCCCGGACTGCTCGCCCTGGGGTGCTCGGGGGTATCCCAAGCTGTGCCGGGAACTGACCCTGGCCGCCAACCCGGGCTGGGCCGACCACATCCTGGCCGATGCGAACGAAGCCCCCCCGCGCTACCCCTTGGACGTTGGAGTTCCCGGTAATCTACCCCTGTTGAACTTCCCCAAGATCAGTGTGTGGGGCCAGTCGCCGTGGGGCGGCTAAGGCGCCAATCCATTGCCGGCTCGTTTGGAGCGGTTGTGGCGCCAGACGAACGGCAAACTCTCCGGCGGCAGCTTTTACGGGAGGCCGGATGAGGGCAGAGCTGAGAGAGCTCGCCGGCGTTTACAGCCTCGAGCTGTGGTTCTGGAACGGGATGCCGAATAACTCTCGTTGGCCGGCAAAACGATCCTCGCGCCAGAAACCTGGAACCACCTTGTGAATCCGGCGCACGGAAATTGGTTGGACGGACGATAACTGTGTGACTAAACGGACGGGCGGCGGCTTGTCTGCGCCCGGCCATTGTCGGAGCGATTGCAGTTCATTGATTGCCTTCACGAGCCATGTCATAATGTGATACTGTGCTCTCATGAACCAGGACACCAACAAGACATCGTACGAAACCACTGACGTGCGCGACCAGGCAATTCAGGCGGTGCAGGACATGAAGAAATCTCTAGAGCGTAACGGCGCTTGTTCGGACGTGGCTGCAGTGATGATTGCCGCCTCAATCCTCGAGCTGGCCGAAGAGGTCAGACGGCTGCGCAAGCAGATCAGGGGATCAGGAAGCTGACGACCTATGCCATTGATTCATTCGCCGTTCGGCGCTCGGCCCACAACTTCCTGACGGCCTTTGCCCGAGCCGCCAGCCATTCCAGCGATTGAGTCTTTCGCGGTTTGGCCCGCTACTGCTTCTCGCTGGTCTCGGCGTTATAGGCAGCATCAAACCCGGCACCCCCGGGTCCTCCACGGCGCCGCGAGGCTCCTCTTCGCCATCCAAGTCGCCGTAAAGAAATAACCTTTACGGCTGCTAACTGGCCCTTCGGCATCCTATGGGGCGGGGGTTTCGTTGATGAACCTGAGGGCCTCCTTGACCAGGATTTCGCCCGTCCGTTCGCCGAGGCTGGTGCGGCTGACGTAGGCGTAGCGTTTGAAGCTGTCGTAATCTTCCTTGGTCAGGATGTAGCCGAAGGCGTCGTTGGTGAGGCCGAAGAGCAAATTGTGCCGGCCGCGCATCTTCCGTTTGAGATAGTAGCCGATGTTGGGCAGGGCCTCGCCGGGGATGGTGAGGATTTGCGCATCGCCCAGGTTGACCAGGTTGAACTGGGTGGCCACACTCTCGGCTCCCCCCGCGGGCGCCCCCGGTAGTTCTTTGAGCAGCGCGCGCATGAGCGGGGACTCGACGGGCAGCGTGAGGACCCGCGCGGCGCAAGACATTTTCGGAGAATCCTGGATGGGCGCGTCCTGGACAATCCGCAGGGCCTCGTCGGCGAGGAGGCTGCCGATGCGCTGGCATTCCGCCCAGGTGCGCGCCTCCCGGCCCTCCGGCAGCCGGTTGTCGGCCGTAACCATGCCCCCCTGGGCGCTGTTCATAAAGATGCCGGTGCCGCCCCCGTTCGCGGCCAGGCGCTCATACAGCGGGCCGACCAGGTCCGGGCTGCAGATACCCGCGCCGCTGCCGATGACCTCCGGGTGGATGGCGTAGTTCACCAGCGTGACAAACGGTTTGCCCGAGGCATCGAGGGCCTGGATGACATTGCAGCGCGGGTCGTATAATTGCTCGGCGTAGTAGTTGTAGGCGATCTTGCCTTTGGCTTCGCCGGTGGCGATTCTCAGTCTCGCGGGCTGGAGTTTGGAGGCCGCCTCCGTGATCGCCTCCGCCATTTGCCCGCAAACAGTCCCCAGATACTTCGCATCCATGGATGTCCCGCCCTGTCCGTCTGGAAAACCGTAGCAGTCGGGCGCGCTGTGAGTGTGGGTGGCGCCGATGAGGATGTTCCGCGGTGGAATCCCTTGGACAGCCGCCCGGACCTTGTCGCCGAGCGCGGCGGGGAACCCCAGGAAATCCGCGCTCACAATCGCCACGCGCGTGCCGTCCTGCTCGAACACGAGGGCGCGCACTGTCAACTCGCCCTCTTTGCGGGTGGCGGCATGGGACGGCCCCACTCCGCCGCTCACCGGCAACAGCGGGTCCGGCGTGACGTTCCGGACGGCGATGCCCGCCCGGAATTCGGCCAGGGCCGGAAATGCACAGACAAGAAAACCAAGCCAAAGCGCCGCGCGTCGGATGTTCATACGTTTTTCCAGAAAGTAACCGCAAAGAGCGCGGAGGTCACATAGAAATGCCTCATTTGTTCTTGGTTCTTTGCGCTCTTTGCCGTCCATGCCGCAACGGGTCAAACGACGTCGTACGGGCCGGCAGTCTGCCATTTGCCTTTGGTGAAATCGGGGAAGGGGACGGGGGTGCTGCCGCCCGCGACGGACTTTTCCGAGAGAGGCGAGATTGCGCTGCTTGTGACGGAATCGTAAACGTCCCAGTCCGGCATCTGGCCGGCCCGCAGGGCGGCCACCAGCCTTTCCCAGTTGACCGGAGTGACGGTGCTGCCGCCGCCATGCCCGCGCAGGGCGGTTTTTCTCTCCTTCGGTTTGTAGCCCTTCAAGAAGGGATGCTGGAACTCCGTGAAATAGGGTTCCGCGGACTCCCAGAGGTCCTCCTCCGGGGAGCGCCCGTCGATGTAGATCATTCCACTCCTGCCTCCGCCCGGTCCACGCGTTGCCGCGGCGGCCTGGCTGGCCGGCGTCACGGGGTTCCTCGGGGCCGGCAGGCTTGCGCCGGTCTGGTACACCCCTTTGACGCACTGGAGCCGGAAGAACTCGCGCGGATGCGGCGTGCTCGTGTCGAAATTCAGCGTGCAGACTTTCCCGCCGGCGGTGTGCAGCAGGGTTACGTTGACGTCGCCCTGGGCAAACTTCGCGTTTGCGTAGGGACCCGTCTCGCCGTATTTGAGGCGGGCGTACCGGGCCAGCGAAAGAGACCTCGTGCTCATCGAGACCAAAGAGTCGAACCTGTCCCCGTGGTTGATGTCCAGCAGACGCAGGATGCGGGACATTGGGTGGTCCGGATACAAGTTCCCGTTGCGATTGAGGGAATGGTTGAGCCGCCACGGTTCCTGGAGCGGATTGTACTGGACCATCCTCAGATCATGCACATAGCCGCCTTCGGCATGAAGGACCTCGCCCAGAATGCCCTTGCGCACCATGTTCATGAGCGTGAGGTCGCCGAACCCCTCGAGACCCAGGGTCGCCCATTTGCCCGTCTTCTCGTAGGTCTCTACCAGTTCCCAAGCCTCGTCCAGGGTGATGATGATTGGAACCTCGCTGACGGCGTTCTTGCCGTTCTTCATGGCGGCCACGCAGACCGGCGCATGGTACTCCCAAGGCGTGCAGCAGATCACGGCGTCCAGCGTTTCCTGCTCGCACAGTTGCCTGAACGCCGTCCGGCTCTCCCCATAGAGATGCGGGGCCGGCTGGCCGGCCTCCTCCACCCAGCGCTTCGCGTTGTAGAGCGCCTTGTCATCAATATCGCACAGGGCGGTCACCTCGACGCCTTCCATCCCCAGCGCGCAATCAAGATGGTAGGAACCCCGGCCTCCGATGCCGACAAAGCCCAGCTTGATCGAGGAAGAGGGGGCCTGCCCCGCGAGCACCGTCCCCGCCATCGCCATTCCGGCGACGGAGACCGATGACCTTTTCAAAAACTCTCTGCGGTCCATTTCGTTCGACATAGGAGATCAATCGGTTTCAACGTGACAGACATGAGGGTTCCGGGCTGTGCATCGGTGCAACGTGGCCCAAGTGCCACAGCCGCGTCAAGCGCCGCGTGCGGTTTTCCCGCCCGGCCAAAGAGCACTTTGGGGGCATCCCTCGCGTTGTGGGCGCGAGGGCGAAATAGTGTTAGCGCCCGGCGCTTCGGCCGGTCACTGGTGCAACGGGCATTGGTGCCCTGGCTCCGAATGGTGGGCGCTGCAGCCTACGCCGGAGTCTTTCCACTCGCCCCCCACAAAAGCTTCGGCCGCTTTGGAGGCGTCGCCGGAGCAGCCGCGATGCACTTGGATGTCGTAGCGCTGGAGCACATTCATTGCGCCGTCTCCCATGCTGCCCGCCAGCAGAACGGAAACGCCTTTTTGTTTGAGAATCGAGGCAATGTTGGACTTGCATCCACAGCCGGGCGGCGAGAGCACGATCCCCGCCTCCTGGATGGCCTTCCCATCGCTCACGCTGAACAGCGTGAACTGGGCGCAATGGCCAAAGTGGTCATCTACGGTGCGGTCGATGCGGGTGGGCACGGCAATTATGGCATTCATTTTTCTTTTTTATTCTTGAGGTAAAGTTGGTGGTGATACTGGCCTTCGCGAAGCATGGTCCGCCCGCACGTAGGACAGCGGCTTTCCCGGCAGGCCTTGCCTTTGAGGTGGGGAATCCGCGTGTTGCAGTGCGTGCAGATGCAGTGTCCGTTCGTCCGGCACATCGGGGGTTCGGGGTTTAGGCGCCGCACGGTGGCCGCGCGGCAAAACGGGCAAACGGATGTTTCGTCGCCGGAGATGATGAGCTTCCAGCACGTCTCGCAGCGGTACCAGTAATCTTCGGTCTGGTAGGCGCCGCCCTCGATGAACAGGGCTTTGCCTTCCACCAGGGCTGTTGCGAGGGTTCGCCGGGCCTTGTCGCAGATGCGGGTGAAGGTCGGGCGCGACACTTTCATTCGTTGGGCCGCCTCTTTGTGGGGAAGTCCCAGATAATCGGCCAGGCGCAGGGCTTCAAACTCGTCGAATAGCAGAATCACCGGCTCCAGCTCATGCATGGGAATGCCAAACGGCTTGAACCCCTCCATGATGGGGGGCTTCTCAACCACTCGTCTGTTTACCGGACGCGCCATGAGCCAATTCGTTATGCACCATGGTTCATAATCTGGAAGCAACTGTCAACTCATTCCGACAAGAAGTTGAAGGGTCGTGAAACGGGCGCCAGCCAGGCTAAAACTCCCTGATGGACGCCATGCCGAGCACGAGGATGACCAGCAAACTGCCCATGGGCTGGGGGGGGAAGCCGCATAGGCGCTAACTTAGTGGTTCGAAACGGAAGCGGAGTGCGCCCGTCCTCGGG
>CAZZFF010000160.1:0-12382 GCA_964653485.1 uncultured Verrucomicrobiota bacterium | reverse complement strand
ACCACCACGATGGCGTCGTCCACCAGGAGGCCGATGGCCAGGACCATGGCGAACATGGTGAGCATGTTGATGGAGAAGCCCAGGAGGCCCAGCACCGCGAAGGTTCCCAGGAGCACCACCGGCACGGCGACGGTCGGGATCAACGTGGCGCGCAGGTTCCCCATGAAAAGAAACATCACGAGGAAGACCAGCAGGATGGCCTCGAACAAGGTCTTGACCACCTCGCCGATGGATACGCGGACGAAGGGAGTGGTGTCGTAGGGATAGACGACTTTCATGCCGGGCGGAAAGAACTGGCTCATCTCCGCCAGTTTGGCCCTGATGGCCTCGGCGGTAGCCAAGGCGTTGGCGCCGGCGACCTGCCGGATGGCCATGGCGGCAGAGGGCTTTCCGTTGTAAAAAACCTCCACGTCGTACGACTCGGTCCCCATTTCCGTGCGTCCCACATCCGCGACCCGTACGATGGAGCCGTCGGGATTTGTGCGGATGGGGATGGCGGCAAACTCCTCGGGTGTTTTGAGCAGGCTCTGGACGATGATCGAGGCGTTCAGGCGCTGGCCCTTCTCCGCCGGCGCCCCGCCGAATTGTCCGGCGGAGACTTCCACGTTATAGGACTGAAGCGCCGCGGTGACATCTTGAATCGTCATGTTATACTCGGTCAGCTTGTCCGGGTTTAGCCAGATGCGCATCGAGTACTGGCTGCCGAATTCATCCACCTCCCCCACCCCCGGGACCCGCGACAGCACCTTCTCGAGGGTGGACTGGGCGTAGTCCCGCAGGTCGTTCCCATCCATGCTCCCGTCTTCCGAGATCAGGCCCACGACCAGCAAGTAGTTTTTGGTGGACTTGCTCACCATGACGCCCTGGCGTTGGACCACCTCCGGCAGGCTTGCCGTGGCGAGTTGGAGCTTGTTCTGGACCTGGGCCCAGGCAAGGTCCGGATCGGTGCCCGGAGCGAAGGTCAGCTCAACGCGCGCGTTGCCCGACGAATCGCTCGTGGCGGACAAGTAGAGCATGGTGTCGAAGCCCGTCATCTTCTGCTCGATGATCTGCGTCACGCTGTTCTCGACCGTCTCGGCCGACGCGCCCGGATAGAAGGCGGTGATCGCGATGGAAGGAGGAGCGATGGGCGGATACTGTGAAATCGGCAGGCTGTAAATCGCCAGCGCCCCGGCCACCATCAAAATGATGGCGATGACCCAGGCGAAGACCGGACGCTTAAGGAAGAACCTCGATAGCATGGCGCCTCCCTTAATTGGATGCCGGGGCGTGTTGCGCCGTCTTCACCGGTGCTTCCGCCGCCGGGTTGCGCCCGGCCCCGAAAGGCACTTCCCTCACCGAAGCGCCCGGCCGGACTTTTTGCATTCCCTCGGCGATCACCCTATCGCCGGGGGCAAGGCCAGAGGAAATGAGCCATTGGTCGCCGATGGCCCTGTCGAGGCTGAGCATTCGTTGTTCGACTTTGCCGGAGGCGCCCACGATCAAGGCCACCGGATTGCCCTTGGGGTCGCGAGACACCGCTTGCTGGGGAACCAGGATGGCTTGGGAGCTGAGGCCCTCTTTGACCACCGCCCGGACGAACATGCCGGGCAGAAGGACCCCGTTGGGATTGGGGAACACCATCCTCAGAATCACGGATGCGGTGGTCGGGTCCACGGAGATGTCGCGGAACTGAAGCGTTCCTTGCAGGGGATACTTCGTGCCGTCTCCCAGGAGGATCTCGACGTTGTCCGCGTTGGTGCCGTCACGGTTGAGCCGCCCTTCCTCGATGTGGCGCTTGAGGCGCAGGAGGTCGGTTGTGGATTGGGGCACATCCACGTAAATGGGGTCCAGTTGCTGGATGGTGGAAAGGGGGGCGGGTTGGTACGCCGTAACGATGGCCCCGTCCGTCACGGCGGAGGTGCCGATCCGGCCGGAGATCGGGGATGTGACGCGCGTGTACCCGAGGTTGATTTGCGCCGTCTCCACCATCGCCTGGTAGTAGGCGATATCGGCTTGGGCCTGTTTGAGGGCCGCGTTGGCGTCATCGAGGTCCTGCTGAGCAACCGCTTTGTCGGCCAGGGCCTCCTTGTAGCGCTCCGCCCTCAACTGAACGGCGGGCAGGCTGGCCTCCGACCTGCCGAGGGCCGCCTTGGCATTGTCCAGCGCGGCTTGAAAGGGAGCCGGATCGATTTGATAGAGCTCCTGGCCCGCCTTCACGTCAGACCCTTCCGTGAAGAGGCGTTTCTGGATGAGGCCGTTGACCTGGGGCCGGATTTCCGCGATGCGATACGGGGACGTGCGGCCGGGCAGTTCCGTGGTGAGCAACACCTGTTGCCGCGCCACCGTCACCGTCGCCACTTCCGGCGCGGGGGCGGGCGGAGCCTCGGCCTGGCGGTTGCAGGCCGTCATGGAGACCCCGCAGAAAACGCCCGCTATGGCCGTCTTCCAGTTGATGATTACGCTACGAGTATGGCTATTGAGTTGCATTAGGATTTTTCAGCCTGTCGCCGAGGGATGGATGCGGTCTTCGATTCAGATACTGGGCAGAAATGGCCCTAGTTTGGTAAGTATCGTTTCTTTGCTGACGGTCCCGACGATTCGGACGCACATGTTCCGGTTGACGAAGCAGAGCAAGGTCGGAATGGACCCGATGTCATACCAGACTCCAAGGTCCGGATAGTTGTCCGCGTTGACCTTCAGGACCTTCACCCTGTCGCCGCATGCGGCGATCACTTCGTCCAGGACCGACCTCAGAGTGCGGCAAGGCTGGCTCCAGGGCGCCAGGAAGGCAACCAAGACGGGCTGCTTGGCCCTGAGGACCTCGGATTCAAAGTCCGATTCGCCGATTTCAACGATGTCTGCTTTGCCGGCATTCATATTCTCGACCGCATCACAAGTCTGGCAACCCATGACGCAAGCCTCGTGCCAACGTCCTAAAATGCTCATAACTAATGTATCAACAATAGGTTACGTAGAGCGCAGTAGGTTCTTTCATGGGTCTAAATCTCGAACGTACGAATTGTCGTCCGTATTCTGTTGAAGAATCGCTCGGCCTTTGGCAGAATCGGTCCGTTGTGGAATTGAATAGTGACAGGCGGTTCGATCCGAATTTTGCCACGCGGTTGCTCCTGGATATCGCCCACGAGCAATCGGTGGAACATCTTCTGCAAAGGCTCGTCCACCGGGGGTTGGAGCACCCCGCCGTGATTTGCGCCCAGACCTGGCTTTTAGATAAAGGGGACCGATGTTCGGCTTGCCCTCAAAGGCCGGAATGTTCCGACCAAACCCGATGCTTGCACCTGGCGGCCAGCGGGTACAAGACGCTCTCCGACTCGGGGGCCGATGTTCCGCGTTTCGATCATCCCAACGGCCGGATGCCGATGGGAGTCGGCCTTGCGGGGAAGGTGGCTGCGAGTGGCCAGCAGATTATCATCAGGGCTCCGGTGGCAGGGCCGGGAGAGTTGGCCCAACTCGACGGGCTGGAGCAGGGGCGGATCTGTGGATTCAGCGGTTCCCCAATCATTTTCAAAGGGGAGGTTCTGGGAGTCACGTGCGTCTTCGTTCGCAAGGACATCCCGGAGGACGCCCTCCCCTGGGGACAGATATTCGCCGACCACATTGGCGCCGCGATTGCCAACGCGCGCGCCTTCGAGGAGATTCAGCGGCTCAAGGCCCAACTCCAGGAGCAGAACACCTACTTGCTGGAGGAGGTTGTGGAGGCCAGGGCCTTTGGCGACCTCGTCGGCCAGAGCGCCGCGTTGCGGCAGATCGTCAGCCAGATCGACCTGGTGGCGCCGACGGAGGCCTCCGTCCTTATCCTGGGTGACACCGGCACCGGCAAGGACCTGGTCGCTTATGAAATCCACCACCGCAGCCGGCGCAAGGACCGTCCCATGGTCCGCGTGAATTGCGCCTCCATCCCAAAGGAGTTGTTCGAGAGCGAGTTTTTCGGCCACGTCAAAGGGGCGTTCACAGGCGCCATCAGGGACCGGCCCGGCCGTTTTGAGACCGCGGATGGTGGGACCCTGTTCCTGGATGAAATCGGAGAATTGTCCATCGAGATGCAGGGTAAACTGCTGCGCGTCCTGCAGGAAAAGTGCTACGAGCGCGTGGGGGACGACCTGACCCGGCAGGCGGATGTCCGCATCATCGGGGCGACGAACCGGGACTTGAAGGAAGAAGTGGCGGCCGGCCGCTTCCGTGAAGACCTTTATTACCGGCTGCACGTGTTCCCGATCTACGTGGCCGCGCTCAAGGAGCGAAAGGAGGACATTCCGCTCCTGGCCAGGCATTTCGTCGAACTGTCCGTCAAGGGGTTGAGATGTCCCCAACCGCGGTTGACGCGGGCGGCTGTGGCGGAGCTTCAGGACTACGACTGGCCTGGGAACGTTCGGGAGTTGCGCAATGTTATCGAACGCGCAGTCATTCTGGCGCGCGGCGGCCCGTTGCACTTCGACTTGCCGGTGACCGATCCGGCTCCCGCTCCGGCCTCGCCCGGTCCCTCCTCCGCGGCCAAGGCCGGACTGAAGTATCTCACCGAAGCGGAAATGCGCCGGCGTCAGCGCGAGAATGTTGTCGCGGTGCTGGAAGGTGCGGGCTGGAAGATCAAAGGCGCAGAGGGGGCGGCGGAACTCCTGGGGGTGAGGCCCACCACGCTGCTCTCACGGATGAAGAAGATGGGGATCAAGCGCCCCGGCAGATAGCGAATTTCTCCGGACCTTTGGCTCCCGCTCTTGTTCCTTCCGGGGTCAGGAGCAATGCTCCACGCGCCAGCAACCCATAACAGGCTATCTGGACGGCCATGGGCAGCGCGGTGCCGTTGTGGACTATTCCTGCCAAGGCGCCGCCGGAGGCGCCGAGAATGAACTGGAGGATGCCCAGCAGGGCCGAGGCGCTGCCTGCCTTGGCGGCACAAGGTTGCATCGCCATGGCGGTGGCGTTGGGGAAAATCACACCCAGGGTCGCGAGGCACAGGAACAGGACGGCGAAGAAGGCCGGGAACCCGCCTAGACCTGTCCGGGCGCAGCCGACCAGCAGCAGCGCGGCGGAGACATTGATCCACATTCCTTTGCGCAAAAGCTCTTCGGAGGTGAACCGGCGGAGCAGCCAGCGATTGGATTGACCGCCGATATAGAGTCCGATGGAATTCGTGGCGAACAGGAATCCGAAAAACGCGACTGGGACCCCGAACAGTTCGATGAAAATGAACGAGGAATCGGCGATATAGGTAAACAGCATCCCCGACGTGCAGCCGATGGCCAACGCGGGGCCCAGGAAGCTCCGATTTGCCAGAATCCGGCCGTATCCCTTGAACACGTCGGTAATATGGCCGCGCATCCGGTCTTCCCGAGCCAGGGTTTCCGGGATGTTGCGCAGGACGGCGGCGACGCAAAGGACGCCGAGGCCGGTGATGGTCCAGAAGATTGCGCGCCAATCGTAATGGGTCAGCAACAGGCCTCCCAGGAGCGGGGAGACGATGGGGCCGATGCCGCCGATGATCATCATCATCGAATAAAAGCGGGCGGCCTCCCTTTCCTCGAACATATCGCGGACGATGGCGCGGGCGACGACGACACCTGCCGAGCCGCCCAGACCCATGAAGAAGCGGGCGACGACCAAGGTGTGGATGGAATGGGCGGTAGCGCAGACGGCAGCCATGCAACTGAAGAGCACGCAGCCCGACAGCAGCGGCATCCGTCGGCCGAGATGGTCGCTGAGGGTTCCCCAGAGGATTTGGCCGACGGCCAGTCCCAGCAGGAAGATGGCGAGCGTCATTTGCACCGTCCCGATCGGAGTATGGAGGTCTCTTGCCAGTCTCGGAAAGGCCGGGAGATACATGTCGATGGCAAAGGGACCGAACGCCGACATCACGCCCAGGCTCCACGCCATTCTTCTGGCCAAGGCTGGGGAGGGGGCGGCTTTTGAGAGTTGGGGAGGGTCCTTGACGGGCACGGGAGATGCGTCGGACCGGGTCATGATGAGACTTTCATTGCTTCGTCCAAATAGCGGAGCGGGTTACGCCTTAGCGTTCCTTGTAATACACCGGCGCCCGTTTTGCAAGGACGCCGAGTCGTTGAGGAGGCAGGACTGCGCTACTGCTTGTGCAGGCGAAAGAAGAGCGGGGGCCCCAAGTGGCCGAGGGTCACTCGATAATTCTGGCCGTCCGGCAGAGGGATGACGTTCAGGGCGGCCCACTGAGCGGGTTGGAGGCTGGCAGTGCCCTCCAGGAAGAAACCGGCGCTGTTGGTGATGGGCCATGTGATCAGCACGTTTTCGCCGGCCAGGGTGAGGGATAGGACCGGCGGCATCGGCTGCACATCGATGGTGACCGTATAGTTGGTCAGGACAAGTTGCGGGTCGAACACCTGACAGTAAGCGAAGCTGAGCGTGGTCGGGCCGGGGCTCACTGCCAGGTACGACCAGACCAAGGTCCCGGGCGAGCCGGGGATCACCGGCAGATCGGGGATGTAAACCGGAGGGCCATTGCTGACCACGGACGTTCCGCTTGCGCTCAGAAAAAGCCACTCCAAAGGCGTGCTGGGGTTGTCAAAGAGGTTGATGGTGATGGGTTGCTGAAGGACGGCCTGGACAATTGCTCCGTTGTTTGTTTCCGTCAGCACCAGGGTTTCGGGTGTTGGCGGGGCTTGGGCTCCAACGTTCACCATGGCCGAGGCGATCACGACTACAACGAGCAGGGCTGCCAAACGAAGAGAACCACGGCGGCTGTTTTTCACAGAGATAAAAGGTTCTTTTGTAAGTTAGCGGGGGCCTGTGGCCGGCGCAACCGCTTTTCCACAATTACTTCGAGAGCCGTTCAACCTGCTCTTTTAATTCCATCAGGGCCCGCCGCAGTTCGAGTATCTGGGCTTCCTTTTCCGCAAGGCTGGTCTCGAGCTTGCGGTTCAAGCCCTGCACCGCCGCCAGCGCGACGCCGTCGGCGTCCACACCGGTGATGTGGCGCTGGTCTTCCCCAACGCCGAACGCCGTGAAAAAATCCTGGGCCATGGGTCCGATATGGCGCACGGAGGGCTCCTGGCTTTTGTAATTCCACGTCGCTATCGGCAACTCGGCCAGGCGGTCCAGCACGCGCCCGGCGTCGACGGCCACAACGTTCTCTTTGCTATCCCGATCACTGAGCGAGGCCCAGGAGCCGCCCCCGGCGGCGAGACTCACCCCGGCCTTGGGATTTCCGCTGGAATCCACGCTGGACACGAAGCGAACGCCGCCGGTGGCCCGGACGGAGAACTGGTTCGCGGCCGATGAAGAGAACGCGTAGCCGACGGAATCGGCCCAGACGAATGAGCCGTCGTCCGCCGCGGTGGCGTTGTAACCGGCCGCGAAGCTGTAATCTCCCCCGGCGGTGTTGCCCGCCCCGCCGGGGACGGTGCCCGCGTAACCGCCAACGGTGTTGAACTCGCCCCCGCCGATGGTTTCCGAAGGGCCGCTTGCGGTGTTGGAGTTGCCGCCGCCGATGGTGGTATCGATGGCGTTGCCGGCGATGAGATTGCCTTCCCCGCCGCTGATTGTGGAATCAGAGGCGGCGGTCTGGATCAGATTTCCGGCGCCGCCGGCGATAGTTGAAGCGCCGGCGCTGTCCTGGATGGTGTTGGTGGCGCCGCCGCCGATGGCGGAATTGGGCGACGCCACATCGATGTAGTGGTCGACCCCGCCGGCGATGACCGCTCCGGATACGCCGGCAGCCACCGCGTTGTTGGTGGCGCCGCCAATCACATTCGGGCTGCCTGAGCCTGGTTCCAGACGCAACGCCCGGGCGCCGTTGACGCGCAGTTCGAGGGGCTGGCCGTCGGTCGTGCCCAGGAAGGCCCCATTGGCGGGGTTGGCCCCGGCGTTGCCGGCGGTGCTCCAAAACCCGGTTGCGCTGACGCCTCCGAGGGTAGCCGCGTTGACGCCGGTCAACCCGCTGCCGTCCCCGGCGAAACGGCTCGACCTGTTGGTGAAGCTGACGGCGGCCCCGTACGTTCCGGAGAGCAGCCCGGCCGGCAGAACGCCGCTCAGTTGGCTGGCGGAAAGCGGGCCGGTGAGGTTCGCGGCGCTGGCCGCCGTGACGGCATAGGGCGTGGGAGTGAGCTTTTGCAACGGGCGCAGCGCGGTGAACCCGCCGCCGCCGTTGGTGCGCACGGCGATACCCAGCCAGCGGTCGGCGCCGGGCAGGGAGCCGGACCCGAAATCCAGCGTGGCGGCGAACAGCCCGTTGGCCACTGAGAGCGCGGAGTTGGTGAGAGCGCCGCCGATCTGGTTGGCCCCGGCGTCGTCGGAGTACAGCTCGAAGAGGAGGTCGTAGGTGCCGTTGGCCGGGCCGGCGCCGTCCGTCAAGCGGCCCTGGTAGGTGAATGCGGTTCCTTGGGCCAGGCCCTGGCTCGCTCCCGCCGAGAGTGCCAGCGCGGCCCACAAAGAGAGGAATTGGGTTTTCATGCGGCTTGAAAAAAACTCGGCGCCCGCGTCTGTCTTGGACGCGGGCGCCGGCTGCGATTATAGCTCAATGGGTCGAGTCACTACGGCTCAAGGCCTTTCAACATTAATCCGCACTTGATTGGAATAGACCTTGTTCTTGAGCGTATCGGTTGCCGAGGCCTGGAGGAAATAGAGGCCGGACCGCGCGGGGGTCCATGTAAAGGTGTTCGTGTAAGGCGACGTCGAGGTCAGCGCAACGGCGACGGAATCCAGAACCCGGCCATTGGCGTAGAAGGTGACGTTGGTGATCGGGTTCATTGCATCGCTGGAGTCGGCTTCCAGGGTGACACTTTGGCCGGAGGCGAAGTTGCTGCCATTGGTGGGGCTGGACAAAAGCACCACCGGTACGACGTTGGTCACGGAGATTTTCACCGGGGCCGAGAGGGTTGATTGGTTGGCCACGTCGAATGCCAGCGCGGACAACGTGTAGCGTCCCGGACGGGCGTTGGTCCAAACCAGGGAGTAGGGGCTGGTGGTCACTTTGCCGACCAGCTCATCGTTGGCATAGAAGCTCACGCTTCGGATGCTGGCGCCGGTGTCGTTGGCGTCCGCCGTCAGGGTGATTGGGGTCCCGAACCAAAAAACGCTGTTGTTGGTCGGGCTGGTAATCTCCACGGTTGGGGGCGGAATGTTGAAAACGTCATCCACGATGAGCACCGTCCCGCGGCGCTCCCCCGGCAGGACTTGATAGTTTGCGTTGGTGGCCAAGCCGATCACCACCGTCTTGTTGCCGCGGTTCACCGTGTCGGACAGCGGTTGGACCAGGATGTCCACGGCGAGGAATCCCGCCGGGATCGTGACGACATTGGTGTTCAGCACCACACCGTTCGTCATCAACTGGTAATCCACGCTGTTCGAGGCCGTGCCCGAAATGGCCAGGGTCACCGCGAGGTTGTTGGTCGTGGACGCATTCAGGAGCAGGGTGAACGCCCCGGAGCTGGTTCCTTCGAGTGCGGTGGGGTCTGTGGCCAGGATTCCTACCATCGGCCCGTCACCGGATGACGGCGGCGAGATCGGCGGCGTTTGAGCCCGCAATCCACTGCCGGCAATCAGCGTCCCGGCGATAACGCCAAATAGTCTCAACATCTGTGCTTTGTTCATATCACGTTAAACTCTCTTCTTGGTTTCCTACTCTTTCTTCACACTGTGGCGGTTTGCTCCAGTGCTGAGACAATGTTAGCGCATGAATCGTGCCAAGCCTTCCTGTTGCTTTTTTTGTCGGCCCCGATATTCTTCAAGGTTCCTGCTCCTGCGACGTAATATGCTGATGCCAAATATGTTGCGTATGACGGCATTGTCTCTCCTCCACGTGGCTTTTCATGGGACGCAAGCGGCCCGCACTCGGTCCCACTCTGGGGGTCATTGAAACTGGGAATAATTTCCCACTGGCCTGGGTCTTGCTCCCCAAGACGATGTCTTGGTCCTGGACAGCCTGGAGGTAATCCCTATCCCCGCGGTCAAGCGGCTTGGAACTCGATCCAGAAGCGGCTGCCGTTTGCGGGTTGGGATTCCACTCCGGCACACGCGCCCATGCGCCGGGCGCCTTCCCGGACAATCGCCAGTCCCAACCCGGTTCCCGGATAGGCGCCTTTGGCGTTGAGACGCTGGAAGACCTCAAAGAGCCTGCGCATGTCTTTTGGCTCGACGCCGATGCCGTTGTCCTGGACGGAAAGGCGGACGCGCGGACCCGCGCTCTCGGCCCGGATGCCGATTTGGGGCCGCACGTTAGGCGCGACGAACTTGAGGGCGTTGGAAACGAGGTTGTTGACCAGAACCACGACCGTATCACGGTGGCCCATTATTGGGGGGAGCGACTCTTGGACGGTGACAGCGGCGTTCTTCGCGCCAATGTCCCCCTGCAAGGGCGCCAGCGCCTCGCGCACCGCGTCTTGGAGGCTGACCTTCTCGAGGCTCAATTCCGCGGCGGCCACGTTGACATATTCGAGCAGGTCGCTCAAGAGCTGCTGCATTTGATCAGCGGCTTGCGCGATGCGCTGCAGGAGGAACAACCCCTCAGTGTCCAGATGTCCGCCGTGTTCTTCGAGCAGGAGGGTGGAAAAGCCCTTTATGGCCCGCAAGGGCGAGCGAAGGTCGTGCGCGGCGGTGTGGGCGATACTCTGGAGGTTCTGGTTGGCTTGGCGGAGTTGCGCGGCGCGCTCCTGAGCCCGCGCTTCCAACTCATTCTCCAGCGCCCGGAGCCTGGCCTCGGTTTCGTCCAGTTGATGCTGTGTCTCCTGAAGGGTCATGGCACCGATGGGACGATTGACGATCGGCCAATGGCGAAGGACTCCGGCAAACTCGATCGCCTGCCTATTCCCATGGACCCATCACCGATTCTCGGTTCTCGATTCTCAGCTCTCTTCATAGCACATGCCCGCTTGGAAGAATTTGGGTTGCGCACATCCGCCTCTATACTGCCCCAGACCGGTCGTGTCCGCAAGCCTCCGGGTCTCCCTTTGGAGCCGGTTTTCCTCTTTGGCGGATTCTCCTTGATTCGCACGTCCTTCTTCCCTCAGTGTCAACGAGAACAAACCTGCTATGAATGCGTGGACACGGCGTGATTTTACCAAGAGTGTCATCCTGGCCGGGGCGACGACTGCCCTAGGGGCCGCTCGGGCCGCCGGGGCGGCGGACCGGGTGCGGTTGGGCTTTATCGGCGTTGGGAACCGCGGCGACCAGGTCCTCGACGCCTTTCTCAAGCATCCGGACGCGGAGGTGGCAGCCGTTTCGGACCTTTCCCAGGCGTACATGGACTTTGCGGCCAAGAAGGCCGGCACCTCGCCCCGGCAATTCAAGGATTACCGCCGGTTGCTCGAACTCAAGGGCCTGGACGCCGTGGTCATTGCGACGCCCGACCATTGGCACGCGCTGATGACCATCGAGGCGTGCCAAGCTGGCAAAGACGTCTATGTCGAGAAGCCGCTTTCCCTCCGCGTCAGGGAAGGCCGGCGGATGGTCGAGGCCGTGCGCCGCCATGGGCGGGTGTGTCAGGTGGGCATCCATCGGCGCTCGGTGCCGATATGCAAGGAGGCCGCCGACTTCGTCCGCAATGGCGGGTTGGGCAAAGTGACGGCCGCCCGGGCATTCCATATCCACAACGAATGGCCCGCAGGCATTGGCAATCCTCCGGATGAAGCCCCGCCCGCGGACTTTGATTGGGATGCGTGGCTCGGTCCCGCTCCGCAACGGCCCTACAACAGGAACCGGTCTTTTTACCGGTTCCGGTGGTTTTACGATTACAGCGGCGGCCAGGTCACCAACTTTGGCGTCCACTACCTTGATTTCATCCAGTGGTGCCTCGGCGCCGAGGCACCCCTGTGCGTCACCGCCCTCGGTGGCAAGCCCGCGCAAATGAAGGACAACCGCGAGATACCCGATACCCTCGAAGCGATATGGGAGTATCCCGGCGGCACGCTCGTTACCTTCTCGCAGTTTAACGCGACTGCCGCTCCCTGGAGCCTGCCCGGCTCCGAACTCGAACTGCGCGGCACCTTGGGCACCCTCTATCTCCACGGCGACGGCTACGAGGTCGTCAGCGACCCGATTTCCCAGGATGAATTCCCGGCCCTCTCTCCCCTCAACCGCCAACTCGACTCCCGCTATCGCAAAGACGGCAAGCCCCAAATCGAATCCAGGCGAGTCCGCGGCCCGTCCACTGCCGATACCGCCCCTCACGCCCGGAACTTCCTTCACCATTATTGATAACACATCGGTGAATCCGATTACGGGCACCTTTGCCAACCTGCCGGATGCGAGCGACATTTTTGTAGGAGTGAACGAGTTCGTAGTTTCGTACGAGGGTGGCGCCAGCGATAACGATTTAGTCTTGACCACGGTAGTTCCCGAGCCGTGCACTTTGGCGCTGGCTTGTGTAAGCGGCGCGGGATTAATCCTGTTTCCCGAGCTGTCAGTCTGCGGCTACCCTCCC
>CAZZFF010000159.1:0-12598 GCA_964653485.1 uncultured Verrucomicrobiota bacterium | reverse complement strand
ATGCTGCGCCCGAGGACGGGCGCACTCCGCCTCGTTAAGTTAGCGCCTATGGGGGCGGGGGGAAGGGGGTCGAAGATTTAATCAGTTAGAACACGACCTTGTTGAGAGGGTATTCGATGATTCCCTCGGCGCCGGCGGCCTTCAATGCCGGGATCAACTCGCGGACGATATGTTCGTCGATAATGGTCTCGACGGCCACCCAGCCTTCCAGGCTCAAATTGGAAACGGTCGGGTTGCGCAGGGCGGGCAGTTCTTTGAGCAATGCGGGGAGGTTCTTGCGCTCGATGTTCAACTTCAAGCCGACTTTGTTCTCCGCCTCGATGGCGCCCTTGAGAAGCAAGGCCATGCGCTCGATCTTCTGCCGTTTCCAGGGGTCCTTCCACGACTCATGATTGGCGACCAGGCGCGGGGTCGAGGAGAGCAAGGTGTCAACGATGCGCAGCTTGTTGGCCCGCAGCGAGGAACCGGTCTCCGTGATGTCCACGATGGCATCCACCAACTCGTGCGCTTTCATCTCGGTGGCGCCCCAGGAGAACTCAACTTCGGCGTTGACGTGGTGCTGCTGAAGGTATTTCCGGGTTTGGTTGACCAGCTCGGTGGCGATGCGTTTGCCTTCCAAGTCCTTCGCGCTTCGGATCGGAGAATCCTCGGGCACGGCCAGGACCCAGCGGGCGGTTTGGCGGGTGGCCTTGTTGAATTGGAACTCGTCCACCTCGTGAACGTCCGAGCCGTTTTCCTGAATCCAGTCATAGCCGGTAATCCCGCAGTCCAGGTAGCCGTGTTCGACGTAGCGGCTGATCTCCTGCGCGCGGATCAGGCGAAGCTCGAGCTGGTCGTCATCCACGTAGGGGATGTAAGAACGGCTGCTGATCGAGATGTTGTAGCCTGCCTTGGCCATTTTCGCGATGGTGGCTTCCTGGAGACTGCCTTTGGGCAGTCCGAACCGGAGCATCTGTTTGGTCTCGTTTTTCTTCATGTTTGGGTCTTATTCCGATGAGCTTTCAAGATGAGACTAAGTGGTCAGGACGCTGACGCGCCGGCCATGGACGGAGACTTGGCCGCGCGCAATCGCAGCCAGGCACCTGGGATACAACTCGTGCTCGGCGGCATGGATGCGCTGGTGGAGCGACTCCGGGGTATCCTCGTCCAGGACCGGGACGGTCTGTTGACCGATAATGGGGCCGGAATCGACGCCGGCATCGACGAAATGGACGGTGCAACCGCTGACCTTGACTCCGTAAGCCTGGGCCTGCTTCCAGGCCTCAAGCCCCGGGAAAGACGGCAGCAGGGAGGGATGGATGTTCACGATGCGGCCCGCGAAGGCCAGCAGGAACCGGCCGCCGAGGACGCGCATGAACCCGGCCAGGACCACCAGGTCCACCTCGGCGCTCCGCAGCGCCTCGATGTACGCCTGCTCCGCCACTTCGTCCAGTTTGGTGCGGAACTTGCCCGGCGGGATGAACCGGGCGGGGATGTCGCGTTCCCGCGCCTTTTGGAGAATGCCCGCCTCGGGGACATCGCACAGGACCAGCGCCACCCGGGCGGGGACCTGGCCCGCGGCGCAGGCCTGGGCGATGGCCAGGAAATTCGAGCCTGCGCCGGAACCGAGCACGCCGACCCGGAATGAGTTGCCGATTACAGATGCCATGGAGTGCGCATCTTCCGGGCGCGGAGCCGAAGGTTGGCCTCTTGGTCCTCGATAAACCGCTCTTGGGCGATGTCCCATACGACCTTGCGATTGAGGCGGATGGCGATGTCGCTCAGGTGACAGAGGGCGTCGCCGCGCACCGCCTCGTCGATGGGGCAGACCGTTTCGGCGCGGCTCTTGACGCAATCCAGGAAGTCGCGCGCATGGTTGGCGCTCTTCTTGAGCTGGATGGAGAGGGCCTCTTCTTTTTCATCGATCAAGCCCTCGGGCTGGAGGTTGATGCCCTCGCGATCGACATGCACCCAGCCGTCGGTGCCCTCGAAGGCGGTGCCGTGGCTGCTGATGCGGTGGTAGCGCTGCTTCCATTCGTCGGCCTGGGGCCAGGGGTCGCCTGTTGGCAATCCCTGGTTTTGGCCGTTCGGAACGCCCACGTATTTGAGGGTCACGCCGCTGCCGAATTTCATATCGACGTTCCACACCGTGGCGGTGTCGCAAGCCCCTTCGCAATGGAAGGAGCCGCGTCCCTGGATTTCGAGCGGCCCGCTGAGCAGGTCGCCGCCGCCCCACAAGGCGATGTCGAGCGGATGGATGCCCCAGCCGGCGATGAAGCCCAGGGCGTAATCGGTGATGAACCACCAGGTTTTTTTCACCCCGTCGGCAGAGCAAAGGTCCTGCATAAGGGGCTTGGCGGGGGCGGGTCCGAGCCAGAAGTCGTAATTCAGGCCCGGAGGAACCGGCACGACATTGGTGGGGCCGCCGGGGCTGCTGCCGGGAGCCCAGACGTTGATGTGTTTGAGCTTGCCGATGCGCCCGCTGCGGACCAACTCACAAGCCAGGCGAAAGATGCGGGAAGACCGCTGCTGCGTGCCGAACTGGAAGACGCGCCGGCATCGGTGGACCTCGGTTCGCAATGCCCAGTCCTCCGTGAGGCTCAGGCCCATCGGCTTTTCCAGGTAAACGTCTTTGCCGGCCCGCACGGCGCCCAGGGCCGCCAGGACATGCCAATGGTCGGGCGTGGCGATCAGGCAGGCGTCAATGTCTTTGCGGGCAATCACCTCGCGGAAATCCCCGGAGACGGCGCAATCCTGGTTCCCGTAGCGCTTGTTGACAATCTGCCGGGCCTGTTCCAGTTGGTCGGTTTTCACGTCACAGACGGCGACGACCTGGGCATCCTGCTGCGCAAGAAAATTGCCCATGTCCCCCGTCCCCTGCGGTCCCAGGCCAATGGCCGCCATCACAATGCGCTCGCTGGGGGCGACCGTGCCCGCCCTGCCCAGCGCCGAGGCCGGGACAAGCGATGGAAACGCCGTGACCGAAAGGGCCAGCCCAGTGGTCTGCCTCAAGAACTGCCGCCGAGTCGAGGAAGAAGCTTTCATGATGCGTATGATTTTGACGCAGGGCACTCAAGCCCTGAATGGTTCCAAGTTACATAGTCTCGTTTGTCCGCCGATGCGCCCCAAAATGCCATAGAACGGGGACGGTGGGAAGGGGGAAACTGACCGAGGCGGAAATCCGAAATCCGAAATCCGAAGGGAATGCGGTCCGCTGCGACCTCGGCCTTCGGATTTCGGATTTCGGATTTCGGATTTCAGGGCTGCGGCCCGTGCGCTTCCCCCCGCCGACCCGCCCTCGCGCCGCAGCCCTGTTTGTCTTGCCTGCGCGCGGGGCCTCTCCTATGCTCGCAGCCAATCGAGCTATGAATAAAGCAATCCGCCTCAAACTCTTCGCGATGATGGTGCTGGAATTTGTGATCTGGGGTTGCTGGCTGCCGCTCATTTACAATTATCTGCCCAGCCTGGGCTTCTCGCTGCCTCAGCAGTTCTTGATTCTCAATGCCTTCCCGGCGGCGGCGGTAGTTGGGATGTTCTTCAGCAGCCAATTCGCGGACCGCCATTTTTCGGCGGAGAAGTTCCTGGCCTTCAGTCATTTTGTGAGCGGCTTGGCGCTGCTGGGTTTGGCGACGATCAAGGCAGCGGCGCCCGTGGCGGGGCTGGCGGCGGGTCAACCGAATCCGAACGCGCCTTTCTGGCCATTCTTCATCCTGATGCTGGTGCATTGCCTGCTCTACGTGCCGACTAACTCCATTGCCAACTCGATCGCCTTCGCGAACATGAAGGACCCGCAGAAGGAATTCGGCCTCATCCGCGTGGGCGGGACCATCGGCTGGATTCTGGCTGCCTGGCCCTTCACTTTCATCCTGGTGGACTGGAACCAGGTCCACGGCATCCTGGCGGAGTGGGACAAGTTCCATCCGGGCAATCCGCACGGTCCGGTGAAGTGGTTGGGAGCGGTGCTTGGTTCGGGCCTGAGCGGCCAACCTCTCCAGGAGGCGACGCGCTGGACTTTCGTGGTGGCGGGCATCACGTCGCTGGTGCTGGCGGCCTACAGCCTGATGCTGCCCCACACGCCGCCAAAGAAAGTCGAGCGCGGCGCGGATCGTTTTGCCTGGCTGGAGGCCATTAAGCTGCTCCGACATCCCTTTGTCCTGGTCCTCTGGCTGGTGACATTGGTGGACGCGTTTGTCATCTACTGCTATTTCAACTGGACCGGCTCATTTTTGGGAGCCAAGGTCGCCGCGGGGGGCGTAGGGATTGGCGGCAACTGGATCATGCCGGTCATGAGCATCGGGCAGGTGGCCGAGGGGCTGACGATGTTAATCCTGGGCGCCACGCTGAAACGGTTGGGGTGGCGTTGGACGATGGTCATCGGCATTCTGGGCCATACCGCGCGCTTCGCCGTCTATGCGTTTTGGCCCGAAGCCGCTCCCGTGATCCTGGTCCAACTGCTCCACGGGATCTGCTATGCCTTTTTCTTCGCCACCGTGTACATATTCGTGGACGAGTATTTCCCGAAGGACGTGCGGGCCAGCGCCCAGGGCTTATTCAACGCCGTCATCCTTGGCATCGGCCCGCTGGTGGCGAATATCGTCTGCCCATACCTCATGCAGAAGACATTCACTCATGACGGCGTCACCGATTTCCGCAGCCTCTTCCTGGTCCCCCTGGCGGCCGCCACCCTGGGAGCGATTGTGCTGGCCTTCTGTTTCCACCCTCCGGCAAAGAAGGCGCCAACGCCCTCGCCCGAAGCCGCTCTGACGCCTTAGTAAGCTTGCCAAGCGGCGGGCGGGCTTGTTTAATTTGCGGGTGCTCCAGCAGCAAACACTTAATGGACCCGTCAGCTACTCCGGTATCGGCCTGCATAGCGGCAACCGGGTAACGATGACATTCCTACCGGCGGCCGCGAACACGGGCATCCGCTTTCGGCGGGTGGACCTGGAAGGCGCCCCGGAGATCGAGGCGCGCATCGAAAACGTGGCTGAGACCAACCGTTCGACGACGCTGGCCAAGGGCAACACCCGCATCCATACCGTCGAACACGTCCTGGCCAGCCTTGCCGGGTGCGAGGTTGACAACGCGATCATCGAAGTGGATGCCAATGAACCCCCGATCGCCGATGGCAGCGCGCGCGAGTATTGCCGCATGATACAGAAGGTGGGCCTGGCCCCGCAGAGCGAGAGGCGCAATCCCTACACCATCACGGCCCCGATCGAGCTGAGGATGCGGGATACGGTGATGACCCTCTTTCCGGGCGAGGGTTTCGAGATGACCTGCACCAGCGCGGACAAGGAAGGGCGCTTTACCCAGCACTACAGCCTTGAGCTGACCCCCCAGACCTGGCAGCGGGAACTGGCCGACGCGCGGACGTTCTGTTTCTACGAGGAGATTGAGTTTCTCATCCGCAACGGGCTTATCAAGGGCGGCAGCCTCGAGAATGCCGTCATCATCCGGGACGACGCGGTGTTGACCAATGAGCCGCTTCGCTATGCCGAGGAATTCGTGCGGCACAAGATGCTCGATATCGTGGGGGATTTCTCTCTCCTGGGCCGGCCGCTGAACGGCCGGCTCATCGCCATCAAACCCGGCCATGCGGCCAACTGTGAATTGGTGCGCCGCATCGTGGCCCAAATGCGCAAGTCTTTCATGGGACTCCCTTCCGCCCCCGCCGCAAGGGTCGCCCCCGCCTCCGACGCCCCGGCGGGCGCGCCCCAGGAGGATGCCGGCGTCCTGGACATCTCGGCCGTGATGCGCTTGCTTCCGCACCGCTACCCCTTCCTGATGGTGGACCGAGTCCTGAAGATCGACGGCAATTTCATCACCGGCCTCAAGAACGTGACGTTCAACGAGCCCTTTTTCCAGGGCCATTTCCCAGGCCACCCCATCATGCCGGGGGTCCTCCAGGTCGAGGCCATCGCCCAGGTAGCCGGCATCCTCATGTACAAACGCGTCGAAAACGCCGGCAAGATCGCTTACTTCATGTCCGCCCAAGGGGTGAAGTGGCGCAAACCGGTGCTTCCCGGCGATGCCCTGGTGATCGAGGTGGAACTGTGCAAGATTCGGGGGAAAATTGGCAAAGCCAAAGGGGTCTGCAAGGTGGAAGGGGAGGTCGTGAGCGAGGCGGAGGTCACTTTCATCCTGACGGATGCCTTGGCGTGAGAGGGCGCGATTTCATGATTCATCCCACGGCGGTTGTTCATCCCAAGGCCCGGCTCGGTGCGGAATGCCAGATTGGCCCCTACTGCATTATCGGCGAGCATGTCGAGTTGGGCAGCGGCTGCCGCCTTCATTCCCACGTCGTGATTGACGGCCACACCCGCCTGGGCCGCGACAATGAAATCTACCCCTTTGCCGCGATCGGCCTCAAAACCCAGGACCTGAAATGGAAAGGCGGCCTGACTCGCACCGAAATCGGCGACTGCAACACGATTCGCGAGTCGGTCACCATCCACAGCGCCACCGGCGACGGCGAAACGACCGTGGTCGGGTCGCACAATGCCATCCTTGCTTATTCTCACATCGCCCACAATGTGACCCTCGGCGATCACGTCATCATGTCCAACGTCGCGACCCTCGCCGGGCACGTCCAGGTCGAGGATTACGCGGTGGTGGGCGGCCTGGCGGCGATCCACCAGTTTTGCCGCATCGGCAGGCTCTCCATGATAGGCGGCTGCTCGAAGATCGTGCAGGACGTGGTCCCCTTCATGGTCGTGGACGGCAACCCCGCCGAGACGCGCTCGATCAACAAGGTCGGTCTTGACCGGCACGGAATCGCGGACGCCACCCAAAGATACCTGCGCCAGGCCTACAAAATCCTTTTCCGCGAGGGGCTTAGAATCCCCAACGCCTTGGACCGGATCGAGAGAGAATTGCCCCCCCTGCCCGAACTCGAACATCTCATTTGTTTTGTCCGCGCCAGCCAGCGGGGCATCAGCAAGTGAGATAATCAGAAGCTCCAGTCATCCTCGTCTGCGGCGGAGGCTCGCGATGGCGCGGCGAACATACCCAAGCCACACCAGCGCCAGAAAACCAATGATCATGGCCTGGCCGAGCACCGGGAAACTGTAGCAGAGAAAGGCCATGACTCCACAGAAGATCGTCGCTTTGACCAAATCCAGCAGGTCCATAAGACGATTCTCGCACGACTTTGGAGGAGCGCAAGCATAAGAGCGATGCCAGTGTGGAGCATGGGGGAAGAACCCCATTTGCAAAAGTCTCATTCCGGAGGAGAATGGATAGCTAGACGCCGAGGAGCAAGGGGTTTATTACAGACGGGGAAGGCCCTAACAAGAACGGGTGGCCGCGAATAACGGCCGCCCGATTTTTGTTAATCGCGGCTGATGTTGCGCGAGAACCTACTTCGGCGCCGGGCCCGGATCGGCGGGCTTGGGGGGCACGGTGGCCGGCTCGACGGCATCGGGCAGTTTAGGTGGGGCGACGACGGCGGAAGAGGAGGGCTTCTCGTCCTTCTTTGGCTCTTCCTTCTTTTCAGCCATGAGCTGCGAGCGCTCTTTGAGGAGCGGTTCGACGGTCCAGGTGGAGACGAGGTATATCCACGGTTCGCAGGCTTTGTCCTGGGTCAGCTTGTCCTCGAGCTTCTTCTGGTTGTCCTTGAACTCCTTGTCGAGCTTTGTTTTGTCTTGCGGCTTTTCATCCTTGCCCGGGGCGCGTTCGTTGGGGATGTGCGCGGCGACCGCGAGGGTCAGAGGATAGTTGTCGTTCGTCTTCTGGCCGATCTTGAGGGTGTATGAGAAGTTGTCGAACGTCTTGATGGCGATGACGGTGGGCTTGTCCAGGCCGAGGGCTTCCGGCTTGGCGCCGGCGGCAACATCCGTGAAGCTCAACGAGGCAAGAGGGCTGGCCACGCCCGAGGTCTTCGAGGCGTCGAGCTGCTCGCCCGGTTTGGAATCCGCCAGTTTCCATTCCCCGGTTTCGGTCTCGCGGGTCAGCTTCCACGAGTTCGTGGGGTTCTGGAAGGTGGCGGCAATGGACTGGATTTTCTCGATTTTGGGGAAGTCCTTGTTCAACCACTGATCGGGCTTGGGCTCGATATTCGAGAGGGCATCGGAGATGAGGGCGACATCGGTGGCATCGTTGCCCGCCCGGACATAGCGGCCGTCGGGCCAGCCTTCATCGCCCATCTCACCGCCGAAGGAGGACGGCTGGTTGGATTTGTGGAAGTGCTTCTTGCCCAGGAGCAGGGTACGGATGGGCTTGCCGGCCTGGTCTTTGAAGTCAACGACCATGGGGGCGTTGGTCCCCTGCCCCGGCGCCAGGGCGAAACGCGCCAGTTGCGAAGGGCCGACCTTCTCGTTCTGCACGATCTTCAAATCGGCGGCCTTGATGAGGAACTCGCTGATCTGCGAGAAACTCGCCGGGTACTCGTTCCGCTCCCGCACGCGCCAGAGGTTGTCTTTCTTGGCCAAATCCAATTGGTTTGTGCCTTGCGTGACGGAGATGAGGGCAACATCGTTGATAGGGAAGTTGTTGCCCAGAAGCTTTTGTCCAATGGCCTTGTCGGCGCTATGCCAGGCGGTTTGATTTTTCTGGTGCAAGAGCAGGCCGGCGCCGCCCACAACGGCCACCAGGACCAGGAGAGTCAGGAGCTGTTTGCGATTCATTTTGCGGAGGTCTTTTTGCGTTTCACCATGGCGATGACAATGCCCGAGGCCGTGACGGCGAGCGGCACAGCCAAAATGTTCAGCCACTTGGCCCGCGTCTGGAGCGAGACAACCTCTTTGCGCAGGTCCTTTTGCACCTGCTTGAGATGCTTGCGGGTCTCGACCTCCTCTTTGCGGAGCTTGGCCAGTTCTTCGGTTTGCTCCCTGGACAGGATGAACCGTTGATCCTTGTCCTTTCGTTGGGCCTGCAGCTCGTTGATGCGCTGCGATGCCTCGGTGGCCTTCGCTTCGAGCGCCTTGATTTCGCTCTGGAACTTCTCGTTGGCGGCGGTCTCCATCTTCTGGATGCGGGTGAAGGGCCGGTTGAGCGTGGCACGGCTGCGCACGGCGATGAGGTCGTTATCGCCGGACAACTGCTCGATCATGTTCTGGGCGAAGCTCAGGTTGCCGTTCATCGGGGTCAGGGCCATCCCCATGAGGGTCGGCACCTGCCTCAGGGCGACAGTGTCATATAGCATGTCCGCATCGCCGACGAGCACGACCGTGGTGTCCAGCTTGGATTCCTTGAGCGAGTCGTCGGGCTTCTTCACCTCGGCCTTCTTGTCGGCGTCCTTTTTCTCTTTGTCTTCGGTTTTCGCCTTGTCTTCGGGCTTGCCCTCCGGGAAGGCGGTCTTGAATTTGCCGGTCAAACGGACGGCCAAGGCGTATTGGATGCCTGAAGGTTTGAATTCCTTGATGATGTTTTCGCCGCCGAGGTTTGCCATGAACCCATCGACGAGCTGCGAATCCTTGGTGCTCTTGAGCAGCACGGTCTCTTTGAGGCCCTGCGCCGGGGTGCCCGTAAAGGCGCCGGCGTACGGGAGCCAGATGTTGTCGATTTGGCTGGTGACAATGTCATCGGAGTTGATGCCTTCCCCGCTGACCGACAAAACGGCGGGGGCTTCTTGCGGGGCGCCGCCGCGCCCGCCGAGCTGCATCTTGAAATTCAGGTCGGCGACGACCTTGGAGGTGTCAAAAGCCAAGCCCCAGGCCTTGAGGAGCTTGTCCAGGGAGGAGCCGGAGTTGGGGATGTTGCCGAGCATCTGGTTTTGCTCTTTGCTGTCGATCACGAAGGGCATCGGGTCCAGGAAAGCGAGCAGCTTGCCCCCGCGCAGGATGAACTGGTCGAGGGCATACTGCGCCTTATCGGAGATTTCGCGCGGATGGATCAGGACCAGGACCTTGACGTCATCATCGATTTTGTCCACATCCATACTCAGGCTGCGGAGGTTAAAATCATTCTTGAGTTCCGAGATGAGCGCCCAGGGCTGGGCTCCTTGCTGCTGGCCCATGCGGGCCATCATGGGATTGGAGGGCATGCCGAAGAGCGGGAGGGGGCTCATGACGCCCACGACCGGTTTATCCGGGGTGATAACGCGGGAGATGGCGCGCGAGAGGTCGTATTCGAGGAGTCGCTCGCGGGTGGGGCTCAGGAAGGGAATCGGCTCTTTGACATCGAGCATGGTCACGGCCAGGCCCAGGTAGAACCGCTCGCCGCTGGGCAGCATCTGGCCCTCGATCCCGTCCATCCGCGCCGAATCCTCCGCATCGGAATCGGGCTCGGGGTCGTATTTCTCGATAATCAGCTTGCCCTTGGATGCTTGCTTGTACTCGGTGAGGAGGTCCTCGACTTGCTGGGCATAGTCCTTGAGGGCCACAGTCTCCGGCGTGGCGGCTTCGCCCCGGGTGCAATAGAGCTTGATGTGGATGGGCGTGTCTATCTTCCGCAGGATGGCGCGGGTGCCCTGGGAAAGCGTGTAGGCCTTTTCGCGCGTCAGGTCAATGCGGGTGCGCCCGAGGCCGGTAATGAAGTTGAACGCAATGAGGATGACAAGCATCCCCAGAACGCCCGCCATGGAGTAGAGAATGGTCTGAAATGATTTCTTTTGCATCGTTGTCTCCTCAATGGATGGCTCAGCCGGCGCGGTGAGTGCGCAGGATGACGCTGGTGGTGAAGAGCGAGAACCCGATTACCGAGAGGAAGAAAATAATGTCCCGCGAATCCAGGACCCCTCTGGAGAAGGCCTGAAAATGGGTCATCACGCTGAAGGAAGTGACCAAATCCACCAGCCAGGAGAGGCTGGGGCTGACGAGTTGCTCGAAGAAGTTGATGACGGGCGGGAACCCCGCCAGGATGAGGAACAGGCAGGCCACCACGGACAGGATGAAGCTGACGACCTGGCTGCGCGTGAGGGCCGAGGTGATGCAACTGACGGCGAGGTAGGCCCCCGCCATGAGCCAACTCCCAATGTAGGCGGCAAAGATGACGCCGTTGTCAGGGCTGCCCAGGTAGTTGACCGTAATCACAACCGGGAAAGTCAGGGCCAGGGCCAGAGCCAGGAAGAGCCAGGAGGCCAGAAACTTGCCGACAATCGCCTGCCAAGCGGTGATCGGCATGGTCAGCAGCAACTCGATCGTCCCGCTCCGCCGCTCTTCGGCCCAGAGCCGCATCCCGACCGCGGGCACCAGGAACAGGAAAAACCAGGGATGCCACTCGAAGAACGGCAGGACCAGGGATGCCTCCCGCCGCTCGAAAAAGCCTCCCACGAAGAACGTGAAAAAGCCGCACAGCAGCAGGAAGATGACAATGAAGACGTAGGCGATGGGCGAGGTGAAATAGGCCTCGAGCTCGCGTTTGGCAATGGTTTTGATGTTGGCGCAACTGTTCATCTCTTCTCCTGTTTCACGGTGTCCGGCATGGTGATGCTCCGGAAGACCTCGTCAAGCCGGCCCTCTTCGGTGTGCAATTCTTCGATGCGCCAGCCTTGCGCCGCATCGGCGATGCTGCCGGCCAAACTGCCATTGAGGCTGGATTTGGGAAACACGCGCGCTGTGACGCTGGTGGCCTCCTCCTTGAGAATGGCGGTCCGCTTGATCGTGGAAATCCGGGAGAGCCCTTGAGTGAGGCCGGCGGCGTTGATGCCGGTGACGCGCAGGGTAACGGCCCCGGCCCACTCGGACTTCTGACGCAGCTCCTCCGGGGTCCCGTTGGCCACGATGCGGCCCCGGTCGATGATGATCGCCCGGGTGCATACGGCATCGACTTCCTCGAGAATGTGGGTCGAGAACACAATTGCCTTGGATTGCCCCATCGTGCGGATGAGCTGGCGGACCTCGTGCTTCTGGTTCGGGTCCAGGCCGTCGGTCGGTTCGTCCAGGACGAGGACGTCGGGGTCGTGGATGACGGATTGGGCAAAACAGGTGCGGTGCCGATACCCCTTGGAGAGCGTTTCGACGCTCTGGTGCAGCACCCCTTCCAAATGGCACATCTCGACAACTCGCTCCACCGCCTTCTTCTTGGCCTCGCCCCGCATCCCGCGAATCTCGGCGGCGAAACTCAGGAAGCCGCACACCGTCATGTCCGTGTAAGCCGGGGCGTTCTCGGGCAGGTAGCCGATCAGACGCCGCGCCTGAATCGGGGCGTCCACCACGTCGTACCCCCCTACGGTAATCCTCCCTCCGGAGGGTGGAATGAACCCCGTGATCATGCGCATCGTGGTGGATTTCCCGGCCCCGTTGGGGCCGAGGAACCCAAGCACTTCGCCTCGCTCGACCGAGAACGAGACCCCGTCCACGGCGGGCTTGGTTCCGAAAACCTTCACTAGATTATGAACCTTGATCATATTGCGTTCCTAGTTCCGACCCAACCAAGCGGTCCAAATACCCAGTCCGGGCCGACATGTAAATAATATTCTCATGGCGTTTCATCACACTGCCATAGCAATTTTTGATTCTTTCATGCCCGGGACGTTCAAAATAAATGGCCGGGCGCCTGCCGCGCAAGCCGGATGTCGGGCCTGGAAGGGATGGAAACATTTCGATGCAATACTCTACAGCCTCTGACGCCCTGTGTAGCCGGCGTCGAGGTCGTGCCAGAACTGGACATCGTCCTCGGCCTGCTCCGTGTTGCTTCGGCAAGCGTGCGGAGGCTCGAAAAATCCGCTTGGCGCCACGGT
>CAZZFF010000158.1:0-12737 GCA_964653485.1 uncultured Verrucomicrobiota bacterium | reverse complement strand
TGGCACTGCCGGCATTGATACACGATCGAGTTTAACGGATACGTGGCGCCGCACTGCGGATTAATACACTGAAACCAAGCTTTGTACGTCATAACTGTAACCGGGGCCAACGGCCAAGGTCATCCTGCCAAAGACTTGCCCTGTCGCCAAGCCCCATAGCTTTGGATGACAAGGCCGGATGCTCAGGGTGTGATTTCCTGGGGCTTGTAAACGATGAGGCCCTGGATGGCGTCGAAATTGGCGTCGGCGGTGGCGATGCCCTGCACCCCCAACCGCTTCGCAACGGCGAGGTTGAGTGAGTCGTTGGTCAGCAGGCCATGTTTCCTCTGTAGCTCCAGGGCCGCCTCGAAGTCCTCTGTCTGGACGGTCTCGATGGTTAGATCGCCCGCCAGCAGGTCGCGGACATCTTCGGCATAAACGCGAAGCTGGCGTACCAGATCGGGACGCCGAGCCAGGGCGCGGGCGGGATTGGACCCGGCGAGGCCGTTGGCGCGCGCCTCCTCGACCATCCGTCGATGCGCAACTTCCGCGATGGTGATCGTGCTGATAATCCCGTCAATGGCCCCCGCCTCGCAGCGGGCAAGAAAGCGGCGGCAAGAGGGAGATTTCTGGTCGAGCGCGTAAAGAATGATGTTGGCATCCACAAAGATCCGGCTGCCGTTGGGAATGTCCTCCAAGTTCATTGGTCAAAGAAGTCCATTTCCATGACTTCGCGCAGTTGCTTATCGGTCACTTTGAGGGGCTCGCGTTCCAGCAGCCGGGCCAAGCCCGCTTTGCCGTGCCGGACCTCCTTGCCGCGCTTCACATAATCGCTCAGAGCGTGCTGCACGATGTCGGCAATGCGGCGTCGTTCATGCACGGCGAGGAGTTTGACCTGCCGGTACAAGTCGTCGTCCACTATGGTCCCAATCTTCCTTTTCATAATCCACCTTGAGTGTATTCATTTTTTCAAGACATTCAAGAATTCTTCTTACGTCTTGAATCAACACCGCCCGATGGAACGGTTAGAGCCGGACGCATCGACTGTAGCCGGCCTCCAGACCCGGCAATTCCACCCTCAGCCCGGCGTCTCGTTTGCTCGTTTGCTTCCCTCTCATGAAACCGTTGCATTGCAGGCGATAAGGTGCATACTATTTCGGATTCATGAACATGAAGAACGTGAGGGTATTTCGTACTTTCCTGGTGATGGCGATCACCGTGTCCGCCTTGCAGGTCTGGGGGGACACCAACCGGTATGCCGGCCCCAACTGGACGTTGGTGGAATCAAAAAGCGCCCTCCAGGCCGCGGCCGAAATCACACCTGCCAAGTACCCGGATTGCGACGAGGCGACGGTGGAGAAGAAGATGGTGCGGGTTTACCGGCCTGACGGCACCGGGGAGAGCCAGGATGAGACGTTCGTCAAAGTGCTGACGGAAAAGGGCAAGCGCAACAACCGGACGCTGTCGTTTAGTTTCATGCTTCCTTATTCCACGGTGGAGGTGGTCGACTTGGAGGTCGTGCGACCCGGGGGTGAGACCATCCCGCTCGATGTCGCGGCGAACTCCAAGGAGACGATCGACGATAGCCAGATGCAGATGAACATCTACGACCCCAACATGCGGGTGCTGCGGGTGAGCATTCCGAAGCTGGAGATCGGGGACGTGGTCCACTCGGTTGTGCGTGAAACCATCCAGCGTTCGTTCATCCCCGGTGAATTTGCCGAAGAGAGCGTTTTCGAGGGCCGAGGCTACATCCGCCACCTTTCTTACGAAGTGCATACGCCGCCGGAGCGCCCCCTCAAGCGCGTCGCCCTGAGAGACGAGGTGCCGGGCACCGTCCATTATTCCGAGCAGCCGGGCGAAGACAAGACGCTGGTCCGGCGCTGGGAAGTGCGGGACGTGCCGCGCATGTTCGACGAGCCCTCGATGCCGCCCTACGAGATGGTGTTGCAGCGGTTGTTCGTCAGCACAATCCCGGACTGGCCCCGCGTTTCCAAATGGTACTGGGAACTGAGCATCTCCCACCTTGAGGCCACCACGCCCGAGATGAAAAAGACCGTCGAGTCGCTCACCGCCGGCTGCAAGACCGACCTCGATAGAGTCAAGGCGCTCTTCTATGACGTGTCGAAGAAGGTCCGCTATATGGGCCTGACTCCGGAAAAGGACCGGCCCGGGCTGGAGCCGCACGACGTGCATATCACATTCGACAAGAAGTACGGCGTCTGCCGCGACAAGGCGGCCCTGCTGGTCTCGATGCTGCGGATTGCGGGGCTGAGGGCATACCCGGTCCTGATCAACGTCGGTCTCAAGAAGGATGCCGAGGTCCCGGACCCGGGTTTCAACCACGCCATCGTCGCGGTCGAGTTAAAACAGGGTGAGTACCTGCTGATGGACCCCACGGACGAGAACACGCGGGAGCTGCTGCCGTCGGGGGATCGCAACCAGAGCTACCTGGTGTGCCGGCCCGAAGGCGAGCCGATACGCACAAGCCCCATAGAGCCCCCCGAAGACCACATGATGCGCGTGAACACCACGGGCGTGCTGAGCGCGGCCGGCACACTGGACGCGAAATCCGAGTTGCGGTTCCAGGGCGTCAATGACGACGCCTACCGCAATGTATTTGCGAACATGAAACCGGACGACCGCCGGCGCTTCTTCGAGCGGCGGCTCAAGCAAGCAATGCCCGGCGCCCGGCTCAAGAGCCTCCGGCTCACGCCGGAGGACATGCTCGATGTGTCCCAGGAACTGCGGGCCGTCATGGAGTTCTCAGTGGACGGCCTTGCGGCAGACGGCGCCGGCAAGTCCATCGTGAGCCTCCCGTGGATCGGCAAAGACCTGGGCGTGGTCAATTTCATCCTCGGCGGCACAGGCCTCGATAAACGGAAATATCCCATGGAGACGTGGGTGACCTGCGGCCTGCAAGAGGACATCTCTCTGAAACTCGGCCCGGGCTTCGGCCAGGCGCTCTCTCTGCCTTCGTGCTCGCCCGTGGAAGACGATTGCGTGAGCTGCCGGGAGGGCTTCAGCGTGCGGGACGGCACGTTGACTTGTTCGCGCGCGCTCAAACTCAAGGTGGTCGAGTTTTCGCCCGCTCAATACTTGAAGCTCAAACAGACCCTCAAGGGTCTCGAATATGACGCTCGCAAAGCCCCGGTGATGGCCCTCTTGCCCGACGCCGTGGTTCAGTCGCCAGATAGGGTCCAGAGTTCAACCGACTCTCCCGTCGAGTCCAATGCCAGGCTTCTTTCGAGCGAGAAGAACCTCGAAGTGACCGACGCCCACACCGCGGTCTATCGAGCCGCGTATTCCAAGCGCATCCTCACCTACGCCGGGAAAATCCGCGAGGCGGAGGTCAAGGTTGAATACAACCCCGCGTGCCAGAAGGCGCGGTTCATCCGGGCGGTGGTCACTTCCAAGACCGGCCAGCGGCAGGAAATCGCCAAAGACGAAATCAACGTCATGGATGCGGGTTGGAACGCCTCCGCAAAACGTTACACCGGCGGAAAAATCCTGGTCGCCAACCTGCCGGGGGTCGACATCGGTTCGACCATCGAAGTCGAATTCGAACTCACTACCAAGGACAGCCCGTTCGTTGCCGGGTTTGAGCCGTTCCAATTCCCTGATGATCTCGACCACAAGTCGTTTCACCTGACCGCGCCCGCTGACATACAGATGATCACGATGGTGAGCGGCGTCCCCGGCCTTCTCAAGGAGCAGGCCCGCACCGACAGCGGCAAACAGGTGCTTGAATGGACGGCGGAGAACGTCAAAGCCCTTCCCGCGGAGAGCCAACTGCCGCCCGAGTGGGCCTTCGTGCCCGGCGTGGCCTATTTTGCCGGCAAGCCCGGCGGCTACGTCAAGGAACTGGAAGAAACGATGGTTGGGCGTTCGCACGAGCGCGCCAAAGCTGAGGGACTGGCCCGGCAATTGACTCGCGGGACAAAGAGCCGGCTGGAGGCGGTGAAAGCAATTCGGGATTATGTCGCCAAGTCCATCCGCCTGGCGGGGCCTTCCTTCACTCAATTGCCTCTCAAGGAACTCTCGGCCGCCGACACGACTCTGGCGGACGGATACGGCCACCTGGCCGACCGGGCGATTCTTCTTCACGCCATGCTGGAAGCCGCCGGGTTTGAGCCTCAATTCGTGCTCGCCTCCTCCCTGCCCCCCATCGCCGGCATCACCAACGTGGCATTGAGTTTTCCGCTGCCGGATTCGTTCCAGACACCGTTGGTCCGGGTGGATGTCGAGGGGCAACCCCTCTACCTGAACGATACGGACCAATATGCCAGGTTAGGCTCAACGCCGCACGACGGGCGCTTGGGCTTCCGCCTTGCCGATCATCAATGGGAAACCATCAAGGCGGCGGACGATTGCCGGGACCGGATCGAGACAGTCTATTCGCTTTCCCTCGACGACACCGGCAAGACCCGCCTGGGAGTGACCCGCCATTATTTCGGTGACAATTACAACGCCAAAGACCGCTATTTCTCAGAGCTGCCTCCTGAGGAAAGGAAGCGTTATTTTCAAGAGTTGGTTTCCGAGCTTGCCCAGGGGGCGCGGCCCGTGGGCGGCTTGGTGACGAAATTCGATGCCTACCCCGGTATCGAGCAGTTCACCGTTGAAATCGACAATTACGGCGTGGCGGACGGCAAGTATTTCTATTTCGATCTCCCGTTCACGCCCTCGCTCTTCCCGCCCGGAGCCGATCACAGGGCCTTGCCCCTGTTTGTCTCGTGGCAGAGGCAGGACAGCGTCCGCACCGAGATCGAGTTGCCCCACGGGTTCGGCCGTCTCGTTATGGCCCCCAAGAGCGAGGTCATCGCCGCCCCCGACGGGAGCGGAAAGGCCCGCATCAGCGCGGAGGGCACGCCCGGCAAGTGCGTCATTGCCGATGAGTTCGACGTCTCCCCGGCCATTGTTCCGCCACAAGACTACTCGGCCATGCTCAAGGCGGAGTCGGCTCTTGGCAGAAAGTCATCGAGGGTGTTCCTGCTGGAAAGAGAGTGAGAGCCGGCTACTTCGCCGTCACCACGCAGTAGTTCTTTTTGCCCTTGCGCAAGAGCAGGTGTTTGCCGAAGAGCAGGTCGGCGGCCGTGACGCCGCGCTGCGCGCCCGCCTCGCGGCGGTTGTTGACATAGACGCCTCCGCCCTCGATGTCTTTTCGCGCCTGACCTTTGGACGTGCAGAGGCCGGCCTCGACGAGCAACTCAACCAGCGGCTTGCCCTGGCCATCGAGCCGGGCTTTTTCGATTTCCTTGGTCGGCACTTCGCCGACGATTTCGTTGAACGTGGCCTCGGAGACGCCCGCCAAGTCGCCGCCGAAGAGGATTTCGCTGGCGCGGGTGGCCTCGGCGGTGGCGCTCGGGCCGTGGATGAGGTCCGTAACGGCCTTGGCGAGGGCCTTGTGCGCCGGACGGGCGCCGGGGTTCTGGGCGTGCTGCGCTTCCAGCGCGGCTATTTCCTCTTGGCCAAGGAACGTGAAAAACTTGAGGTAAGGGATGACGTTCCGGTCATCGACCCGAATCCAAAGCTGGTAGAACTTATAGACGCTGGTCTTTGCGGGATCGAGCCAGACGGCCCCTGCGACGGTCTTGCCGAACTTGGAACCGTCCGCGTTGGTGATGAGGGGCAGGGTCAACCCATAGACCGCGCGTCCGAGTTTCTTGCGGGTGAGGTCGATGCCGGCGGTGATGTTGCCCCACTGGTCGCTGCCGCCGATTTGCAGCTCGCAATTGTAGTCGCGGCACTGGACGTAAAAGTCAAACGCCTGGAGCAGCATGTAGCTGAACTCCGTGTAACTGATGCCCGCCTCGCGGTCTTCCATCCGGGTGCGCACGCTCTCCTTGGCGGCCATCTGGTTGACCGAGAAATGTTTGCCGATGTCGCGCAGGAAATCAAGGTAGCCGATGGGGGCCGTCCATGAGGCATTGTCGAGCAACCGGGCGGGGTTGGCCGGCGTGTCGAAATCGAGCAGGCGGCGGAGTTGTTCCTTGACCTTCGCGATGTTCGCGGTCAACACCTCGCGCGTGAGCAATTGCCGCTCCTGGGTTTTGCCGCTCGGATCGCCGATCGAGCCGGTGGCCCCGCCGGCCAGGGCGATCGGGTGGTGGCCCAGCAGTTGAAACCGGCGCAGCGCCAGCAGCGGCACCAGGTTCCCCACGTGCAGACTGTCGGCCGTCGGGTCAAACCCGCAATAAAGGGTCATCGCGCCCGAACCGAGCCGTTTCCCCAACTCGGGCAGGTCCGTGCAGTCCGCCAGCAGACCCCGCCATTGCAACTCTTGCAAGATAGTCATCCTGGGGAAAATAAACGGCCCGCCCTCGATTGCCAATGGTCAATCCGCGTTTAGCGCCAAGCCCGGCCCCAGACCAGGCTTGAGGTCGGGAAGCGGGCCGGCTAGATTGGCCCTCGCGACAACATATATGATCACTGAAGAGAGCTTTATCGATTTCAGGTGTCCCCATTGCGGCGAGACGATTTCGTTTCCTCGGGAGAACGCGGGACATCCCCAGGCTTGCCCTGGATGCACCGAGAGCGTGATCGTGCCCGAGGACGGCGGCGCCGAGGGGCATAAGCTGCCGATCCCCATCACGACGGAACGCCTGGTCTTGCGGCGGTTCGTTCCGGCGGATTGGCAGGACCTTCTGGAATGCCTTTCGGACGAAGAGATATTTCGCCACATCGATGGCCGGCCACTGGAGGAAGACGACGTGCTCCACTGGCTGGAGCGCGAAAGCCAAGTCAAGTTGACCACGCCCGACCAGACCTTTTACCTCGGCATCCAGTTCCAGGAGAGCGAGAAGCTGATCGGCTACGTGAGCTTGGGGTTTTCCGAACCATTCCAGGCGACGCTCCAGGTCGTTCTGAACCGCGCCTTCCAGCGCAAAGGCTTCGCCCTGGAAGCCGTGAAGGCCGTGCTGGGCTTTTGCTTCGGGGGAATCCGGCTGCACAGGGTCACCGCGCTGTGCCACGGCCAAAACGGCCCCGCCTGTAAGTTGTGCGAGAGCGCGGGCCTGAGGCGCGAAGGCGAGTTTGTGAAGAGCAAATTCTTTGATGGCGCATGGATTAACACCGTTTCGTACGCCGCGCTGGAGGAGGAACACCGCCAACCGGCCCAGTAAGGCGGTGGAGATAAAGAACGATTTGTTGCATTGGGCAAGGTTGCGAGTTATGGTGCAGGCATGGATTGGCAGCAGTTGGTTTCGCTGTTCATCGTTGCCGTTGCTGGCATCCTGCTGGCACACAGCAAATTTCGTCGCCGTCGATTCAGCTTCGAGCGCAGCACGCCTTGCGGTTGCGCGGGAGCGGGGCGACGGCAGCCATCGGCAGGTTCCATCATATTCCACGCGCGTAAGGGAAGGCGTCCAGAGGTGCTTGTTAGGATCAAGCATTGAACGCTTGCCCCGGTTTCAGAAGTGAGATAAACTCATTTCATTAATGGCCATGTGCAAAGTTAGTTCATCGGTGCATTTCATGACTCGGTCTGCCCGGGGTGGGCAGGAAGTTCCGGCTCAAGCACATTGGGTGCCTGACACAGACGTGTATGTCAATGACGGCGGTCTGGTGGTGAAAGTAGAGTTGGCCGGGATGCGTAGCGAGTGGTTGGTAATCACGGCGGAGGGGAACCGTCTGCGCATCAGCGGCAACCGGCCCGACGGCTGCCGCTCCGGAAAATGCAATTTCCTTGTCATGGAGATTAACTATGGACCCTTCGAGAGCGTCCTGGATTTGCCGGCGGGCTACGATGCCAGCCACGCCAAGGCAGTTTATGTAAATGGCTTTCTGCGGATCGACGTGCCCGTGGCACAACAATCGTCCAAGGGCACCAAAGTGCCGGTTGCGGAGGGAAACACACCGATAGCTTGACCTCTCTCCGCCGGGCGGGCATCTAAGAGTTTGGAAGGCGCGAACATGACCTCGCCCGAGACCGAATTTATTAGTGTTCTGGGAACTCCCAGCGGCGCGGAAGCGCCCTCGCGGGTTTCCAGCAGTTCTCTGCCCCAATCGCTGCCGATCCTGGGGCTGTCCGACATCGTGATCTTCCCGACGATGGTCGCCCCGCTGCTTGTCGAGACGGCCCAGAGCACCAAGCTCGTGGACGATGTCGTCGGAGGCGACCGGTTGCTCGGAGTGGTCCTGCAGCGCAATGCGGAGGCCGAAAACCCCTTGCCTCACGAGCTTTACGAGGTGGGCTGTTCCGCGCGGGTGCTCAAGATGCTCAAATTCCCGGATAATACCGTCCGGCTGCTCGTCGAGGGGCTCTGGCGCGTCCGCATCCAGGACTACACCAAGCTGGAGCCTTACCTTTGCGCCAAATTCGAGTTGCTGCCCGACGTGAAGGAGGACTCGGTCGAGCTGACGGCCATGATGCGGAACGTTCAGAGCCAGTTCCAGGAGATCGTCAAGCTCTCCCCGGCCCTCTCCGAGCAAATCAAGATCGCCGCCCTCAATACCGAAGACCCCGGGCACTTCGCGGACCTGGTTGCCGCCAACCTGAACCTCGATTTGGCCGAAAGGCAGAAGCTGCTCGAGACCCTCTCGGTCAAAGAGCGGCTGACCCGCCTCTTGCCCATGCTCAACCGGGAGCACCAGGTCCTTACGCTCAGCTCGAAAATCCAAACCGAAGTCGCCACCTCGATCTCGAAAACACAGCGTGATTTCTTTCTCCGCGAGCAACTGCGCGCCATCCAACGCGAACTGGGGGAATCGGACCCCAACGCAGCCGAGATGCGGATGCTGCGTGAGAAGATAGAGCAGACCTCGATGCCGGCCGAGGCCAAGCAAGTCGCCAGCCAGGAACTCGACCGCCTCCAGCAGATGGTTCCCGCGGCTGCCGAATACGCCGTGACCCGCCATTACCTGGACTGGCTCCTGGCTTTGCCCTGGGCCGCGGAGACCGAGGACAAACTGGATTTGGCCGAGGCGGAGCGAATCCTCAACGAGCAACATTTCGGCCTCACGAAGGTAAAAGACCGCCTCCTGGAGTTTCTGGCGGTCATCAAGCGCCGAAAACAGATCAAGGGCCCCGTTCTGTGCCTGGTAGGGCCGCCGGGTGTCGGCAAGACCTCCTTGGGCCGCAGCATGGCGGATGCCCTGGGGAGGAAGTTCGCCCGCATTTCCCTGGGCGGCATGCGCGACGAGGCGGAGATTCGCGGCCACCGCCGCACTTATGTCGGCGCGCTGCCAGGGCGGATCATCCAAACCCTGCGCCGCGTTGAAAGCCGCAACCCGGTCATCCTCCTGGACGAGTTGGACAAGGTCGGCGCGGATTTCCGCGGCGACCCGGCCGCCGCCCTGCTCGAGGTGCTGGACCCCGCCCAGAACAACACGTTCACCGATCATTACCTGGACCTGCCGTTCGACCTGTCGCGCGTGCTCTTTATCACCACGGCTAACTGGCTGGAGCCGATTCATCCCGCCCTGCGCGATCGGCTTGAGGTGATCGAGTTGCCCAGTTACACCGAGTCCGAAAAGCTTCAGATAGCCAAGCGATACCTGGTGCCCCGCCAGTTGGAGGAGCACGGCCTTTCCCGCCAGGAAGTGAGGTTCCTGGACGCGACATTGCGCCGCATCATCCACGATTACACCCGCGAGGCGGGCGTCCGCCAGTTGGAACGTGAGATAGCCGCTCTGACCCGCAAGGCCACCCGCCGACTCGTCACCAACGGCCACGAGAACGGGACTTTCGTGCTCAAGCCCGAAATCCTCACCGATTACCTCGGCGCGGCGCGGTTCGTGAGCGAAAGCGCGGAGACCATCAAGGAATACGGCATCGCCACCGGGCTGGGCTGGACGCCCGTGGGAGGCGAAATCCTGTTCATTGAGGCGACTCGGATGCCGGGCAAAGGGAGCCTGCTGCTGACCGGTTCGCTGGGAGACGTCATGAAGGAAAGCGCGCAGACTGCCCTCAGCTACCTGCGCAGCCAGGCCCAGGCCCTGGGCGTCGATCTCTCGGATTGGGGCAGTTTCGATATTCACATCCATGTCCCGGCCGGCGCCACGCCCAAGGACGGGCCGAGCGCCGGAGTGACCGTTGTGGCCGCCCTGGCATCCCTCCTCTCCCACCGCCGCGTCCGTTCCGATGTCGCCATGACCGGCGAGATCAGCCTGCGCGGCCGCGTCATGCGCGTGGGCGGCATCAAGGAAAAAGTCCTGGCTGCCGCCCGTTTCGGCATCAGGAGCGTCGTCCTGCCGGATCAAAACCGGCCCGACTGGACCGAGGTTCCCGAAGAGGTTCGCCGGAGGCTCAAGGTCCATTTCATCAAGCACATTGCCGAGCTCCTGCCCCTGGTGCTCCACACAAAATGATCGAATCGCGTTCCCGTCTCCCTCTTCGCGTTCTCCCTTTCCTGCTGGCGGTGCTCCTCCCGTGGCTGGCCGGCGCTCAGCGCCCGGATGACACGCGCCCACCCCCGCTCACCCCCGAGGAGTCCCTCAAAGCCGGACGCCAGTTGGTCGATGAGTTGCTCGCGCAAAAACCCGAGGCCGATTCGACCAATACCGGCGTGGTGAGAATCCGGGATGCGAACGACCAGGAGCGCCACATCCCCGTGAAGTTCGAGATTTATTCCACGGCCGCCAACTGGGTCAGTGTTTACCGGACGCTTCCGGCCGATGGCGCCGCCTCCGAGCAGTTGACCGTCATTCACTCCGGCCAGCAGCCCAGCGAGTACCTCCTCACCCGGCAGGCAGGCTCCAACTCTCCCGCCGCCCCTCCGGCCCGGTTGGCCGCCGATAAAACCATGGTTCCATTTGCAGGCTCCGATTTCTGGGTGGCAGACCTAGGGCTTGAGTTTCTTCATTGGCCGAAGCAGCGGGTGCTCCGCAGGGAAATGCGCCACAGCCAGCCCTGCGCCGTTTTGGAGAGCGTGAACCCGTATCCCGCCGCCGGCGGCTATGCGCGCGTCGTCTCATGGGTCGATACCGACAATAGTGGAATCCTCCACGCCGACGCCTACGATGCCCGCGGCCAACTCATCAAGGAGTTCGATCCCTCCGGCCTCAAGAAGGTCAACGGCCAGCGCCGGCTCGAGGAGATGGAAATGCGAAATCCCAAGACCGGCTCTCACACGTGGATTAAGTTCGATCTCGCGGAGCAGCGGTGAGCTGGCCGGTCGCTCCGCAATGGAAATGCCGCCTTGAAAACGGGCGCAGTTTCAAGCACTGTGACCGCATGAAAACGCTGCATCTGACTGCGGTTCTCGAACGCGAAGGCGACGGGTACGTGGCCTTGTGTCCGGAACTGGACGTCGCCAGCCAGGGCGAATCCGTGGGTGACGCGCTTAACAATCTGCGCGAAGCAGTTGAGTTGTTCCTGGAGTGCGTGCCGGCAGAGGAGCTCGAACGCCGCTACCACTCGGAGGTCTTTGTCACGCGTTTCGAAGCCGCCTATGCCTAAACTGGGCGTCTTTTCAGGAGAAGAAGTTTGCCAGATCCTTGAGACGCAGGGGTTCGCGCGTGTTCGACAGAGGGGGAGCCATGTCGTCATGCAAAAGCGCTCGCCGGGCGGATGCGCCACCGTTCCTGTGCCCAACCACAAGACCATCCACATCAGCACGTTGCAGGCCATCATCCGCCAGAGCGGAGTGTCAAAAGAGAAGTTTATGCGCTGAACACCGCGTCTCCGGATTAGATTCGATCTCACAGACGAACGGCGGCGCCTCATTCCCCCGGTTTCGTCCTCTGCTCCAGAATCTCCTCCTCGGACAAATCCGGGGCGACGACGAGGCGCGCGCGGGCGCGGGCGGTTTCCCCCTCTTTAAGGTCGCAACCGAAGAGTGACAGGTAGAGCGACCCGTGCGGGTCGCTCTGTTGCGGAGTGCAGATGGCAAAACAATCGCTCGCCGGCGAACTCAGCACCGCCGTCAGGCCGGCGGCCGGGGCGCGTCGAACTGCCAGCGGCCTTGTCAGCTTGGGCATCACAACCCAGTCCACCGGGTTAGGCTCAAACTTCCATCGCCCATCCCGAAAGATCGCCAGCGCCCCATCATCACGCGGAAAGGCCAGCCAAGCGCCGAACTTCTTTTCCGCGGCGATGAGCCGCCGCGTTCCCTCTGAACCGCCCGCCCAGACCAGCGAGTTTGTGAAATCCGCCGCGAAGTAAGAAGCGAGGAAAGACTCGAACCTCGACAGGTTCGTCTTCGCCACGACGGTGGTTTCCAGGTCAAGAATGTTGGGCGCCGCCCAGCGGTAACGCGCGCGCAGCTCGAACGGGCGTTCGGTGGCGGCCGGCCAGCGCGCCTCCACGGCCCCATCCGACGTCAGCCTGGCTTCGCCCGGCCAATCCCAAGCCGCCGTGCCGTATCGTTTGCCCGCGCTGAACACTCTATAATGGCTGAACAAACCCATGCTGCTGTCCAGCCGCATCCCCGTGGGCGTATAAATGACCGAAGAAAGCCCTCTGGATCGGCCCTCCGCGCGCAATCTGCCTCGCAGAACTCCGGTGTCAAAGCTGAACTCATTGCCGCCGGCGGCTGAAAAGACAGGCACGGGTTGGTGGGTTGGTTTCATTTGAGCTTGAGCGAGCGCGTGCTCCTGCGCGGCGCAGCCGAGAATCATGAGCATGGCCGGGAGGACTTTCATCATGCCGCATCTGTAGCACCGTCCGGCCCGCGCCGTCAATGGGCGCATCTCAACTTCGCGCCCCGGCTATGGACAAATGAGAACTGAACATTGGTCAACGGGTTTAATTACCAATCCCCATTTCTGTCGCGGTAGGGACGCCGGTTGCCCGGCGCCCCCCGCACAGATCCCGGCGG
>CAZZFF010000157.1:0-12803 GCA_964653485.1 uncultured Verrucomicrobiota bacterium | reverse complement strand
ATTGCGATCATGTTTCATCCTCCCAGTTTACCTGCTCCGGTCCCCCTGCATAGAGCGCACTCCGCCTGACGGTTACGATGTAAACCCGGTTTGCGCCCAGTTTGGCAGGCCCTGGGATACGTCGAACACCGCCAGGGGCGATTGAGAACGATGACCGACGGCATCAAGGACGGAGTTCATTGTTCGCCCTTGCGAAACAGGACGAAGGTCATGGCGCGGTCCGGCGTGGTCACCGCCCGGGACCTCACTGCGCCGCTGGATTGGTAAGTGGAGAACAGCCCACTGCGCTTGCGCAGTACCAGGGTGTTTTGCGCTGGGTCGTTGAACAGCCCCCGCTCGCCGTGGGCATGGCGCTCGACTGCGCGGAGAATCTCGTCCGGCGTGATTTGCTTGTCCGGAGAGCGTTACCTGCGCGGTTCAGGAGGTCACTTCAGAATCACTTAACGTTTTCTTAAGGTTGCATCCACTATAATTCGGCCAACGTCATCACGAGCAAGAATACAAAAAGACATGAAACCGAATCTGCACCAAATCGTTCTGGCCTCCTGTCTGGGCGCGGCCTCCTGCGCTGCCGCCGGAACCCCCGCAGCCGCACTGCTAGTGCTAAACAAAGGGGACAATACCCTGGCGATCGTCGATCCCGTGGCCGCCAAGGTCATAGCCCGACTGCCCTCCGGACCGGACCCGCATGAAGTGGTGGCGTCCAAGGGCCTGGCTTTCATTTCCAACTACGGCGGGAACAACACGCTGTCAGTGGTCGATCTGGTTGCTCAAAAGGCGCTGGCTCCCATCAACCTGGGAGCTTTGCGCTCGCCGCACGGTTTGTGGGTCGCCCAAGGGAAGGTCTATTTCACAGCGGAGGCAAACAAGATCATTGGACGGTATGACCCAGAGTCACAGCAGATTGATTGGCTGCTCGGCCTGGGACAGGAACGGACCCACATGATCGTTGTGTCGCCGGATGCCAAGCGGATTTACACCTCAAACGTTAACTCGGACACCATCAGCCTGGTTGAACGCGGCTCCGGTCTCGGCGGCCCAGGCGGAGGTCCCGGGCCATCGGGCCCACCGGGAGACGGCGGTCCGGGAGGACCACCGCCGGGAGGTCCAGGTGAGGCGGGCCCGCCCCCAGGTGGACCGGACGGACAGGTTGGCCCGGGTGGCCTCCCTGGACCTGGACCTTGGTCAGGCGGACCGCCCTTTGGTCCGCCAGGCGGGGGTGGTTCGAGTGTTACCCACGTTGCAGTGGGGAAGGGTCCGGAAGGTTTTGATGTGTCTCCGGATGGCAAAGAGGTTTGGGCGGCGAACTCACATGACGGCACCGTTTCGATCATTGATGTGTCAAAGAAGTCCGTGGTTGGGACCTTAAAGGTTGGCCCGAGAATGGCCAACCGCTTGAAATTCACACCGGATGGCAAGTTCGTGTTCATTTCTGACCTCGGGGGTCGTGACTTGGTAGTGCTGGATGCCGGCGCTCGCAAGGAACTCAAGCGGATTGCCCTTGGGGGCGGTGCCGCGGGCATTCTCATGCAGCCAAACGGAGCGAAGGCATACGTTGCCTCGGGCAATGGAGTAACGGTCATCGACTTGAAGACGATGGAGACGGCTGGTCACATCGAAACCGGGCCTGGTCCTGACGGATTGGGTTGGGCCGTTAAGGAGTAGATTGACCCGACCACGGTTGAAACGACGCTTCACGCTCAATGCTCGAAGCGATACCCCTCACCGCGCGCGGTGAGGATATGCTTGGGGGACTGGGGTTGCTCCTCCAGCTTTTGCCGCAACCAGGCGATATGGACATCCACGGTGCGTTCAGTGATGAACGGTTGTTCGCTCCAAACTTGATGGAGAATCTGTTCGCGGGTGAGCACCTGGCCCCGGTGGTTGATGAGCAAGCGCAGTAGTTCCGCTTCCTTGGTGGCAAGGCCGACAGGCGCGCCCCCTTTGGTGAACACCATTTTATTAAAGTCCGCCGTCACGTTGCCGAATTGGAAGTGGAGCACCGGAGTCAATTGTTCCTTGTGAACACGACGCAACAGCGCTGCCACCCGAGCCAGCAGTTCGTCCGGATCGAACGGTTTGACGAGGTAATCGTCCGCACCTGTCCGCAGCCCATGCACGCGGTCCGGAATCTGGCCCTTGGCGGTGAGCATCAGGATCGCGCCGTCAAATCCGCCCTCGCGGACGCCGTGACAAAGCTCAAAACCGTTCAGTCCCGGGAGCATCACGTCTAGAATGAGCAGGTCGAACTTCGCTTCCATCGCCTGGCGCAGGCCGCTCTTGCCATCGGAGGCGGTCTCGACCGAATGGCCTTCGGCGCGCAGAAGGTCAGACACGACCAGAGCTACACCAGCTTCGTCTTCAACCAGAAGGATGCGGGTTTTCATGTTGGCTTTGTGGTCGTGTTTGCAGGCAGCCGCACGGTGAAGGTAGCGCCTTGTCCGGGCTGGCTGCGAACAAAGACAGCGCCGCCGTGGGCCTCGACCATCTCCTTCACCAAGCTCAGGCCCAGCCCGCTGCCGCGGATTTGCTTTTCCTGCGCCGCCGCGCCGCGCACGAAAGGTTTGAAGATTTCCGCCTGTTCGTTCTCGGGGATTCCCGGCCCGCGATCGCCCACGCGCACCTCGATGATCGGCTCGGCTCCATTCACAGCAGTCGCGGTGACGCCGATCCAACCGCCCGTCCCGCCGTGGCGCGCGGCGTTGGTAAGCAGGTTTTGAAACACGCGCCGCAGCGCCGCCGCATCACCCGACACCTCCGGCAACGGCGCGGCGATGGAGAGTTCTACGGCGCAGCCGGCGATTTCCGCGTCGCGTTTGGTGGCGGCTATCGCGTCCAGCAGCACTTCCGCGAGCGCGACGGGGTTGCGCGCGAGCGCAGCCTGGTTCTTTCGCGCGCCGGCGAGTTCGAGGAGTTGCTCGATCATCTCCGTGAGTTGCTCAGTGTGCTGGATGATCAAGCCTGCGTATTGATCGAGTTGGGCGCGCTCCTGGACGACGCCGCGTTTGATATTGTGGGCGGCACCGCGAATGACCGTGAGGGGCGTGCGCAACTCGTGCGAAACGTTGGCGACAAAATTCATCTGCGCCTGGGCGAGCCGCCGCGAACGCCGGGTGTGGATCACGAGCGCGACTCCCGCCGCGAGGATCAAGCCGTTCGCTAGCGCCGCCACGGCGAAGTTGCGCCGGCGCGACGCCGACACGACGGCTTCCAGGGCGCCGGGACGTGGACGGGCTTCGAGGACCCACAGATTCCACTCCGGCGCTGGGCGGGCATCGGGGTCGGCGGGAGCGTCCGGCGGGCGCTGGCGCGTGTTCTCCTCAGTCTTGCCCTGGCGATGGAACTTGATGGAATACGGCTTCTCTCTATTCTCCACGGCATTGGGACGGGAGGAATACAGCAGCGTCGCCGGCTGCGCCAGAGTCTTCACCTCCACGTCGTAGAGCGATTTGTCGTCAAAGTTTAGATACATCCGCACCAAATCCGGCAGCCAAACGTTGCGCACGTAGTTGAGGTCCAGTTCGAGGACGAGCCACTCCCTGATGCCCGCTCCGCCTCCGAACACCGGGACTTCCAACAGTGCCCCGCTGCTATCGACGAAAGGTCCGGCGCCGCCAGGCGTCGTGCGCTTGCGATCGAGGTTGCCTTTCAGCACGGCCCAGTGCGACGGCCATTCCATCGGCGTAAACTTTTCCGCCTCCAAGTCCAACGCGTGGAGTTCAAGACCATCGCGCGTGGGCACAACGACGGCGATGCGCGTGAAGAGCGGACGCGGACTGGCGGACTTCCATTCCCGCAGGCGCGCGATGTGTGTGGCTTCGAGGCCTTGCGTGTCGAGTTCCGAGACGCCCGGCAGAAGCGCGCGGCAGCTTTCGACGAATTCGGAGTCGAAATGGCGGACGAGCGTCTGCGCCTGTTCGCTGAGGGCCTCGCGCAGACGCGTCACTTCCGCGCGGCTGACCTGCCCCGTCCAATGATACTGCAGCACCGTGAGCATCCCGCAGACGACGAGGAGGAAGAGGACCAGCCCCCATTCGATGAAGGGTTGTCGCGAGCGGGCGTTCATGACTGGCTGGCGTTCACAGCGCGGGGAATCATACCCGGTTTAGTGCGGCGGGGTCAATGGAACCAGCCGTTCCTTAACACGCCTTAACAAGACTTTGAAATGAGGCCGGACTTAATGTGTGGGCATGAAAGAACGAATGACGAAAAATGTATCCTCAATGTTAGCAGTGATATTGGTTCTAGCCTGGACATCGTCAGCTCGAGGGCAGTCGGAACGCCCTCCCGGGTCTGAGGCCCAGGCAGCGCAAGGCCCGGCTGGTGAGCCTCCAGTCGGAAGTGCCCCGGGTGGAGGTCCTCCCGGGATGCGCAACATGCCACAACTGACCCAGCAACAGCAGGCAGCCATTCAGGCCTTGAGCGAGGGCACTGCTTCGGCGGTCCAGGCCGTCACCGAAGCGCGCAACGCCTTGAACGCAGCGATCTACACCGACAAACCCGATACGGCGGACATTAAGGTGAAGGCTCAACAACTGGCCGTCGCGGAATTGGCGCTCGCTAAGGCTCGAGCGGAGGCATTCGCCAAGCTCCAAGCATCGCTGAACAAACTGAACCTGCCCGCGCAGCAGATCATCATGTTGCTCGGAGGTTCAGGCAGGAGATTTGGCGGTCCGGGCGGCCCTCCGGGTGGATTTGGCGGGGGGCCAGGTGGAACGTCTCCCGGTCCACCGCCCGATGGTGGAGTCGGTGGACCGCCCGACATGCCGCCCGGAGCCGGCAACCCTGGAGCCTCCAGTGGCCCTGGAGGTCCTGGCGGCGGTTCGCGAGCGGCGGCCAAGCTGGGCGGCGCGTTCACCGCGGACGGCACGACGCAAACCGTCGCGGACAAAACCCTTACCTCTGACGCCACTGATGTCTCCGCTGTTTATGTGCTCAACGGCGGTAACCTGGTCCTGTCCAACGTGACCGTGAAGACGACCGGCAACACCTCGTCTCAGGAGAACAGCAGTTTCTCCGGCCAAAACGCCGGCGTGCTGGTCACCAAAAACAGCCGCGTCGCGATCTATGGCGGCAGCATCCGCACGACCGGCGGGGGCGCCAACGGCCTGTTTGCCTACGGTGCGGGCGCGTTCGCTTCGATGACCGGCGGTTCCATCACCGCCACGGGAGAAGGCGGGCATGGCGTCATGGCCACTGGTGGCGGCTCGCTCGCCATCACCAACGTGGACATGGTCACCGAGCGCATTCACGGCGGCGTGGTTGCCACCGACCGTGGGGGCGGGACGATTTGGGTTTCCGGCGGTAAAATCACTTCCCAGGGCCAGGACTCGCCGGGCATTTATTCCACCGGCGACATCCGGGCCGAGAACGCCACCTTCATCGCCACCGGTTCAGAAGGCGCCGTGATCGAAGGCCGCAATGCCATCACCTTGAAGAACTGCGAAGTGTCCGGCGCTTTGAAATGCGGTGTCATGATTTACCAGAGCTTTTCCGGCGACGCCGAGGGCCAGGAAGGGTCTTTTAGCATGGAAGGCGGCTCGCTCTCCGCGGCTCAAGGCCCGCTGTTCTTCGTCAACAACACCCGAGGCATCGTCCACCTGCAAAACGTGAAGCTGTCCGCTCCGTCCGGCGTGCTGGTGAACGCGGCGGCCTCACGCTGGGGCCGCACCGGTTCCAACGGCGGCCACGTCGAATTGAAGGGGGATACCCAGACGCTGGCGGGCGACATTAACGCGGATAAAGTCAGTTCCGCCAGTGTGGCATTGAAGAATCATTCCGTGCTCAGCGGCGCGACCCATAACACCGCGCTGGTCCTGGACGGCAGCAGCGAATGGAGAGTTACGGCCGATTCTGCCCTCACCAGCCTGACGGATGCAGACTGTGTTTCCGGAGATACGATTACCAACATTCACGGCGATGGTCACACGGTTCGTTACAAAGCCGACTTGGCCGCGAATCAATGGCTTGGCGGAAAGACCTGGAAACTGGCGGACGGCGGCACGCTGGCGCCGGAATAAATGTGCGCCCGTGATGGCCAGGGGCAACTCAGGCAAATGGAGAAACCGAAACGACTTTTGGAGGTCAGTATGATGACGAATCGCGCAGCCTCACTTGTGGTGATGATTTTGACTATGACCTGGATTTGGCCCATTTGTGGGCAGCCGGCCGGCGGTCCTGGTGGTCCAGGCCGGGGGGCGCAGGAAGCGCCGGCCGTCGCAGAGCCGGGCGGTCCTGGCCGTAGGACAGGCACGCCGGGCGGTCCGCAATTGACGCAGGAGCAGCAGGCCGCTATCCGCGCCATGAACCAAGCCACCGCTGCGCTGGACCAGGCGGCCATCGAGGCTCGGAACGCGCTGAATACGGCCATTTATGCCGAGAAGTTCGACGTGGAGGCCGTTAGCGCGAAGGCTGGGAGGTTGGCCGCTGCGGAACTGGCCTGCGCCCTTGCCCGCGCGGAGGCCTTCGCCAAACTCCAGGCCTCGCCCAACAAGCTCAACCTGCCAACTCCGGCGCTCATAATGCTCATGAGCATGGGCGGACGCGGCGGGCCGGGCGGGTTCGGCGGTCCCGGCTTTCCCGGCGGGCCAGGAGGGCCGGATGGTCCGGGCGGCAACGAGCCGCCCTCCATGGAGGTCAGTTCTCAAGTGCCTTTCGTGACGCCGATGTTCGGCGACAACATGGTGCTGCAGCGCGGAAAGAACAACACCATATGGGGGTGGGCGAAGCCAGGCGAGGAGATCCGTGTTACCATCGCGGACCAGACCGTGAAGACGGTGACCAAGGAGGATGGCCGTTGGTCTGTGTCGTTCCAGCCTCCGGCGCCAGGCGGTCCGTACGCCATCGTCATCGACGGGCCACAACACGTTGAATTCCGCGATGTGCTGGTGGGAGACGTGTGGTTGTGCGGCGGGCAGTCCAACATGGAGATGGGATTGGGCGCGGCCCGAAATGGGAGCGAAGAAGTCAATGCGGCGGACCACCCCAACATTCGGTTGTTCGTGGTGCGCCGGCAGGCTGCTCGCACGCCCGCAGCAGTGGCGCGAGGGGCATGGAAAATCTGTTCACCGAAAGCCGTCGGCGAGGGATGGGGTGGTTTCTCGGCGGTGGCTTACTTCTTTGGGCGCCGGCTGCAACAGGACCTGGATGTGCCCATCGGCTTGGTGGAGGATTGCCTCGGGGGCACGCCGGCGGAAGCCTGGACCAGCGCCGAGACACTCCGTTCCCTTGGGATTAGCGACACTGGAAGCGGGCCGTCCACACCCGCCGTTCTCTACAACGGCATGGTTGCTCCCGTCGCGCCCATCGCCATCAGCGGCGTGATCTGGTACCAGGGCGAGTCCAACGCCGACCGCGCGGCTCAGTATCCCAACCATCTGGCAGCGATGATCTCTCAGTATCGCAAGCTGCTGGCAGCGATGATCACCGACTGGCGGAGAGCGTTCGGCCAGGGTGATGTTCCATTTTATATCGTAAGCCTGGCGGCTCACCAGCAGCACCACGACACCCTTGGCGACGATTCGTGGGCAGAGCTGCGAGGAGCGCAGGATTTTGTGGCCGGCACGGTCAGCAACTCGGGATTGGCGGTGGCCATCGATGTCGGCGACGCGAATGACGTCCATCCCAAAGACAAGAAGGAAGTGGGCGAACGCCTCGCCCTGGTGGCTCTCGCGAAGTATTACGGCAAGAACATCCCGTATTGCGGCCCACGGTTGGCTGGCGTGGAGAGACTGCCTGGCGCGATGAAGCTCTCATTCACTCACGCCGACGGCGGCCTGGTGGTCAAGGGCGACAAGCTCGAAGAATTCTCGATTTGCGGCGAGGACGGCAAACGGCATTGGGCGGGTGCGAGGATTGAGGGCGACAGCGTTCTAGTTTCGTCATCCGAAGTGCCCACCCCGGTGGCCGCGCGCTACGCCTGGCAAGCGAACCCCAAAGCCACGCTCTTCAACGGAGCGGGTCTGCCCGCCATCCCTTTCCGCACCGAGGACCTCGGCAGTACGAACGACAACAGGAAACTGGCAGGTGACAAATGAAGAAGAACACATTATCCATTCGGCCCGGCTTGCTCGCATTTTTAGTCCTATCGGCTCTTGCAGTTCCACTTGGCAACGCCTATGCCAATGCAGAGCAGACAAACACGGTCGTGAGTCATGGACAGCGTCAACCGTTAAAACCGACGTTCGAAGGAACTCCAACCAGTTACACCCGCCGCGGCAACGACAAATTCAGCGTGGGCTATTACGTCAAAGACGGCGTGATCGTCAAAAAGAACTCGCTCCTGGCTGATCGAGACGGCCCGGTTTCCAGACTCGATCTGGATGTGGCAGCCGAGGGCGAAGGTTTTGACACGGTCATCGCGACAGGCGCGGGGACCGATCTTACCGTGGCCGGTTCCATTTCCGCAGCGGACAGCGGCGAAGGCAAGAACGCCTCTGACTTTTCCGGCCTTGGGACACAGATCCTGGCCTCCGACTATGCGAAGGTGAAAGTAGAGTCCATGAAGATCTCGACCAAGGGCTTTCTGCGCGCCGCATTCATCTCCGACAATCATGCCCAGGTATATGTTAAGGGCACAACCGTCACGGCCTTGGGAGCAAACCCTCTGACTCAGGCATACCGCGGCTATTTGAACAGCGCGAATCAACACATCATGCTGTCGCCCCCGTGGGTCCTGGGCATCCAGGGCGGCGTGCGGGCGGGCAATATGCTGGGGGAACGTGCAACGCTCACGGTCGTCGACTCGAAGATCATTTCCGGAGCTTGGGCGGTCCTGTCCGTGGACGCCGGCTCCAGTGCCATGATGAACGTGGTGGACACCAGCCTGGAGATCCTGCCGGAATCCCAAGGCGGCATGTCCTCGGGCAAGTTCTCCTACAACGGCAAGTACGGCTCAGGTTACGGCACATATTTCACTGGCAATGCCAAAGAACACTTCTACGGAGTAGCCTTCAAGGGCCTTACATACGCCGGCATCTACACGGGCGGCGAGGGGACCTACAGGTCTTCGAAGGGCACAATCGAACTCAAGGACGCGGAGGGCAGGGTCTTGGAGCCCGTCGCTGGAAAAGGCCAGCCTACCGTCATCGATGCCGTTTGGGGTTTTATGAATCATGGCAGCGCCACGGTCAACGTCCTCGACGGTACGGTGGTCAATGCCGAAGAGGCTGTGTTCCTGAGCAAAACGGGAGGCGCCACTTTCAACGTCGACAACGCGGTCCTGAACTCGGCATCCGGCGTGATCCTGCAGATGATGGACAATGACGACCGGACGGTCGGCGGAAGCATGAACGCTTTCAACACCGGGTTCAAAGAGGCAGCTGGCTGGCCCTCTGAAAACGGCAATGTGACCAAGAAAGGCGCAGCAAGCGCTGGTGGCCGTGGCGGTCCTTCCGGAGGCAGGCCTCCAAGCGGAGGTCCTCCAGGCGGGCCCGGCGGGCCACCTCCGGGTCCCCCGCCTGAGGGGCGATTTGGTGGCCCACCACCCGAAAACGACGGGGCTCCGCCCGATATGCCGCCCGGGGGCGACGGTCCTGGCGCCCCTGGCGGCACAGGTGGCGCTGGTGGTCCCGGCGGCCCTGGTGGCCCTGGCGGCAGCAGCGCCGTCAAGCTGTCACTGGCAAACGGCAGCTATAAAGGAAACGTGTTCAACGGCTCCGGCTATTACAACCAGAGCGGCGGCCCGTTGGAAGTGACAATAGGAAGAGCTGCAGCGCTTAAGGGCGCGATTTCTTTGACCGAGACCCGGCACATCGATGAGACCGGCAAGCAGAACACCCATTTCACGATTAGCGAGTATTACTATCTTGGGCACGTGGCCAACAGGAACTACAGAAATGACAGCGGCACCATCGAAGTGAGCCTCAAAGACGGCGGTAAATGGACCGTCACCGGCGAAAGTTTGATCAGCAAGCTCGTGGTTGACAACGGTACTCTCGAAGGAGCCAATGGCGCGAAGGTAGTCATGAGGGTCGACGGCAAGCAAGAACCAATCAAGCAGGGTGAGACCTATAGCGGGAATATTGTTATTGCGCTGGCAAAGTGAACAATTCTCTTTTATGGGCAATCCAGCAGCGGAGGTGCAGGACTATGATCACAGGCAGCGTTAGGCAGGTTCCTGGCCGGCGGCGGTTGGCCGCGGGGGTGGGAGCGATTTCCGCGGTGCTGGTTTTCCACGCCGGATTCCGGCTCACGGTTGCGCACGGTGAGAGCACGCTCCCGACGCTGAAGCCGGGCGATCCGCTCGTCGTGAAGAAAACGGCCTCATCCAGGATTCTTCGGCTGGAGCGTTCTCACTCCTGCGGTTCGCGCACCGTTTTTCCAAACACCGTAAATTCCGCGACGCCGGGCGTAATACCCTTTGGCCAGCCAGTGATGACCAACCGCGCGCGTGTTCCAACCGTTGGCGTGCATTCGCGGTAATCGATCAGCAAATCGTCCGTGCTCTGGCTGCGGTCGAGGATCGCTGTCCACTGGTCCTTTTTCGTCTCCATCACGCCCCAGATGCCGCCGGTTTGGGTGCAGCCCCAGTAAAGGAAAAGCCGGCCGTCTTCGTCGGCAAAAAGCATCGGATCGCTGAAGCCAGGCATGCCGGCCACCCGCGGCGCCTGGATGCGGCCCAGCGCGACAAATGGCCCAAGAGGCGAATCCGACGCGTAGAGCGGCGATCCCGAGGCCATCAGCAAGAATCGTCCGCGATGCTCTACCACGGTCGGCGCGTAGCCGATATCGCGAATGTTCAGCCGATGATGCTGCCACGTCGCGCCGCTGTCCGCGCTGACCCACGCCATATCCACGGACGGATAGAGATACCAGGTGCCCTCGTGCCAAACCGCCGTTGGGTCAGCCAATTCGCGAAACTGCTCCTGGTGATCGGCTAGCCAGAGGGCATCGCCGTCCAGCGGCGCGCCGTTGGTCACGCCCCGCGCCCGCACACCGAGGGGATAGTTGGGGATGGGCAAGGGATTGCAGAAGGTTGAAAGTGGTGGCGCCGCAACGGCCGAGCAGGCGCTATGGGTTCCTGCTACCAGGATCAGGCCAAGGACCAGACGATTCATATACTTCCTGTTCGGTTTGCCAGCCGAAGGTGTGCATCACGTGTTGATTCTGGTCAAGACGTTACCGGCGGTCTGCGTGGCCTGCCACAGCGCTGCCACTATGAGCGGGCCGATGTTCCGTGATGCCCGGTCATGCCCCATCAATCCTCAGCGGAGGATGTGGGTTAATTCCTGAACCTGGGCTCGGGGGATGGCAATCGAGAAGACTCGCGTTTTTCTTCCTGCACTTTTTACGTAAGTCCTTGATAATCAAGTGGAGCGGGTGAAGGGAATCGAACCCTCCAGCCTGGATTGTGATTTACGCAATATGTTGCCCTATAGATACTTATAAAATCGTTGCTTTAGCCATTTTGAGCCATTTTGAGCCATTTCAAACCTTTTTCTTGTTACTATTTGTTACTATTTATTGGAGGTCACGCGTTCGAGTTCCACCGAAGTTGTTTGCTCTCTCCTGCGTGCTCGCATGGCCTCGGGGTCAGGAGCCGGTTGGCTGCAAATGAGCTCGAGGGCTCCGGGCAGGTCGATGATGCCGCTGCCGGCCAGTAGGGGCTGCGGCGGACCGAAGCCGGCCTTGTCGCCTTTGCCAGCGGGACGCAGGATGGGTGACCAGTAATGGGGAATCAGGGTCGGCAATGAGCGTAGCCGGAGCCGCCGAAGGGGGGTGTTGCTTCCGGGCGCGGGGAAGGGCAAGGGAACGCGGAGGATTTCACGCTAAAGGCAACTGGACGTGTCCAGTCGTCTGCTTGGAGTCGAGGGCCTGGGAGGGGAAGGGAGGGATCTCGTCCCACGTACGGCCGTCGAGAGTGCGCCCGTGCCGCTTCTTGAAGACGCCTCCCCATTGTTTGAAATAGAAGGCAACACCCGCTTTCTGGCACTGGTCTCGAATGTCGGTCGCCCATTCCGCCAGCATCGGCCGCGCGCCCGGGCCAGATTCGCCGCCGACGATCACCCAGTTGATCTCGCGAAGGTCTAGCCCAGGCATCGGGGCGAGCAACGGCTCGAGCGAGAGAAACTTGATTTTGGCGCTGGTCTTGCGGAGCAGGTCGATGCGATGGGCATAGGCGGGGTGTTCCACCGTGACGCCTTGCCAGATATTTGACGCCCACGGTAATTTGTTGTTGAGTTCGGCCAAGCGCTCCGCGCGTTTCGTAAGAATCTGATAACGGTGCCAGCGGGCCTGGTGCATCACGCCAAAAATCCTTTGGATGAAGGCGAGCGGCACGTCCAGATGGTAAAGGTCGCTCATCGAGTTGACGAAGATCGCCTGGGGGCGCTTCCAGCAGAGTGGGAGGTCAAGGGCGTCTTCGTGAAGAGTGACTTTGAACCCGTTGCGGTAGTGAGGTTGGCCGATGGCCTGGAGGCGCCGCGCCATGCGCTCCGCGTAGCAGTGCTGGCATCCTGGGCTGATCTTGGAACATCCCGTCACGGGGTTCCACGTTGCCTCGGTCCATTCGATTGACGATTGCAGGGCCATCAGTGCCTCACGTGATTAGTGTTCATGGGTCACAGCAGGTAGGCCGTAATCTCCGGCAGCGCAGCCATGATGAGGGTCTGGAAATCGATGGACTTGTCGACTGAAAACGCTGAGGCGGCGGCGGTAGCGGCACGGTAGTGGTAGGTGTCGTGGGTGACGTTGGCTGCGCAGTAGGCGGCATTGGCTGCCCAGGAGGCGTTGCAGCCAACGGTGACGGGGTAGACGGCGCGGGAGGCTTTGTAAGCTAGTTCCTTGTTTGCTTCCGTCGGTTC
>CAZZFF010000156.1:0-13319 GCA_964653485.1 uncultured Verrucomicrobiota bacterium | reverse complement strand
ATGGACGTGCTCTGCGTGGACAAGACGGGCACGATTACGATGAACCAACTGGCCGTCACCGGCGTGATCCCGCTGGAGCACGCGACGGAAGCCGACGTGTTGTCCGCCGGCGCGCTGGCGTCGAAAGAAGCCAACGAGGACCCGCTCGACCTCGCATTCCTGGCTGCGGCAAGGGAGAGGCATGTCTTCGACAACCTGCCCAAGACCACGCCGGTCTCCTTCGCCCCTTTCGATGCCAAAAATCGGCGGACGGAAGCGGTAGTTGAGCAGAACGGGCAGCGGTTGCGGGTGATGAAGGGCGCGGTGGAAACGGTCGCCCAAGCCTGCGGCCTCCTGTCCCCGGCCATCGAGATGCTGGAGGCGCGGGTCAGCGAATCCGCACTGAAGGGATATCGGACGCTGGCGGTGGCGCGAGGGCTCGAGATGGGCACCCCCGCATTGCTCGGATTGGTGACCTTGTATGATCCGCCTCGGCCGGATGCCAAACAAGTTCTCGCCGACCTCCGGGATTTGGGCGTTCCGGTAAAGATGCTCACCGGCGATGCCTTGCCGGTGGCGCTTCAGTTAGGCCAGGGAGTCGGGCTTCCCAACATCAGGCGCATGGCCGACCTCAAGGCGGCGGGCGCCCAGGCCGGGAACACGGCGGTGGACTGGTTGGCGGGCGCCGATGGCCTTGCCGAGGTGTATCCGGAGGACAAGTACCTCGTCGTGCAGCACCTCCAGGCCGCAGGACACGTGACCGGCATGACGGGCGACGGCGTCAACGACGCGCCCGCCCTCCGTCAGGCCGAGGTGGGAATCGCCGTCAGCACCGCGACCGACGTGGCCAAGGGGGCCGCGAGCGTCGTCCTGACTGAAGCGGGGTTGACAAACATCGTCGCGCTCATTGGGCAGGGGCGGACCATTTACCAACGAATCCTGACCTATATTATCAACAAGATCAGCCGGACCATCCTGAAGGCCGCTTTCGTGGCCATCGCCTTTGTGCTGACCGGCAAGTTCGTTATCTCCGCGTTTGTGATGCTGCTGTTGGTCTTTGTCACGGACTTCGCGGTTATCACCCTTGGCACCGACCACGTTCGGCCATCCAGCAAACCGGAAACATGGAACATCGGAGGGTTCGTCGCGGTAGCTGTGGCGCTGGGTGTCGCCATGGTCGCTGAAACGCTCCTTTTCTTGTGGGTCGCGTGGTTGCCGTTCGGTCTGGCAACCAACAACAATGCCCTTTACACCTGCAGTTTCCTTATCCTCCTCTACTTTGCCGTTTTCTCCATCGTGTCCGTGCGGGAGCGCCGCTGGTTCTGGGCCACGCTGCCCAGCAAGGTATTCATGTCAACCCTCGCGGCCGAGGCAGTCGCGGGCACCGTCCTGACGTGCGTGGGTCTTCCGGGACTCATGCCGTTGCCTTGGTGGCAAACCCTGGCGATTTTCGCCTACGCGATCGTCGCCTGCCTCGGCGTAAACGACGCACTGAAGGTCGCGCTCATCCGTTGGCGCGTGCTCAACATCGTGGCCGGGAAATCGCTCGACGTGGTCCCTCGGATCGCCCGCCTCGGCGTCCAAGGGTCTTGAGTCATTGCAAAATGCACGGTGCGTAGGGATCGCTCGTGCAAGTTGCAATGCGCGCATATCCCTTCGGGCTCACCAAAGCCGGCGTAAAAGCGCCTAATTACGTCGGATTGAAGACGTTAGAGCGCTGGAGGCCCGGTTGGCCTTCCGTTTGCTAAGTGGTCATGAACATAAATACGTCATCGTATTTATGTTCATGACCACTAAGCCACAACGATGGATCTATGAAACACAATGACCTAATCAAGATTGGGCTGGGGGTTGTGCTGCTGGCGGCGCTGATGGGATGCGTGGGTGTGGGATACGTGGACGGAGGTTACGGCGGCGCGGTGATAGTGCCTGGACCCGACGTGTATGTTTTGGGCGGCGGCTATGAAAGAGGGCGTGACGTTCATGCGTACAGTCATCGTGGAGTTGCCAGTCGCGCGGCGGCGCACCCGGGCGGCGGCGGACGAGGCGGACGGCGGTGAACCCGGAAACTCATTGGACAGACCCAGACCTGTTAAACCTATGACATTCTCAAACCATTTGACGCGCTTTGCCGGCCTTTTGACGATCGCACTGTCGGCGGGTTCCTGGGATATTCTCTCGGCGAACCTCCATGCTGCGGAGCAGAAAGAGGGGCCAATGAACTCAGGGATCGCGCAACGGTTGTTCGCCTCCCCCGATGAGGCCGTCAAAGCCTTGCGGGCGGCCACCGAAGCGAAAGACAAAGCGGCCTTGCGCGAGATTTTCGGCCCGGAGTTCGACGGACTTGTTACCGGCGACCAGGTGCAGGACGCGAACAATGCGCAGAGTTTCGCCACCGCCATGGCGCAGGAGTGCAAGCTTGTGGACGAAGGGGAGGACAGAATAACCATCGAGGTTGGCACGAACAACTGGCCGATGCCGATCCCGCTGGTCAAAGCCGACGGGCATTGGCAGTTCGACACGGCGGCGGGCAAGGAGGAGATCATCAACCGGCATATCGGGAAGGACGAACTCCACGCCATCGGCGTCTGCCGGGCGTACGTGGCGGCGCAACGGCAGTACGCCAGCGCGAAACCGGACGCGAGCGGAGGAACGAAGTACGCGCAGACATTCAAGAGCACGCCTGGAAAGAAGGACGGCCTCTATTGGCCGCCGACGGAGAACGAACCGGCCAGCCCATTCGGGCCTCTGGTGGCGGAAGCTCATGCCGAGGGTTATGGCAAGCATCAGGGCGCGGGTCTTCACCCGTTTCATGGCTATTATTTCAGAATTCTGACCCGCCAAGGCAAGGCCGCGCCCGGCGGGACATTGGACTACATGAGGCAAGGCAACCTGACGGGCGGATTCGCGCTGGTGGCTTATCCGGAGCATTGGGACCAGTCGGGCATCATGACATTTATCGTCAACCAGGACGGCAAAGTCTATCAGCGGAATCTCGGCGAAAAGACTTCTCGGGTTGCGGGGGCGATGAAGGAATACAATCCGGACAGCCGATGGACGCTCGTGCAGGATGAGGGAGTGCCGGGCGCGGTCTCGGAAAAATGATGTCGTCCAAGTGAGAAACAATGGGCCTGGTCAAATACCAATATCCCGATGAAGCCATTACTTAAAATTCCTGTTTTACTATGTCTGTTGACCGGTACGGCCCTTTCGATGCTGGCACAAACGGCGGTTCCGCCCCCGGTGTCAGCCTATCAACCACTTCCTGCCGCGCAGCTTGACCAGTTGATGGGCCCGATTGCGCTTTATCCCGACCCGTTGATTGCCCAAATGCTGCCGGCGTCCACCGTGCCCACGCAAATCGTGCTGGCCGACCGCTATGTGAGCGGTGGCGGCGACCCCAACCAGATTGAACAGCAGCCGTGGGACGCCAGCGTCAAGGCGATGGCCCGATACACCAATGTATTGAAATGGATGGACGATAACCTGGCCTGGACGACGGAGCTGGGACAGGCTTTTCTCAATCAACAACCGGACGTGATGAAGTCCATCCAACGCCTCCGGGCGTCGGCCTCCAAATTGGGCAATTTGCAATCCTCTCCCCAGCAACAGGTGGTTGCTGACGCCGGCAACATTGAAATTGTCCCGGCCGATCCACAGGTGATTTATGTGCCGGTCTATCAGCCGGCCCAGGTTTATTATGACGCCGCGATCGGCTCGCCGTTCATCAGCTTCGGCATCGGCTGGCCGATCGGCGCGTGGCTGAATTACGATTGTGATTGGGGAAACGGGAACCTCATTTTCTGGGGTTTTGGCTATCCGCGTCCGTTCAATTGGTGGCATGAATCTTCTCGCCAACGGGAGCTGGGGCACACGGCCGTCTGGCGCGCCGGTAATCATCCAGGCGCGCTAGCGGCCGGTCGTGGCGACCGCGGCTGGGGCGGGAATTCGATGGCGCACTCGCCGGCTCCCGCTGTCGCGCGCTCTGAAACGGGACACGCGGTTTCACAGCATGCCGCAGGCTCAATCGGGGTTTCCCGATCCACGCCGGCGAGAGCTGGACGCTCCGCGCCCATCAGCCGTGCGGCATCGAGCGGCGCGTTTGTTGGGATCCACAGTTCGAGCGTTACGAGGGCCTATAGCAATCGGGGCCAGCAGAGCATACGGACGGTCAACCGTTCCGCCGGTGGCGGCGGCGGCGCCCGCGGCGGCAGCAGCGGCGGCCGCGGTAGCGGCGGCAGGCGCTAACTTCTCATTCCTATGGTGTTCAACAACATATTGCCCATGACAATGAACCTACTCACTCGGTGGCGTCAGGCTCGAACGGCGGCGTTTGGATTGGCTTTGGCGCTGCCAATCTGTGTTTCCGCCGGGGGGGAGCAGACTTTCAATTCACCGAACGAGGCGCTCGATGCTCTGGTAACTGCGGCCCAAAATAACGACACGAATGCCATCCACTTGATTTTCGGGCCGGCAGGACATGAGTTGATTTCGCCCGATGTCGTCCAGGCGACCGAAGACTTCAAAATGTTTGTGCAACGGCTGAAGGAAAAAGCGCAGTTGATCAGCAGCTCCGATTCCAATGCCACCCTTGAATTGGGCGCGGACGGCTGGCCGTTTCCGATTCCGCTCGTCAAACAGGGCGCCCAATGGCGCTTCGATACGGCCGCGGGCAAGGAGGAAGTCTTTGCCCGCCGCATCGGCGCGAACGAAATGGGCGCGATCGAAGTGTGCAACGCGTACGTGGAGGCGCAGCACGAATATGCCAGCCAGGATCGGATGGGAGACGGAGTGCTTGCCTACGCCCAGTTCCTGCGCAGCACGCCCGGCACACACGACGGCCTGTTCTGGCCGGCGAATCAACAGGGTGAGGAGCTGAGTCCGTTGGGCCCGCTCATCGCTCAGGCTCGCGTGGAAGGGTATCAGCGCACCGCCAAAATGTTGAACGAGGAACAGGCGCCCTATCACGGCTATTATTTCACAATCCTGACCCGCCAGGGCAAACATGCGCCGGGCGGAAAGTTCAAATACATCATCAACGGCCGCATGATTGCCGGATTTGCCCTCGTCGCCCGGCCGGCCGAATGGGGCGACACGGGCGTGATGACATTCGTCGTCAACCAACAAGGCAGCGTCTATCAAAAGAACCTGGGGCCACACACCGCGAAAATTGCCAAGGCCATGACCGTTTATGACCCTGACGACACCTGGATTCCAGTACCGTAAGTCTCGAAAAGAACTCAAGTCGAGCGCGGGCCATGTCGATGACTGTCCACTGAAGACTTAAGAACTGAATGTCTATCGCCGCGCGCCCATGAACTCCGGCAACGTGACACCAGTGGAAACGGAGGCGATTGTCGCAACCGACGTCACAAAATGGTTTGGCGAAGGCGAGACCAGGAAAATTGCCGTGAACCATGTCGGTCTTGTCGCTCACTTCGGCGAGATGCTGTTCATCGTCGGCCCCTCTGGCAGCGGCAAGACCACGATGCTCAGCATGATCTCCGGCATCCTGCGTCCCAACGCCGGCAAGGTGATAGTCAAAGGGGCCGACATCTGGGCTTTGAACAATGACCAGTTGGCTGATTTCCGTTTGAACACAGTTGGTTTTGTCTTCCAGGACTACCATCTTTTCCCGCGGTTGACCACGGCCGAGAACGTCGCCATCCCGCTGATCCTGAAGCAGCGCAACTGGAACGAGTCAATCACCGAGGCGAAACAATACCTCGAGATCGTTGGTTTGAAAGGCCGCGGCGAAATCCTGCCAGTGAAGCTCTCGGGCGGCGAGCAGCAGCGCGTGGCCATCGCGCGCGCGATCATCAGCAGTCCGGAAATCCTGATCCTCGACGAGCCAACCGCCTCCCTGGACGGGGACACCGGAAGGATGATCATCGCCTTCGTCAAAGAGAAGATTCTCAATAAAAGCCGCGTCATCCTGATCGTCACCCATGATGCGCGCATCAACGAGTATGCGGACCGGATTCTCCACATGGAAGATGGACATCTCACCGCGTCGGACAAGGGAACCGAATGAACGCAGCCATACCCAAGCCTGAGCCAAAAGCGGCCGAGCCCAAGCCCGAACCCAAAGCGGCCGAGCCTAAGCCCGAACCCAAGGCGGCCAGCCCTAAGCATGAAGTCAGAAACAAGATCATCTTCACCCTGTCGATATTAGGTGTCCTGGCCGCACTGGTCGGCGCCTACCTCTTTGGCAGGGAGAGGAAGGCCCAGCCCCCCGTGTTTAAACCGGTCAGCAACCCCTACGACTCGGCCATCTACGCCAACGGCATTATCGAGAGCGACCAGTCGAGCGGCGAGAACATCAACATCTATCCGGAAGTTTCCGGCCCGATCACCAAAGTGCTGGTGCATGAAGGCCAACAGGTCTCGGCCGGCACCCCGCTGTTCACCATCGACGATTCCGTGCAGAGACCAACCGCTGAGCAGCTAAGATTGCAGTCCGAGGCCTCCCTGGCCCTGCTGAACGAACTCAAAGCGCAGCCGAGAAAGGAGACGCTGGCAATTGCCGTGGCGCAGGTGGGGCTGGCTGAATCCAACCTGAAGGTGGCCCGCGATCAGTACGACAAGGACCGCGCCTCCTATGACATCGACCCGAAGTCGATCAGCAAAAACGTGCTGGATACCGCCGAGGACACCGTCACCCAGGCGGCAGCCGCACTGGACGTAGCCCAAAAGCAATATGAACTTACCAAGGCCGGCGCGTGGAGTTACGACATCGATAACCAGGAAAAGCTGTACGAGGCGCTCAAGCAGGCTTACCAGGCAGCTAACGCGCTGCTGGCAAAGTATTCCGTCAAAGCGCCAGGCACAGGAGTCGTGCTCGCCGTGAACGCAACGACGGGAAGTTATGTGTCGTCGCAGGGCGCCTATAACCCATACACGGAGTTGTTCGACCCGTTGGTGATAATGGGAGCGCCCCAGGACTATCTGGCCGTGCGCTGTTATGTGGACGAGATATTGGTCTCACGGCTGCCCTCCCCGTGGCATATCCACGCCCAGATGTCGATCCGGGGGTCCTACACTAATCAGGTGCCGCTGGAGTTCGTCCGGGTGCAGCCTTATGTCTCGCCCAAGATCGAGTTGTCCAATCAGCGCCAGGAGCAAGTCGATCTGCGGGTGCTGCCGGTGATTTTCCGGTTCCAGAAAAAGGACGCCCCGGTCTATCCGGGCCAGTTGGTGGATGTCTTCATAGGGCAGCAATAGCGCGCTGCCAGACTCGACACCCCCCGGAGCGAATGCGATGAATAACTTTCGATCATCAGTCCGGCGAGGCGCATCCCTCGCGGCGAGCATGGCGATGCTGGGCGGTTGCGCGGTGGGCCCCAACTTCGTTCGTCCCGCGCCGCCCGACACGGACCGCTACACGAGCCAGCCGCGACCCGAACCCACGGTCGCGGCGGATGGGCAGGCGCAGCATTTCACACCCGGCGCCGCGATCACGCCCGACTGGTGGCGGCTTTTCAAGTCAGCGCCGTTGGACGCGCTGGTCCGGCAGGCCATCTCGAACAATCCGACCCTCCAGGCGGCCGAGGCCAGCTTGCGCCAGAGTCAGGACAACATGCGCGCCGGTTATGGCGTGTTCTTCCCGCAAATCCTGGCTGGCGCGGGCGCCAGCCGGCAGGCCACCGCGCCGTTGCAGGAAGGCTACCAGACGGCGGGCTCGACCTTCAACCTGGTTACGGCGAGCGGCACCATCAGCTACGCGCTCGACGTCTTCGGCGGCTCGCGCCGCAACGCGGAGAGTTTGCGGGCGCAGGCCGGCTCCCAGCGCTACGAGACCAAGGCGGCCTACCTCACATTGTCCGCCAATGTGGTCAACACCAGCATCGCGCGCGCCGCCTACGCCGCGCAAATCCGCGCGACCGAACAGTTGATCGAGTTGGAGCGCCAGCAACTTCACCTCACCGAAGCGCAGGTCCACGCCGGCACGGCACCCTATTCGAGCGTGTTGAGCGCGCGCAGCGTGATCGCCGCCAACCAGGCCTTGCTGGCCCCCCTGGAGCAGAGTGTGAGCCAGGCCGAGCACCTGCTGGCGACGCTGGAAGGCGTAGCGCCTTCCAAGGCCACGCTGCCCGACATCGAGCTGGCCGGACTCTCGCTGCCAGTGGACCTGCCTTTGAGCCTGCCCTCCGATCTGGTGAACCAGCGTCCCGACATCTTGTCAGCCGAGGCACAGATGCACGTTGCCAGCGCCAAGATCGGCGTCGCGACCGCCAACCTGTTCCCCAGTTTCAGTTTGAACGGCACCTACGGCGCTGCCAGCGTGGGCAGTTTCTCGGTCCTTTCAGCGGCCAGTGGGAAGTTCTGGAGCCTCGGCCCGTCGGCCTCGATTCCCGTGTTTCAGGGCACCACTTTCTGGTACGGCCGCCGGGCAGCCATCGATGCCTACCAGCAGTCGCAGGCAATCTATCGACAGACTGTGCTGGGCGCGTTCGAGCAAGTTGCCGACTCGCTGAAGGCGCTGCAGCATGACGCCGAGGCCCTGCAGGCACAGGTCGAAGCCCGGCGCGCGGCGGGCGAAGCGCTCGAACTGCTGCAGGCCAATTACCAGGCGGGCCTGGCCGCCTACCTGGACGTCTTGGCGGCCGACGTGCAATTCCACCAGGCGACCATCGCCTATCTGCAGGCCGTGGCGCAGCGACACCAGGATACCGTCGCCCTGTTCGTGGCCCTGGGAGGGGGCTGGTGGAACGAGCAACACCCGTTAGCCAAGAGCGAGGCGCCATGAAATACGCCGGCATCCTGCGGATTGGGTTCAAGCTGCTGGTCAATGACAAGGGCAAGTTCTCCGCCCTGCTGATCGGGATCACCTTCGCGGTGTTCTTGATGATGGAAATGACCGCGATGTTCGCCGGCATCCTCAACCGCGCCTACTCGACGGTCACCAATATCGGCGCGGCGATGTGGATCATGGACCCTGCGGTGAATACTGCCACCAGTCCCATCCCGATGCCCGATTACGTGCTGGACGCCGTCCGCAGCATGGACGAGGTCGCCTACGCGGTGCCGCTCTTTATCGGGGGCGCGCTGGTCAAACTCCAGAGCGGCACCTATCAATCGGTAAATGTCGTCGGGCTGGACGACGCCAGCCTGTTTGGCCGTCCCGAAGTCGAACAGGGCCGCATCGAGGACATCTATGCCGACAACACCTTCATGGTAGTCGACGACGTTGAATTCTCGAAGCTGGAGAACCCGAGGATCGGCACGTCCTTCGAACTCAACGACCACCGCGGCACTATCGTGGGCATCGCCAGGGTCGCCTCGAACGGATTGAACGGCGTGCCGACGCTCTACACCACCTACTACCGCGCGATCGAATACATCCCGTCGATGCGGTTCACCATGTCCTACGTGCTGGTGCAGCCCAAGAGCCAGGCTGGCGTGGCGGCCATCAAGCGGCAAGTCGCCAAGCTCGGCTATGTCGCCTTTACCAAGGATGAATTCAACGAACGCATCAGCAACTACTATACCTACCAGACCGGTATCGGCACCAACATCCTGTTGATGACCGTGATCAGTTTCATCGTCGGACTGTCCATCTCGGGCCAGACCTTTTACACGTTCATCCTCGAAAACCTCGAGAAGTTCGGCGCGCTCAAGGCCATCGGCGCAAAGGGGCGCGAGCTCATCTACATGATCCTGTTCATGGCGACCTTTACCGCGCTGACCGGCTACGGCCTGGGCGTCGGCCTGGTGACGCTGATGATCACACTCGCCCGGTCCAGGCTCCCGAATTATGCGGCGATCATCACATTCTGGAACCTGGGCCTGGCCCTTGGCATGGTCATACTCATCGCCGGAATATCCAGCTATATTGGGGTGCGCAAGGTCCTCAAAATCGAGCCGTTCGACATTTTCAGGGGGTAGCAATGCCGGCACCGTCTCCGAATCATATCCGATGGGGTAAATCCCCAATAACCCCCGCCGTCTTGTTGAATGTTCTGCTGCTAAACCCGGAGTTCCCAGACACCCAATTTCCGTCTCGGCGTTCTGGGTCGCGAACGTTTCCACTACTGGAGCCTGCTCCTCTGGACATTCGCCCGCCGCCCCTCCCAATTGTCCCTGGCTGTCAGGAGTTCTCAAGGATGCATGATCCGGGCGCTTTCCGGAAGGAACGTCCGCAATGGCAAGTCGCCTCGGCACGGTCTTGACAATTCAACTTCCGGCCGCAACGGCACACCCAGCCCGTCAACCGCGCCGGAATGCCCCGGACCAGCGCGTGCGCCGGCACATCCCGCGTGACCACCGCGCCGGCGGCGACCATCGCCCAGCGGCCGACGGTGACGGGTAAAATGGTGGCATTGGCGCCCACGCTGCAGCCCTGCCGCAAATGGGTTTCCAGGAGTTGGGTTTCATGGTTCCGGCTGCGCGGACGCAAGTCGTTGGTGAAGCTCGCCCCGGGGCCAATGAAAACGTCGTCCTCGACCGTATTCCCATCCCAGAGAAAGACCCCGCACTTGACGGTCACCCGGTTGCCCAGGATGACTTTGCCCTCCAGGAAGGTATGATCGCAAAGGTTGCAGTCGTCCCCTACTACCGCCCCCTTGACCACATGGGCAAAGGCCCATACTCGCGTGCGAGCCCCGATGGTCGCACCTGGATCGACCAGCGCCTCCGGGTGAATGAACGCTGTGGGTGAAATCAGGAGGTCGAGCTTGTTCGCATCAGGTCCCTCCCACCCCGCGGCCCCGTCTTCAGCGGAAGCCACCTGGCAGCCGGAGGGAACCGGTAGGTGGGCGTTGATCTGGCGGACGGCCTCGTCCTCCTCGACGACGAGGATGCGCCGGCGAGAATCCGTCGGACTCTGGCGTGATGCGTCAGTTGGCTCTCCAGCGTGCGAGGCGCCGTTGCGATGTATTATGATGTTCATAATGCCTACTAATTGGTATAGACTGGCACCCTTTGCGTGTCATAACGGGGATCGGCTTCGCGCGACTCCAACGGCCGGCACGGACCCTTGGTCACGGTCCACCGAATCGCCGCTTGCAGCAACTTCCGGGCGTCGCTCAAATCCAGTTTCTCCTTTATGCGCGTGCGGTAGGCTCCCACCGTGCTCAGGCCGATGTGGAGCATAGACGCGATTCCAGAGGTGCTGGCGCCGCTGCCGATGGACTCGAAGACCTGCATCTCGCGTTCCGAGAGCAAACCCATCGGCGAGCCGCCGGCGCCGCGAACCGACCGGGCCACCTTGGTGGCCACCTGGGCGGCCATGCCTTGGCTCCAGTATATCTCCCCGGCCAAAACCGTGCGCACCGCCTGCATAACCTTCGCGGGTTCCTCTTGCTTGGAAATGTAGCCGCTCGCCCCGGCGCGGATCGCCCGCTCCGCATAGAGCGATTCATCATGCATGGAGAAGACCAGCGTCAGCACCCGGGGATGGCAGTCGAGGATATCCTGGATGAGCCGCATCCCGTCCCAGTTTTTCAACGCTAATTCCACAATGGCCAGATCCGGTCGAGAGGTTTCAATCGCCGCCAAGGCCCCGTCCCGGTCTTCCGCCTCGCCGCACACCGCCAAATCGCGTTCGCGCGAAATAGTCTCTCTCAATCCCTGCCGGACCAGTGGATGATTATCCACAAGCAGGACCCGCTTACGGTGCTTTTGACTGCGATTGTTTCTCACGACGTGCATGTGCTCATTTTCGTAAATTCGTTTTTCTGCTCTAGCTAGCGGCGTGCCGATCTGACGCCAGGCGCTGTAACCTCTTCAATTCAAGCTGCTTAAGCCCTTCTGTCGTCGCCTTGGGAGACCGTCGCTGGATGTGAAGTCAGTGCAACTTGCGCGAGTGCTACCCATTCATCGTGCATGTTGCAATCTGAAGGAACGTCCATGACGGCTTCGCAGGCGAGAAATCGCCGAGGCCAGCCGGCAGTCCCCGGGGAGGGAAGGTGGACTTGGCTATCAGGGCGAGGCGGCGCCACCCTGGCTCAAGAAAAACGAGGCTGATAGAGGGGGCAGGGTGAGTATGAGCGAACAGGGCTGGTGGTGCCATTTGACCGAACCGGCTTCCACACCGCCGGAATTGCCTTGGCCGCTGCCCCCATAGACTTTGGCGTCGCTGTTCAACACTTCTTTCCAGTAACCGCCTCGAGGCGCGCCGACGCGGTAATTGTGCCGCGGCACGGGCGTGAAGTTCAAAGCCGCCAGGAGCAAGTCGCCTCGCTGGCGCCCGCGCCGCAGGAAAAAGAGCGTGCTGTTGTCGGCGTCGCTGAAATCGATCCATTGGAAGCCGTCGGGGGAGAAGTCGCGCTCGTGCAGCGCGGGCTGCGATTGGTAGAGGAGGTTCAGGTCTTTGACCCAGCGTTGAACTCCGGCGTGGCTCGGCTCGTTTGTCACGTGCCATTCGATGCTCGACTCGTGGTTCCACTCGGGCCACTGCGCCAACTCGCTGCCCATGAACAGAAGCTTCTTTCCGGGCATTCCATACATGTAACCGTAGAGCAGGCGCAGGTTGGCATACTTCTGCCACTCATCGCCCGCCATCATGCCGAAGAGCGAGCCTTTGCCGTGGACGGTTTCATCATGCGAGAGCGGCAACACGAAGTTCTCGTGGAAGGCATAGACCATCCGAAACGACAGTTCCCCATGATGGTGCTTTCGGAACGCCGAATTGCGTTTCATGTAGCGCAAGGTGTCGTGCATCCAGCCCATATCCCACTTCAGGCCGAAGCCCAGGCCGCCCGTGTAGGTCGGCCGCGACACCTGAGACCAGGCGGTGGATTCTTCGGCAATGGTTTGCACGTCCGGGTGCTCGCGATAAATTGTCTCATTGAGCCGGCGCAGAAACTCCATGGCTTCCAGGTTTTCGTGGCCGCCATGCTGGTTGGGAATCCACTCACCGGGCTTGCGCGCGTAGTCCAGGTAAAGCATGGAAGCCACGCCATCGACGCGCAGCCCGTCCACGTGATATTGCTCCAGCCAGAACAGGGCGCTACTCAGCAGGAAACTGCGGACCTCGTGGCGGCCGTAATTGAAGATGGCGCTGGTCCACTCCGGATGAAACCCCTTGCGCGGGTCCGCATGCTCATAGAGGTGAGTGCCGTCGAAACGGGCCAACCCGTGGCCATCGGTCGGAAAATGCGAAGGCACCCAATCCATAAGAACGCCGATGCCCTGTTGATGCAGAAAATCCACCAGAAACATGAAGTCCTGCGGCGAACCGTAACGGCTGGTCGGCGCAAAGTAGCCGGTGGTCTGGTAGCCCCACGACCGGTAAAGCGGGTGCTCGGTGAGCGGCAGGAACTCGACGTGCGTGAAGCCCATCTCCCGGCAATAGGCGGCCAGCTTCACGGCCAGCTCCCGATAAGTCAGCCAGCGGC
>CAZZFF010000155.1:0-13480 GCA_964653485.1 uncultured Verrucomicrobiota bacterium | reverse complement strand
TCCAAGCGGCCCAGCGGTTGTCGCTCTAAAGGCAACTGGTTGCGTGAGAATGGGACAGTTTTAGGTGCTGAAATCCTGAGCAACGGCGCGGCTTATGCTGTGAGGGTGCTGGGCTGGGTTGAATGCCCAGGGAAAAAAAAGCGCCAGCAGCGATTTGTCAGCTTGCAAAAGAGTGCGAAGATGGACTATGAAGATGGGCGCCGCCTCCGGGCGGCGAACTGAAATCTATGGAACGCGTTATGAAAGACCAGGTTACCGTTGTCCCTCGACACGGCTATTTCTATAAGGTCCACGTAGTGACCGGGGGAAAGCCAGCCGTGCGGCAGCGGCAGCCAGTGCAGAACGGCGAGAGGCGCATTTCGGCAGAGGATGCGGCTCAGAAAATCGTTCAGCGTTTTGGCAGGTCGCTCGCCGTTTTAGCTGACTAGGTGTCAAAGCGCAGCCGTTTGGGTGGCAATTTCCCTTCGCGGAGGGCGTACGTGATTACGTCGAACGGGAGCTTCGTTATCGGCTCTAGCTGTTTGAGGTATTTTTCAAGGACAGGATCATAATTGGCGTCGAGCGTCCACGACCGGGTACCTGGGAATGTCACGACGTAATGGCTACCGCCGCCTTCCGGCTTGCGGACTTTCGATGCACCGAGCAGAAAGCAATTCTTCTTGGCGGCTTGAAATGAGACCTCCGTTTGAGTGTAACCCGGGGGCACTTTGTATTCATAGGCATCCGCGAGCAGGGTTCCTTTCATGGTGCAGTCGCAGTTCTCGGGTCCGACTAGCGGAAAGAGCCGGGTGGCCGTATGTGGTTCGAACTGCCCCACTTTCTCCCCAGCGAAGGCCCTCTCGCAGGCAATGCCGATGAAGTATTCTGCGTTGTGCGTGTGGTCGTCGTGCTGAACGACCAGCTTGCCGAGTTCGTCCGCCCAGAGTTCTTCGAGGCGTTGCTGCGTGCGGCAACCGGCTGGGAGGGGGTGCGGAGTATAGGCCCGGCCGTCTGTGTCCGCGTTGACGTTGACGGCATGGCCACCGAGAAGCCAGAGGTTCAGGTGGGTTATGATTTGGTTTTTGAGAGTGCCGTTACCGCCCCACTTGAAATCGGCCAGCAGCATCCGGAAAAACTCGGTGCTAAGAATGTGAACGGTGCGCTTTTCCACAGACTCCGACATTTTACCGATGGCCTGGCACACAAGACGCAATTCGTGGTCATCCATGGGGAAGGTGTGGTCGGCCAAGCGTGGTGACAGGCCAATGAGGGCGGGCATATCAGGATTGTTTCTTCTGAGACTTGGATTGTGCGCGCAGCAGCCGGCCGCTGAGGGTCAGGGCTTCGCCGAAAAAGCTTTCTGGCCACTCGCTGAGCGAGCCGTCAGGCTGGACTGATAGGTCGTGGACCTGGGGCTTGTCGGAGTCGGTGCTGAGATAATAAATCTTGCAGAGTTGGTGGATTGTGTTTTGGGCATCTTCAGCGGCTCGGACGCGCAGGGCGTTGACCAGGTGCTCGCTGTGGGTTTCGAGGATGATTTGTTTGCCGATGCTTGCCATGGCCAGGAAGAAGTCGGCGATGCGGACCTGAAGCGCTGGGTGCAGGTGTAATTCTGGCTGCTCGACGACCAGCGTGCCGTCCGGCGGAACCAGTAGACCCCGGACCAGGACGGGGACGATTTGGGAGTAGCCGAAGCCTGAATCGGCTAGTGAATGTTTGCGGGAGTCGTGAAGGGACCTCAGCTTGAGTTCAACGAGAATCTCGGCAGTGGCCAGCTCGAACTCGGTTTGTTTCGCTTCGTCGCCTTTGCAATTCCCAGTCCTCAGGTAGCGTAGCCAGCCGCTGAGGGCTTCGGCGAGGGAGTGCTCTTTGCGCTTGCCGAGTGCGTCTGGGAGGGCATTTACCACCGGAGCGGTTCCTTTGTCGCGAAGAATGTAGGGGAGAAACTCGCCGGTTGGGTCCATGCCTGGGACGACGTCCAGATCAGCGACGTAGTATCGTTTACCTGGGGACCGGAGTGGCGCGACGTAATGGAGATTGAGCAGTGCATTTTTGAAATGTTCAAATTCCCAATCTATGATGGGCGGGAGGGGCCATCTTTGCCAGTTGTGCTCGTTCTCGGCGACCGGGTGCGCGGGGTCGGGCCTCGGGTCCGCGACGATGGCGGAGGGGAGCAGGCCGCGGAGGAGCGCGACGAGGGTTGTGAGTTCCGGGACGGCGGACTCCTGCGGGAGGATTTGCTCGGACATTCCCATTCGCTCGAAGAACGCGGTTGGCAGGCAGAACTTGTATAGTCGCTGGGCTGGTTCGTCCGCGAATGGGTTCGGGGCTGGTTTGTCTTTTGTTGCGTCGAGTTTTTCGATGGACCAGTTTAGGAGAGCCTCGCCGTTGACGAGAATGGCGAAGTCAGCTCTGTGCATGCCGCCGCTGATGAGTTTATCGGACTTGGGTGCCTGGGTGTTGGGGTGCTCGGGTGTCTCGGCGCTAAACTGGAATGAGCAATCAAGTTCATACGGAATCGGGGTGTCAGGCAGTTTTCCTGGGTTGAACTCGCCCGTCTTTTTTTCCTTCATAAAGCGGAGGAAGGCGACGAAATGAGGGTGGGCGTGATAGTGGACACGGACTCCTATCTGCATTTGCCGGAAAGTCTCGTTGTTGGAGACAAGAGAAGAGTAATTGCCAAGGTCAACCTGGGTGCCTTTGAAGCGGAGCTTGCCGCTTTCCTCTTCGGCGCTCTCGCGGATGCCCTGGCTTTGGCGCAGGAGGGGAAAAACTTTGAGGACGGTGGATTTGCCAGAGCTGTTGCTCCCGCAGAACACTGTCAGGCGAGCGAGCCGGAAATCGCGCGGCTCGGCGAAAAGGCGGACGTTGGAAAGAGAGACCCGTGTAAGCATATAGACCTAGGAAGTTATGGGTTTGGCCGGTTCGGTAGCGGGGTTCTGGGGATTGCGCCAGGGGAGGAGATCCCATTGCCCGAGGCGAGCCCAGTGGTTGACGGCGGATACCCAGCGCCGGGCAGCCTGGTGTTTTACGTCCGGGGTATCGTATAGCGGCATGCTTTAGGCATTTTTCGAGTGCCTATGATACGGGAATTGATGGGTCATATGCAATAAGCCTTTGTCACCGCCATCGCCGCCGCCCGGCTTGAGCAATGTCATCGCCGTTGCCGGAGGGAGCGCCCATAGCCTGGCCCTAAGGTCGGACGGCACGCTGGCAGCCTGGGGAGATAACAGCGGGGGCCAGTGCGCCATCCCAGCCGGTCTCGGCGGCGTTGTGGCGATAGCCGTCGGGGGCTTCCACAACTTGGCGCTCAAATCCGACGGCACGGTCGCGGCCTGGGGAGCGGGAAACCCGAGCAACCCCAACAATCCGACCGACCTCTTCGACTGGGGCCAGTCGGTCGTGCCCGCGGGCGTGAACGGCGTTGTGGCGGTTGCCGCCGGGTCCTGGCACAGCCTCGCCCTGGTGGGCGGCCCGAGGCTGGCGCCGCCGGCGCCGCAGCCGGACGGCTCCATGGAACTTATCCTCACAGGGATACCGGGGTGGACCTACACGGTGGATGTCTCCAGCGACCTGGTGAACTGGACGCCCCTGCGGAGCTTCGTCTCGACGAATAGCGTGACGCCATTCCTGGATGCCGCCGCCAACAACTTCAGCCGCCGCTTCTACCGCGCCGTGGCGCCGTAGCCCGGCCATGGCTTATGAAGAGCGCGAACCTGGGAACATCAGGTGATTTGCAATGCCACGCAAAGGGGGACGAAGGCCATTCGAGGAACAGTATGGTTGGATGCCCGTAGTTGGCGCGCCGAGCAATTTGGGTTCAGCATCACCGGCGCATCCGACAAACGCGGCCTCCTTTCAACGATAGAACGGAGGGATCCCTTCTGCGCCGTCTCCGTTTCCTGCTGTTCATCGCCGGCGTCCGCACGACGCGCAAATCGTGCTTGCATTGGGCCGGGAGTGGTGTTTTCTGATGATACCTTGCGGTCCCATGGCCAGGGTCCGCCTCGGGCGTGAATCGCCAGGCTCGAAGATGACTGAAAATCTGACCATAGGATATGTGTTGCTGGCGTTCGCGCTGGCGGTGGGCGGCGGGGCGCTCGGGGCGTCTTTGGGGACATCCCACCGGCGGTTGTGCGCGCTCATCAGCCTTGGGGCGGGGACGCTGCTGGGGGTTACGGTTTTTGCGATTCTGCCGGAATGCTTCGACACACTGCGCTGGTGGGGCCTCTTGCTGGCGCTGGGCACGGGCTACGCCCTTTTCGCCCTGGTCACCAAGTACATCTACCACGTCTGCCCGGCGTGCGCGGCCAGCCATTTCGACGAGGCGACCGCCCATCGGTTCAGCGAGATTGCCAGCGCGATGATGCTGGCGCTGGCCATCCACTGCACCGCCGACGGCCTCGCGCTGGCGGCGGGCCACGAGGCGGAGACAGTGCATGCGCCCGGGGCCCGCGTGCTGAACCTCTCGCTGGTGCTGGCCGTGTGCGTACACAAAGTGCCCGAGGGCCTGGCGCTGGGGGCGCTCTTGCTTGGCGCGGGTTTCAAGCGCGCCCAGACTGTGCTGCGCGTGGCCGCGGTCGAGTCCACAACGCTGCTGGGCGGCCTCCTGGGCTGGCTCTTCTTGCAGAAGGTCAGCGGTTTCTGGCTGGACGGGGTGGTCGCGCACGTGGGGGGCGGCTTCGTGTTCCTGGCGGCGCACGCCGTGTTCGGCGAGCTCTTCAAGGAGCACAAGGGCCTCGTCCTGGCCTTCTTCGGCCTTGGGTTCGGCGCCGTAGGAGCTTTGACTCTCCTCCTCCGTCTGCTTTGACGCTTCGCGCTTCACTCTCCCGCAGGCTTCACGCTCCCACCGGCTCGGTTTCCGGCGGCCTCTCGCGATAGCGGCGGGCGAAGGCGATGAAGATGGCGGCGACGACCAGCATAAGCGTCGCATAGAAATAGAACTCGGAGGCGCCTTTGGCCCTGACGAACCGCTCGTTCAGCCCGGTGAACACCGCGATCAGGAAATGACCCGCCGCGATCGTCATCAACCAGAAACTCATGATGACGCTCTTCAACTGCGAGGGCGCCTGGGCAAACGCGAATTCCAGGGCGGTCGCCGAGACCATGACCTCGCCCGCCTCCAGGACGATGTACGGAGCCAGTTGCCAGAGGATGCTCAAGGCTGCGCCGCGGTCCATCCTGGCCTGGATAAAGCCGCTGATGAAAAAGGCCGCCGCCCCGAGCGCCATGCCGGCGGACATCCGCCGCAGCGGGGTCGGACGCAGCCCCAGCCGCTCGGCCAGCGGATAAAACCAGAGGGTCAGAATCGGCACCCATATCATCACCAGCACCGCCCCTGCCCCCTGCATCGTCTCGCCGTTCAGCCAATAAAATGGGGTCATGCTCTTGCCCTGGAGGACCCAGGTGGAGTTGACTTGGTTGAATAGGGTCCAGAACATCGGAATGGACGCGAATATTCCGAGGATGCCCAGGACAGTACGGGCGCCCTCGATGTCCTGGGAGGAGAACCGCCCGCGGGCGGCGTCGAGGAACCTTTCGCCGGGCTTGCGCTTGAGGCAGCGGACCAGGGCGTACAGGATGACCGGGATGAGGTGCAGCCGGTGGCTGGGGGCCGCGGCGGGCCGGCGCACATAGTACTTTGTGCCGAGCCAGAAAAACGCGATGGCAAGCGCCATGGCCGCTCCGGGCAAGGCAAAGGCCCAACGGTAGCTTGCCCGGGCGTGGACCCAGGGGATAATGAAGAAGCCTCCCGCGGACCCCAGGTTGATGGCCCAGTAAAACCAACCATAGACGCAGGGCAGGAGATGCTGCTGGTCCGGGCCGAATTGATCCCCGACGAAGGCGGACACGCACGGTTTGATGCCGCCCGCGCCGATGGCAATGAGCGCCAGGCCGAGGAAAAGCGCCGTTGGGCTGCCCTCAAAGACGGCGAGGATGGCGGAGCCCAGGCAATAGACCAGCGAGATTGACAGGATGGTCCAGTAGCGTCCCAACCAGCGGTCGGCCAGCCAGCCGCCCGCCAGCGGCAGGAAGTAAACCGCGGTCCCGAAAAGGTGGAGGGTCTGAGTTGCCCGGGCGTCGGCCATGGCCATCCTGTTGACCAGGTAAAGCTCGAGGATGCCCATCAGACCGTAATAAGTGAACCGCTCGCAGGCCTCGTTGCCGATGATGTACTTGATCTGGGGCGGATAGCGGCCAGGTCGGTTCATGAGCCAGGAAAAATCGGCATCGGTCTTTGCACGCGATTTCTCCATAGCGTAAAGGGAAGAGTTGGGAAATGAAAATCGGCGCCCACGCTGGGGCGAGCCCCGTCTGCCCCTTTCAAACATTGTGTTTTCCGAGAGCGCGAATTGCCCACACGCAGCCAGATGAACTTTGGCGGATGGCCAAACAAGATCGCTCTCTGATGGAAATCCGTGTCCTTGGAGACAATCGTAAACTCATGCCGCTTGGCCCAGTCCCACACGGTGCTGTCCTCTGCTTCCTTCAGGCCGACGGACTTGATGTGCGCGGACCCAGGGAATAAATCAGCGATCAGCGGAACGATCCCGTCGGACACGTTTTCATCCAGGAGCAGCTTCACGCTGGCGCAACGAAGAGCCGGTGCTCACGGTCCGCCGCAAACGCCAAGCATGCCTTAATGTCCTCGCGCGTCAGCTCGGAAAAATCCTGGAGAATCTCATCCTCCGACATACCGCCCGCCAGGTACTCAAGAATGTCTTGAACGGCAATGCGCATCCCACGAATGCACGGCTTGCCACTGCGCTTCCCGGGTTCAATCGTGATGATCCGCGAGTAATCCATGCGCAAATACTATTCCTGGAGGCCAGCCGGGTCAAGATTTTGCCCGCCCTGGGCGGGGCCAACGTAAAAGGGAGACCAAATGTCTTTAGGACGAAAGGCATTGGGTTTAGAATGGACCCGCCCCCGGAACCGGCTCAAAATGGAGGCTGACAGATGAAATACTCGCAATGCGCCCGGGGCGCGTCCGAAGTACTGCGTCCGCTGTTTCGGACAGCCCCCCTGAGGCGGGTCTGCGCCTTGCTGGCGCTCTGGCTTGTGACGGTCTTCGGGGCTCCAGGCCAGGTGCGGCCGTACATCGGTTTTGTCTATCCTGCCGGCGGCCAGCAGGGCGCCACCTTCCGGGTCCGCCTCGGCGGGCAGGCCCTCGATGGCGTGCAGGCGGTGCTTGTAACCGGCTCCGGCGTCCGCGCCAAGGTGGCCGAGTTCCATCGGCGGCTCAACAACCAGGAGGTCCAGTTGCTCAATGAGCAACTGCGGGAGCTAAGGCGTGAGACTATGTCGAACTCCACCCCGGCCACGTCCATGATGGCTGAAAACCCGGCCATGATGCCGGAGGCCCCGGCGAAGACGGCGGCGACCAATGAAAACGCCTCGGCGGCGTCCAAAACGGAAGCGGCGCGCGAACTGATGGAGAAGATCGAAACGCGGACCTTCGAGTTCGTTCAAAACCCGGCTTCCGCCGCCCTGGCATCCCTGGTGATTGTCGAATTCACCATCGCCCCCGACGCCGCGCCCGGGGAACGGGAAATCCGGCTGGTGACGCTCCGCGGCGTATCCAACCCGCTGAAGTTCCACGTGGGGCAGTTGCCGGAACTGTCGCGCAAACCGATGGTGACCGCCAGCCTTCAGGTGCTTGGCAAGGAGGCCCAAGCACTGCGCAAACGGCCGTCTGGCGAGGCCGAAGAGCGGATCGACGCGCCCTGCACCGTGAACGGCCAAATCGCCTCTGGCGAAGTGAACTTCTATCGGTTCCAGGCCCGCAAAGGACAGCGCCTCGTCATCACCACCCTCGGACGCCAGCTTGTCCCGTTCATCGCCGACGCCGTTCCGGGCTGGTTCCAACCCGTCCTCGCGCTCTACGACGCGCAGGGAAAAGAGGTGGCTTATGACGATGACTACCGGTTCAACCCGGACCCGACTCTTTTCTATGAAGTGCCCAGGGACGATGAATACGTGTTCGCAATCCGGGACAGCCTGTATCGCGGACGCGAGGATTTTGTCTATCGCATTACCATTGGCGAGTTGCCCTTCATCACAAGCCTTTTCCCGTTGGGCGGCCCCGTCGGTGCTCGGACCAGGCCCGCGATGCAGGGGTGGAATCTCCAGGGCGCGGAGTTGACCCCGCCGGACCCGCAGGCCGAACCGGGCGTCCATTGGCTGGCCGCCACCGGCAAGGGATTGGTGTCGAATCGCGTGCCCTTCGCATTGGACACGCTCCCCGAGGGCTTCGACCACGAACCGAACGACACCCCCGCCCGCGCGCAGAGCGTGTCGCTCCCCGTCATCATCAACGGGCGCATCGACCACCCAGGCGACTGGGACGTGTTCCGGTTCACCGGCAAGTCCAACGACACCCTCGTGGCGGAAGTCCAGGCCCGCCGGCTTGGCTCGCCGCTCGACTCGGTCATTAAGCTCACCGATGCGTCCGGCAACCTGCTCGCGTTCAACGATGATTACGAAGACATCGAGGCGGGGATCAACACGCACCACGCGGATTCTTATTTCATCGCCAGGCTGCCCGCTGACGGCCCGTACTTCGTCCATATTGGCGACACCGCCCAGCAGGGCGGCCCGGAGTATGGCTACCGCTTGCGCCTGAGCGCGCCCCGGCCCGATTTCGATCTGCGCGTCGTGCCTTCCAGCCTCAGCCTCCGGGCCAAATCCGCCGCCGCCCTCACCGTTTATGCCATTCGCAAAGACGGCTTCACCGGCCCCATCAAGCTCGGCTTGAAAGACCCGCCGCCCGGATTCTCCGCCTCTCGGATGACCCTGTCGGGCACCCAGACCGTCGCGCGCCTCACCGTCAAGACCAGCCTGGTTGAAACCCAAGACCCTGTCACCCTGTCCGTCTTCGGCGCCGCCGCCATTGGCGGCCGGGACATCGTACGAGAAGCCGTGCCTGCGGAAGACCGGATGCAGGCGTTTTTGTGGCGCCACCTGGTTCCCGCGCAAGACCTGAAAGTCCTGGTCTTCGATCCCTCCCTTCAACCCGCTCCCAAACGCCTGCCCCATGTCGCTGCGCCACCGGTGGCCGTGACCAACGCTCCCGCTCTCACCAACGCCGTCTCGGGAACCAACGCCGTCTCGGGAACCAACGTCATCGCGGGAACCAACGTCATCGCGGGAACCAACGTCATCGCGGGAACAAATGCCGTCTCGGGAACCAACGCGGCGCCCAAGCCCAAGTTCACCCAGCAGCAGATAAAAGCCCGCTTGAGGGAACTCCAACTCCTCTTTGACGAAGGCCTGCTCACCGACGAGTTCTACAACGAGAAGGTCGCGGAATGCGAAGCCGTCCAATGATGGATGAGGCCCTCGGTGAATCCCCTGGGTGATTTTGCGGGATTCCCTGGATTTCGAGCGGTCTGAACCGCTTGAGCCTCGGCGGTGGATGGATTAGGTTGGGCCATTCGTTTGATTGGCGCAGCGACATCGAGATGCGGAGGGAGCCGGGCCTGGCTTTTCCCCTTGGCCGGCGGGGTGTTGTGCATCGCCTTGTGTTGCGCGGCGGGCGCGGAGTTCAAGGAAGCGGAGTCATTATTCCTGTCGGGCGGCTACAGGGCCTGCCTGGCCCTTGCCGCGCAGGCGCCGCAATCCTCCCCGGACAAGGAGGATTGGCAACTGCTTCGCTGCAAGGCCCTGCTGGCCACCGGCCAATACCCCGAAGCCCTCCAGGCCGCCACCAACGCCCTGGCGCAGGACCGCTGGAACATCCAGTTGTGCTGGCAGGCCCGCGAAGCCCTCTTGTGCAACGGCCAGACCAGCGCCGCCGCCCAGAAGGTCGAAGACATCGTTCGCATGGTCTCCGGGCACCCTCGAGATTATGCGGATGCGGCCAGCCTGGTGGTTTTTGGGCAGGCGGTCCTGCTCAAAGGGGCAGACCCACGGCGCGTCCTTAACACCCTGTTGGACGCGGCCAAAAAGGCAGACCCGGGGTTGCGCGAGGTTTACCTGGCCGGCGGCGCTTTGGGGCTGGAGAAACATGACTTTGCCCTCGCCGCCAAGCAACTCGAGGAGGGTCTCAAGCGGTTCCCGGATGACCCGGACCTTCACTATGGCTTGGCCCGGGCCTACGCGCCAAGCGACCCCGCCTTGGCCCTTTCCTCGATCGAGAGCGCCCTTCAGCGCAACAGCAACCATGTCGCCAGCCTCTTGATGCTCGCCGAGCACAGCATTGATGCCGAGGACTACTCGGAGGCCGAGCGGTTCCTGGCGCGGGTCCGGGCGGTCAATCCCTGGCAGCCGGAGGCCGGGGCCTACCGCGCGGTTCTGGCTCACCTGCGGAACGAACCCCAGGCCGAGGATGCCGCGCGCAAGGACGCCCTCAAGTTCTGGCCTGCCAACCCGCGCGTCGACTGTTTGATCGGACTTAAGCTCTCGCAAAACTACCGCTTCGACGAAGGGGCGGCCCACCAGCGCCTCGCCCGGCAGTTCGACCCGGATTACCTGCCGGCCAAGGCGCAGCTTGCTCAAGACCTGCTTCGGCTCGGCCAGGAGACCGAGGGCTGGCAGTTGGCCGAGGAAGTCCAGCGCCAGGACGGCTATGATGTCGAGGCATACAACCTGGCCACGCTGCACGATACGCTCGGCAAGTTCGTGACGCTCTCAAACCGGGATTTCCTCGTGCGCATGAGCCGCCATGAGGCCGGCGTTTACGGCCCCCGCGTCCTTGAACTGCTGGGCCGGGCCAAGACCGCGCTCTGTGCCAAATACAGCCTCACACTCGAACAGCCGGCCCTCATCGAGATTTTCCCCGAGCAAAAGGACTTCGCGGTGAGGACCTTCGGAATGCCGGGCGACCCAGGCTACCTGGGCGTCTGCTTCGGCAACGTCATCACCGCCAACAGCCCCGGCGCCCGCCTCGGCCATCCCTGGAACTGGGAGGCGATGCTCTGGCACGAGTTTTGTCACGTGGTGACGCTCCATCTGACGCGCAACCGGATGCCCCGCTGGCTCAGCGAGGGAATCTCCGTCTATGAAGAGGGCCAGGCCAACCCGGCATGGGGACAGCGCATGAACCCGCGCTACAGGGAGATGGTGCTCGAAGGCGAGTTGAGCCCCGTCTCCAAACTCAGCAGCGCCTTCCTTACCCCTCGCTCCGCCCTCCACCTCCAGTTCGCCTACTACCAATCCGCCCTCGTGGTCGAGTTCATCGTTCAACGGTTTGGCCTCGACCACCTCAAGGCCATCCTGAGCGACCTGGCCGAGGGCCTCGATGTTAACCAAGCCATCGAGCGGCAGACGGCCCCGTTGCAAAAAATGGAAGAGGACTTCGCCGCGTTCGCGCGCCGTCGCGCCGAACAGTTCGCCCCCGGCCTCGACTGGACGAGGCCTGACTGGGCCGAACCGAGCGCCGCCGCCCGGCTCTCGGGACTGTCCGACAAACAACACGCCCGGCTGCCCGCGCACTCCGGCCTCGCGACCAACGCCCCGCGGGAATCGCTCAGCAAGACCAACTTCTACGCCCTCGTTGAGCAAGCCGCCCAGTCCGTCCGGGACAAGAAATTCACCCAGGCCAAGGCGCCGCTGGAAATGTTGCTCGAGCTCTACCCGGACCAGACCGGCTCCGACAGCCCCTACGGAATGCTTGCCGAGGTCCATCAGGCCCTCGGGGAGACCAACGCCGAGCGCCAGACCCTGGCTCGATGGGTCGAGAAGGACGACGCGGCCGCCGGCGCCTGTCTGCGGCTCATGGAACTGGACGCCGCCGCGCAGGACTGGAAAGCGGTGGAGGTCAACGCCCTGCGTTACCTGGCCGTGGACCCGCTGGTCGCGCCGCCGTACCGCTTCCTGGCCCAGGCCGCCGAACACACCGGCGACATTCCAACAGCCATCCAGGCCTATCGCACATGGCTCCAGCTCGATCCCCTCGACCCGGCGGAGATGCACTTCCACCTCGCGGAACTGCTCCACCGCACCGGAGACCCTGAGGCCCGGCTCCAGGTCCTCCAAGCCCTCGAAGAGGCCCCCCGCCACCGTGCCTCCCTTCGGTTGTTATTGGAAATGGAAAAGAAACCGGGAAGTTGAAATCCGAACTCCGAAATTCGACCCTTTATGGATACCGCTGAACTTGCTCCTGTTGCCGGTGAAACCGTCCCTCCCCCCTACGAAACCGAGCGCGAGACCCTGGAACGTTTGTCCGCCGGCCGGGTGCGGATCGAGGCTGAGCTGGCCAAGACGATCGTCGGCCAAAAAGAGGTCATCGAGCAGTTGCTCATTGCTCTCTTTGCCGGCGGCCATTGCCTCATCACGGGCGCCCCCGGCCTGGCCAAGACGCTCCTGGTCAAGTCCATCGCCCGCATATTCCACCTCAAGTTCCAGCGCATACAATTCACGCCCGACCTGATGCCGGCCGACATCACGGGCACGGAAATCCTGCAGGAGAGCGGCGAGGGACGAAAGATGACGTTCGTGCGCGGCCCGGTTTTTGCCAACATGATTTTGGCCGATGAAATCAACCGGACGCCGCCCAAAACCCAGGCCGCCTTGCTCGAAGCCATGCAGGAGCATCAGGTCACCGCCGCCGGCCTCCGTCACACACTGGAGGAACCGTTCTTCGTCCTGGCCACGCAAAACCCCATCGAGATGGAGGGGACCTATCCTCTCCCGGAAGCCCAGCTCGATCGGTTCATGTTCAACGTGATCATGGACTACCTGCCCGAAGATGAAGAGGTCGCCGTCGTCACCCAAACGACCGCGGGGACGCCCGCGCCCATTGACGCGCTCTTCACGGGTCAGGACGTGCTGGGCTTCCACAGCCTGGTCCGCAGGGTTCCCATCGCCCAGGAAATGGTCCGTTACGCGGTCAAGCTCGCTGCCGCCTCCCGGCCGCGCCAGCCCTCGGCGCCCGACTTCATCAACGAGTGGACCAACTGGGGCGCCGGCACGCGCGCCGCTCAATTCCTGGTCCTGGGGGCGAAAGCCCGCGCCCTTGTCAAAGGCCGCGTGCATGTCAGCACCGAGGACATCCAGGCCCTCGCTCACCCCACCTTGCGCCATCGCATCCTCCTCAACTACCGCGCCGAGGCCGAAGGCATCACCGTCGAGGCGGTGATCAAGAAGCTGTTGGAGAGCGTTCAGCCGCCGGTCGCCCTATGACGAGCTCAAGCGCGAAATCCGAAGTCCGAAGTCCGAAAGCCCAAAGAGGGAGTGCGGCATCCGATGTCCCCGCTCCGCACTCCGCACTGCCCGCCGCCTCCCTCATCGACCCGCGGGCCTTGATGAGTATTCGCAATCTGGAATTGCGGGCGCGAGTGGTTGTCGAGGGCTTTTGGAACGGGTTGCATCGCAGCCCTTATCATGGCTTCTCGGTCGAGTTCACCGAGTACCGCCAATACTCCCCTGACGATGATCCACGCTACCTGGACTGGCGCGTGTTCGCCCGGAGCGACCGCTACTTCATCAAGAAATTCGAGGACGAGACAAACCTGCGCTGTTATGTGCTCGCCGACCGCAGCCGCTCGATGGCCTATGG
>CAZZFF010000154.1:0-13691 GCA_964653485.1 uncultured Verrucomicrobiota bacterium | reverse complement strand
CCGTGGCGATGCCGACGGTGTTATCGGTGACGATGGCAGTCGGCGCGCGCCTGCTCGCCAGGAAAAAGGCGATCGTGAGCAAACTAGTGGCCATCGAGGAATTGGCGGGCGTGGATGTGCTGTGCGCGGACAAAACCGGCACCCTGACCCAGAACAAGCTGACGTTGGGCGATCCGTTCAGCGTGAACAATGTCCCCGTCGACCAAGTCATCCTCAACGGCGCGTTGGCGTCGCGCGCGGACAATAACGACACCATTGATCTGGCCGTTCTGGGCGGACTGAAAGACAAAGAGGCATTGAAGGCTTATGAGGTGGTTCATTTCCAGCCGTTCGACCCGGTGCATAAACGCACCGAGGCCAACGTCAAAGCAAAGGACGGAAAGAGGTTCAAAGCGACCAAGGGCGCGCCGCAGGTGATATTGGCCTTGTCGGCCAATGCCGGTCAGGTGAAGTCCGCCGTCGAGAAAGCCGTCAACGAATTCGCCGCGCGCGGCTTTCGGTCGTTGGGCGTGGCACGGTCCGACGGAGATGGTCCGTGGCAGTTTTTAGGCGTGTTGCCTCTGTTCGATCCGCCACGCGAAGACGCCAAGGCAACCATTGCGACTGCGCTTCAGATGGGCGTGAAGGTCAAGATGGTTACAGGCGACGCACTGGCCATCGCCAAGGAAACCGCCAAAAAGTTGGACATGGGCACAAATATCCTCGATGCCGCCAGTTTGGGCGACACGAAGAAGCAAGAGACCACAGACGTGGCTGAGTCCATCGAGAAGGCCGACGGTTTCGCGCAGGTGTTCCCCGAACACAAGTATCATATTGTCGATGTCCTGCAAAAGCGCGGCCACATCGTCGGCATGACCGGGGACGGGGTGAATGACGCCCCCGCACTGAAGAAAGCCGACTGCGGCATCGCCGTCTCGGGCGCGACCGACGCGGCGCGCGCGGCGGCGGCTATCGTGCTGATGACGCCTGGTTTGTCCGTGATTATTGACGCGATCAAGGAGAGCCGTCGCATTTTCCAGCGGATGAACAGTTACGCGATCTACCGCATCGCCGAGACGCTGCGCGTGCTGTTTTTCATGACGCTGGCGATCCTGATCTTCAACTTTTATCCATTGACGGCGGTGATGATTGTGATGCTGGCGTTGCTCAACGATGGCGCGATCCTGTCTATTGCCTATGACAATGTTCATTACAAGGACGAGCCCGAGGCCTGGAACATGCGCACGGTGCTGGGGATCTCCACGGTGCTGGGCGTCATCGGGGTCGTTTCCGCCTTCGGCTTGTTTTATCTCGGGGAGCGCGTCTTTCATCTCGACCGCGCGCACATCCAGACGTTGATGTATTTGAAGCTGTCCGTGGCGGGGCATTTGACGATCTTTCTCACACGGACGCGCGGCCCGTTCTGGTCCATCCGCCCGGCAAACATTTTGTGGATCGCGGTGGTCGGCACGCAAATCGTGGCGACCTTGATAGCGGTTTATGGGCTGTTTATGACACCCCTCGGCTGGGGTTGGGCCGGGTTCGTGTGGGGCTATGCGCTGCTGTGGTTCCTCTTGAATGACCGGGTGAAACTGCTCGCCTATCGGGTTTTTGATCCGGTCAAAAAAGCCGGGGCGAAACCTGAAACAAAAGCTGAATCACAGCCCGATACCAAAGGTGATGCGAAAACTTCAGCTAAACCCGACACCAAAGCCCAGTCTAAACCCGAAACCAAGGTTGTTGAGCCTGAACCTGAAGCAAAAGTCGAGCCGAAGCCGGAAGCCAAAGTGGAAATCAAACCGGAGCTGAAGGCGAAGCCAACGGCCGAGTTGTCACCGCGGCTCGTCAAAAAGGTCCATGATTTTTACGAGCAATTAGGCCGCGAGGATGTTCGCGCCGTTGAGGAATCAGATCAGGCGAGGCAAAAGACTCCCGAAGTGGAAACCAAAAGATAGGCCGGCGCGAACCACGAGGCTAACACGGCTGCAAGAATAGAGATGAAAATCAATTCAAAAGATTTCCGGGTGCGGCCCGGAGCAAAGGTCGAACTTAGCGAATGGGCGACGACCGTGAAGCCCTTTTGCAAATCGAAGAAACGGTATCAAAAACTGCTGGGAGAACACGTTGAGGAGTTGAGCTCCCTGCAACGCCTTCACTACGCTTCCAACCGCTATGCGTTACTGCTGATTTTTCAGGGGATGGACGCTGGCGGCAAGGACGGAGCCATCCGGCACGTGATGTCCGGGGTCAATCCGCAAGGCTGCGAGGTTTTCAGTTTCAAACAACCGAGCGCCGAGGAGTTGGAGCATGATTTTCTCTGGCGCACGACCCGCCATCTGCCGGAACGCGGCCGGATTGGCATCTTCAATCGTTCCTACTACGAGGAGGTGCTCGTCGTTCGGGTGCATCCGGAGATTCTCCGCGCCCAAGGGCTTTCCGAGGAGTTGCACGACGAGAGAACCATCTGGAAGGAGCGGTATCGCTCCATCGTGGACTTGGAAGAGCATCTATACCGAAACGGCACCCGGATCATCAAATTCTTCCTTCACCTGTCGAAGGAGGAGCAGCGAAAGCGATTCCTGGAGCGCATTGATGAGCCGGACAAGAACTGGAAGTTCAGCCTCGCTGACATTCACGAGAGGAAATACTGGAACCAGTACATGAACGCTTATGAGGCTTGCCTGAACGCCACAAGCACCCATCACGCGCCCTGGCACGTTGTTCCCGCCGATGATAAGGAGAATGCCCGGTTGGTTGTTTCCCAAATTGTCCTGGATGCGCTCAATGAACTTGACATGGCCTATCCCAAAACCACGGCGAAACGTCGCCGGGAATTGAAATCGATCCGGAAAGGACTCTGACGTTGCGGTTCTTGTCCTGGCCGTTCTCACGCACTCGAAACTAATGTAGTTCACGTGCGCGTGAGGCGGGCGCCTTTGCAAAATGCACGATATCCAGGGATCGCTCGTGCATGTCGCAATGGCCTTGCATCCCTCAGCGCCCGGCATCGGCGCCTTCAAGCACCTCAAACGGCCTGGATTGAAGGGGTTGGCGCCGGTTCTCAGGTTGGCCCTTGATTAGCTAGAGGGGAAGGGAGAACTCATAAATGCGAACGAGTGACGGTCGCCGCCCGAGCCGTTGGCGGGCAGGCGTGACGGCCCAAAACCACACCCGCCAACAAGAAAACATCTGAAAGAGCCAAACACTATGGACAAACAAACACCAGCAACCAGCAATGACGTGGGCACGCTCGCCGAAGACGCGCGCGCCTTGATGGCCGCCACCGCCGACGTGGCCGGAGAAAAAGTCGCGGAAGCCCGCAAGCGTCTTGCCGCCGCCCTGGAGCGCGGCAAGGAAATCTGCGGCTGCCTTCGCGAGAAGGCGGTCGGATGCTCCAAGGCCGCGGACGAGGCCGTGCATGAGCACCCTTATCAAGCCATTGGCATCGCCCTCGGTGCGGGGGCGCTCATCGGCTATCTGCTCGCGCGCCGATGCTCTTGCAAGGGCGACTGACCACGCCATGGAACCGCCCCCCGCGAATGCCGCGGAACTCGTGGAGACGTCGAAGCGTCTCGCCCGGCGTCTCGTGACCATCGGTGAGAACCGCCTCGAGTTGTTGACGGTGGAAGCGCACGACGAATCCGGGGTGCTTATTCCGCCGTCAGGGCGGCGAGAGGGTCCAACGAGGCCGCCCGCCGGGCCGGCAGCAAGCCGCTGACGAGGCCCACTACCAGGCTCACGGCCAGGGCCAGCAGCACAAACTCCACCGGCGTCTTCACCGGGAGGGCGGGGACATATAAATGCAGCAGTTGGGCGAGAGCCATGCCCAGACCCAGGCCAAGCGCACCGCCCAGGGTGGACAGCAGCGCCGCCTCACTCAAAAAGAGAAGCAGGATTTGGGCGGGGGTGGCGCCGATGGCGCGGGCCAGCCCGATCTCCGACGTGCGCTCGTTGACCGAAATCCACATCATGGTCAGGATGCCTATCGAGCCGACGAGCAAGGAGATGGCCCCGATCCCGCCGACCGCCAGGCTCACGATCCGGATGATGCGCCCCAGACTTTCCAACATGCCGGTCTGGGTGACGATGGTGAAATCCTGCTCCTTATTGTGCCGCGCGACCAGCAGGGTCCGGACACGTTCCACCACGGGCTCGATCAGCGAGGCGTTGGGCATCGAGAAGTCGATCTCGTTCAGGCCGAGGTGATTGAACAGCCGCCGGGCCTCCGCCACCGGGATGAAGGCGGTGTCGTCAAAGTCGAACCCGAGGAATTGGCCCTTCGGTTCCATCACTCCGAGCACCAGGAAACGCTCCCCGGAGATGCGCACGTGCTGGCCGAGAGCCGTCTCATCCCCGAAGAGTTCGTGCTTCAGTTTGGGGCCCAAAACGGCCAGGGGCGCGCCGCGGCGCCATTCCATCTCGGGCAGGAACCGGCCGCCCCGGACGCGCCACCGCCATGCGGTTGGGGCCGCCGAGGTGACGCCATAGACAACTACATTGCGGGTCTTGCCGGCCCGCTCCACCGGCGTCGCCCCATAAACCACCGGCACCACGCGCTCCACACCGGGGAGCCGCTTCAGCGCCGCGGCATCCTCAAGTGTCAGAGGATGCACGGTGATCCCCAGGGCGCCGGGGGCGCCCGTGGTTTCGACTCTCCCGGGGGCCACCTTCGCCAGCGTCGTGCCGAACTCGGTGAACTCGGACATTACATAGACGCGCGTCCCCTCGCCAATCGAGGTGAGGAGAATCACCGACGCGATCCCGATCACGATTCCCAACATGGTCAGGAGGGACCGCTGGCGGTGAAACCAGAGGGACTGCCAGGCCAGGCGCAGCAGGTCTTTGAAGCTCATGCCTTGCGCCTCATCAAGGCCTGGACCGGATTCAGGCGCGCCGCGTTGCGGGCCGGCAAAATGCCGAACAACAGTCCCACCGCGCAGGAGACCACCAGGGCCGCCGCGATGGCCCAACCCGGCGGGTGGATGGGGAAATCCGGATAGAGCCGCTGCAAGCCGCCTCCCGCCGCCAGGCCCATCACCAGTCCGAGGCCCCCGCCGACGGTCGAAAGGACGGCCGCCTCGACGAGGAAGACCGCCACCACCTGCGCCTGGGTGGCCCCGATCGCTTTGAGCAGACCGACCTCGCGCGTCCGCTCGGAGACCGAAACCAACATCACGTTCATGATGCCCAGCCCGGCCACCGCCAGCGAAATGGCCGCGATGCCGACCAGGGCCGCCGTGAGCGCGCGCAGGATTTGATCGAAGGTGGCGAGCACCGCGTCCTCGGTGAGGACGGTGACGTCTTCCTGCCCCCCATGGCGGTCGCGCAAGACCGCCAACGCCGCCCGCTCCGCCTCGGGCACCTCGTAATGGGAGCCCACCTCCGCCAGGATGCGATACAGGCCGGTCCGGTTGAACACGCGCAGGGCGGTTTGCACTGGAATCTCGACGACGTCATCCATATCCATCCCCAGCGAGGTGCCGCGCGGGGCGATCACGCCGATGACACGAAACCGCCATTCACCGATCCGCACCCACTGGCCGAGCGGATTTTGATCGGGAAACAGCTCCCGCTGAAGCTTCGCGCCGATGACACAGAGGGCGGCCTCGGGCTGGTCCCGGGGCAGAAACCGCCCGCCGGCCATCTTGAGGCGCCGAATCTCGAGGATGTCGTGCGTGGCGCCCACCACCGCCGCCTCCCGGCTGCGTTCCCCGGCCAGGAGGGTGGCCGTCCCGGCGACCAGCGGGGCCACGCGCCGGATTGCCGGCACGCGCTGGAGCAGGGCCTGCGCGTCCTGCAATGTCAGGTCATGGGGGGCGGTGCTGACCAGCGGCGCCAAGCCCTTAGTCTCCGTCTTGCCCGGAATGACGATGAGCAGATTCGCGCCCAGGGAAGCGAACTCACCGGTTACGTAGAGACGGGCCCCTTCACCCAGGCTCGTCAACAGGACCACCGAAGCGACCCCGATCGCCACGCCCAGCAGCGAGAGGGAGGTCCGCAGGCGATGACCCCGCAAACCGCCGCCGGCGAACCGCAACAGGTCGAGGAACCTCATAGGGCCTGCCGCGGGCCTGGCTCCGCCGCGGCCGGAACAGCGGCGCCCTCCGCCTGCTCATCTGAAACGACTTCGCCATCGGCCAAATGGATGCGGCGGCGCGCCCGTTCCCCCACTCGCGGATCATGCGTCACCACGATGAGCGTCAAGCCTTGCCGGTGCATCTCCTCGATGAGTTGGACGATCTCCCGGCCTGAGGCGCTGTCGAGATTGCCGGTGGGTTCGTCGGCGAGCAACAGCCCGGGAGTCATCACCACGGCGCGCGCGATCGCCACCCGCTGCTGCTCGCCGCCGGAAAGTTGGTCGGGGCGGTGCTCGGCGCGCGCGGTCAAGCCCACCCCTGCGAGTGCGTTTCGCGCCCGCCGCCGCCGCTCCTCCGGGGGAATGCCGGCGAACACCATCGGCAGTTCCACGTTTCCGGCCGCCGTCAGCCGGGGCACCAGGTGGAAAAACTGAAAGACAAACCCGATCTGGTCACGGCGCAGGCGGGACAATTCCAATTCGGTCAACCGGGCCGTCTCCCGGCCCGCAAACCGGTAGGAGCCGGCGGTGGGCCGATCCAGGCACCCCAGCAGGTGCAGAAGCGTGGATTTGCCCGAGCCGGACGGGCCCATGACTGAGACATAGTCGCCGCGCCCGATCCGGAGGTTGATGTCCCTGAGCGCATGTACCGGGCTCCCGCCCACAACGTAGGTGCGTTGAATCCCGGCCAGTTCGATCACCTTTCCACCTCCCCGGCGATGACGACGCGGGCGCCGGCCTTCACCTCTGGCCGGTCGAGCGAGACGACGACCTTTTCGCCGGCGGCCAGCCCGGAGGTGATCTCGGTGAAATTCCAGTTGTGCAAACCGATGGCCACTTTTTTCTCGACCAACCGGCCGGCTTCGACCACCAGGACGCGGTCGCCCTCGAGCAAGGCATAAGTCGGAATGCGCCGCACCTGCTCGCGCGCCTCCAGGAGCACCTCCACGTCCGCGGAGAGTCCGGGCAGCAGGTTCGGCGGCAGGGGCGAGTCCTTGAATTCCGCCTCCACCCGGAGGGTCCGGTTCTGTTCCTGGCGCGTTTCCACAAACGAGGAGACGTAGGTCACGGTGCCGGCGAACGACTGTCCGCGGAAGGCATCCAAAGTCATGCGGACGGGCAGCCCCACGGCGATCCGGGCCACGTCGGCCTCGTCAATCGGGGCGCTCACATAGAGCGCCCGCGCATCGATCAAATCCACGACCGGCGGGATGAACACGCCGGGGGGCGACGGGCTAATCCACTCACCCACCTCGGCGGTGATGTCCAGCACCACGCCGTCAAAGGGGGCGGTCATCACGGTCTTGGCCAGCGTGGCCCGCGCCAGGTCAAGGGAGGCCTCGGCCTCGCGGATGCGCGCCTGCGCCGCCAGGGCGGCGGCCGCGGCGCCTAATGCTCGATTCCGGTCCTGATCCTGGGCGTTGGGCGGGACCACGTCGTCCCGGGCCAGCATCTGAGTCCGCTCCCATACCTGCTGCGCCAATTCCGCGTCCCACCGCGCCTGCTCCGCCAGCGCCTTGGCCGCGTCCAGCGAGCGCAGCGACAGTTGCACCTGCGCCTTGTATTCGCTGTCATCCAGCCGCAGCAAAAGGCCGCCTCGCTTTACCTGCGAGCCCTTCTCGACCGCCTTCTCGCTCACCAGGCCGGCCAGGCCCGGGCTCATCCCGGCGCGGCGGCGGGATTGGACGGTCCCGGCCCTCGAATTGACCACCGTGTGCTCGACGCGTCCGACCTCCACCGGATGGACCGTCACCGGAATCGCCACGGGACGAAAGACCGTCAACCGCAGCAAGCACACCCCCGCCACGAGCGCGACGCCGAGGCTCAGGGTCTTAAGCCACCGCTTGGGTTGAGCGACAGGTTCGATCAATGCGGCGGAGTCTAGCCCCCGCCGGGGAGCGAAGCAAGGTCCGGAAGTGAACCTCAAACCTTCTGAAAGCCCAAGGTCAAGGCGGGAACGTCTCGGAAGAACCCCCAATGGCAACGCTCATCGAACGCAGCAAATTCAACTTGGAAATTGCGTGGCCGGGAGAGGATGTCCCCGGAGCTTGAAAGGGCATAACCCGCTCACTATCGAGGCACGAGGCGACTTGGATCGATTGGCACGTTGTTAGCTGAATCTCGAGCCGTTATGAACCAGCCATGACAACAGGTCCAGAAGCGGCGCGACTTCGAGCGCGCCGGACGACTCACCGGGTCTGGGCGGCGCTTTGTCTGGCCGTCAAGAAGTTCCTGCGGATCGACGGCGCACAGTGGGCGGGAGCGTTCGCCTTCAACGCCTTCTTCTCGCTGTTTCCTTTGATGGTCCTGCTCGTTACCGTGGCCTCGTTCTTTGTTGACAGGAACTGGGCCGGGAAAGAGGTCATCGCCTGCGCGGAAAGCTACATTCCGATTAGCGGCGAGATGCAACGTCACATTTTTGGCACTGTCGCCGGGGTAATCAGAGCCAGGCAGCAGGCGGGCGCGGTGGCCCTTCTCATCCTGGTCTGGGCCGCCCTCCAATGCGTCACCACCCTCATTTGCGCGACCAACCGCGCTTGGGGCGCTGAGGCGCCCAATTGGTGGCGGCTGCCGCTCAAAAGCCTGGCGCTGCTCAGCATCACGGCAGGCGCGATCCTCGCGGGCATGGCGTTGCCGGTGCTGTTCAGAATGGCGAAGGGGTGGCTCTCCCCGGTTCATGATCTCCGTTCCGGAGTCTATGGCCTGGGAAGCTTCTTAATTCCGCTGTCGGTGGTATTCTTCAGTCTGAGCCTGTTCTACAAGCTCGCGCCGCGCCGGCCCACACGGTTTGCCGAAGTCTGGGCCGCCGCCCTGTGCGCCACGGTCCTCTTGCGGGCAACCGAGAGCCTGTTCGTAATCTACCTGAAGGACTTCGCCACGTTGAACGCGGTCTATGGGGCGTTTGGCGGGATCATGGCGCTGCTGCTGTGGATTTATCTTTCCGGGTGCGTTTTCATCCTCGGGGCCTGCCTCTGCGCCGGCCAAGCCGAAGCGCTGGAACAACCGGCGAAGCCGTGACTTCATCGCACGGTTTGAAACCACGAGAGCCACCCCGGCCGGGACGCCTGGCCTGAACCGCCGAGTGTCCCACGGCGCGCCCGGGACCGCGTCTCTCCCGATCAGATTCTGCCCAGCAACAGCAGGATAACCAGGATGCCCAGAACCACGCCCAGTCCGCTGCTGGGGTAATAACCCCAATTTCGGCTGTGCGGCCACGTCGGAAGCGCGCCGAGTAACATCAGAACGAGCAGGACTACCAAAACAGTTCCTAACATAAGTTTTCTTTCATTTATTGACAGCAATCGGGGCGCCTTTCGTACGGGGCCCATCCATGCCTGCACCGTACCTTTAGCGTATGGCGTGCCACGAAGGCCTTGGCCTGGCCGTGGCTGGGAATTCAACTCGATACGGCCGCCCACAACAAAGTCGCAACCTCCTTGCCAGCAACAAACGCCGTCCGCAATCCGCGTGGGATATGTCGGAAGACCATCCACCGAAAGAGATTTCAGAGCTGATCCGAGCCTCCCTGCTGCGTTGCGAAATGCACGGTGCGGCGGGGGCGGTCGTGCGAACTGCCATGGTTTTACATCGCTCACCGCTCACCAAAGGCGGCCTCAAAACGGCTTAATTGGCTTGAACTCAAGAGGTTGGAGAGCCGGGCGCCTGCTTGGCCCGCCATTAGCTACAGGAGAGCGAAGTACTCAAAACATTATGTCCACACACTCGCTAAGCCATACGTTCGCGCTACTCGCCGCCGGCGCCACCTTAATCACCAGCACGCCTCTGCGCGCTTCCGAAACGGACGACCGCATTGAGTCGTCCTTTACCAGATCATACGCGTACAAAGTTTACCTCAAGGATGACGCAATCAAAGCCGAGTCCAGGAACGGCGTCGTCACCTTGACAGGGCAGGTGGACGAGGCAAGCCACAAGTGGCTGGCCCAGGAAGCCATGGCGGGTCTTCCGGGTGTCCAAAGGGTGGAGAATCGACTGGAAGTGAAGCTCGAGGGAACCGAGGAATCAGATAGCTGGATCAGAGCGAAAGTGCGCAGCGTATTGTCTTTGCATCGGAACGTGAGCGGCAGCCGGACGCAGGTGGATATCAGGGACGGCGTGATCACGCTGCGCGGCGCAGCGGCGAGCGAGGCGCAAAAAGAGCTGGCCACCGAATATGCCGAAGACGTCAAAGGGGTCTTGCGGGTAACGAACGTGATGACAGTGGCCAAGACCCCGGCCAAGGAGGACGAAGCGACGGTCGAGATAATTGACGACGCCTCCATCACCGCCCAGGTAAAGGTGGCATTGCTGTCTCACCGTTCGACCAGTTCCGTCAATACCAAGGTCGTAACGAACGAGGGCGTCGTCACGGTCAGCGGCATCGCCAAGAACTTGGCAGAGAAGACGCTGGTCACCAAGCTCGCCAGCGACATCAACGGTGTGAAGAACGTGGTCAACAACATGACCATTGCGGCGGCGGTCTCGGAAAGTGGCGTCGAACCTGCCGGCGATCCGTTCACGGCCGGTGGCGGACCAATAGGGTCCGTGGCATTGATTGGCGGCTGAAAAGCAATATCCGAAGGTGTTGGCGTCCTGCGCGCCACCCGGCGTGGCGGGAGCATTCGCCGAAAGGGTGCCGGTGGTCGTGATCACCGGCTCGTCCGGGACGATTACCTTCCGCGCACGGCCGCTGTTGCATCATACATTGGGCGATTATCAGAAAGAGAAACCATGACGAAACAGATCGGCAACTTAATCAACACAACCAGTATGAAGGCTCTTGTGTTTCACGGGCCTAATAGCCTGGCGTTGGAGGATAGGCCAAGACCGACGATCGCAGAGGCAACGGACGCTATCGTGCGGATCACTACGACCAGCATCTGCGGGACCGACCTGCACATTCTGAAGGGCGACGTGGCGGCAATCACCGCCGGGCGTATTCTCGGTCACGAAGGGGTGGGGATTGTCGAGGAGGCGGGAACGAGCGTATCGGCCTTTCACAAGGGAGACAAAGTGCTCATCTCCCTTATTACTTCCTGCGGTAGGTGCGGCTTCTGCAGGAGAGCGATGTATTCCCATTGTCTCAATGGAGGATGGCGGCTGGGCAACAGTATTGACGGAACTCAGGCCGAATACGTCAGAATCCCTTTTGCTGATACCGGTTTGCACCTGCTGCCGCCTGAGGTTGATGACGAGGCGGCGGTGATGCTCAGTTGCATACTCCCCACCGGCCTGGAGTGCGGAGCGTTGAACGGGCAGGTGAAGCCGGGGGACATCGTGGCGATCGTTGGCGCCGGTCCGGTGGGCCTCGCCGCCTTGCTCACGGCGCGACTCTACTCTCCCGCCGAGATTGTGATGATCGATCTCGACGACAATCGGCTGGAGGTCGCCCGCTCATTCGGCGCGACAAAGGTCGTGAACAGCTCGGACGGACGGGCAGCGGAGCGCGTCATGGAGTTGACGCAAGCCGCCGGGGTGGACGTGGCAATCGAGGCCGTCGGCCTATCGGCGACCTTCGACATCTGCCAGGCGATCATCGCCCCGGGCGGGCGCATTGCCAACGTGGGCGTTCACGGCAAATCGGTCGAGCTTCACATCGAGAGGCTGTGGGCCTCCAATATCACGCTCACCACGCGCCTGGTAGATGCGGGCACAACGTCAATGCTGCTCCGGATGGTTCAGTCGGGACGCCTCGACGCAAAAGGACTCGTTAGCCATCGATTCAATTTGTCGGAGATCATGAAGGCGTACGACACCTTCGCAAACGCCGCGAAACACCGCGCGTTAAAGGTGGTGATCAAGAACGGGAGCGCAAGCGGAGGAGCCTTGAAGGCAAACCCATGAACAACCAAACATCTGCCAGCCAACCGATACGCGGCCTTCTCAGCGCCGGCGACGACCCGGTCATCTTCTCCAGCGTGGACGCCGCCGTTTCCGCTGCTGCTGAGGCGCAGAGGGTGTTCCAGGACGAGGGCCTCGAGGTGCGCCGGGCCGTCATCAAAGCCATGCGCAAGGTCTCCATCGCCAACGCGGAGCGCTGGGGCCGCATGGCGGTCGAGGAGACGAAGATGGGCCGCGCCGAGGACAAGGCACAGAAGAACCTGCTCTGCGCCACGCGCACGCCGGGAGTGGAGGACCTGGAGTCGCGGGCCTACACCGGCGACAAAGGCCTGACCTTGGTGGAGTACGCCCCCTTCGGCGTGGCGGCCGCCATCACCCCCTCCACCAACCCGGCCGCGACCGTCATCTCCAACGCTATCGGCATACTGGCCGCGGGCAACTCCGTGGTCTTCGCCCCGCACCCGGCCGCGGCCAAGGTCTGCCAGGACGCCATGCGCGCCCTGTCTGCGGCCGCGGTCTCGGCCGGCGCCCCCGCGGGCTTGATCACCACGGTCTCTCCCGCTTCCCAGGAGACGACCAAGGCCCTGCTCTCCCACCCCGGGGTCCAACTCAACATGGTGACCGGCGGCCCGGCCATCGTGAAGGTGGCCATGACCACGGGCAAGACCTGCAAGACCATCGCGGCCGGTCCGGGCAACCCGCCGGTGGTGGTGGATGAGACCGCGCTGTTCCCCAAGTGCGCCGAGGACATCATATTCGGCGCGAGTTTCGACAACAACGTGCTGTGCATCGCGGAAAAAGAGGTCATCGTGGTGGAGGCGGCCAAGGTCCGGTTCCTGGAGAGCATGCGCGCCGACCCGCGGGCCTTCGAGCTTTCAACCTCTCAGCTGGATGCCCTGACCAAGCTCGTCATCAAGGAGGGGGGCAAGGGCTGCAAAGACCCGGTCCTCAACCGCGACTACGTGGGCCGCGACGCCGCAGTCATCGCCCGTGGCATCGGCTTGGATGTGCCGCCGGCCACGCGCCTATTGTGGGCGGACGTGCCCAACGACCACCCTTTCGTCTGGACCGAACAGCTCATGCCGGTTTTGCCCGTTACCTCGGCGCGGGACGTGGACTCGGCCATCGAGCTGGCCTATCAGGCCGAGGGGGGCAACCGCCATTCCGCGGCCATGTACTCGACGCACATCGGGAACCTGACCCGCATGGGCCGGCGCATGGCCTGTTCCATCTACGTCAAGAACGCTCCGACCCTCTACGGCCTGGGCTTGGGAGAGGGCTACGCCTCCATGTCCATCGGCACGCCCACCGGGGACGGGATCACCAAGCCCTCGCATTTCGTCAGGCCGCTGCATTGCTGCGTCGTGGGCTATTTTAGGATCGCGTGAGGTGAATATGCTGGCCAACATCGCCGTAGGACTACTGGAAACGGCCTCCATCGCCAAGGGCATCGAGGCGTCCGACGCCATGTGCAAGATGGCCTCGGTCAAGCTCGCGCGCGCCGGGGTGATCGCTCGGGGCAAGTACGTCATCATAATCACCGGCCCGTTGGCAGAGGTGGAGAGCTCCTTGCGCGCGGGGCGGCAGCTTTTGGGCAAGGGCCTTATCGATGAGGTCCTCATCCGCAACGTGCACAGCCAGGTCTTGGGAACCCTGGACAAGCGGGCGCCGGTCAAAGGATTGGACGCACTAGGCATCATCGAGACCAAGGACGCCATCGCCACGGTGCGCGCGGCCGACGCCGCGGCCAAGGCCGCGGCCGTCAGCCTCATCGAGACCAGGACGACGGTGGGCGGCG
>CAZZFF010000153.1:0-13949 GCA_964653485.1 uncultured Verrucomicrobiota bacterium | reverse complement strand
TGGTCGGAGCGACAGGATTTGAACCTGCGACGTCTTGGTCCCAAACCAAGTGCTCTAGCCAGGCTGAGCTACGCTCCGACGCTGAGGGAACGAATTGTCCCACAACCACACGGATTAGCAACAAGTAAATGGCTCCTTTGTGCTGGACGGTCAGGAGGGGTGTGTTAGATTCCGTGCGGTTTATATGTCAACGGAAGCCCCTACAGCGCCCCAGAAGGTCAATCTCCGCCGGCCTGACATCATGGCGGCCGTGCAGGCGCAGGTGCTTTCGCATTACCGCAGCGACCTCGTGGAGCGGATTCGCGCCAGCGGCCATATCCTCTCAGCCGGGGATTTGACCATTAGGCTGGCGAAGGAGTTTGGCTTTTGTTACGGCGTCGAGCGTGCGATCGACCTGGCTTACGCCGCCCGCCGCGCCTATCCCGACCGGCGGATTTTCCTCCTGGGCGAGATCATTCATAACCCGGAGGTCAACGATCAGCTTCGCCGCATGGGCATCGTCACCATCGCGGGCCATCCGCGCGACGACGAGATCAACCAACTGCGGCCCGAGGACATGGTGATTATCCCCGCCTTCGGGACCGAGGTGTCCACCCGCCGGAAACTGGAGCAAAAGGGATGTCTGTTCGTTGATACGACGTGCGGGGACGTGATGAGCGTGTGGAAACGGGTGCGCCAGTACTCGAACGACTCGGTCACGAGCATCATCCACGGCAAGGCTAGGCACGAAGAAACCATGGCGACGACTTCCCAGGCGCGGTCCAGCGGCGCGGGTCATTACCTGGTGGTCTTCACGCTGGCCGAGACGGATTACGTCTGCAATTATATCATCAACGGCAGCAACAAAGAGGAGTTTCTCGAGAAATTCAAGGGAGCCTATTCGGAGGGGTTCGATCCGGACATCCATTTGGAGGCAATCGGCGTGGCGAACCAAACCACGATGTTGCGCGGGGAGACGGAGGAGGTGCAGCGGCGGCTCAAAGCCGCGATGGCCAGGAAATTCGGTGAAGCCGCCCTGCCCCGGCATTTTCGTTTCTTCGACACGATTTGCGGCGCGACCCAGGATCGGCAGGACGCCCTGGAGAAGCTTCTGCGCGAGCCGCCCGACCTGCTCCTGGTGATCGGAGGCTATAATTCCTCGAATACGTCCCATCTGGCGGAGATGGGAGAGGCGAAGCTGCCCACCTATTTTATCAAGAATGCCGCCAAGATGAAGTCGGACGAGCTCATCCTCCATTACGACCAGCACAAGCACGCCGAAGTCGAGACGCGGCATTGGCTTCCTCCCGGGAAAGTCACCGTCGGCATCACCGCCGGCGCCTCCTGTCCGAACAACCTCATCGAGGACGCCATCCGGCGCTTGTTCGAGTTGCGCGGCATCTCGGTCAGACAACTCCTGCCGGGCTGAGCGGCGTACGGGCCTTGGTCATGCCTTGGGCCGGACGGATCTTGGCTCTTTGGGGGAGCGCAGCCTCGGGTCGATGGGTGGAGGCACGGGGATGCGTGGCGGCGGCTGGGGTCGAACCTCCGGCGCTTTGGGCGGCTGGCTCGCCTGGACCGGTTCGCTTGGATGCCCCGGCCAATTTCCTATGCTTGAAACCGTCTGCCCTATCGTCACCTCGGGGAACTTCAGGGCGCTCACATCGAAAGCGCCCACCGGCTTGATCGGGCCGGGTTGCGGGGCGCGATCCGGCATTTGCGCCGCCAGAGTTTCGAGGTCCTGGTAGCCATTGACCACGCAGTCCAGCCTGCCGGTCTCGGTGTCCACCAACAAACCGTGGACGGCTATCCGGGGGCTGATGATCGGGCTGCGCCGGACGAAGTCCACCGCCTTGATGACATTGGCCCGCTCGCTGGCAAAGGTCCCGAAGAACTCGTTGATGTTCTCAGGCAGCCGCTCCCGTGGGACGCCCAGGCCCTGGAAACGCTCGATCAACTGCATCGTCGTGAACTTGCCCGCCTGGCAGTCGGTATGGCCGATGACGGCGACGCTGCGCCCGCCTTTGAGGGCGCAGGCCAGCGCCAGTGAGCGCATGGTGCTGCTCAGCGATCCGGTGATGATGTTGCCCGCGTTTCGCAGCCAGATGAATTGGTCTGCCGCCACGCCCAGGACCTCCGGCAGAAGCCGGTTGAGCCGCACGTCAATGCAGGTCAGCGCGACCATCGGCAGTTCCTGCGCGAAATCCGCCGGGTGCAGCCCCGCGGAGGCATCGCCGCCCAACGCCCGGTGGTTTGCGTCAATAATTGTCTCAAACAGCCGCATACGTTGTCCTCCGGGCAGCATCGCGGAAACGGGAGGCGCGGGCAGGAACGTCCGCAGCCCCCGAGCCGGCCCTATTTCTTGTGCTCTTCGGGCGCGGGACCCGGAGCCTTGGCCAAGCCGGGCACTCGCTCGATGAGTTTCTCCAACTTGATGCCGGTCAAGCCCTCGATGATGGGCGGCAGTTGGGCGACGATTTGGGTGACATCGCCGGTCAGTTTGCTGGCGCCACCCCCAACGCCGTTGCCCGAGTTGATGATCACCATTCTCTCCATCCTGGAGAGCGGTTCGCTGATCTTGCCTGCCACGTCTGGAAGCACACGGATAATCATCTCGGCCACAGCGGCCTCGTTGTATTGCTTGAACGACTCCGCTTTCACTCGCATGGCCTCGGCGGTGGCCTTGCCCTGCGCCTCGATAATATCGGCCTGGGCCAGGCCCTTGGCTTTTTGGGCGTCGGCTTCGGCGATGCCGGTCGCTTTGACCACATCCGCATTCGCAAACCCGGTGGCTTTGGTGGCCGCAGCCGACCCGACGGCCTCGGTCTCCAACTGGAACTTCCGCGCGTTGGCCAGGGTCTCGACCCGGTATCGCTCCGCGTCGGCGGGCTTTTGCACGTTCGCCTCGAGTTCCTTCTGCTTGCGCCGGATTTCCTGCTCCTGCAACTCGATCTGTTTTTGCTTCTCGACGATTGTGACCTGGATCTCCTCGGCCTTCACGAGCTGGCCGGTTTTGTATTTTTGCAGGTCATAAGCCAGGTCGGCCTGGGCCTTCTTTTCGTTCACCGAGGCGGTGTAGTTCTGCACGTTCATCGAGTAATCGCGTTGGGCCTCGGCGATCTTCGAATCGGCGGCGAATTTGGCTTCCTGGCCGGCCTGTTGGGCCTGGGAGGAGCGGATCATCGCGTCGCGGTCCGCTTCGGCCTGGGCTATCTGGGCGTCGCGTTTGACCTGGGCAATGCGCGGCTTGCCCAAGGCGTCGAGGTAGCCTTGCTTGTCTCGAATGTCGCGTATCGTGAAACTGACGATCCCCAGACCCATGTTCGCCATGTCCCCGGCAGCAACCTCCTGCACCTTCGAGGCGAACTGGTCGCGGTTTTGATAAATATCTTCAACCGTCATCGTGCCGAGAATAGCGCGCAGGTGGCCTTCCAGCGTTTGCATCGCGATGCTCTTGATGTCGTCGGTGCCCTTGCTTAGGAATTGCTCAGCGGCAGTGGAAATCGAAATGTCGTCGCCCTTGACCTTGATCTGGGCTACGCCGTCCACCATGACCGGCACGCCCTTGCTGGTATAGACTTCCGGCGTTTGGACATCGATGGTCAGCAACTCGAGGGAGAGCACATCCATCTTCTCGAGCACCGGGATGATGAATGTGCCGCCGCCTTTGACCACCCGAAAGCCTCGTCCCTGCACGGTGCCGTCCGGGTCCACGTAGCGGTGCTTGCGTCCGGAGACGATTAGCACCTCGTTCGGCCCGACCTTGGTGTAACGGCCGGCCCAAATGGCCAGCAGGATGAAAATCATGACCACCAACCCGGCGACGACGACGGCAATGGCGCCCGGGTTTGACACATCAGCGAGGAATGGAGTTATGTTCATAGGTGCTGCTCTGTTTAGGGTTCGGCGGCAGGAATGCCGCCCATTCAGACGGGAACGACGTAAAACTGGGAGCCGACGATGCGGACGATCTTGACGGTTTGGCCGTTGGGGACCGGCGCGCCCCGCTCATCCCGCGCGGGAGCCGTGTAGCGCGTGCCCGCCTGGACGTAGGCGATCTCGCCGACGCCGCTGGCGGGAATGGGCGTAATAATGGTGCCGGTCATCCCGGTCAGCGTCCCGATGCGCGATTCACTCGAACTCTGCGTATGATGAAATATCCATCCAAACAGCGCGACCACGCTGGCGGCTATCATCAGCGCGCCCAAAGTAGCCAGCGGGGCGCTCACCCATGGACTCCGCGTCGCCTCCAGGCGCGTGAAGATCAAACCAAACCCGCCAAAAGAAGTGATAAACGAAGTAATCGTCGTGGGACTGAACGGCGACAGCCCGGGCATGCCCGTCTCCTGGAACCCGGTCTCGGCATGTCCCCCGGTCCCCAGGTCAACATGCCCTCCGCCAATATCGTGTCCCCCAAACAGATGCCCGAGAAATGCGCTGACGACCGCAAACACGAGTCCAACGCCGAAACAGATTGAGTAGATCACGACGTCCATAATTAAGCCTCGCTCAGTTCATTGGCATTATTAAACAGCTTATCAGCGTGGCCTGCAAGCACTAATGAGCCAAGTCTCTTTTCCGGCCGGGGGAAGTGACGTGCCATAGGTTCATTCACTATCCTAACCGGAACGGCGGCCCCAATGCACCTATAATCCGACGCTCGCTTTGTAGCGCCCAGCGCGCTTTCCCTTGCCTGGCCCTGGGGGATGGCTTACTATTTTCCCCAACGTGATACGTGAGGGATGTTGACTCCATGAAGAACATTGACGTGGAAAAAGCAAAGTCGGGGCCCGACGCTCCGCCGGAAGGGGCGGAACCGCTGGCCGCCGTCGAGCCGGCGACCGTAACGGCTGAACAACTGGGAGAGCTCAAAGAGCGCGCCGCAAAGGCCGACGAGCACTGGGACCGGCTCTTGCGCACCTCGGCTGACTTCGACAATTACAAGAAGCGCGCCGCGCGGGAAAAGCAGGATGCGGCCCGCTACGCCAATGGGGCGTTGCTTCAGAAGCTCATCCCTGTGCTGGACAGCCTGGATATGGCCCTGACCTCCGCTCAAGCCGCCCCGGGGGAAGCATTCCAGTCGCTTCAAACGGGCATCAACATGATTCAGGAGCAACTCAAGAATGCCCTCAAGGAAGCCGGCCTGGAGGAGATCAACGCCGTCGGGCAGCCCTTTGACCCCAACCTCCACGAGGCGGTTTCCCAGCAGGAAACCAAGGATGTCCCCGAGGGCCAGGTGGTGCAGCAACTCCGCAAAGGCTACCGGCTTCGCGAGCGTCTTCTGCGCCCTGCCAGCGTCATCGTCGCCAAGCAACCCCACGCGTGACCCATGTCCAAACGCGACTATTACGAAGTCCTGGGGGTAGCCAAGGACGCGAGCCCGGACGAAATCAAAAAGGCATACCGAAGGCTGGCCGTCGAGTATCACCCGGACAAGAATCCCGGAGACAAATCGTCCGAAGAGAAGTTCAAGGAACTGGGTGAGGCCTATGAAGTGCTGAGCGACCCGCAGCAGCGGGCCGCCTACGACCAGTACGGCCACGCCGCCTTTGACCGCCGCGCTTATGCGCGGGCCGGCAGCTTCCATGACCCCTTTGACATCTTCCGCGAGGTCTTCGGCGGAGGCAGCCTCTTCGGGGACATTTTTGGCGGAGGGTCCTCCGACGACCCAACCCAGGCCCACCGGGGCGACGACCTTCGCTACGACATGGAGATTTCCTTTGAAGAGGCCGTGCATGGGACCCAGAAAGAAATCACGCTCTCGAAGGCGGAGCGTTGCGCCGAATGCCAGGGCACGGGCGCCGAGGCCGGCTCGAAGGTCCGCACCTGCGCGACGTGCGGGGGAAGCGGGCGGGTAGTCTCCTCACGAGGCATCTTCAGCATCGCGCAGGCCTGCCCGCACTGCCAGGGGGCAGGCCGTGTTATCGAGCGCCCGTGCAAGGCCTGTCGAGGCATGGGCCGGCGCGAGGCTCCCAGCAAAATCACCTTGCGCATCCCTGCCGGCGTGGACACCGGCTCCCGGCTGCGCTCTTCGGGCAACGGCGAAGCCGGCTATCGAGGCGGCCCGCCCGGAGACCTGTATGTGGTGCTCCACGTTCGCCCGCATGAGCTCTTCCAGCGGGATGGCGACGACCTGCTCTGCGAGATGCCGATCACCTTCGTCCAGGCCGCCCTTGGCGCCGAAGTTGAGGTGCCGGTTCTCGACGGAACGACCCTCGTGAGAATTCCCCCAGGCACCCAGCCCGGCACCGTCTTCCGCCTCAAGGGCAAGGGAGTCAGCAACGTCCAGGGCTACGGTCACGGCGACCTTCATGTCCGCGTCAGCATCGAAGTGCCAACGCACCTGACCTCTGCCCAGAGGGCAAAGCTCCTGGAGTTTGCCGAATCGTGCAGCGGCAAGGAAAGTCCGATCACGCAACGGTTCTTCGACAAGGCCAGGAAGCTGTTCCAGTGATGCACCGCTTCTTTCTGCCGCCGGAACAATGCTCAGGGCAGACTCTCCTGCTGACCGACAGCGAGGCGCGCCACGCCGCGCAAGTCCTCCGCCTGCGCCCCGGCGAGCGCGTCACGGTGCTTAATGGGAACGGCCAGGAGTTCCTGTGCGAAGCGCGGGATTCGCAGCGGGGCAGGGTCTGCCTAAGCGTCCTCGAACGGCACGCCATACCTCCCCTGCCCTGCCAAATCACCCTGCTCCAAGCCCTGCCCAAGGGACAGATCATCGAATCGATCATCCAGAAGGCCGCCGAGTTGGGCGCTTCGCAAATCGTTCCCCTGCTGACCGAACGCGTCGTCACACACCTCAGCGCGCGCGAAGCTCCCCGCAAAGCCGAAAAATGGCAGCGAATCGCCATCGAGGCCATCAAGCAGTGCGGCCTGGCGTGGCTGCCGAAGGTCCACCCCCCTTTAACTCTCCAGGAGTCGCTGGCTCGCCGGGAGTCTTTCGAGCTTCCTCTCCTGGCCTCCCTCCAGCCCGGCAGCCTCCACCCACGGACTTATTTCGAGAGGTTCCACGCCAAACACGGACGCAACCCCCAGACCGCATGTGTCTGGGTGGGGCCGGAAGGAGATTTCACCCCGGCGGAAACGGACGCCATCAAGGGCGCCGGCAACTTGCCGATCACCCTTGGCCCTCGAATCCTTCGCACGGAGACCGCGGCGACCTATTGCCTGTCTGTCCTTAACTACGAACTCCAGGCATGTCCCGAGAGCGCTGAACCAGCACCCGGAACGACCGGCCCAAAAGCTGCGGGTTTGTGAGTGTCCGAAACTGGCGCGCGCGTCCCGGAGTCCATTCTTCCAATCCGCCCCCTCCTCCCGACATCCGGGCCGCAATGCGCATCAGGAACTCCTCCTGCGTCGTGAAGGATTCCGTCTCCAGGCCCGCCTCATGCCCGGCGGCTTGGATTGCGGAGAAGTTCGGGTGTGCCGTGATGTCCTGTTCGCCGGGCCGGGTCAGCACGTCGGCGCTCTGCCGATGCCGCCGGTAGGCTCGGAGCGTGCCATTTCTGCGTTCCGGCGCGAAGAACTCCTCTTCCGTCAAGCCGTAGTCGATTGCCACCAGCCTTCCAGCGTCCAGCGCGTTGGCCGCTTCGGCCCACCAATTCGTGGCTGCCGGCGCCATGTCCAGTGTGAAGCCGTCCGGCAACACCCCCAGCAACTCCTCCCATCGACCGGCGAGCGGAGGCGCCACCGCGCCGTTCGACATTTTGGCCCATACGAACCGCTCTGCCTCAAGACCCACGCCCCACTCGAACCAACTCCCCCGCCCTGCATCCCATCCAAAGCGACGAACTGGCATCGCGTCCAGCAACTCGTTGGAAAACACAACTCCTCGGACACGCCTCGCCAACTCCGAGAGCTGGCCGACCCAGCGGACCTTCCGGCCAAACTCGCGGAGCCGGCGCTCCTGCCAGGCCCGCCGCCTTTCGGACGGCTCGACAATCCAGTATTGCGTGCGCGCCAGCAGCTCGGGGCGCCGCTCGCGAAGCCAGCCGAGCACGTCACCGGCCAAACGCCCGTCATGCGCCCCCGCCTCGACAATGTCTCCCCTGCCGAGCCATTCCGAGAACTGGAAAGCGAGCAACTCGCCGAATAAGCTGCCGACGCTCACGCTCGTATAGTAGTCTCCGGCCCGGCCCGGAGTGTCTTGTTCCCTCTCATAATATCCATAAACAGGACAATAAAGCGCCAACTCCATGAAACGCGCGAACGGAATCGGACCGCGCGCGCGGATTTCCTGGGTGATTCTTTTTGCGACTTCGTTCACGGCCCGGAGAATGCTGTGCTGAGTGTAGCGGAATTTATGGCGAAGATCGACGCATTCTTCAACTTGATGTTCGAGCAAAGGGCCTCGGACCTGCATCTGTCCTCGGGCAACCAACCGATGCTGCGCATCAACGGCGAACTGCATCGAGTGGACTATCCACCCCTCGAAAACGACGACCTCAAGAAGATGCTTTATGAGATCGCCCCTGAATTCAAGACCAAGGTCTTCGAGGAGACGGGCGACGTGGATTTCGGGTATGAAATCCCGCACCTGTGCAGGCTCAGGGTGAACTTTTTCAATCAAAAGCACGGCGTGGCGGCGGCATTCCGCCAAATACCAAGCAAAGTCCTCTCGTTCGAGGACTTCGAGAAGATGAACGCTCCGTTGCCGGCGGTATTGAAGAAGCTGGCGATGCTCAACCGAGGTCTGGTCGTGGTGACCGGCCCGACGGGGTCGGGCAAGTCCACGACGCTGGCGGCCATGGTGGATTATGCGAACAAGAACCGGCGCGATCACATCATCACGATCGAAGACCCGATCGAGTTCGTGCATGAGAGCAAGAGCTGCCTGGTGAACCACCGTGAGGTTGGGCTGAACACCAAGTCGTTCGCGGCCGCCTTGCGCGGGGCATTGCGGGAGGACCCGGACATCATCATGGTGGGCGAATTGCGGGACCTGGAGACCATAGAGCTGGCGCTGGTGGCGGCGAGCACGGGCCACCTCGTGCTGGGCACGCTCCACACCCCGAGCGCCGCAAAAACCGTGGACCGCATCATCGATGTCTTCCCGGCGGACCAGCAGAACAAGGTGCGGGCCACGCTCTCCGAGGCGATGAAAGGGGTGGTCGCCCAGAATCTCTTCAAGCGCATCGACAACAAGGGCCGCGTGGCGGCCCTGGAAATCCTGGTCTTCACGACCGCCATCGCGAACCTCGTGCGCGAGTGCAAAACCCATCAAATCCCCGGCATGATTCAGGTCGGCAAGAAGTACGGAAACCAGCCGCTCGATGACGCCATCATGGAGCACGTGCGGATGAAACGCATTTCTCCGGAGGAGGCTTACGACAAGGCGCTGGACAAAAAGAAGTTCCGTCCCTTCCTCCTCCATCCACCGGACGACGAGGAGACCTGAAACGTCCGGCCTAACCCATGCGCCGTCCTGAACTCGATATTCTGCTGGCCGCGATGCTGGACGCCCAGCCCGAGGTGTCGGACTTGCTTTTCACGGTGGACCGGCCGTTGCAGGTCGAGTCGTTCGGAGAACTCAAAGCCGTCGCGTGCGACCCGCCGATCGGGAAGCTCACCCCGTTCCAGACGGAGACAATCGCCCTCAACCTGATAGGGGACAATCCGTGGCATATCGGGGACCTGCTTCGGCGCGGCTCCTGCGATACCGCCTACACCCTTCCCGGCAAGGCCCGCTTCCGCATCAACATCTTCTCCCAACGCGGCAACTACTCGGTGGTGCTGCGCCAGCTCAACACGACGATTCCAACCCTGGATACCCTGAAGTTCCCGGGCATCATCAAGGAGATTCCGCGCGAAAAAACAGGGCTTGTCCTGATTACCGGGGCGACCGGTTCGGGCAAGTCGACGACACTTGCGGCCATTCTGGACCAGATCAACCAGACCAAGGCCGTACACATCGTCACGCTGGAAGACCCGGTGGAATTCGTCCATACGCAACACCGCGCCACATTCAACCAGCGTGAGTTGGGAACAGATTTCGACAGCTTTGCGAGCGGGCTCCGGGCGGCCTTGCGGCAGGCGCCCAAGGTGATACTGGTGGGGGAGATGCGCGACCGTGAAACGGTGAAGATCGCCCTGAGCGCGGCGGAAACCGGGCACCTTGTCCTGAGCACGCTGCACACGATCGACGCGGGCCAGACCATCAACCGCATCCTGGGCATGTTCGAGACCGAAGAGCAGGAGCAGCTTCGGGCGCGCCTGGCGGATGCCTTGCGGTGGGTCGTCAGCCAGCGCCTCGTGCCCAAGTGCGGCGGCGGCCGCCACGCCCTCCTGGAGATCATGGGTTCCAGCCTCCGCGTCCAGGAGAGCATCCGGCTCGGGGAATCCGAAGGCAAGAGCTTCTACGAGATCATTGAAGCCAGCCGGCCCTTTGGCTGGCAGACGTTCGACGCTTCGAGCCTGGAGGCTTATGAGCAGGGGACGATCACCGAAGAGACCGCCCTGCTCTACTGCACCAAACGCGGGCCGGTGGCCCGCGGCATCGACAACATCAAGAAGGCCCGGGGCGAATGCACCACGACGATGCAGACCTTGCGCATGAAAAGCGGCCATAACTCGGCCCAGCCTCCCGCCCCGCCCAGCGTGATCCTCAAACTCAAATGATCCGTCATGCCTGAGAAATTCGAGTTCATCACCGCGGCCGACAAGCCCGCCCTGGTGGCCTTCTCGACGCCGGAGTGGCTCGAGGCCGCCAGAAAGGCCCTCAATGAGCTGGGCTACAAGGTCCATACCGCCGCCACCCACGGCGATTTCCTGGTCCGGTTCAGCCAAACGCGCTACCAGGTGGTAATACTCGAGGAGCGGTTCGCCGCCAACGACGTCAGCGAAAACCTGACGTTGCAGGCCCTGCAAAACATGCCCATGGGCCAGCGCCGCCATGCGACCATCCTTCTCCTGGGCGATTCGTTCCTGACCTTCACGCCCATGCAGGCCTTCCAGAAAAGCGTGCATGCCGTGATCAACAGCTCCGAACTGTTCCTCCTGCAGCAGTTGATCGAGAAGGCCGTGGCGGAAAACACGATGTTCCTCCACAGTTTCAACCAAGCCCAAGCCCGCGCCTACGCGACCGCCTCGCCGCCTTCAGCCGCGTGATAAGACCGCCTGTTCACCGCAGCCTCATGCAACGCCGCCGAAGGCGGAAATCCGAAATCCGAAGGCATTCAGGCGTTCGCGCGGTCAGTGTTAAACCCATAAGCGATTCCGTCCCACACCACCACCGCACCAGATGAAGCCCCGAACCCAGATTTCGGATTTCGGATTTCCTTCGGATTTCGGGCTTTCGGATTTCGGATTTCCGATTGGCCGCGCTCTACACTTTCGGCTGAGCACCCTTATAGCTGGCGACGACCCAATCACTGAGCACCTTGTCCGGCGCGAGGACGGCATCGGTGTCGAGGACGAACTGGCGCTGGCTGGAGTTCTGGGCGATGAGCTTGAGGCCGAAGTGAAAGTCTTTGAAGCGGCTGGCGCAGAGGTCGCGCACAGACTGGGACTTGCCGAGGGCCTCGTCCACCAGCATCCCGGCGGCGGCCTCGGTGAAGCGGAGGGTCATGCCGTGGGCTTCCTGGAAGCGCCGGGCAAACTCCTCGATAAGCTGACGGGCGACAATTCGTTCCTCCTGCCTTGGGTCGGAGAGGATCTTCTTGAGTTCGGCGGCTGGATTGTTCACGAGTTGGCTCGTGACGACGAAACGCCGGACGGCGGTCGAGGGCATTTCGAATTTGATCTCCCGGAACACCCGTTCGCACACGGTCATCAGTCCGCGAGCGCCGGTTTCTTCCCCCGCGGCGCGTTGGGCGATGGCGCGCAAGCCCTCGTCTGAAAACAACACCTCGATGCCGTAGGCCGCGAAGTCCTGCTCGTATTGGCGGATGAGGCTGCCTTCCGAGTTCTTGAGGATCTGGAAGAGGTCGTCGACCTCGAGAGAATGGCAGACAACGCGCACCGGGAGGCGGCCGATGAACTCCGGCTCGAAGCCGAACTCGATGAAATCGGGGGTTTGGGCGTGGTCGAGCACCTCGGCGGCGGTCTCCGGGTGTCGCTCCTTGGCCGCAAAGCCTATGGTGGCCTCGCGCAGACGCTTGTGGATGATCTTCTCCAACCCGTCGAAGGCCCCGCTGACGATGAAGAGGATATGCTTGGTGTTGATAGCCGCGGACGGCTTGCGACCGCGCTGTGTGAAATCCATCATGGCCTGAATCTGACCGGCGATGTCATTGGGCGAGCGGGCGGGCACTTCGGTCTCTTCCATGAGCTTGAGGAGGTTGGTTTGCACGCCCCGCCCGCTTACATCCCGGCCTGCCAGGTTGGCGGCCGAGGCAATCTTATCGATTTCGTCAATGTAGATGATGCCATACTGGGCGCGGGTGATGTCTCCGTCGGCCAACCGCACCAGGTCCCGGACCATATCCTCGACGTCGCCGCCGACGTAGCCGGTTTCAGAGAACTTCGTGGCATCCGCCTTCACAAAAGGCACGCCGATCAAGCCGGCGGCGTTGCGGATGAGGAAGGTCTTGCCGACGCCGGTCGGTCCGATGAGGATGATGTTCTGCTTGGCATAGTTGGGGGATTCCTTCGCCTGGAGGGCCAGGCGGACGTGATGGTAGTGGTCGCACAAGGCCACGCTTAACACCTTTTTGGCCTCGTCCTGCTTGATGACGAAGCGGTCGAGGTGCTCCTTGACTTCGCGCGGCGTGTGTTTGAACTCGAACGGCTCCGACCCGGCCTTGGTTTCATTGGCCGCGGGACCGTCGGCGCTTGCGGCGGTTTCCGGCGGCGTCGCTGGGCGTTGGTTCTGAAAGTGCTGCTGGACGAAGGCCGACAGTTGCTTCTGAAATTCCTCGGGCGACACCGGCCCGCTCAGAATTGGCTCATTCATAGTATCTCACGAACAGAGTGAGAATAACCCAAGTCCCGGCGCCAAGCCATTTACAAATGCCAGTCGGTCGCCAGACCCAACCCTCTCTCTCATGCTGCTTCGCCAAGCTCGGCCACCATCTGTTCGAGGCGGCGGCCATATTGGACGAAGTTCTCCATCAAGGCGCTGTCATTGGCGGTTTTGGCCTGGGGATCGTGAAAGACCGTGACCATGTGAGGTTCGATGGATAAGGCCGCGTCGTAGCCGCGAGCCAGCGCGTCTTTCAGAATATCCCGGACACGGCCTTGTCCTTCCCCCGGCCAGTTGTAGCCGGCATCGTTGCGCGCGGGATTCCAGGTCGCGTCCTTGATGTGGATATGGACGACGTGGTCCCGCAGATGGGTCCAGAACTCCCAGGGGTCCTGCCTGGGCCAGGGTTTGGGCTTCGAGCGATCCGGGTTGAAGATGGGATTGGCGGTGTCAAAGACCCATTTCAGCCCGGGGCATTTGTCGAGCAATTCGAGGGCGTGCTGCCAACTCATGCCGCCGTAGTTCATGCAGTTCTCATGCACCGGCTGAAGGCCGGCATCCAGGAAACGGGCGGTGACTTCCTTGACCCGGCGGAACACCTCGGTGGGGATTCGGTATTCGTCGTCGCCGGGCTTGAAGCTCATGATGCGGATGTGCTTGGCGCCGAGACGGGTCATGCGGGGGATGGCGCGTTTGACCTCGGCCAGCGTGAGGTCGAACGGGTCCTCAACTCGCCTGGCCCAATTCATGATTGTCGAGCCGAAGCAGCAAACCCCCACGCCCGCCGATTCGAGCTTTTGGACAGCCAAGTCGAATGCGGCGTCGGGAATATCGTGGAAATTGGCCTTGGCAAAGCCCGGGACCTCGACGCCGCGCATTTCGAGGCGGTTCCAGTTGAGTTGGCGCGCGGCCTGGATTTGGCCGTCAATCGCCCCGGCGGCTTCGTCACCTATGCCTGTGAAGATCATCGAGGGGTGGGGTTTGGGGGTTCGGCGTCACGAAAGAATAACATGAACAATTCTGGCTGGTTCCTTTGGCCGCTGGCGGCGTTGCTCGCTCGTTGCAGATC
>CAZZFF010000152.1:0-14017 GCA_964653485.1 uncultured Verrucomicrobiota bacterium | reverse complement strand
GCAGGCCATTGGCCTGGAGATCACCACCATCAAGGATGTCACCCCGGTGCCGCACAATGGCTGCCGTCCGCGCAAGAAGCGCCGCGTCTGACAAGTTTACCGCATCCAGGAAACACTCAACACTCAACCACCCAATTTCAGCATGGCCCGTTATACAGGTCCCCGTGTTCGTATCAGCCGCCGTTTTGGCGTCCCCATCTTTGGCCCGTCCAAGTATCTCGAACGCCGCAATTACGGCCCCGGCGTGCATGGCCCCAAGTCCCGCCGCAAGCACACAGACTACGGCCTGGGCTTGATCGAGAAGCAGAAGCTCCGGTACTATTACGGCCTCTTGGAGCGGCAGTTTCGCGGCGTTTACGAGCGCGCCCTCAAGCGGCGCGGCGTCACCGGCGAGCACATGCTCCAGATTCTGGAAACCCGGCTGGACAACGTGTGTTACCACCTGGGCTTTGCCAATACTCGCGCCGCCGCCCGCCAGTTGGTCTGCCACGGGCATGTCCGGGTCAACGCTCGGAAGGTCGACATTCCTTCCTACGGGCTGAAGGTCAATGACGTTATCGAGATCAAGAACTCCAACGCGGCTCGCCAGTTGGCCGCCAAGAATCTTGAATCCGCCGCCAGCCGGATGATCCCCGATTGGCTCTCCCTGAACAAGGAAGCCCTCAAGGGTGTCGTCATGCGCATCCCGACCCGCGATGAGATACAACCCATCGCCAACGAGCAGGCCGTGGTCGAATTTTATTCCCGCTAACATCAACCAAACGGGGCGAAGGAACCATCGGGGTTTGGTCGCTCCATGACAATTATAAGGGCCGCGCCCGGGGGCGGGAATATTCTCCGGGGGGGCCAGATTAAAATTGTTGAAAGGAAAAAGTTATGCCAGTCCGTCTGGGACGTTTTGAAATGCCGAAGCGGTTGACCAAAGAGGAGTCCACCGCGACCGACACCTATGCGAAGTTCATTGCCGAGCCTTTCGAGACCGGCTACGGCCATACCGTCGGCAACTCGCTCCGGCGCGTGCTCCTCTCCTCTCTTGAAGGGGCCGCCATCAGTTCCATCAAGATCGATGGCGCCATGCACGAATTCGCCACCATCGATGGGGTGGTCGAAGATGCGACCGACATCGTCCTGAACCTCAAGAAGGTCCTCCTCCGCGCCCACACGCGCGACACTCAGACCTTGCTCCTTTCGGTCAACAAGGAAGGCGAAGTGACCGCCGCCGACATCCAGCTCAACCAGAACGTCGAGCTGGTCAACCCCACCCAGCATATCTGCACGCTCGACAAGAAAAAGAAATTCGAGATCGAGCTCGAAGTCAAGGTGGGCCGCGGCTTCCTGCCGGGCGATGAGAACAAGAAGCCCAATCAAGCCATCGGCGTTATCGCCATCGACTCCCTTTTCTCTCCGGTCACCCGCGTCCGCTACGCCGTCGAAAACGCCCGCGTGGGCCAGCGGACCGATTACGACCGCCTCCTGCTCGAGGTGTGGACCGATGGCCGCATCTCGCCCGATGACGCCCTCACCCAGGCCTCCGCCATTCTCCAGCACCACCTTGATGTCTTCGTCGGCTACGACAAGAACGCCGTCGAGTTCGAGGAGGTCGTGGACAAGCAGGACGAAGAGAAGACCAAGCTCAAGAAGCTCCTCAACATGAGCGTCAACGAAATCGAGCTCAGCGTGCGCGCTGCCAATTGCCTCAACAACGCGAACATCACCACGGTTGGCCAGCTTGCCATGAAGACCGAGCAGGAAATGCTCAAGTATCGCAATTTCGGCAAAAAGTCCCTCAACGAAATCAAAGACAAACTGGCCGCCCTTGGCCTGACACTGGGCATGACCTTCGAGCCGGACCTGCTCGAAGCCCCCAAGGAAGAACCCACGATGCTGGCATCGGTCGTCCGCTAGCTTACTCTCCAATTTATGCGTCATCTCAAGCGAACCGCCAAGCTGGGCCGCACCGGCCAGCACCGCAACGCCATGCTGGCCAACATGGTCTGCAGCCTCATTCTCCACAAGCGCATCACAACCACCGTGGCCAAGGCCAAAGCCGCGCGCTCGGTAGCCGAAAAAATGGTCACCCTCGGCAAGAGCGGCACGCTCCATGACCGCCGCCTCGCCTCCGCGCGGCTCCACCAGGAAGACGCCGTCAAGATCCTCTTCGACGAAATCGCCCCGGGCCAAAAGGAGCGCCATGGCGGCTACACCCGCATCATCCGCCGCAACCAGCGCCAGGGTGACGCTAGCGAACGCGCTATCCTCGAATGGGTGGACCTGCCGGCGGCGCCCCAAGCCCCTGCGGAAACCAAGCCGGCCCAGGAAACCAAGCCCGCCCCCGAGTCGAAGCCCGCCACCCAGGAACAAACCGCTCCTGCCCCTGCTCCTGCTCCAGCCCCCGAGGCCAAGACCGAGGCCAAACCGGCCTGATCCGAGCCTCGCGCGAAAATGGCACGCCGTCCGGGCTGAATTCGAAATCCCGCGACCGGCTTCATAACCTTATCCGCTTCCGCTTCTCGTTCGTCCCGGGAAGCGGGAAGCCGGGGAGGGTCTGCGCCTGCGGAGCCGGGTTCGCCCGGGTTTTGGAGTACAGGATTGCCGCGTTTCATTAGGGACCTTATTATGGCGCCACCATGAGCGCCAAAGGTCTTGCGATACTCCTTTCTTCCGTGACGATCTGGGCCGTCGTTTGGATGGCCGTATTGAATGCCGTGGGCGGACCGGCCGGCGGCCCCGCCATCGTGCCGCTGCCCCTCAAGATGGAGGTTCGCGGCGGCGTGTTCAGGCTCCAGGCCGGAACGCGGATTTTGGCCGATGCCAACGCGCGGGAGACTGGACGCTACCTCGCCGACCGGCTCGGGCCCGCTACGGGATGGACTTTGCAATTGGGCGCGGAAACGGAACCCGCCCGAGGAAACATAGTGCTGACGACCCATGGCGCCAATGCGGCCCTCGGCGCCGAAGGCTACGAGCTTGTTGTCGCCGAGGATTCCGTCGTCATCCGCGCTCCCGCGCCGGCGGGTCTCTTTTACGGGGTCCAATCCCTGCTGCAACTCCTGCCCGCAAAGATACTGGCGGCCAAACCGGAGGGGAGCGGTGATTGGACGATTCAATGCGTGAGCATCGAAGACCAACCGCGGTTCGCGTGGCGGGGACTATTGCTGGACGTCAGCCGCCATTTCTTCACCAAGAGCGAGGTCGAGGAACTCATGGATTTAATGGCCTTGCACAAGTTGAACCACCTCCAAATGCACCTGACCGATGACCAGGGCTGGCGCATCGAGATCAAGAGGTATCCGCGCCTGACGGAGGTCGGCGCCTGGCGCAAGGGCATCGGCTTCGGCCTCGACCCCAAGGCCAGCAGCGCCTACGGGCCCGACGGCCGATACGGGGGCTATTACACCCAGGCCGACATTCGTGAACTCGTCGCTTACGGCGCCTCTCGCCATATCGCGATCGTGCCTGAGATTGAAATGCCGGGCCACTCGAGCGCGGCCCTCGCGGCCTATCCCCAGTTCAGTTGCTCCGGCGCAGGCTACACGACCGATGTCGGCGGCGGGATTTTCCCTGGGGTCTATTGCCCGGGCAATGAGGAGACGTTCGACTTCTTGCAGAATGTCCTTGCGGAGGTCATCGAGATGTTCCCCGGCAAGTACATTCACATCGGCGGAGACGAAGTGCCCAAGGGCAACTGGCAGAAATGCCCCAAGTGCCAGGCGCGCAAGAGCGCCCAGGGCCTGAAAAACGAAAAGGAGCTGCAGAGCTACTTTGTCCGCCGCATCGAGAAGTTCATCAATTCCAGAGGTCGGAGTCTTATGGGCTGGAGCGAAATCCTCGAAGGCGGCCTGGCCCAAAACGCCGCGGTGATGGACTGGATCGGCGGCGGAGTGGAGGCCGCCAGTGCCGGGCACGACGTGGTCATGACGCCCACCACGCATTGCTACTTCGATTATTACCAGGCCAGGAACCAGGCCGGCGAGCCTCGCGCCATCGGCGGATTCCTGCCCCTGGACAAGGTCTATTCGCTGGAACCGATGCCCGCAGAACTGGATGCGCGATTCCAATCACACGTCCTGGGCGCCCAAGGCAACCTTTGGACGGAGTACGTTCCCTCGTTCAAGCACGCGCAGTATATGATTTTCCCGCGCCTGTGCGCGCTGGCCGAGGTGACATGGTCGGCCAAGGACGCGCGCAACTATGCGGACTTCGCCCGGCGTCTTGGCCCCCACCTGGAGCGCCTGGACCAGCTCGGGGTCAATTACCGCAAGGGGCGTCCCTGAGGATGAATCGTGCGCGTTCTGGAAGTTGGCCCTTCCCATCGCGGCAGGGTTCATGATAAAAGCAGGGCATGAAACACAATCCTACGCGAAGGACTTTCCTAAAAGGCTCGGCGGCAGCGGCGACACTGGCAGTCCCCTTCGTCCGGAGTTTGGAGGAATATGCGCTGGCGACGCAGGAATCTGCCCCGGTGAAGGCCGCCGTAGCGCCGGGCGCGGCCATGCCGATGGGTGTCATCGGCAATGTCCACATCAGCCGCCTGGTGTGCGGGGGCAACCTGATCAGCGGCTACGCGCACAGCCGCGACCTGATGTACGTCTCGCCGCTGTTGAATCACTATTTTACCGATGAGAAGATACTGGAGACATGGGCAATCTCCGAGGCGCAGGGCGTCAACACCATGATACTGAACCCGACCGATACGCGGGCGAGCGCCCTTTACGAAAAGCACCGAGCCCGGGGCGGGCGCATCCAATACCTTGCCCAGCTCTCCCCGTCAAAAGACGACGTTAAGACCTCGGTCAAACAGGCCAAGGACGCCGGAGCGATCGGCGCGTTCCTGCTGGGCAACCTCGGAGATGCCTGGACCCGGGATGGCGATGTGAAGTTGATCGGCGAGTTGCTGGCCAACATCAGGGCCGCGGGCCTCATAGCCGGTGTTGCCGGCCATGAAGTGCGGACCGTGATGACGGTCGAAAAGGCGGGTCTGGCGCCGGACTTCTACATGAAGACCCTCCACGATATGAACTACTGGTCCAAGCGCCGCCCCGACCAGATGAAAGAGGTGATCGACAACTACGGCGTGGACAACTACTGGTGCATGGACCCCAAACAGACCGTGGCTTACATGTCCGAACTCAGGCGCCCATGGATAGCTTACAAGGTCCTGGCCGCCGGCGCCATTCATCCGCGGGCCGGCTTCCGCTTTGCCTTCGAGAGCGGCGCTGATTTTCTGGCCGTGGGAATGTTCGACTTCCAAATCGCTGAAGACGCGGCCGTTGCCGCGGAAACTTTCAAAGCTGCCCGGAATCGCGAACGGGAGTGGTGCGCCTGAGGTGCGAACAAAGGGAGTTTTACAAGTGGTCACTCGGGCGCAATCAGTTCATAACTGACGAACGCGACGGATTTGCTGTCCGGAGACCAGGAAGGAACGTTGATCGTGCCTTGGCCGCCGAAAAGGCGGGCAAGCTCCTGGATGGGGCCGCCCGCCGCGGGCATGAGGCGCAGGCGAACGGGCTGATTGGCCGGATGGCCGCTCACCCCGCGTTCGTATGAAAGAAAGACAAGCCATTTCCCGTCGGGCGAGGGGTGGGGAAACCAGTTGTTCAGGTCGTCGGACGTCACCTGCTCCTGCCTGCTGCCGTCGGCCTGCATGCGCCAAATCTGCATCGAGCCGGTGCGCTCCGAGTTGAAGTAAATCAGCTTCCCATCGGGTGAATAATCCGGGCCGTCATCCAGGCCCTTGGCGGTCGTAAGGCGCTTCTCGTCGCCCCCCGCGGCTGGAATGGTATAGATGTCGAACTCCCCGTTGCGCTCGCCACAGAAGGCCAGGGTCGAGCCGTCGGGGGACCAACCGTGCCAGTAGGAGGGGCCGAGGGCTGTGATCAGACGGGGCGCGCCTCCGGCGGCGGGCAGCAAGTAGATTAAGGATTTGTCTCCCCGCGATTGATCGCTGACGGCCAATTGCGCGCCGTCGGGCGAGAGTCCGTGGTCGTTGTTGCAGCGTCCGGCAAGCCCGGTATCCACCTGCTCCGGTCGGCCGCCGGTGACGGGCAGACGATAAATTCGGCCCTCCGAGTTGAAGAGGAAATGCCGCCCGTCCCGGGACCAGTTGGGCGCTTCGATATGATCCAGCGTGTGGTAAATCGCTTTGCGGTCTTTGGAGGCGATGTTGATTGTCTCGATGGTACAGTGGAGGAGGCGTTTAGCAGACGTTCCATGCTCGTCGGGCTTGGAACTTCCCGGCCCCCGCTCCTCGGCCCTGAGCACAACCTCTCTGAAGCGCGCCGTTTCGAGGACCTTGTTATCGTGGGCGCACACGCCGAGGCCGACATAGAGCGGGTCGGCCAGTTTGAGCCGGATGAAGGCGCCGGCGGGTCGGAGGCGGGCGGGGGTCGCCGCTCCATCCGGCCGGCCTCTTGCCCCGTCTGCGGGCGCGGTGAGGAAGAAGACCTCGCCCTGCCTTTGGAGACCGACTCGCACCGGGAACGCAGCCGGCGCGGGCGCCTCACCCGCGCGCCCTGGCGGTCCCTCCTGGCCGGGGAGCAGCAAGTTGGCTTGGACCTCGCGGGTCGTACCGCCCGGGACATCGCGGTATTGGAGCGAAACCAATCCGTCTCCATGCACGGCCACGTCCGCGTAAGGAGCATCCGGGGCGAGACCCTGGCGAACGATGAGACAGGCCTTGCGATGGGCGTTGCCAACTCTGCCGGCCCAATAGATGGCGGCGCTCAAGGAGAAGTCGCCCGACACTCGCGTCCACGCAAAGTGCAAGGCATCATTGGTGAACCACATATTCTCTCCGCCGCCGGTCACGCGGTAGGAGGAGCCCGCGGGGTCGAAGACCGCCGAGCCGGCCTGGCCGACGCTGCCGATGTCCGCCTGCTCGGTGAAAAGCCCGGTCTCGCCTGCGCGGGCCGTTCCCGTGGCAAACAAGAGCAGCGCAAACAGGGCACAGAAGGCGAACCTGGCAAGCCGTGTCAAGGCAGGGCAACAGAGCCGGTTCCGGTCAGCAACGAGAATTTTCACGCCCCGATTGAACCATGGAGTCCGCGGGGGCGCAAACCCCTTTCACCGGAACCAGGCGGCCGTGAGCATGAGGCACTGCGCGGGGAACAGGGGGATGGCCAGCCAGCGTTTGTGGGCGGCGACAAACTCGGCCACAGCCTGGTTGACGCCCTCGGCCTTCCGGTCGTAGTCGTCCAGCACAATGAAGCTGCGGTCCAGGAGAATCCGTTCCTGTTCGAGGTAGTTGAGGGACTCGATGGTGGCCTTGTAAACATCCACGTCCAGATGCACGAACGAAACAGGGGCAAGGGTCTTGCCGGCGGCGGATGCCGGGAAGAAGCCGTCGAGGACCTCATAGTTGCGTTTTCGCGCGGCGAACAGCGCGGCGACGCGCTCCTTGCCTGTGTTGCTGAACATCCCCTGGTGAAAGCTCTTGTCGAGGGTTGGATGCACCTCTTCAAAACTGCGGAACGAATCACAGGCGATGATCTTGCGACTCGGACAACTATTTGAAAGGTGGAGGGCGCCGCCGCCCCGGAACGAGCCGATCTCCAGGATGTTCCCGCCAGGGTCGGTCATCCTGCACAGCTTCCACAAATTGGCCAGACGCCCGGTGTCCAGCACCGTCAAACTGGCCGCTTCCTTTACCGAGGCCTGGAAATCGGCATCCCCAAGCACCTGCACTCCGAAAGGGTCAATCGGCTTGGCGATGGGAAAATCGCCGCCGACCTTACGCACATAGAAGCGAAGTGCGCGGAGCCGGTATCGAATCCCATCGCGTAGCTTATCGCTGAATGTCTGCGGCATAGTGAGTCATTTCAACCTTTTCAGAGCGCGTACGCATCGGCTGCCCTTTCCAGAGAGTCGAGTCGCTTCAACAGTCGTTCAAGGCCAGGCACGGCTTTGGGGATCAGGAGAATGTCCGTGTAGCCGTACCTTCGGCGCTCCTGGACGTGGCGGGCAAAGTCGGGCAGCGACCGGTTTTCCAGGCGGTCGAACCGGGTGGGGTTGGGCGAGTAGAATATATCGTAAATGACGAACGACTTGCTCAAGTCCTCCAGGATACGGACCGCCGCCGCCGGGGATGGAAAGCTGCCGGGCGTATACTCAGTCACGATGGTGATAAGGCTCCGTTCCGCCCGGGGCAGAAGGGCGGAGATGGCACAGTCATCCAGCCCCTCGATATCGATTTTAACGAACAAATCCCCATCAATCCTGTTGGCATCGAGGTAATCGGATATGGTGACCGATTTTGCGATGAACTCATACACCTGGTTTCCACGAAACCTGGAAAGAAGCCCCTGGAGGTAGTTGGCTTTGTAGCGCGACTTGAGGAACTTCATCAGCCTGGACCCCAGGCCCTCCCTGCGAGAACTGGAAAAGGCCGACGCACTGTCGGAGAGTCCCTTGGTCGCCTGGAACTTGATGAGACCGTTGATGTCGGATACGGCAAGGTCCTCATGCCGCACATAGTCCTGGAGCCCGTTGATCTGGATGTTGTAGTCGACCAACGCTCCAGCCGGAGTCGGATCGAAGGCAATAACCTGGAGTTCCTTTTGGCACGTCCTGGCAAAATTGGCCACCTTGATGCTGAAATCCCCCACATGACTTCCGATGTCGAGCACCGTGAACTCGATGTTTTCGCGCCACAAGTGGTGCAGGTAAATGAAAAGTCCGAACCGCGCGGCCGAGACCTGATCGACATTGGCCGGGCAGACAAAGGACTTTGGATACCCATTCCGCGAGACCTCCAGGAAATGCTCCCGCAAGCTGCGGTTCTTTCGATCATCGGGCACCGCGATGTCGTAGAGGTTGTCGTCCCGAAACATCAGGAGCTTGACATCCTCGAAGTCCACCAGGTCCAGTTTCTTGTCGTATAAAAAGGGATTCATAACCCGCCCGGACAAGCTCAGACACCAACAACGGCGGTGGGCAAGGTCGCCGACGGCCGCGCCCGCTGGTAGCAACAGTTCATTGAGCTGGCAAATTATAGGGTCCGCGGGGTTCGGTCAAAGCGAAAGTCCCCCACCGCAAGTGGCTTGGGATGGCCCAAATCCTCGCCTAATGACCTTCGGATGCAAGGAAGATTAGGAGAATCAAAGCCCCTCAAATCTCATGCCAATCCAGAGAAGATAGAGAACCGCGGAATAAACGGAATACGCGGAAAACCATTCCTTTTCCGCGTATTCCGCTTATTCCGCGGTTCCTCAAAAACATCTTAGGCGAGGATTTGGGGGTGGGGTATCGGCTTGCGGAGAACCCGAAACCCCTCGATAATCGGAGCGCATGATCACCGCCGGTTTGCTGCGAGGTGTGTTGCGGCGCCTGGTCTGGCTGGGTGCTTTGGCGACGATGCCGGCCTGGCCATCGGAGGCCGGGGCGGCAGCGTCAAACGATGTGCCGTGGTTCCATCGCTGTTTGGTCGGCATGGAGATTGGCCCGACCGGGGGGGAGTTCGGGATCAGCACCAATGACGTCGGCTACGCGGCCAAGTATGACGGGCGCGATGTGGCGCGGCACTGCAAAGAGGCGGGCGGCGAGTTTGTAATCATTTGGGCGCGAGACGGGGAATACGCCTACTACGACTCGATGCTTGAGCCCAAGGCCCCCGGCTTGGGCCTCCGCGACCCGTTGCGCGAGGGAGTCGAGGAAGGCCACAAGCTGGGCCTCACGGTCCTGGCCTACTGCACGCAGCAATACTGTTACCAAACTCTCCGCGAGCATCCTGAATGGCGGATGGTGGCCTGCGACGGTCAGCCCATCCAGCGGGTCTGCTTCCGGTCCGGCTACCTGGATTACATGAAGAGGCTGCTCGCCGAGCAGCTTTCCTATGGCATCGATGGTGTGGTCCTCGACATGATGGACCAGGGGTTCATCCCTCCTTACGGCTGCTGGTGCGCGACCTGCCAACATGAGTTCGAGGCCCGATGGGGCCGGCCGATGCCGCGCCATGCGTCGTGGGACGAAGATTGGGACCGGGTTCTGGAACTGCGGTACGCGAGCAGCGCCCGCTTCGAGAAGGAACTGGTCCAATACGTTCACCGCCTCAAGCCGCAGGCCACGGTGTACTTCAATTACCACGGCTACCCACCGTGGTCCTGGCCGTGCGGCCAGCGTCCCGTGCAGCACGCCTCCAATGGGGACTTCGTCACCGGCGAGACGGGCCTATGGGGATTCGGCGCGCTGGCCGTCGGGCTTACCGCCGAGTTCTTCCGCGCCGCCACGCCCGGCAGGCCCTTCGAGGTGGCCATGCAACGCGGAGTGCGCGGCTATTTCGACCAGACCACCCGTCCGCTCAACGACCTGCGATGGGAGATGATGGACCTGCTGGCCCATGGCGCGTTTGTCTCGATGATCGACAAGACCGCGTTCGACGGCTCCCTCGATCCGGCGGCCTATGACCGTCTGAAACTGCTCTTTAACGAGGCGCAGTCCAAGCGCCCGCACTTTGGCCATCAACCCGTGCGGGAGGTCGGCATCTATTATAGCTGCCGCACCCGGGACTGGATGGGGCGCGAGAAGCCGGCGGATTATTTCATGGCCTTTGAAGGCGCCCACAAGGCCATGGTTTATGAGCACGTCCCTTGGGGTGTCGTTCATGAGGAGAACGTGACGCTTGAGGCCCTGCGCCGGCTCCCCATCCTGCTCTTGCCAAACGCGGCCATCCTCTCGGACAGCGAAGTCCTTCTCTTCCGCCGCTACGTCGAGGGCGGCGGCAACCTGATCGTCACGGGACTGAGCGGCGCCCTCGACCGATTCGGCGGAAAACAGAGGGAGTCCTCGCTGGCGGAGCTCATCGGCGCCAGGCTCGACCGCCAGCTCGAGTCCCAGGATAACTGGGTCAGCTTTCCCGCCGGGGCCGCCCCCGGCCTGAAGGCGTTGCAGGGCGACATCCGGCCCGGCTGGCCTTTCCTGGTCAAAGGGCCTGCCCTGGTTTATCAACCTACCACGGCCGCGGCCCTTGGCGACTTGCTCAAGCCGTGCCGCACCCTCTCCCAGCAGAAAGCCCCCAGGGCGGACCCGGACTGGCTTATGAGCGCCGGTGAACGGGTAGGCCCCGCGGTGCTCGTGAACCGCCTCGGCCAGGGCACCGTCCTCACCTTCGCCGGCTCACCGGACTTTGCCACCTCCAGCGAGCTCCATATCCCCGAGGCGCGCAAACTCCTTCTGTATGCGGTGCGTTTCCTCGACCCCAAGCCCGTTGTCGAGATCGCCGCGCCGGCAACCGTCGAAGCCGTGGTCACAGACGACCCGGCCCAGCGCGTCTTGCGCGTCCATTTGGTCGCCTATAACTCCCCGCCGCAGGCCACGCCTTCCTCGGACTCGCCTTATGTTTTGCCGGCGCTCATTGAAGACGCGCCGATCTACCGGGCCAGCGTCACGGTAAACCGGCCCATCAAGCATGCCGCCGCCCTCAACGGGTCCACTCGCTTGCGCCGCCACGGCAGCCGCCTCGACCTGACGGTCGAGGACATTCATGAAGTCATCGTCATAGGGTACTGACGGGAACGGCGAATGAACCGCGGAACAAGCGAACATGCCGTGAGGCCGTCGGGAGAACGTATAGCCGTTTCAACGGCTTTTCGACGTGGCGCACGAGCTCCAAGGCGCAGCCTATCGAAAGACCGGGCCTCGGAGTCATGTACCACCTTGTAACCCAGAGACTATGCCTGGAATGTGCGCGGGCAGAATGAGTAGCGGAGCTTCGAGAGCTCCCGCTGACCAATCCCTTTTGCTCCTTCAGTGCGCCGAGCGCCGCTGCCGCGGGAGCGAATGAGTGTTGCCTCAAGCCGCTAAGCGCGAAGCAGTTCCTCCTATTGTTGCGCTTGGTGGAGGCGCGGTCCATTCCGGTGTACCCTGGTGTCCGGCTGACGAACAGGGAAGAGCAAATCCTGGCCGGCCTGGAAGAAGGTCTCACGTATAAGGAGATTTGGGGGCGGCTGGGCATCACCGAGTACCTGTTCAAGAAGCTACAGCAGCGGATTTTTAGGAAGCTCGCCGTCCATAGCCGAGTCCAGGCCGTCAACAAGTGGCGTCAGACTGTGTGAGAGACCAGCACCGCAATGGGGCCGAAGACAGCCCAAAAGATTTCTGGGTGCCCGACGTGAAAAATGTCGGCGCTCAGCCGCCTCAGGGCGAGCGCAGGCGGTAGAAACGGTTGGGATAGTTGGTCCAACCGGGGTCGCTGAAATAGCACGAGCCGCCGGCGAGGGTGTTCGTGGCCAGCGGGGTCCAAGCGGGATGGGCCAGATTGGTTGTGGCCTCCACCACGACCACGATATTGGATGTGCCGGTGATGGTGAATCCGAAATGATTCGTCCGCACCCCGAAGCCGGCACTGCCGGCCTGCGCCTGCGGGTTCCACAGAACCGTTGGAAGGAGGCCGAATGTTGAACCCAGGCCCGTGGTCCCCGGCAAGTAATAGAGCGTCGGGCCCTCGAGCGAGTGAATCAACTCATCGTCTTCGGAGAACACGGTCCAGTCGCCCCTGGGGGCGTCACCTTGAAAATAAACGCTCCTAAGGATGCCGCACTCGGAGAAGGCGTATGACCCGATGCTGGTGACGCTACTGGGGATGGTGACGCTGGTTAGCCTGTTGCAGCCCGAGAACGCGTACTCGCCGATGCTGGTGACGCTCTCGGGGATGGTAACGTTGGTGAGGTTGTAGCACACGAATACGCCGTCCCCAATTCTGACTACGCTACTAGGCACGGTTGCACTCCTCAGGCCGGAACCGTAGAACGCATAGTCCCCGATGCTGGTAACGCTGTCGGGGATTGTGACGTTGGCCAGACTAGTGCATCCAGAGAACGCGTAGTCCCCGATGACGGTGACGCTATCGGGGATGCTGACGCTGGTTAGGCTGCTGCAGCCGTGGAACGCAAAGTTCCCGACATTGGTAACGCTGCTGGGGATGGCGACGCTTCTCAGGTTGAAGCATGAATAGAACGCGTCACTGCCGATGCTGATCACGCCGCTGGAAATGTTGACGTTGGTCAGGAGGTTGCAGAAACTGAAGGCGTAATCCCCGATGACCGCGGCGCTGCCGGGGATGGTGACGCTGGCCAGGGCCAGGCAGCCTTCGAACGCCTGGTCGCCGATGCTGGTGACGCTGCTTGGGATGGCGACGCTGGTCAGGTTCGTGGCGTCGAGGAACGCACTACTGCCGATGCTGGTCACAGGAAGGCCGTTGACGCTGGCGGGAATGGTCACCGCGCCCCCGGGCCCAATATATGCCGTGATGGTGATCGCGCCGCCATTGGTTGTGTAATTGAATTGCGCCCGCACCGTGGCGGGGAGCGCAAACGCCAACACCAACAGGCCGAGGTTGCAGGCGGTCCTTAAACATGCGGCATTCGGGGTGCGCCACGCAAACAATCGATGTGCAGTCATATTAGGGCCTTTGTTCAGAGGGTTAGGAGCCTGTTGAAATACCTCGCTGCGGCCCAGCCTGTTATGGAGTGCGGTGGCAAGCGGAGCGCGACACCGCTTTGGCTCAGGCAGCGTCTGGCGTGCCGGAAGTGCAGCGCGGCCGAAACCCCGACTCGTCGGGACGCTTCGCTCTGCCGGCGCACTCCATAAAGGTGCGGTCGCGATCGAGACATAATTCAACAAACTGTTAACGTCATGAAACCGTCATCCACTGTGCCACCGATGCGGAACTCAAGAAATGACCGCTACTTCTTCAACCTGAAGAAGCTCGAGCCGCCGGCTATGGCGTTTGTGACGACATAGTTCGTTCCACAGACTGCCGGCGCGAGCGGCACGGATGCCCATGCCGGCAGGTTGGTCGCTGATTGCAGCTCGAAGCCGGTCAGATTGGTGCTCCACGAGAGCACGAGATTCTTGCCCTCCACGTTGAATGCCAGGACGACCTGCGCCGGGGCAACCTGTTGAACGTATATCCCCGTTGCTGCCACCGTTCCCCCGGCGCTAATCGTCACCTCTTGAGCCGGGGGCGCGGTCCAGCCGCTCAGGACGCTGAAGCTCACCGTGTGGCTGGCCGGCGAAAGCCCCG
>CAZZFF010000151.1:8812-14056 GCA_964653485.1 uncultured Verrucomicrobiota bacterium | reverse complement strand
CAGATGAGGCAAGAAATGTGCGCCTTAACATGAGTCGCTCACGCCCGCTGGCAGACCGGCACCTAGAAAGCCTGAAAATGCGCGAAGCGCTTTGGAGTGCGGCAGCTTGCTGCCGCTTTCATCCAGGCCAGCTTGCTGGCCGTGCGGCGGATGTTGTTGCGGCGAAGACGCGAGCAAGCTCGCTACGCAAAAGCGGCAGCAAGCTGCCGCACTCCAAGGCGCTTTCGGCGCAACAATTTTCAGAGGAGGGGATTCTACCCGTTAATTTGTGTTATCGGCAACTGGGATTTCCTGAAGTTCGGTAGGCTGCTGGCAGCAAACGCAAAAATCCCGATGCTCGTAACGGAGTCGGGGATGGTGAGCTGCGCCAGGCTCGAACAGCCATAGAAGGCATCGTCCCCGATGCTGATGACGGTGTTCGGGATGGTCACGCCGGCCAGGTTGGTGTTGTCATTGAACGCATCGTCCGCGATGCCCGTGACAGGCAGGCTGTTGATTGTGTCCGGGATGGCCACCGCCCCGCCAGGACCCGTGTATCCGGTGATGGTGATGGTGCTGTCATTGGTGATGTAACTGAATTGCGCCTCCCCCACGATCGGCAGCCCGCCACCCGATCCGCCCGGAACCTTGTAGGCGATCTCATTCGAAAACTGGCTCTCGACACCCGCGCCGTTAACCGCCGTCACGCTGAAAAAATACTCGGCCCCAGAAACCAGGCCGGAGATCGTGGCGTTGGTGGCGCCACCCACCGCGATCACGCTCGTATAGGTCTGAGTGGCCAACCCGTAATGCAAATTATACCCGGCCACGCCCGGGTCCGTGCTGGGAAGCCAAGCCAAAGTCACGCTTGCCGCCCGCGCGGACACGGAAAGCAGCGACACAAGCGCCAGGAGCCCAAACAGCATGCCCACCGCAAAACGGCGCAGCCTTCCAGGAATGCATGCCCCGCAAGGCCCCGCCATCGCTGATCTTTGAACGCCTCTTGAGTTCTTGGTCACCACGCTCATCACTGTTCCGGAGAAAGTCCCATGGGTCGGACCCGGCCCGCCATCGCTCCCGGCCATCCGCCCTCCAATCTCACACAGATTACGGACCTTGTCTGTAGTGGCCGCCACCGATGCCGGGTCCATGCCAGCCACGACAAGCGCCTCCACAAACGGACGGCAGCCTACGAGCTATCCCCCCGCTCAACAATAAGGTGGTCGCCCCATCCCCGCCGCCGGGCTGACTCGCGCCCCGCCCGTCTCGAACGTCGGTTTTAGCGGGCAGGCTTCCGGAGTTATTAGGCTGCCTTGCCTTCGCAGCGGCTCCGGCTAATGCAGCAGGAAACCACAGTTCCCTTCGGCACGGCCGGTTGGATGTCCAGCACGCCGCCGATCGAATTGGCGCGGAACCTCATAATCTCCAGCCCCATACCCCGCCTCGGCCCTTCCGGCGCGGCGAATCCCACTCCGTCGTCGGTGATGCTCAGACACACTCGCTCGGCGTCCGCCGTCAGGCGGATCGTAATCCGGCTTGGGCGGGCGTGCTTCACCGCGTTACAAACCGCTTCCCGGGCAATTCGGTAGAGACACGTCGTGGCAACCGCGTCGTTCATCACAATGGAGTCCGCGCATTCAGAGGTGCAACCGACCTGAAACTCCTGGAGGGTGGCCCCGGCCAAATCCCGCAAGGCGGCGGCGAGGCCGTCTTTGGCGAGGTTCGAGAGGCTCAGGCCGAGTGCCAGGCCGCGGCCCTCTTTGAGCGCGGCGCTGATCTGCGTGAGAATTTTTGCCGCGTCCGCCGCTTCCGGAAGCCGCTGGTTTTCGAGCTTCTGCCGGAGCATCTCACAGGTCAGGGCGACGCTGAAGAGTCGTTGGCAGAGCCCGTCGTGCAGGTCTTGTCCTATGCGGCGCTGTTCCCGTTCGCTGATGCTCAGGATGGCCTCCTCCAGCCGCTTGCGCTCGGTGATGTCTGTGTTGACGGCCACCACGCGGGCCGGTTGGTCCTTGTCTCCGCGTTTCAATGTCCAGCGGCTCTCCACGATCACCGGCTGAGAGGACCGCGTCGCCAGGCGCATCTCGCCGAACCACTCGCCGTCCCGGAGCAGCTTTTCACGCGCCGCCTCAAAATCCGAAGTCTCCTTGAGAAACAACTCCTCGGCGCGCTGCCCGAGGGCCTCCTGCGAAGTCCAGCCCAACAGCCGCTCAGCCCCTCGATTCAGATGCTCAATCCGCCAGTCCATGTTCCAGACCATGAGGGCCTCCCGGGTTTGCTCCAGCAAGTCCATCTCCTCAGGCTGGAATGCGCGAGTCGTCGCCTTCATGGCTTGAGCCCTGGGTCAGGGAGTGGCTCGGCGCACGGGACACACCTCATTAGCATGATGTTGGTTCGCATCACTTATATATAGCCCGACCCCTGGTCAGGGGCGGACTCGTTACGTCATTCATAGCACGTCTCCCCCAAAAGTAAACTTCCAGTTCGCACCCTGGGAATTTCCCAGGGTCTCCCAGGGAACTCCCCAGTAGAGGCTTTTCACTCGAACGTCTCATACTCTCGCCATGTCACCACTGGTTCTTAGCAGGTCAGGCCGTGTGGCCAGGAGCATTCGGATCACTTTCGCTGCGCTTGGTGTATTTCTTTCCGCGTCCGCGCGGAGCCAGAGCGTCACTTTGGCCTGGAGTCCCAGCACGAACGCGGACGTGGCCGGCTACCATCTCTATTACGGCGGGGCGACGCAGACTTATACGAACATGGTTGCGGTCGCTGCCATAACCAACACCACTGTCTCCGGCCTGGTTGCCGGGGCCCAGTATTTTTTCGCGGCCACCACCGTTGACAGCGCGGGTCTGGAAAGTGTGTTCTCCAATGAAACCTCCTATCAGGTTCCAATCGCGCCTGCCGGTCCTACACCGCCCCCAATCACCTGGCCCACCCCGGCGAACATCGTCTATGGAACGGTCCTGGCCGCGGGTCAATTGAATGCGACATCCTCTATTCCCGGCATCTTCACATACAATCCATCGGCCGGCACGGTCCTCAGTGCCGGCGCCCAGGTTCTCTCAGTCACTTTCAACCCTGCCGACACAAACAGCTATCTGTCAGCCACAACCAATGTCACGCTGGTCGTTCTGCCGCAGGCCCTGACCATCACCGCCGCCAACGCGAGCAAGCTCTACGGCGCGGCCATGCCAGCGTTGACTCCCACCTACAGCGGGTTTGTCAACGGGGACACGGCCGGCAGCCTGGCCACCCCGCCCGCTTTGACTACCACGGCGACGGCAGCCAGTCCCGTGGGCATCTATCCGATCACCGCCGGCGGCGCGGCCAGTCCCAATTACGCGATCACCTTCGTGGATGGGACTCTGACGATCTCGCCGGCGGCAACAGCCGTCCTCCTAACCTCCTCAGCCAACCCGTCACTGCCCGGCACGGCGGTGACCTTCACGACGGCACTGAGCGCGGTCGCACCGGGGGCGGGCACCCCAACCGGCACGGTGCAGTTCATCGTCGACACCGCGGCAGCCGGAAGCCCCATTCCCGTGAGCGGCGGCACGGCTGCTTACAACACCTCCGCTCTTGGGCACGGCAGGCATACCGTGGCGGCCCAATATGGCGGCGACGGGAATTTCAACGGCTCGACCAACCTCTTGTCGGGAACTCAGGTTGTGGACACCCCGCCCGTGCCGGGGCCAACCGCCCTTACGTACGACTCGGCAACCGGGATCAAATTGTCCCTGGCCACCCTCCTGAGCACTGCGTCGGATGCCGACGGCGACCCCGTCACACTGGCCAGTCTGGCCGCGACGAGCGCCAATGCGGGTTCAGTATCGAGCAGCGGCGGCTGGATATTCTACCTCCCACCGCCGGGATTCACCAACGCCGACACATTCAGCTATTCGATCAGCGACGGTTACTGCGGCCCGGTTACGGGCACCGTCACACTGAGCTTGCGCCCTCAGTGCGGCTCAGCGGCGAACTTGACGGTGAGCCCCATTGGCAACGGCTCGTACGCCATCGGCGGCAGCGGCGTGCCCGGCCGCCTCTACCAAATACAGCTCACCGACGGCGGGCAGACCGGCCCCTGGCAGCCGCTCGGGCAGGCGCTCGCCGATTCCAACGGAGTGTTCGGCCTTACCGACCCGGCCGGCTCGCCCCAGCGGCTCTATCGAACCGTATGTCCCTAGCTGTCATGACCCCTTTGTTCAACCCTAGTCCGCACCTCATTCAACTTGGCCAAACCCATGCGCAAATCAACTATTCCCCTTGTCGTGCTGTTGCTGACCGCGAGCATTCCCTGCCTCGTGGCGCAGATGACCCAGACTAACACATTTGGCAACCTGAACGCACTCATACCTGAGGGAGACCCCGCCGGGATGGTCGACGTCCAGACCGTGACTTCGCCCATCACGAACATGTCATCGCTCCGGGTGAGCTTGCGCGTGGCGGGGAACTTCAATGGCGACCTCTACGGTTATCTGCGCCAGGTCCAGGGCGGGGTCACGAATTTCTGCGTCCTTCTCAACCGGGTAGGCCGCACGGCGTCAAATCCGTGGGGCTATGCGGATTGCGGCTTGAACGTCCTCTTTGATGATGCCGCGCCCCAAGGCGACATCCATGTCTATGAGACTTTCACAAACCCGCCCCCCGGCACTCCGGTGACGGGCGCCTGGCAGCCGGATGGACGGGACGTGGACCCCGCCTTGGTGCTGGACACCACGCCGCGCTCAACCCGTCTGAACTCCTTCACCAACTCGAACCCGAACGGTGTTTGGACGCTGTTCCTGGCTGACATGTCGTATGGCAGCACCAACATGTTGGTGAGCTGGGGACTTGTCTTTAGGGGTCCCGCGCTGCCGCCGATCGGCTGGCCTGCCCCGGCGAGCATCGTCTATGGAACCGCCCTCGGTGCCGGTCAATTGAACGCCACCTCCTCGGTTCCTGGCGTCTTAGCCTATAATCCCCCCGCAGGCACAGTGCTCAATGCCGGCACCCAGGTCCTCTCGGTTACTTTCAACCCCACGGACACGAATAACTACGCGCCCGTCACGACCAGTGTCGCGCTAACGGTCACCCCCGCCCCGCTGACCATAACCGCTGCCAACACAAGCAAGCTTTACGGGGCACCGCTGCCGGCCCTGACCGCCACCTACAGCGGCTTCGTCAACGGGGACACGGTCGCCAGCCTGGCCACCCTGCCGACCTTGATAACCACGGCGACAGCGGCCAGCCCTGCGGGCAGCTACTCGATCATCGCCAGTGGCG
>CAZZFF010000151.1:0-8712 GCA_964653485.1 uncultured Verrucomicrobiota bacterium | reverse complement strand
AGCTCTACGGCGCGCCGCTGCCCGCCCTGACTGCCAGCTACAGCGGCTTCGTCAATGGGGACACGGTCGCCAGCCTGGCCACCCTGCCGACCTTGATGACCACGGCGACAGCGGCCAGCCCTGCGGGCAGCTACTCGATCATCGCCAGTGGCGCCGCCAGCCCAAATTACTCCATCAGCTATGCCAATGGCACGCTGACCATCACCTCCGCCCCGCTGACCATAACCGCCGCCAACACAAGCAAGCTCTACGGCGCGCCGCTGCCCGCCCTGACTGCCAGCTACAGCGGCTTCGTCAACGGGGACACCGCCGGCAGCTTGACCACCCTCCCAAGCTTGATCACCACGGCGACAGCGGCCAGCCCCGTGGGCAGCTACTCGATCATCGCCAGCGGCGCCGCCAGCCCGAATTACACCATCAGCTACGCCCCAGGGACGCTGGCGGTCACCAAGGCCGGCACCGTGGGCGCCCTGAGTTCGTCGGCGAGTCCTTCACTGCCTAACCAGGCAGTCACCTTCAGCCTCTCCCTGAACGCCGTTGCGCCGGGAGCGGGGACTCCAACGGGGACGGTCCAGTTCGAGGTCGATGGGACCGCCGCGGGCGCGCCTGTGACCCTGAACGGGGGCACCGCCAGTTATACGACGGCCAACCTGACGCACGGCTCGCACACCGTGGGCGGCCAGTACACCGGCGACACGAATTTCCTCGGCATGACCAACCTGTTGTCCCCCGCGCAGGTGATCAATACGCCGCCCGTTGCCGGCCCGGTGACCATTAATCGAGGCCTTACCAACGGCGTGATGGTCAGCATCGCGGACTTGCTCGGCAATGCCTCGGACGCGGACAACGACCGGATAACTTTCGTCGGCGTCAGCGCCGCCAGTGCCAACGGGGGGACGTTAATGACCAACGCAGGATGGGTGTTTTATACCCCGGCTCCGGGCTTCACCAACACCGACACGTTCACCTACCTGGTTACCGACGGTTGGAGCGCCCCCGTGGCCGGCACGGTCACCGTCGACATTGCGGTGGGTAACTGCCCCTCGAGGAATCTGATTATCACAACCCTCGGCAACGGCGCGGTCTCGATTGGCGGGGATGGCATTCCAGGCAACACGTATGTCATTCAGTACACCACCAACACTCCGCCCACGATGAACTGGCTGTCACTGGGCACGGTGACAGCCGACGCCTCCGGCGCGTTCACCCTCGTTGAGGAGCTTGGGCCGGGGCTACGGTTCTATCGCGCCATTTATCCCTGAGCGATGCATGGGCATGCCTCACTCCTGCTCCGGTGTCGGGGTCGTTGGGGCGAACCGGACGGCGGCCGGTCCGGGCGGAAACGGGCGATCCTGAACTACCACCATGCTGTGGCTTCCTCGCGCGGCGATGAGCGCCACTTTCGTCAGCCCGGAAGGAACGTCGAGTTGCCCGGCGGTGTTCAGACCCCAGGCGATGACCGTGCCATTCCGTCTTAGTGCCAGGCTATGGTAGTCGCCGGTGGCGATGGCGACGACGTTCTCCAGTCCCGACGGCACGCTCCCCCTGATCAGTCCGTAGCCGCCCCAGAAAACCACCGTTCCATCCGCCTTGAGCGCCAGGCTGTGAAACCCCCCGGCGGCAATGGCGATGACATGGCTCAACCCCTGCGGCACTTCGGCCTGGCCCATGGAATCCCCGCCCCACGCAACCACCGTGCCGTCCCGCCGGAGGGCCAGGCTGTGCCACATCCCACCCGCAATCGCCACCACGTCTTGGAGTCCCGGCGGCACGTCGCACTGGCCATACGCGTCAGAACCCCAGGCGGCCACGGTGCCGTCGCCCTTCAGGGCCAGGCTGTGAACCGCCCCGGCCGCAACGGCGACCACTCCATTCAACCCCTCGGGAACGTCGCACTGCCCGTAGTCGCCAGGCTCTCCCGCCGAAGGTCCCCAGGCAATGACGGTTCCATCCTCGAGCAGCGCCAGGTTGTGGACGTTGCCCGCGACCGCCTCCACCACCGTGCCCTGTTGCGCGGGACCCGGAACTGAGGTCTGACCGAATTGGTCCTCTCCCCAGGCCATGACCGTGCCGTCCCCCCGCAGCAGAAGGCTGTGAAAGTCGCCGGCCGAAATGGACGCCACCGCGCTTGAGGCGGGCGACAAGGGCATTAATGCCAACTCGTAATCGATGTCCCCCCAGGCGAGCACATGGCTGGCACCGGATGGGGAACCGCTCGCGGAAAGCACGCTTCCAAAGGCAATTAGCAACAACCCAAATGCCCTGCGGGCGCGGCGTGCCGCACGGGCCGGCGAGCGAACGAACCGTTTCATCATCATCGACAGCAATCTAAACCCGGAGGGCCATCCCCTGTCTATCGTGCCCACGGATGAATCCGCTGTCGCGCTCTCCCGCCACCGGGCGGTCGTGGACGGACATGACATGCCCTGGTTGCGACCCCGTCCGCGATTGTTCGCTCGGTGACAGAAACTCACGCGCAGGGCCTTGCCGCACTACCCAATTCATGGCTAACTGACACGACATGTTTCGTGGATCACGAGCAACCTGGGCTGTTGGCGTCGCGACGGCAGTTCTCACCGTGTGGACTTTGTCCACCGCAGCGCATTCTTCGGACAATGCCGACGGCCTGGCCGGGTCCTGGCGTCCAGGCCCACGGCCGGAGTTGACGGCCCCCTCGACGCCCGCACTGAATCTGAGAAAAGGCTTCAGCATCGAGGCTCGGATACGACCGACGGACCTCTCGAACGGCCGGAACATCGTTTTCAAGGACCAGGAGTACGCCTTGCGCATCGATTGGCCGATCGAAGGGAGCAGAATCTCCTTTTATATCTACGGTGACGGGCAATGGGAGCCCCGGGTCAGCGCATACCTCCCGGCAACCAACCAGTGGCACCATGTTGTGGCCGCATGGGACGGACATAGGTCGTATCTGTGGCTCGATGGCGAGCCGTTCAGTGTTGGGCGAGAGGCGGCGACGCCCGCCGCCACCGACAACCCGGTGTGCATCGGCTCGGCGGTGGCGCTGGGCGGGGCCTTTGCCGGCGACATCGACTATGTGAGGATTTACCAGAAGATGCTCCCGACGGCGGACATCCTTTGTCATGCCTTCGGCATAGCACTCGATTCCCGAACGCCCGGCGCGCCTCTTACAGAGTTCGATTTCTCCAAGGGACCGCAGGGCTGGCATGGCGGTGCGGACGTCTCGGCACAGGCCGGGCCTGATGGGATGATCGTGACCAGCCGCTCGCCGCGGGGCCATCTGCTCCGCGAGGGCTTGGACGCGCCGGTTGGCAAGAGCGATTTTCTGAGCCTTCGGATGGCGCTGGACCGCGGGACGCGCGCGGACTTGATCTTTGTGACGACACTGGGGGCCGGAAGGATCGGCTTTGGCACGGTTGCGGACGGCAAACCGCACACCTACGTGCTCGAGCCATGGACCTGGCCCGGCTGGGGCGGGCGCCTGCTGGCCCTCGGAATCGTGCCCTCCGAAGCCCCCGCCTCGACAACGACCCTTCATTACGTTCGCATTACCGAGAACGTCCAGGCCGAACCGGAACCGAGCGTCGTGGACCTCTTCCCCGGCTCGACGTTGCCCAGGGCGGGCCGGCCGGAGACAATCATTGTCCGGGTTCGAAACGACGGGGGCGCCGCCTCCAACGTCCAAGCCACGCTGACAGTGCCGATGGGCGTGTCGTTGGAAGACTCCAAGGTCCGCCCCTTGGGAACCATGGGTTTCCAGGAAAGCAGGGAGATAGCCTGGAGCGTGACGGCCTCGCGGGCCATGACCGGTTCATTCCAGGCGGCCCTCCAGGCAGACGGCGCGCCCCTCGTTTCCCAGGAGCGGCCCATCCGCTTCCATGCCCGCCTGGAATTGCCCAAGACGGATTATGTTCCGGAGCCTGTCGCGCCCCCGCCGGGCCGATACACGCTCTGGACGCACTATTGCCCCCTGTGGAAAGCGGGCACCCACATCGGTTGGAGCGCGATCGAGCCCTGGCCGGAGCGCGAGCCGGTGCTCGGCTGGTACAACGAGGGCGACCCCGAGGTCGCCGACTGGCACATTAAGTACTGGCTCGAACACGGCATCACAGGGGTCATCTACTGCTGGTACCGCTCGAATCTCAACGCCCCGGTCACGCAGACCCTCGGCCACGCCATCCATGACGGCCTCCTCAAGGCCCGGTTTCTGCCCCGCATCAAATTCGGCATCATGTGGGAAAACGGCTGCGGCCAGGGCGTCGGTTCCACGGCGGATTTCCTCGATAACCTGCTCCCCTTCTGGATCGAGAACTACTTCTCCCACCCGTCGTACCTGCGCGTGGACGGCAAACCGGTGCTCTATATCTGGGTCCCGCAAAACGTGACGCGCCAGCTCGGCTCGAGCCAGGAGGTGCGGCGGGCCTTCGACACCGCGCGCGCCCGTTGCAACGCCCGGGGCCTTGGTGGGCTTTACATCGTCGGCTGCGTTGGCACCGCCGACCGCCCGGCGCTCGAGACCATGGCGAGCGAAGGCTGGGACGCCAGTTCAGCCTACGGGGCTGGCTGGCGGCAACCGGCGGAAGTTAAAACGGTGGGCGATTTCGTCTGCGCCCCCGATGACGGGTTTGTGGACCAGCAGGAGCAGATTTGGAAGGCCAAACGGAGCTTCGGCCTGCTGCCCGACATCACGGCGGCCATGATGGGCTGGGACTCGCGCCCATGGAAAGAAACGCCTTTCTTCTGGTCGGACAACACACCTGAGAAGTTCCGGGACCTATGCCGCCGCGCCAAGGCCGTAATGGACGCGGCCCCCGCCGCCGGGCCGGCAGGCAACACGGTGATCTTCTGTTGCTGGAACGAATTCGGCGAGGGCCACTATATCGAGCCGACCCGCGGATACGGGTTCGATTACCTGGACGTCATCCGCGATGTGTTCACGGGCGCTCCGAGCGCGCATACGGACATCGCACCTGGAGACCTCGGACGGACCTGCGATTCCTGGTACCGTGCCATTCGCAAGCCGGCCGGTGAATCGCCGGCGGGCCTGGCCTCCTGGTCCGGCCGGGCCCTCTCGGCCTGGCATCCGATGATGGGCCTGGCGGAAACCGGCGTCCAGCAAGACGCTTTGCTGGCCGGAACGCCGGCTTCAGCCGGCAGCGTGGCACAGGCGGACGTTCGGCAGGACACCCTGCGGGCTATCTCGACCACCGGCGACCCGGCGTGGCTGCTGCCGGAAACGCGCATCCGCGCCGGCCGTTACTCGCGGGTGATAGTGGAAATGAGGCTGAGCCGCGCTGGGACCGCCCAGTTGTTCTGGACAACGTCATCGGAGCCGGCCACCTCGGAGCCGGCCAGCGTCACCGCGCCCGTCGGCGCGGACGGGCAGTTCCACACCTGTGTCTTGCCCGTAGGCCGAAACGAGCACTGGACCGGCTGCGTCACCTCGTTGCGCTTCGACCCAACCACGGCCTCGGGAGTCACAATCGAGATAAGAGCGATCCGGCTGGAATGACTCGAGGGCCGATTCCCACCGGGTGTCCGGTTTTGAGCTCGGCGGTGACTATTCAATAGGTGAACGATTCGACCGATCAACAGTTGCTGCGCGATTACGCGGACCGCCGCTCCGAGGCGGCGTTCACCGAACTAGTCCGACGGCATGTTGATTTGGTCTATTCCGAGGCGCTGCGCATGGTCCGCGACGCGCAACTCGCCGAGGACGTGAGCCAGGGCGCGTTCCTGGCCCTGGCCCGAGGGGCCGGCCAACTCACCGATTGCCCGGTCCTATCCGGCTGGCTCCATCGCACCACGCACAACCTGGCGGCCAACGCGCTTCGATGTAATGCGCGCCGGCGCACCCGCGAGCAGGAAGCCGCCACCATGAACGAATTGCTTTCCTCCGAGCCTGAGAAGGTGTGGGAACAAGTCGCGCCCCAACTCGACTCGCTCCTGTGGGAGTTAAACGGTGCGGACCGCGACGCGCTCCTGCTGCGCTACTTCCAGCGCCAATCCGCGCGCGATATGGCCCGGGCGCTCGGGGTGAGCGAGGAGGCCGCGCAAAAACGCGTGACCCGTGCCGTAGGCCGCCTGCGCAAGCTCTTTGCCAAACGCGGCGTCGCCGTCGGCGAGGGCGGACTCGCCCTCGCTATCTCCGCCAACGCGGTCCAGGGCGCCCCGGCCGGATTGGCCGCGACCATCTCCGCCGCTACCCTGGCGGGGACCGCCGGCTGTGCTCCAACCATAGTCACCACAACCAAAGCCGTCGCCATGACCCTGCTGCACAAGAGCCTTATCGCCGTCGCCCTCGCGGCCACGGTCGGAACCGGAGCCTACGAAGCCCGCCGGACTTCCCGCCTGGGAGACCAGGTCCGGATGCTTCAGCGACAGCAAGCCGCCGACGCCCAACGGATTCTGGAGCTGGGCCGCGAGCGCGACGAAGCGGCGGCCCTGTTGACGGCGCTGCGCGGAGGGAACCCGCAGCCGAACGCCAACAGCGCTGAACTGCTCAGGCTGCGCGGTGAAGTCACGCGCCTGCGCCGGGACTCGAGTGAGCTGGCCCGCCTAAAGGCCGGCGACCCCGCCGACCCTACCGAACAGGCTGCGCAATCCTGGCTCAAACGAGTGAATCAGCTAAAGCGGCGGCTGGACGAAACGCCCGGGGCCGGAATCCCGGAACTGCGGTTTCTTGAGCCGTTTGACTGGCTGGAGCTGGCTCGCAATTCCAAGCTCGAGACGGATGCCGACTACCGCAAAGCCCTGGGCGAAATCCGAAAGCGCGCCGAAGGCTATTTTACAAAAATGTTCCAGTCGGCATTGAGCCAATACATGCGGGCCAACAACGGACAATGGCCCGCCGACCTCTCTCAACTCAAGCCGCTCTTCGACCCTCCCGTCGATGACGCCATCCTGCAACGCTGGCAAATCGTTTCAAAGAACGCTCTTCCGAATCAGCAGTTCGCCGGGGATTGGGTGCTGACCGAAAAAAACCCCGTGGATGAAGAATACGACCACCGCTGGACGATCGATGGCCCAGGCAGCGGAGGCGTTGGTCCGTACCATTACCAGCCTCCGGAGACCCAGGAGGGGATTCAGACCCTCATAGATAACCAAGGCCCTTTCCAGGTAGTCAGGACCAACCTCCCTACGAGGTAGAGCACTTGCCAGGCCCTTGACACTCCACCCTTCGCACGCTTACGCCGCCTCTCGCGGGGCGGTGCGCGTTTGGATGCCGGCGATGCGGTCCATCTCGCGGTGGAGGCGCGCCACGCGCTCAATCTGGCCTTTGGCGGCGAATCGTTCGTAGAAACCGTCGTTTCGGAAGTCGCGCAACCGCTCGGTCCAGGGGGACAAACGCTGGCGCCATCGCTCCTGGCGGCCCTCTTCAGGGTCGGCGTCCTGGGCGGACAGATCGGCGCAGACGCGCATCATGGCCTTGAGCGTGACCGGTTTGGTGACCATGTAGCTGTCGTTGCCCCAGGCCTCCTCGAACACCTGGGAACAGGCCCGCAGGAAATCCCGCGCCCTGTTGTAGTAGCGCGCCGCCATCCGCTTGTCGGTCCCTTCCGGCTCAATCCGCGCCCAGTCCTGTTTGACCCAGCGGTGGATTTCGTTGAACAACTCGGCCTGGAGAATCCATTTGTCTTGCTTGCTCCGGCCGCCGAGGCGGTTGATGCGATAGCGCAGCGGGCTGTCCCCCTCGCTATAGAGCATCTCCACGACCCGCGCGGCAAACCGGCGGTCCGGCTCGGCCCACGATACCCGCTCGTACAAATCAACCAGGTGGCTCTTGTTGATCCGGGTCGGCGTCGAATTGATGATCACGAACATCTCGGTCGCAAAATCATCGCTCCGCCCGTCGAAGATGATGCACGGCACGTAAATGGATTTGGCTTCCTCGGGGTGCGTGCGTTCGTAAAAACTCAGCGCCGCCAGCCGATGCTGTCCGTCGATAATCAGGAACTTCTCAGCCGGGTCCGGCAGGTTGCCGACCGTCTCGTTCCCCGCGAGCAGCTCGAATGGTAGCTTCTCCGGGGTGAAGAGCAGCACCGTGCCCGGAATGGGCGGCTGGCTGATGGCCGTCTCGTAAAAGTTCCGAATCGAGCGCACCTTTGTGCGAGACAGCCCCCGCTGAAAGGCCTTCTCGTGCCGTTCGACCTGCGCGATAAACTGCGCCACGTCGTCCCCGGCTTCGATCTCCTCCGGCTTGATTTGCTGCCCCTCATCGTAAAAACGGCTGATGAAGCGCACCTTCCTCAACAAGTCCTCCGAAGGGTAGGCCACAAAATAAAACATCGCGTCCTTCTGTCGTATTTGCGTCGCAATCATGTCCGCGCCTTTCGTTGAAATTGTCAGTCGTCCCGATTCCCTGCCTCACGCACTGCAATGATTACATCATTAGTCCAGTCGCGGCGGAATGGCAATACATAGTCCGATCCCCACCCAATCACAAGAGCCGATCTCGGCCCTCGAATCCCGGCGACACGGCCGCGAGCAGGCCGCGTTGGAGTGCGGTGGCAAGCAAAGCGCGACACCGCTTTGGCTCAGACAGCGTTCGGCGTGTCGGACGTCCCGCCTGCTCGAAAGCAGCGTCGCTGCCTGCTCTTACCCCGGATCATGCTCGTTTATGACGCCGTGGCGCGAGCGGTGCCAAATGCAAGCCTTGTCGTTGCGGTGAATTGATAATCGGTGCGCTCGGAGAAGACGTGTGCATCCGGGGGTGAAAGTCCCCCCAGGTTC
>CAZZFF010000150.1:0-14315 GCA_964653485.1 uncultured Verrucomicrobiota bacterium | reverse complement strand
TGCAACGAGCGAGCAACGCCGCCAGCGGCCAAAAGAACCAGCCAGAATTGTTCATTTTATTTTTTCGTGACGCCTTAGCTGTCGAGCCGGATAGCAAGGCTTCCAACGTCTCCTACTCCAGCCCCAATTTCCGGAACCGGTTCTTGACCTCTTTGAAGTGGAACTCCAGCGAACAGAGCTGCTCGAGCTCTCCGGGCTGGAAGTGCTTGGCTACCTCGGAGTCGGACTTGAGCTGGGTCAGGAAATCGGCGTCATCACGGCCGGCGTGCTTGGCTTGCCAGGTCTGCATGGCGTTGCGCTGGACCAGATCGTAGGCCACCTCGCGGCTTAGGCCCTTGCGGATAAGCGCCAGCAATACGCTCTGCGAGTTCCACATCCCGAGTGAAAGCCCCAGGTTGCGCTTCATATTCTCGGGATACACCACCAGCCCCTTGGTCAGTTTCGCCAGCGTGACGAGCATGTAGTCCAACAGGGTGCAGGAGTCGGGAAAAATGATGCGCTCGACCGAGCTGTGGCTGATGTCCCGTTCGTGCCAGAGGGCGACGTTCTCCAGGGCGGCGACACTGTTGCCCCGCAGGACCCGCGCCAGGCCGGACAACCGCTCGCCGGTAATGGGATTCCGCTTGTGGGGCATGGCGCTGGAGCCTTTTTGACCGCGCGCAAAAAACTCTTCGGCTTCGAGCACTTCGGTTCGCTGCAGGTGGCGGAATTCGGTGGCCCACCGTTCGATGCTCGCCCCAACCAACGCGAGCGTGCCAATAAACTCCGCGTGGAGGTCGCGCTGGACGACCTGCGTGGCTATCGGCGCGGGGCGCAGGCCCAGTTTCCGGCACACGATCTCCTCGATTTCGGGCGCGAGGTGGGCGCTGGTGCCCACCGCACCGGAGAGTTTGCCCACCGCCACCCGCTCCCGGGCCGCCTCCAACCGTTCCTGCGCCCGCCCGAACTCGTCATACATCAGCGCCAGCTTGAGCCCGAACGTGGTCGGTTCGGCATGAATCCCATGGCTGCGGCCAATCATGGGCGTGAACTCGTGCTCCTTGGCCCTGACCGCAACCTCCTGGCGCAGCACCCGGACGTCGTCCAGGAGGATGTCCGCGGACTGCACCATCTGGAGGGCGAACGCCGTGTCAATAATGTCGCTGCTGGTCAGCCCGAAATGCAGCCACCGGCTCGCGGGGGCCCCGATGTTCTCCGCCACATTGGTGGTGAAGGCGATCACGTCGTGGTTGAGCGTGCGCTCCAATTCCTTGCACCGCTCTATATCGAAGGCCGCCCGCGCCTTCATCTGCTCCAAATCGGCCTTCGGCACCAACCCCGCCTCACAGAGCGCCTCGCTCGCCAACAGCTCTATCCGCAGCCAAATCTCCAGCTTCCGCTGCTCGCTCCAAATCTCCCGCATCGCGGGCCTTGAGTATCGTTGGATCATGCGTTTTCCTTGCCTATGTACTTCTTTCCCGCCGTGTCGACACGGATGATGTCGCCCTTGGTGATGAACAACGGAACCATGATCTGGAGGCCGGTCTCGAGCTTCGCCTCCTTCCATGCCGTGTTCAAGCCGCCTCGAGCAGGCGGAGCGGTCTCCACGACCTTGAGCGGTATTTGCGGCGGCAGGACGATGTCCAGGAGCCTGCCGTCGAGCAGCAGGGCCTTGTATTCCTCGTTCTCCTTGAGAAACCAGCGCCGCTCCCCCAGTTGCTCGTTGCCGGACTCGTACTCGTCGAAGGTCTCTGTATCGATGAACACCTGCGTATCGGCCTGCGCGTAGCTGTAAGTCACCCGGCGCGTTTCCATTGCCGCTACGGACACGCGCTCGTTTTCGGCGAAAACGCGGTCGAAGACGCGCCCTGTCGTCAGGTGGCGCAGACGGGTGTGGAGTTTGTGCCGGGTCTGGGCCGTGCCGCTGGTGTGCAGATCTTCGATGACGTGGGGTGAACCATCCAGCATCAGAACCATCTGGCGCTTAAACTCGGATGGCAGAATCGTTTGCATAGGCAGGCCAAGTATTGACGCAAACCGCAGCTTTGGCAAAAGAAAAGACCGGAGGAGCCGTCAGCCGCTCTAGCGGTTTCCACTCTCCCCGTCTCGGGCGGCGGGGCGGGCGCTTGAAGAAATCGGTCGCGTGCCGCCCCTACTGCGTCGCGCGTCCGGCGTTCTCCGCCTCGGCGCGTCTCTTGTACTCGTCCAGCATCGCGGCGGTGGCCGTCGCGCCGCACCGGCTGGCGCCCAGGTCGCGCACGCGGATCAACCCGTCCAGGTCGCGCACCCCTCCAGCTGCCTTGACCTGCACGCTGACGGATACGCTGGCCCGCATCAACTCCAGGTCCGGCCCGGTCGCCCCCTGGTAGCTGTATTTCCCGTCCGCGCCCTTGACGAAGCCATAGCCGGTGGAGGTCTTCACCCAGTCGGCCCCCGCTCGCTCGGCCAACTGGCAGAGCTTGCGTTTGATTTCCTGGCTGCCCAGACCCGCGCCGCCCTTGGCCAGGTAGTCGTTTTCCAGAATCACCTTCACCTTGGCTCCCCTCCCATGCGCCTCCTCGCATACCGCCCGGATGTCCCTCTCCACGTATGCCCAGTCCCCGCTTAGAGCCTTGCCGATGTTGATCACCATGTCGATCTCGGTCGCCCCCTCCCGGCACGCCATCTCCGCCTCATACCGCTTCACCTCCGTCGTGCTCCCTCCATGGGGGAAGCCAACCACCGCCCCAACCGCAACTCCCGTCCCCTTGAGCAACTCGGCCGCCCGCCTCACCCAGTACGGTTTCAGGCACACCGATGCCACCCCGTACTGGACCGCTTGCCGGCAGCCCTCTTCCATCTCTCGATCCGTCAGCGTCGGGTGCAGCAGCGAGTGATCGATCATCTTCGCCAATTCCTCGTATGTGTATTTCATCGGATTCATCCAAAGTAGGGCCGCAAGACATTCCCCGCCACTTTGAGCGCCAGCTCCCGCCCCTCCAGCGTCTTGCCAAAACTGTCATCCTCCACTTCCACGCACACCGCTCCTTCGTAGCCGATCTCGTAGAGCGTCCCCATGAACCGGCCCCAATGGACCTCGCCCAGTCCGGGTATGCGCGGTGTGTGCCATTCCTTCGGAAAAGCAAAAATGCCCGTTTGATCCAGCCGGGCCGCGTCCACCGTCATGTCCTTGGCGTGCAGGTGAAACAGCTTCTCCTTAAACTCCCGCAACGGCCCAATCGGGTCCATCCGTTGCAGCACCAAATGGGATGGATCATAATTCAACCCGAAGCTCTCGGACGGGATGTCGCTGAACATCCGCCGCCAAATGACCGGGCTGGTCGCCAGGTTCTTGCCTCCTGGCCACTCGTCCCCCGTGAAAAGCATGGGACAGTTCTCAATCCCAATCCGGATGCCGTGCTCCTCGGCAAAGGCGATTAGCGGCTTCCACACCTCCAGGAAACGCGGCCAGTTCGCATCCACCGTCTTGGTCCAATCCCGCCCCACGAACGTGTTGACATTCCTCAGCCCAAGCTTCTCCGCTGCCAGGATGACCTGTCTCAAGTGCCCCGTCGCCTTCCCGGAAACCTCCGGGTCCGGGTCCAGGGGGTTCGGGTAATAGCCCAGGCCCGATAGCCCAACGCCATACCGGCTGCAGAAGCCGTTCACTTCCTCCGCCTGCCCCCGGGTGAACCCGCTCACATCAATGTGGCTGACGCCCGCAAACCGGCGCTCCGCCTTGCCCACCGGCCAGCACATGACCTCCACCCGCGCGAACCCTTCGTCCCGCGCAAACGCAAGGACGTGTTCAAGTGTCAACTCTGGCAAAATCGCCGAAACGAATCCCAGCTTCATAATGGGTTATATTTCGAGTCTGTCGGTCGCCCGCACGCCGGGAATGTCGTAAAAATGATGGTCATGGGTCAGCACTACTGCCCCCACTCGTTTGGCGCTGCACGCAATGACGACGTCCGTTAGGGGCAGCACAATCCCTCGCCTGTCCAATTCCCAAAGGGTTTGTTCCGCCTCCTCCCACAGCCGGCTGTCCGCGGGAACATTGATCATCACGTCCCAAAAGGCCCGGAACCGTTCCCTCACTTTGGACGGCTGGAGCGCCCGTCCCACTTCGCAACGCACTATCCCGCAAATGACCAGGTCCCGCGTCGCGGCGGCCAGGGCCAGCGCCTTCAGCGGGTCCTGGCCCTCGCGCATCCTGCGGATGTAGTAGCTGCTGTCAGCGAGTACGGGGCTTGCGGCCATAGGTTATGGGGGTTTCACTGTGCCGCCTCGCCTCCAGGTCGTAGGCGGGATCAATGGCGTCTTTCAACTCGTCCGGTCCCATTCCCAACCCGGCCGCGCTCAGGCTCATGAGTTTGGCTTTTCTATCCATCTCTCTCAAGGCCAGGTCGATCGCTTTGGTCTTGCTGGTGGCGCCGGTGGCCTCCATGACTCTGGCCAGCAACTCGTCGTCAATGTGCATTGTCATCTTCATGCCATACTTTATATGGTCTCGATGCCATCTTGTCAACTATTTTCCACTTTTCCTTCCCCCCGCACCTTGACCCATGCCTTCGCTTTGCTGCTCTTGAGGATGGCTTCGCATACGGCGGCTTCCTGGTGTCCATCCCTGGCGGTGGCGAACAGTCTCTTGCCTCCCGTGCCGGCAATCGCCCCATACACCGAGCGAAAGGACATCTTGAAGGTGTCGGGAAATCCCTCCACGTGTCCGGCTGGGTAGTCGATGTAGGGCGCGGCGTCGGGACCGAACGCCGGCGTGCCGCGCACGGCCGCTTCGTTGGCGCTGTCTCGATTTCCGTAATGAAGCAGTTCCGGGTTCTCCGAGCACCACCAGGCCGATTTCTTCGACCCGTAAATCTCGATCCGGATGCAGTTCTTCCGCCCGGCCGCAACTTGTGACACGGCTAGGTTTCCTCTGGCGCCCGTGCTGAATTCCAACAGCACGCTCGCAAAGTCCTCCGTCTTGACAGAGTAGGGTGCGTAGCGGGTTGCCTCGGCCGCTCCGGCGAAAGTCTGCACTTCTCCAAGCGGACGTTGCCGGGTCTGGTGCCAGGTCGTCAGGTCGGCGAACACGGAGGTAATCCGCGCTCCCAGGATAAAGGAGACCGTGTCCATCCAATGCGTGCCGATATCGGCGACCGCTCGCAGCTTGCCGCCCTCCTCGGGCAGCAGGCGCCAATTGTAGTCGGTCTCTTTGAACAGCCAATCCTGCAAATAAGAGCCGTTCACGTGGATGATTTCCCCCAACTCGCCCCGCGCCGCCGCCTGCCGAAGCTGGAGGACGGCCGGGTAAAATCGCACGTTGTAGTTCACGGCAAAGACCGTGGCGGCCGCTCCAGCCCGTTCGAGGACCCGCGCTGTCTGCCGCGTGTCCATTGCCAGCGGCTTCTCGCAGATGCAGTGCTTCCCGGCGGCCAGTGCGGCCAGCGACATCTCGCAGTGATACCGGTTGGGAGCCGCAATGTGGATCACATCGATCTCCGGCGAAACCACCATCTCGCGGTAATCGCCGTAAGTCCGCGCAATCCCAAGCTTGGCCGCGGCCCCCTCCACTCGCCCCGGCACGTCGCATAGTGCCGCTACCTGGACCCCCAACCGCCGCAATGCCTCTATATGCACCGGGCCGATGAAACCCGTGCCGATCACCCCGGCGCGGAGTTGGTGGACAGACCTGGCCGAACTCATATTCATGCTTGTGCTGGTTGCAACAGATAATGACCGCCGGCCCAAATACAAGAATAAAACAACACCTTGCGCCCGGCTGTGTTGCCGCTAGTGTGGTGTCCTATGATCTGCAAAATGACGTTGTTCTTTCTCCTGCTCGCGTGCTTGGCCGTGGCTGGCAACTCCGTCCAGACGGCGGCGACGGCGGACAACCTCAAAGAGTTCCGAAAGCGCGCCGCCAAATTCGGTTCCGTGGTCGCCTTGCCCCAATTCGAATTGACCACGAACGAAATCCGCGGCTCGGTCCGCCAAACCATTGCCGTGGCCAACGCCGCCCTGGACCGGGTGGGCGCCCTCAAACCGTCCGAGGTGACCTTCCAAAACACACTCCGCGCCCTCGACGACACTGCCTACCAACTCAGCCTCACTGCAAACCGTCTCTCTCTCCTCAAGGAAACCAGCACCGACTCCGCCATCCGCGACTCCGCTACGGACGCCCTTAAGCAGCTTGAGGAATGGATGGTCGGCCTCGACTACCGCGAGGATGTCTATCGGGCCGTCCTGGCCTACGCCGACACCAACCCCCGCCTCGACGGCGAGGACGCCAAACTCCTGGCCGAGACCCTCCGCGATTACCGCCGCGCCGGCCTCCAATTGCCCAAACCTCAGCGCGACCAGGTCGAACAGATGCGCAAAGAACTCTCCCGCCTGGCCACCGATTATGAAAGCAACATCACCAAAGCCCAAGGTCCGGTCGTCTTCACCAAAGCCCAACTCCAGGGCCTCCCCGACGGCTTCCTCGACCAGATCAAGACCGGCGACGATCAATACACCGTCATGGCCAACGTCACTACCGCCTACCTCCGGGTCATGGACAACGCCTCGCGCGAAGAGACCCGCAAAAAACTCCTCATCGAGCACGACAACCTCGCCCGGGACCAGAATATCCCTTTGCTCGAAAAAATCCTCCCCTTGCGCGACGACGTCGCCCAAAAGCTCGGCTACAAAACCTGGGCTGACTACCAGACAGAAGTCAAAATGGTCAAAAACGCCGACACCGCCATCGATTTCCTCCGGAAGCTCAAGGACGGCTTGCAGCCCAAATTCGATGCCGAACTGGCCCAATTCCGCCAACTCAAGATCAAAGAAACCGGCGACCCCGCCGCCCAAATCAATGTCTGGGACTGGCGCTACTTCAGCAACCAACTGAAAAAGGAACAATACGCCGTCGACGCCGAGCAATTGCGCATCTTCTTCCCCTATCAACGCGCCCTCGACGGCATGTTCGCCATCTACCAGGGCATCTTCGGCCTCAAGTTCCAGCGCGTCGAGCCCCCCTACAAATGGGTGCCCGATCTCCAGCTCTACGCCGTCTCCGACGCCCGCTCCGATGAACCCCTCGGCTTGTTCTATCTCGACATGTTCCCCCGCGAAGGCAAGTACAACCACTTCGCCCAATTCGGCCTCGTCGAAGGCAAACTCCTGGCCGGCGGAAAATACCAGCGCCCCACCGTCGCCCTCATCTGCAACTTCCCGCCCCCGTCCAAAGACCAGCCCTCGCTCCTGGCCCATAGCGATGTCGAGACGCTCTTCCATGAGTTCGGCCACGCCATGCACTCCATCATGACCCGCGCCAAATACTCGCGCTTCTCCGGCACAAGCGTCCCCCGCGACTTTGTCGAAGCCCCCTCCCAAATGCTCGAAAACTGGGTCTGGGACCAGAAAGTCCTCGATTCCTTTGCCGCCGACTACCGTGACCCGTCCAGAAAGATCCCTTCTCAAATCCTCGCCAGGCTCAAGGAAGCCAAACTCGCCACCGAGGCCACCCGCTATCGCCGCCAGCTCGCCTTTGCCCTCTTAGACCTCACCCTCCACACCCAAATCCACCACTCCAACGCCAAAGACGCCCTTGCCCTCTCCAACAAACTCCTCGGCGACGTCTTTCTGCCCATCCCGCCGGATACCGCCTTCGTCGCCTACTTTGGACACCTCATGCACTATGATGCCGGATACTACGGCTATGCCTGGGCCGACGCCATCGCCGCAGACATGGCCACCGCCTTCGAACAATCCCCCCGCGGTTATTTCGACTCCGACACCGGCCTCCGCCTGCGCTCCGAAATCTATCAGCCCGGCGATTCGCGCGACGTTAACATCTCAATCGAAAAATTCCTCGGCCGCCCCCGTTCCCTCGAGCCCTTCCTCAAGAAGATTGGCATCCAAGAACCGGAGTCGGGTCGGTAGGTCGCTCACTTGCTGAGTTCCTCCGGGGACGGCAGTTTAGGAAACCCCGCGTGCGGCTCGGTTTGATACCAATACGCCACGCTGTAGTAGTAGTTCCCGCTCCGAAACGGCGGCTTCCCGTTGCCCTGTTCGATAGCGAACCGGATCGACTTCCGGAAAACCACCGGGTCCGGGATATGCCAACGGTAGGCCGTGGTGTAAGGCTCCTCCAGGAGTGTGACGCCGAAATACGGGAAACAGCCCGCCCGCAAACCGTAGGACTCGCAGAAGTAATCCTCCGATCCCGTGCCGTGCATCGCGGGCTTGCCGTCGATGTCGACTATCTCGTCCCCCTCGCCCCACCACCCTCCGTCATTGTTCTTCACGCTCAGGACGCAGCCCAGCAGGTGCCCCCGTCCGGTGGCCTCCAGCAGTGTATAAGGTCCTTCCGGCGGTGGTGTGCCTTGGCGGTACTGGGCATGGAAGAACCCTTGGCCCGGGACGGCCTTGTCGTAGGCGCGGTAGTTCACCTCGTACCAATGCTGGCTTGGCTCTTTGCCCAGATTGGTGATCGTCAGCCGCGCCGACCGCTTGAACGGCATCGGGATATAGCAGTTGCTTGCCGCTCCAAACGCTGCTGGGTCCGCCGCCTTGCCCGGCCGCTGGCAAGTCCCAAGGGCGGCTGTTGGCCGCATGGCACGCGTCCGAACAATGCACAGTGCCCCCGAATTCACTTTTTGAGTGGCAGGTTCCCGTTTCTAATCCTAATCTCGCTTCTAATGCGCCGATCCTGATGAAATACCCTCGCTCAATCTCCCTCCTGTTCGCAGCCGCGCTCTCCGTTGGCTTCACCTTGAACCCTCAGGACCCTGCCCCCGCCCCAGCCGCCCGCCCGCCGCGCCCTTATCCTGAACGCCTCGGATGGTGGGCCGAAGCCCGGTTTGGCCTTTTTATCCACTGGGGACCCGTGAGCCTCAAAGGCGCCGAGATCAGTTGGTCGCGCGCCAACACAAACCCCAAGTGCCCCAACACAGGCCCAATCCCCGCCGCGGTTTACGACAGCCTCTACACCAGGTTCAATCCAACCAACTTCAGCGCCGCGGAATGGGTCGGCTTGGCCAAGGCGGCGGGCATCAAGTACATGGTCCTGACCGCCAAGCATTGCGACGGGTTCCTCCTCTGGAACTCCAAGGTCTCCGACTACAACATCATGCATACCCCATTCAAACGCGATGTGTGCGCCGAACTGGCCAATGCCGCCCATGAGCAGGGAATGAGGATCGGGTGGTACTTCTCCCCGATGGATTGGCGCGACCCGGACTGCCGTTCCGAACACAACGACCGGTTCATCGCTCACATGCGAGAGGAGCTCCGCGAGTTGCTCGGCAACTACGGCAAAATCGATCTGCTCTGGTTCGATTGCGACGGCGGCGAGACGCCCTGGGACCAGGACCGCACCTACGCCCTGGTCAGGAAACTCCAGCCTCAGATCATCATTAACAACCGCCTGGACATGGGGCCGGGCCGGGACCCCGGCTCCGCCCGCAGCATCGGCCCTCATGCTGATTACTTCACCCCGGAACAGTGGATCGGCGGCTTCGAAGACCAGTCTCCCTGGGAATCGTGCATGACCCTCTCCCGCCGCGGACAGTGGGCCTGGGGCGGACCGGACGATGGCGTCAAATCCTACGCGGATTGCCTCGAAATGCTCATCCGCTGCCCCGGCGGCGATGGCAACTTGCTCCTCAACTGCGGGCCCATGCCGACCGGAGAAATTGCCCCCGAGCAGGCCGGCCGGTTGAAGGAGCTGGGCGCCTGGCTCGCCAACTACGGCCAGAGCACCTACGCCACGCGCGGCGGCCCCTTCAAGCCCGCCGACTATGGCGCCTCAACACGCAAGGGCAACACCATCTATCTCCACCTCGGCGACTGGGCCGAGGACTCGCAGACGCTGCCGGGCATCTCCCCCAGGATCATTAACGCCCGTCTCCTCAGTGGCGGAAGAGTCGACGTTCGCCAGACCGCCACGAGCATTGAAATCTCCGTCCCCCGGAGCGACCGCCAGCCCATCGACACCGTCGTCGCCCTCGACCTGGACGGCAGCGCCCTCGCTCTCCCAGCGGTGGACGTGCCTTCCCCTCCCTCCCTCGCCTCCGGAGCCAAAGCCACCGCCTCCAACGTCTTTCAGAACCAGGCCGCCTTTGGCCCTGACAAAGCCGTCGACGGCCGAACCGACACCCGCTGGGCAACCGACTCCGGCCTCAAATCCGCCTGGCTGGAGCTGGACCTGGGCCGGCCTGTTCAGTTCAGCCGCGCTGCCATCAAGCAGGCATTTCCCGAACTCGACCGCGTCCGCAAGTTTGCCATCGAATACCTCCACGACGGTCGATGGATGCCTTGTTACCGGGGCGAGAGTCTCGGTGCCAGGCTCCTCGCCAGGTTCCAACCCGTCACCGCCCAGCGCGTGCGCCTGAACATCATCCAATCCACTGACGGCCCAACCATCTGGGAATTCCAGCTCTTCAGATAAACGGAAGGCGGGTTCAAGCCATAGTCTGGCCGCTTAGACGCGCCTATGTGGTGTGCCTTTGTCCCGCGCCGTTAAACGTCGCCCTAAAACCCTTCCCCTGCTCAATAAACCTCGCGATCAGTTTAAGGACGTTGCCCATCGCAATCGGTATTGGAAAAGTAACCCCAGAGAATCCTATGCCTAAACTAAGCGCCATTCGCTCCAGTCCCCGAAAGGCCCATTAGCGTCCGTTTCTTGCGGGTCTTAAAAAAAAGAACTTGTCTAACGGTGCGGCATAGGGCAGTTTTGCCTCCGCTTCCGGCTCAATGTTGGCCGTGATCCGGGGCAAGGGTGTCATCTCGAACAGCCTTATAACGCACATGCGATTGCTTAGAGTTATATTGATGTGGGTGCTTTTGGCAGGCGCGCCGGTCTTCGGCGGTGCCGCGGAATCGCCCGCGGCGGCGCCGGTGAAGGCCGCGGCGGCCGAGGCCGGTCTGCCGCAGCAGGCCCTCGAAATTACCCGCATCAACACGCCTTGGGGTCCTTTTCCCATCACAAATTCCATGCTGGTGACCTGGATCGTGGCGGCAGGCCTGATCCTCTTCGCCCAGGTTGCCACTCGGAAGATGAACCGGGTGCCGGAGGGCGCGCAGAACTTCTGGGAATGGATGGTCGAGAGCCTCTACGATTTTCTGGAGGGCATCATCGGGGCGCACCTCGTGAAGCGGACTTTCTGGTTCTTCGCGACGATTTTCATCTTCATTCTGTTCGCCAACTGGATGGGCCTGATTCCCGGAGTGGGAACGATTGGTTGGGGCCATCAGACGCCAAAGGGCTTTGTCGTGGATGAGCCCTGGTTCCGGGGCGCCAATGCGGATTTGAACATGACACTGGCCATGTCGCTGGTTTTCTTCGCGTGCTGGCTCTTCTGGGCGCTGCGCGAGATTGGGCCCATTGGTTTCCTCACGGAGTTGTTCGCGCCCAGGGGCGAGACCAGCGGTGCGCTCAAGGTGCTGATGATCATCGTGTTCTTCGCGGTCGGGTGCCTGGAGATTGTTTCAATCCTGTTCCGCCCAATATCGCTGAGTTTCCGTCTCTACGGCAACATGTTCGCGGGGGAGAACATGCTCGAGGCCATGTCCAACCTGGTGCCTGGGCTGGGCTGGCTGCTGCCCATCCCGTTTTATTTCATGGAATTGCTGGTCGGGTTTGTGCAGGCCCTGGTTTTCATGCTGCTGACGGCCGTTTTCACGATGCTGATCTGCGCGCATGAAGAGGGGCACGAGGCGGGGGCGCATCACGCGGGAGCCGAGGCAAAATAGACTTTCGGCGGCTTGACCGTGTTCAATCGCGGGAGCCGCCGAGCAACAGAACAGAAAGGAAAAACATATATGTCGTTAATGCCAATGTTGGCAGAGGGACTGACAGGGAATATTCACGTGGGCCTGGCGGCGCTGGGCGGGGCCTTGGGCGTGGGGTTCATCGGGATGAAGGCCTCCGAAGCGGTCGGACGCAATCCCGGGGCGGCCACGAAGATTCTGATCCAGTCCATCCTGGCCATTGCCTTCGCCGAGGCAATCGTGTTCTACGCCTTGTTCCTGGTGCGTTGACAAAGGGCCATTCCTCGGGCGCAGGGCCGATCGGATTCTGCGCCTGAGCGTGACCCATTCCCGGTGCTATGAATCAGTTCATTTTATTGGCCGAAGCGGGCGGGCAAAACCCGGTGGAGCAGATTGCCCGGGCCTTCGGGGTGGACAAGGCCCATCTCATCTCCCAGATCATCAGCTTTGGCATCGTCTGCGTCTTTCTGTACTTCCTGGCTTACAAACGGGTGCTGGCCATGCTCGAGGAGCGCCGGCAGCGCATCGCCGAGGGGTTGGCCAACGCGGAGAAGATCAAGGCCGAGTTGGCCCGGGCAGAGGCCCAGCGGCTCGAGATCATGTCCGCGGCGAACACGCAGGCCACCCGCCTCATCGAGGAGGCGCGCCAGGCCGCCGCTCGAGTGCAGGAGCAGGAGACCCAAAAGGCCATCGCCGCAGCGGAGCAGATCATCGCCAAGGCCCGCGAAGCTGCCGACCGGGACCACGCCCGCATGCTGGCCGACTTGAAGCGCGAGGTCGGCCGTTTGGTCGTGCAGACAACCGCCGCAGTGACCGGCAAGATTCTCACCGCCGAGGACCAGCGCCGGCTGGCGGAGGAGACGGCCAGGCAAGTGGCCGCCTGACAACGGCTCCTTTTCATGACCTCCACCAAACAAGCCAAGCGCCAGGCCAAGGAACTGTTCCGCGCCTGCCAACTCAATGGCCTTTTGGACGAGGGCCGCGTCCGAACGGCGGTGCGCCGGGTGCTTGAGGGCCGGCCACGCGGCTACCAGGTCATCTTGTCGCATTTCGAGCGCCTCGTGAAGCTGGAGCTGCAACGGCGTTCCGCCCGCATCGAGAGCGCCGTCGCGTTGCCCGCCGACCTCCAGGCGGGCATCCAGGCCGGGCTGGCGCGCGCTTACGGAGCGGGCTTGCAAGTTTCGTTCGCACAAAACACCGCCCTCATCGGCGGGCTGCGCGTCAAGGTGGGAAGCGATGTCTATGACGGCAGCATCAAGGCCCGGTTGGCGGCCCTCGAAGAAAGCCTCCAGTGCAATGAGGGCTGAGCCAGGCTCGGCCCTTGAGTTTGAGTTTTGAGCCTGATTTTATGAGCAACTTACTACAGGAAATTGAAGCCCAGATCGCGGGCGTGAAGACCGCGACCACCCGGCAGAATGTCGGCGTCGTCCGCGAGATCGGCGACGGCGTCGCCCGGGTCGAAGGACTGACTGATGCGATGCTCAACGAGATGCTGGACTTTGGCAAAGGCGTCGTCGGCCTGGCCCTCAACCTGGAGGAGACCGACGTCGGGGCCATCATCCTGGGCGACTATACGCAGATCGAGGAAGGCGACGAGGTCCGGACGACGGGCAAGCTGCTGCAGGTGCCGGTCGGCAAGGGGTTGCTGGGGCGGGCGGTCAACGTTCTGGGCTGGCCGCTGGACGGCAAGGGGCCCATCCCCAGCGACACCGCTTACCCGGTGGAGAAGATCGCCCCGGGCATCATCAGGCGCAAGCCCGTCAGCCAGCCCGTCCAAACGGGCATTATGGCCGTGGACGCGATGATCCCTATCGGCCGCGGGCAGCGGGAACTCATCATCGGAGACCGGTCCACCGGCAAGACGACGCTGGGCATCGATACGATCATAAGCCAGGCCCGGCTCAACCGCGCGGCCGAGCAGGCCGGGGACAAGGACTATCGCCCGCTTTACTGCATCTACGTGGCCATCGGCCAGAAGCAGTCCAATGTGGCGCGCGTCCTCGCGGTGCTCGAACAGGCGGGCGCCATGCCCTACACGATAGTCGTTGCCGCACCGGCCTCGGATTCCGCGACCAACCAGTATCTCGCCCCGTTCGCGGGCGCCGCGATGGGTGAGTGGTTCATGGACAACGGGATGGACGCCCTCATCATTTACGACGATCTTTCCAAGCACGCCGTCGCCTATCGGCAGGTCTCGCTGGTTTTGAAGCGTCCCTCGGGTCGAGAAGCCTATCCGGGCGACTTTTTTTATCTCCATAGCCGTTTGCTGGAGCGGTCTGCCCGCGTGAGCGAGAAGTACGGCAATGGCTCCCTCACCGCGCTGCCGATCATCGAAACCCAGGCCGGGGACGTGTCCGCCTATATTCCGACGAACGTCATCTCGATCACCGACGGCCAGATATTCCTGGAGACAGACCTTTTCTACCAGGGCATCCGCCCGGCGATTTCGGTCGGCATCTCAGTTTCAAGAGTCGGGTCCGCCGCGCAGGCCAAGGCCATGAAGCAGGTCGCGGGGCGCATCAAACTGGAGTTGGCCCAATTCCGGGAACTGGCCGCCTTCGCCCAGTTCGGCTCGGACCTTGACGCCAAGACGCAGGCGC
>CAZZFF010000149.1:0-14353 GCA_964653485.1 uncultured Verrucomicrobiota bacterium | reverse complement strand
ACCAGATCAGCAACCAGGCCGCCAAATGGCATTACATGAGCGGCGCGCAAACCGAGGTGCCGCTGGTCATCCGCGCCTCCGCCGGAGCGGGCAAGGGCTATGGCGGCCAGCATTCCCAGACCCTCGAATCCGTCTTCTGCCACATCCCCGGCCTTTACGTCGTCTATCCCGCCACTCCCTATGATGCCAAGGGCATGCTCAAGGCCGCCATCCGGGACAACAACCCGGTCCTGTTCGTCGAGTCCCAGGCCCTTTATGGCATGAAAGGGCCGGTGCCCGAAGGGGAGTATCTCGTGCCCCTTGGCGTGGCCGAAGTCAAGCGGCCCGGCGCCGACATCACCCTCGTGGCCTGGGGCCCCCTGGTGCATGATTGCCTCAAGGCGGCCGACAAGCTCAAGGCCGAGCGCGGCGTCAGCGCCGAGGTCATCGACCTCCGATCCCTCGTCCCGCTGGACATCGAGACCGTCTTGCGCTCGGTGCAAAAAACCGGCCGCTGCGTCGTCGCCAGCCAGGCCGTCCACATCGGCAGCTATACCGCCGAAATTGCCTCCACCATCCAGGACCTCGCCTTCGATTACCTCGACGCCCCGGTCAAACGCGTCGGCGCTAAAAACGGCATCGCCCCGCAATCCCACATCCTCGAGGCCGCCTTCCTCCCCAACGCCAACGACATCGTCGCTGCCGCCAGCGCCATCCTTTGAGGCCCGCCATGGCTACTCCCATTATCATGCCCAAGTTCGGCCAGATGACCGAAGAAAGCGCCATCGTCGAATGGCTCAAGAAGGAAGGCGACCCTGTCCGCAAGGGCGACATCCTCTTCACCGTCGAGACCGACAAATCGGTCATGGAGGTCGAGAGCTTCGCCGAAGGGACGTTGCTCAAGATCCTCGTTCAGCCCGGCCCCAGTGTGCCCGTGCAAAGCACCGTCGGTTTCCTCGGCCAACCCGGGGAACCCATCCCCGTCCTGCCCGCCCCGGCCGAGAAAATCATCAAGGCGACGGGCGCCCCCGCGACGGAGCGCCCCCTTCGGCCGGCGGCACCCGCCGACCAAAGTCCCAGGAGGGCAGGGGACCTGGAGCCTAAGCCGGCCCAAGCCGCCCCGGCGGCTCCCGCCCTCTTCCGCATCAGCCCGCGCGCCAGGAGATTGGCCGCCGATTGCGTCATCGATCCGGCCCCCATCCGGGGCTCCGGACCCCTGGGCCGCGTCGTGGAGAAGGATGTGAGGGACTACCTTCAGGCCAAAGGCTACAGCAGAATTCGCATCTCGCCCGTTGCCAAGCAGCTCGCAGCCCGCGAAAAGCTCGACATCCTCAACCTCGCCGGCACGGGCGACTCCGGCCGCATCGGCCTCGCCGACGTGCAGCGCGCCTTGGCCGAACGCCCCAGGCCCATGAGCCGGATGCGCCAGATCATCGCTCAACGCCTTACCCAAAGCGTCGTCACCGCCCCCCACTTCTTCGTCACCGTCCAGGTGGATATGACCGGCCTGCTTTCCTTCCGCGCCAGGCTCAAGGAGCAAGGCGCCCCTTACACGGTCACGGACTTCATCTCGCAGGCGGTCGTGCTCACCTTGAAGGAATTCCCGGACGTGAATAGTTCGACCGACGGCAAGACCATCCGCTGGAGCAGCCGCGTACACCTTGGCTTGGCCGTCTCTCTGGAACAGGGCCTGGTGGTGCCTGTCATTCGCAACGCGGACGAGTTGACCCTGGCCGAGATCAACGCTCGTTCCAAGGAACTCGCCGAGAAGGCCCGCAACGGCAAGCTGACCCCTGACGAAATGGCCGGCAGCACCTTTACCATTTCCAACATGGGCATGCTCGACGTGGAGAACTTCACCGCAATCATCAATCCCGGAGAAGCCGCCATTCTCGCCGTGGCCAGCACCCTCACCCAGCCCGTCGCCCGCGAGGGCAAGGTCGTCCTCCGCTCGATGATGAAAATGACCCTGTCCTCCGACCACCGTCTCATCGACGGCGCCATGGCCGCGCGGTTCCTCAACGCCGTCAAACACAAACTCGAAGACCTTGAGCTATGGAAGCTGCTGGCCGCTTAGCCCGGAACCCTCCCGCCCCGGCGAGACGGTTCATTCACACATGACCGCTCCTCCCAGAACCTTCGTCGGCTTTGGTTTCGGCGCCATACAGGCGGGATTATTCCTGTACGAAGCCGCCCGCTCGCACAACTTCGAGCGGCTCGTGGTTGCCGAAGTCGTGCCCGAGGTCGTCGAGGCCGTCCGCCGCGCCCACGGCTGCTACCGGGTCAATATCGCCAGGCACTCCGGCATCGAGGCCCAGGAAGTGCGGGGCCTCGAAATCCTCAACCCCAGCCTGCCCGCCGACGCCCAGGCCCTGGCCGGCGCCTTGGCCGACGCCTCCGAAATATGCACCGCCCTGCCCAGCGTCGAATTCTATTCCAAGGGCAGCCCTTCGGTGGCCGCGTTGCTTGCGCAGGCCGTGCGGCGCAAGGCCGCCAGCCCGGGCCTTCCGCGATGCGTCATCTACACCGCCGAGAATCACAATCACGCGGCGGAGATACTGCAGGGCCTCTGTGAACAGGCATTGGATGAACAGACCCGCGCGGCCGTTCGGGCCGCGGCGCAATACCTCAACACCGTGATCGGCAAAATGAGCGGCGTGGTGACTGGCCTTGAGCCGATCCGGGCCGAGGGACTCGCTTGCCTCGCGGAAGGCTTCGCGCGCGCGTTCCTGGTCGAAGAGTTCAACCGCATCCTGATTACCAGCATTACCCTTCCCGGTTTCAAACGCGGCATCGAGGTCTTTGTCGAGAAACACGACCTCCTCCCCTTCGAGGAAGCCAAACTCTACGGCCACAACGCCGTCCACGCCCTCATCGGCTACCTAGCCCGCCGCAAGGGCTGCCACTTCATGTCCGAGGCCGCCGGCGACCCCCGGCTCATGACCCTCGCCCGCGAGGCATTCCGCGCCGAATCCGGCCCGGCCCTGACAGCGCGGCACAAGGGCCTGGACCCCCTCTTCAGCCCGGCAGGCTTCGCAGCCTACGGTGACGACCTCTTGACCCGCATGGTCAACCCGTTCCTGCGCGACCGCACCGAGCGCGTCACCCGCGACCCGCGCCGCAAGCTTGCCTGGGAAGACCGCCTGGTCGGCACCATGCGCCTGGCCCTCGACGCCGGCCTCGCCCCGGAGCGATTCGCCCTCGGCGCCGCCGCCGCCCTCGAAACCCTGCCCGGCGACACCGACATCGACTCCCAACTGCGCCAGCTCTGGCCCGTGGCCGATCACCCCCCGGGCCGCAAATCCCAACTCATCGCTCTCATCACCCAGGCCCAAAAGACCCTGCCGACCTGAACCCTGAACCCTGCCATTTGAGATCTGAAATCTGAAATCTCAAATTTGAAATTTGAACTCCGCACTCTGAAAAACCTATGGAAAACTTCGACATCGCAGTCATCGGCGCCGGCCCTGGGGGCTACCCCGCCGCCATCCGCGCCGCACAGCTCGGGGCCTCCGTGGCCATCGTTGAAAAAGAACAACTGGGCGGCACCTGCCTCAACTGGGGCTGCATCCCCACAAAGGCCCTCATCGCGGCGGCCGGCACCTTCGCCCAAATCACCCGCGCCCAGGCCCTCGGCATCACCGTCAGTGGCGCCGCGGTGGATTACCCCGCCATGATCCGGCACAAAGACAAAGTTGTCGGCCAACTCCGAGGCGGCATCAAGCAACTCCTGGCGGCCAACGGCGTGAAGCTCTTCACCGGCGCCGCCTCCTTCAAAGACCGCAGCATCATCAGCATCGGCGATTCGGCCGCCATCAGCGCTGCCAAGGTCATCATCGCCACAGGCTCGACCTCCGCCGTGCCTGCTTTCCTGCCCAAACACGAGCGCGTCATCGAGAGCCGCCGCTTCCTCGAACTCGATCACTTGCCCCGGACCATGCTCGTGCTGGGCGGCGGCTTCATCGGTTGCGAACTGGCCTGCATGGCCGCCATGCTCGGCGTCAAGGTCACCATCGTCGAACTGCTCCAGGACATCCTCCTGCTGCTGGACCCCGATATTCGTCGCGAAGTCCGCACCTCCATGGAAAAGAGCCTCGGCATCCGCGTGCTCACCGGCAAACCTCTCGAGGCCATCACCGCCGATGCCCGCGCCGCGCGGGGCAGCTTCGGAGCCGAAGTGCTCGAAGCCGACCTCCTCTTGTGCGCCGTCGGACGCAAGCCCGTCACCGAGGGTCTCAAACTCGAGTGCGCCGGACTGGCCGTCAACCAACGCGGCTTCATCGAGACCGATGACTATTGCCGCACGCGTGTCGCCACCATCTTCGCCATCGGCGATGTGACCGGCAAAACTCAGCTCGCCCATTACGCCACCGCGCAGGGCATCACCGCCGCCGAAAACGCCCTCAGCCCCAAACCGCGCCCTCACCAAACCCTCGTCCCCAACGTCATCTTCACCTCGCCCGAAGTCGGCACCGTCGGCCTGAGCGAGGAAGACGCCAAGAAACAAAACCGCGCCGTCAAGATCGGCAAATTCCGCTTCGCCGGCCTCGGCCGGGCCCTGGCGGTTGGGGAAACGACTGGCTTTGTGAAATGGATAGCCGACGCAGATACCGACCAACTGCTCGGAGCTGCGGTTGTCGGCCCCCACGCCACGGAGCTGATCGCCCAAGCTGCGTCGGCTATCGGCGCCGAGCTGACGACCCGCGAACTGGGCCGCACCATTCACGCCCATCCCACCTTCGGCGAGGCCTGGATGGAAGCCGCCCATGTCCTCCACGGCCAGGCCATCCACGGCCCCCCGAAACGAGCGCGCGAGCAAGCATAGCCTCCCGGGCGGGGCCCATTGTCCCCCCCCGCGCGACCATCTCGCAGCGGCGTCTCCTCAGAGCGCCGCTGACATCCGAACCTGCGCGCGAACCGGCCCGACTCGTGACGCCGCCGGACGCGAAGATTTTTGTCCGCTTTCGTGCAAGCGGCGGGGATGATTAAATAAACAAGCGCCCGTATGCACGATTCGCAATTGCTTGACGATTATGTGACGAGGAACTCGGAAACCGCCTTCCAGTCCCTGGTGAGCCGTTACCTGAACCTCGTCCATTCCACTGCGTTGCGCCAGGTGCGTGACGCGCCTTTGGCCGAGGAAGTGGCCCAGGCGGTGTTCATCCTCCTGGCGCGCAAAGCCTCCCGCCTGCGCAACACCAAAAACCTCGTCCTCGGCGGCTGGCTTTATCGCACAACCCGCTTCGTTGCCGCCCGCGCCCAGCGCGGAGAACTGCGCCGCCGACGGCGCGAACAGGAGGCCCTTCAAATGCAACAACTCTCTTCCGCCGATGAGACCTGGCGCCGCATTGCGCCGCTGCTGGACGAAGGCATCGAACAACTCGATCGAACGGACCGCGACGCTGTCATCGTGCGATTCTTTCAAGACGAACCCCTGCGCGCGGTCGGTGGCGCCCTAGGCATCAGCGAGGAGGCGGCCAGAAAACGCGTGAGCCGTTCCCTGGAGAAGCTCCGCACTTTTTTCGCCCGTCGCGGTTTCACCATCTCGACCGCCGCGCTTGCCGCTGCCTTGGCCAGCCATCGCGCGCAAGCCGCCCCGGCCGGCCTGGCCGGCGCTATCGGCGCAAAAGCGCTGGCTCATGCGGCCTGTTCCGCCGCGACGCTGCCCGTCCTCGTCGCCGAAACACTTCGGGCTTGGCAATGGGCAAAGGTGAAAATCCTGGCCGGCCTTGCGGCAGCGGCGACCCTCGCAGCATCAGCCGTATTGTTGATCGCAAATGCCGGAACGTCGCTGTCTGGGCCGCCCGCGCTTTCGTCCCCCGTCCAGTCTGTCCCGAGCGCGACACCGGCCGCGAAGCAAAGTGCCACCCCCGTCGAGAGCCAGGCCACGAATGCCTGGCACCTCGCCTTCCAGGCCGTTGACGCCGAGACCGGCAAGGGCATCGCCAACGCGAGAATCCTGGTTGAAAGCGTCGGTGACATGAAGCAGGTGGTGGCCAGCCCGCAACAGATCGACCGCCAGACCAATCTGCAAACCGATGCCCAAGGCCGATGCGACATCACGCTTCCTTATGCCAATCCGCTGATCGTCAGCGTGGGTGTCTTGGCGGAGGGCTACGCCGAGACGAGCGTCGTGGGAGGAGGCCCCAAGCCCCTCCCGAACAGCTACGTCTTAAGGCTGCCGCGCGGCTCCAGCATCGGCGGCGTCGTGCAGGATGAATCGGGGCGACCCGTCGCGGGCGCCGGCATCCAGGTTTCCTGTTACGGCACCGGCGACGCCTCCGGGCGCGAGTTCCAGCGCGAACGGCCCGGTCTTCTCAACGAGGATAACGTCGCCACGACCGACAGCGCGGGCCGTTGGATTTTCAGAAGCGCACCCACCAACGGCGACTTCCAACTCATCGTTACCCATCCCGGTTTTCCGACGGCGAACTTCTCCAATGACGATGACTCGCGGAGATCTCGCGAGGCCGGCACGCTCAAACTGGATGACCTGCATGCCGGAGCCGCCGTCCTCATTCTCAAAGCGGGCCTGACGTTGCGCGGCGTCGTCACCGATGAAAAAGGCCGCCAAGTGGCCGGGGCAAAGGTAAGCCATGGCCGATTCTTCCCGGAAGGCAATGGTGTGGCCACCGACGGCGACGGTGCCTTCGCGCTGCCAGCCCTGTCGGCAGGAGAGAATACCATCACCATCACCGCCGACCGCTTCGCTCCGCAGCGCATCCACGTGCAGATGGCTTCCAACACCGCTCCGCTGGCTGTTCAACTCAAGCGGGGCGCCGTCCTTCGTCTCCGTGTCCTGGACGAAGCGGGCTCGCCCGTCCCCGACGCCCGCGTCGGGTTGGAGCAATGGCAGGGGCCGAACACACTCGAGTGGGGCGGACTCACTGATTGGGCCGGCTGCCTCGAGTGGACCTCCGCGCCGCTTGAACCCATCTCTTTCAGCGTCCTGAAAGACGGTTACTTCACCTCGCGCCGCAACACCCTCGTCGCCGATGGCCAGGAGCACACCATCACTCTGCGCCCGCAACTAACCGTGGTGGGCCGCGTGACAGACGCCCAAACCAAACAACCGGTCGCAACCTTCAAAGCCGTCCCCGACCCCAACCGAAGCGAGACCGCCTACGGCACCAACGGGCAATTCAGACTCACCTTGACGGAACTCTCCCAACCACTCGTCGTGCGCGTCGAGGCTGACGGCTACGAATCCGCCACATCGCAGCCGTTGGATGCCGGCGCCACCAATGTGACCTGTGATTTCGAGTTGAAGAGGAACATTCCGGAGGATGCCATCGAGGGCGTTGTGCTTCTTCCGGACGGAAGCGCCGCCGCCGGCGCGCAAGTCGCCCTCTGCGGCGAACACGCTGTGGAAATGGGAAAGGCCAGGTTCATGAATCGGGACAGCTCCGCCACGACCCAGACCGACGCGGCCGGACACTTCTCCTTCAAGGCCGGTCTGGCGGCGCGTAGCGTGGCGGCAGTTGCACAGCAGGGCTTCGCCATGGTTTCCGTCACTCCGACCAACCGCTCAGTTTCCATCCAGTTGGAGCCCTGGGGCCGCATCGAAGGCGCGCTCCGGCTCACCACCCAGCCAAATTCCCGCCAGCCGATCCTACTCTCCGCGCCTCCGGGACCTGGCCTCGAAGAAACCCTGAGTCTGAGTCTCGGCGCCTACACAACGAAAACCGACGAAGAGGGGAACTTCGTTTTTGAGCAGGCGCCCCCGGGCCAATTCGACCTTTACGTGGCCAAACTCGGTGTGCCATACCACCATAAAACTCCTGTGCAAATCCAGCCTGGCGCGACGACCGTGGTGCAAATCGGAGGCGCCGGAGAAGTCCTCTCGGGACGGCTGGTGTTCTCCAATCCGGGCCGGGCCATCGATTGGTCCAAACAACTCGTGATTCCCATGCTTCGAACCAAGCTTCCCTATCCGCCTGGATTAAGCGGCCTGGCGCGCGCCCAATGGTACGCCAACTACTCGAAATCCGAGGAAGGGCGCGCCCGCATTCGCGCTGTGTGCAGCTACCCATTGGACGTGCGGACTGACGGCACCTTCACCGTGGAGGGCGTTCCGCCGGGTGATTATGAACTCAGCGGCCAACTCTCCGACCTGGCCGTTGATCTCTCTCGAGGAGTCCTGGGCCATACCATCGGGTCCTTCAAACAAGATGTTACCCTTCCCCAGACTGCCGGCCGTCATCCCACCGGGGCGATCGACCTCGGCACCATAGCGGTCCAAAGTTCGAACCGCTGAACGACTGAGGCCGGGCCGTCGGCCCGGGTCAGGTCCGGAAAGGGGCCAAAGGGCTGAACGCCCGCCCCAGACATTGGCCCTTCGGGGCGTTATCTGGCAGATTCGAGCTTGATTGATTCCGGGGAATCCCCTTTCAATTCAGCGTCGAATATGAGAAACGCCGTGATGACTCGGTCGTTCACTGCCGGTTTGGCGGCGGCTGTGTTGTTTTTAGCGGGCTGCGCGAAGAAGCCGGCCCCGCCGCCGCCGCCCTTGAAGGCGGAGGTCGTCACCGTCCTTCCGCAGGATGTGCCGATATACCAGGAGTGGATTGGCACGATGGCGGGTTACGAGACAGCGCAAATCCGGGCTCAGGTTTCGGGCTATTTGATGTCCCGACACTACGCGGAGGGCGGTGTTGTCAAACAAGGGGATTTGCTCTTTCAGATCGATCCGCGCCCCTTCCAGGCCGCCCTCGACCAGGCCAATGGCCGCCTCGCCCAGGACCAGGCCCAATTCGACAAGACCCAGTTGGATGTCAAACGCTTTACGCCGCTGGCCCGCGACGGCGCGATTAGCCAGGAAGAGGTGGACGACGCCGTCCAGGCCAACCTCATGGCCGCCGCCGCGATCAAGGCCGACAAGGCGGCCGTCGAAGCCGCCGCTCTGAACCTCGGCTTCACCAAAATCACCTCTCCCATCGACGGCGTTGCGGGGTTGGCCCTCGCACAAATCGGCGACCTCGTCTCTCCGGGCGGCTCGGTCCTGACAACCGTTTCGACACTGGACCCGATGCGCGTTTACTTCAGCTCCAGCGAACAAACTTACCTCGAGCACCGCCGCCAGTTCCCTACGGCGGAGGAGCGCGCCCGGGACCAGGCCAGCCTGGAATTTCAGTTGCTTCTGGCGGACGGCACGGTTTATCCCCATCTGGGAAAGTTCTTCTTCGAGAATCGCCAGGTGGATATCACAACGGGAACGATCGAAGTGGCAACCCTGTTTCCCAATCCGCAGTTGCTCTTGCGTCCGGGCGGGTACGCTCGAGTCCGCTTCAAGAGCCACACCATCAAGGGCGCGTTGGTCGTGCCTCAACGCGCCGTCATCGAGTTGCAAGGCTCTTACGAGGTGGCCGTGGTCGACGCCGGCAACAAGGCTCACATCCTGCCCGTGACGGTGGGCGAGCAGGTTGGCTCACAATGGATCATCCGCGGTGGCTTGCATCCGAACGACCGCGTCGTGGCGGAAGGAACCCAGAAAGCCAGGGAGGGAGCGATGATCGACCCGCAGCCGTACCATGGAGAGACTGCGGCCTCCTCCGAAGAACCTTGGCAGACCAACCCGCCGCCGGCCCAACCTCTCTCGGCCAGTCATTGATGTATCGCTTCTTCATCAACCGCCCCATCGTCGCCATGGTCATCGCCATTCTCATGGTGCTGATCGGGGCGGTCTCGATGCTGTCGTTGCCAATCTCCCAATTCCCGGCCGTCGTGCCGCCCGAGATTCGCATCCAGACCACCTTCGTCGGCGCCGACGCCCAAACCCTGGAGCAGTCCGTTGCCACCCCCATCGAAGAGCAAATGAGCGGGGTGGACAACATGAACTACATGTACTCCATCAACGCCAACAACGGCGTCATGCGCATGGTGGTGAATTTCGATGTCAAAACGGACCCCAACATCGACCAGGTGCTGGCCCAACTCCGCGAGGCGCAGGCGGTTTCCCAATTGCCTTCCCCAGTCCAGCAATATGGCGTGACCATCCTGAAATCGCCGACAACGCCGATGCTCCTGGTGGCCCTGTATTCGCCCAACGGAACCTACAACCAGACGTTCCTGGCCAACTATGCCTACATCAACCTCGTTGACCAGGTGACCCGTCTCAAGGGCATTTCCAATGTGAACGTGTTTGGCGCGGGCCAATATGCCATGCGCTTCTGGGTGAAGCCCGACCAATTGGCCAAACTCAACATCACGGCCAGCGAAGTCATCTCCGCTATCAATAGCCAGAACACGGTCAATCCCACCGGCCAAATCGGCGCCCCGCCCGCTCCCCACGACCAGGAATTCACCTACACCGCGATCGCCCAGGGGCGCTTGGTCACCGAAAAGCAGTTTGGAGAAATCATCATCCGCGGAAATCCGGATGGCTCAGTCGTGCGTCTCAAGGATGTCGCGCGCGTCGAGTTGGGCGCTCAGGTTTACAACCTTGCGGGACGGCTGAACGGCAAGCCCGCGGCCGTAATGGCCATCTATCAATTGCCAGGCTCCAACGCCCTCGACGCCGCCCAGGGCGTCAAGGACCTGATGCAGGAACTCAAACGGCGCTTTCCGGCGGATTTGGACTATGCCGTCTCTCTGGATACAACCCTGGCCGTGAGCCGCGGCATCATGGAAATCCTCACGACCCTGTGGGAAGCCCTGCTCCTGGTAGTGCTGGTCGTCTATGTCTTCCTGCAAGGATGGCGTGCGACGTTGATCCCATTGCTGGCGGTTCCGGTGTCGTTGGTCGGGACCTTCACCCTCTTTCCAATGTTCGGCTTTTCCATCAACACGCTCTCGCTCTTCGGCCTGGTGCTGGCCATCGGGTTGGTGGTCGATGACGCCATCATCGTGGTCGAGGCCGTGGAGCGCCACATTGAGGAAGGCCTCTCGCCCAAGGATGCGGCCTTCAAGGCCATGGGGGAGGTGGCGGGGCCCGTTGTGGCGATTGCGTTGATCCTGACGGCGGTGTTCGTCCCGACAGTGTTCATTCCGGGGATCACCGGCCGGCTTTACCAGCAGTTCGCCCTGACCATCGCTATCTCGGTCATTCTTTCAGCCTTCAACGCCCTCTCACTCAGCCCCGCGCTGGCAGCCCTGCTCCTCAGGCCAAGAAAGGTCTCGCACGGTCCCCTGGCCAGGTTCTTCGGTGCGTTCAACCGCCTTTTTGGCAGAGCCACCAATGGTTACGTGCATTGGAGCTCAATCCTGATCCGGCGCAGCGTCATCAGCCTCTTTCTGTTGGCCGGCGTGACGCTGGCCGCTGTGCTGTTGGGACGCCAACTCCCCTCCTCCTTCCTGCCCGAAGAAGACCAGGGCTACGCCTTCATCAATGTTCAGTTGCCAAACGCGGCGTCCTTCCAACGAACGGACCGCTTCTGCCGAAGGGTGGAGGAAATCCTCGCGCGCGAGCCGTCCATCAAGTACTACAGCACCGTGCTGGGCTTCAGCATCCTGAGCCAGGCCCAAACAACCTACAACGCCTTGTTCTTTGTCACCTTGAAACCGTGGGACGAACGCAAGGAAGAATCCCGGCATTTTGCCGCCATCCGCTCGCGGCTCAATCACGAGCTGGAGCAACTGCCCGAAGCCAGGGCTATATGTTTCTCCCCGCCCGCCATTCCGGGTGTCGGCACCTCCGGCGGCTTCACCTTTATCCTCGAGGACCGGGCCGGGCACGAGCCGTCGTTCCTGACGGAGCAACTCGATGTCTTCATGACGGCCGCACGAAAACGCCCGGAACTTTCCGGTCTATCGACGACCTATCTTCCCAACACGCCGCAGGTGTTCGTGGAGGTGGACCGCGACAAAGTCCTAAAGCAGGGCATGGACCTGTCCGAGGTTTACAAGACCCTCCAGACGTTCATGGGCGGGTACTTCGTCAACTATTTTACCCGCTTTGGGCGGCAGTGGCAGGTCTATGTCGAGGCGGAAAGTGAGTACCGCTCGAAGATCGAGAATCTTGGCTTGTTCTACGTGCGCAACAGCCTTGGCCAAAGCGTCCCTCTGAACGCCGTCACAAAAATCACGCATCGCACCGGTCCGGAATTCGTCATGCACTACAACGAATACCGCTGCGCCCAGATCAACGGCAGCGCCGCTCCCGGTTACAGCTCCGCTCAGGCCACCAAGGCCCTCGAAGAGGTCTTCTCCCAAACCATGCCCCGAGGCGAGATGGGCTTCGATTACTTCGGGATGTCTTTCCAGGAACAACAAGCCGCCAAGGGCGTCTCCCGCATCGCCATTTTCGGTTTGTCCCTCGCCTTCGTGTTCCTGATCCTGGCGGCCCTCTACGAAAGCTGGTCCCTGCCCGTCAGCGTCTTGATCAGCACCCCGGTCGCCGTCCTGGGCGCGTTCCTGGCGCTCTTCGCTCGCCAGTTCGAGAACAACGTCTATGTCCAAATCGGCCTCATCATGCTCATCGGCCTCTCCGCAAAAAACGCCATTCTCATAGTCGAATTCGCCAAGGTCGAGGCCCGCAAAGGCAAGTCCCTCGCCGAGGCCGCCTTGACCGGCGCCCGCATTCGACTGCGTCCCATCCTGATGACCTCCTTTGCATTCGTCTTTGGCTGCATCCCGTTGTGGTTCGCCACCGGCTCGGGCGGCGTGTCGCGCGAAACCCTCGGCACGGTGGTCATCGGCGGGATGCTCGGCTCCACGTTGCTGGGCATCTTCATCATCCCGGTGAATTTCTACGTTGTGGAGCGGCTGTCGCGCCGTAAGGAGACAGGCGCAAAATGAGGTTGCTCTGTTGCGCATTGTTGGGACTCACGATTGCCGGCTGCGCCATGGGCCCAAATTATCGGCGCCCGCCCGACACGGCGCCCGCCGCTTTCCGCGGCGCCGGCGCTCAGACCAACTCGCTCGGCGACTGGGCCTGGTGGAAGTTGTTCAACGACCCCGCCCTCCAGCGGTTGATCCGCGTCGCCCTGACCAACAATTATGATGCCCGCATCGCCGTCTCCCGCGTGGCCCAGGCCCGCGCGATGTGGGCCGAGAACCGTTCCCTCTTTCTCCCCCAGGTCAATTACCAGGGCTGGCTCGGGCGCGGCAAGAATGCCGAGTACAGCACGCCGTTCCCCACCGTTCCCTCGACCACCTCGGCCATGTACGCCGAGGGTACTGTCTCCTGGGAAATTGATCTCTTCGGGCGCATCCGGCGCCTCAATGAATCCGCGCGCGCGCAATTCCTTGCCAGCCAGGAAGCCCGGCGCGACGTGGCCGCCATGCTCGTTTCCGATGTCGCCCAAGCCTACTTCCAACTTTTGGCGTTGGATGAGCAGTTGCGCATCGCCCGCGAAAGCACCAATTCCTTCGGGCAAAGCCTGAAGATATTCACCCAGCGTTACCACGGCGGCGTGGCCTCCAAACTGGAGGTTGCCTCCGCCGAGGCCCTCCAAGCCGCCGCCTCCACCTCCGCGCTCGACCTGCAACGCCAGATCGTCGCCCAGGAAAACCTGATCTCCGTCCTGCTCGGCGCGAACCCAGGCCCCGTCGCCCGCGGAGACGCCCTGCTGGCCGAAGCCTTGCCGCCAGAGGTCCCCCCCGGTCTGCCCTCGGCCCTGCTGGAGCGCCGTCCGGACATTCGCCAGGCCGAACAGGCCCTCCGTTCGGCCAATGCCCTGGTCGGCGTGGCGAAGGCCGATTTCTTCCCCCGCCTCTCCCTGACCGCGCTCCTCGGCCAAACCAGCACGGAGCTTTCCACCTTCACTTCCGGCGCCAATAGCGCCTGGAGCATCGCCTCCGGTCTCTCCGGCCCCATCTTCCAAGGCGGCCTCCTCAAGGCCCAATATCGCGCCGCCCGCGCCGTTTGGGACCAGGCCCGGCTCCAATACGAATCAACCATACTCACCGCATTTCGCGAGGTGGCGGACGCCCTGGCCGCGCGCCAGCAACTCGCCGCCGAGCGCGTCGAACAAACCCGCGCCGTCGCCGCCTACCAGGAAGCCGTCAAAGTCGCCAACGAACGCTACGTCCGGGGCCGCGCCAGCTATTACGAAGTCCTGCAAGAGCAGCAACTGCTCTTCCCGGCCGAAAACACCCTCACCCAAATCCAGCTCAACCAACTGCTGGCAGTCGTCCGGCTCTACCGCGCCTTGGGCGGCGGATGGTCGGAGCCTTAGCCCCAATGCGTTTCGCAAGTGACATTCTTCGCCATTTTGTTGTAATGACCTCGTTGCCGCCCGTGTCATAATTAGGAAAGGCATTCGATCAACGCTGCTGATTGCCTGGCACGAATGCGCAAGCAACATTGGGGTGTCCCCTGCTCGCTGGTGGACTACCTGCATCCGACGATGATCCGAGTCGCGCGACGCAATCTGCCCGGGGGTATGGTTAAAGGTGGGTGAGGCTAATTCCACAAGGAGAGCCACTGGTGGTT
>CAZZFF010000148.1:0-14584 GCA_964653485.1 uncultured Verrucomicrobiota bacterium | reverse complement strand
AACGGGCGGCGGCTTCAGCCACCGCCGCCAGCGCGTAGAACCCGATTGCGGGAGCAAGCCGAGTGGCCCCTCCCCTCACAACGCCGGGCGGCAATTGGAGCACGGCAAAACCCCCGATTTGCCGGGGAAATCGGGGGAAAAGGTGGTGGAGGCGGCGGGAGTTGAACCCGCGTCCCTGGCACATCTACCAGCCGCGACTACATGCTTAGTCAGGAGAGAGTTTTCTGCCGCGCGATAGCGGCCTGACACCGAGCCGCGCAACCTAGCCCGCAGGATAAGAGTTTCGGCTGCCAGCGCGCAGGCGCCGCAAGCAGCCTAACCTGCTGTGGCGTTCTGCCGGCGTAGCAGGTGTCCACCGGCGAACGTCGCGGCACGTTAGGCCGCGAGAGCTAATTCTTCGTTAGCAATTATGTTTTGGTCCGGTTATTAACGAGGCCAACGAACCATCCTCGGCATGCCGCCTCTGGCGTATCTACCAGGTCGAAACCAGTACGCCCCCCCTATCGCAACTGAGCCAACATAATGTGCCTCGCCAGAGGCGTCAAGGACGGCTTCCGGTCCGCATCGACAAATGCGACGAAGGCTCTATCTTGCATCCGGCTGTTCTATGGCAACACAAGATGCGATTACCGGTGAAACCCCGGAAGAACTGGGCTTCGCCATGCCGGCGGAATGGGAACCGCACGAGGCCACCTGGCTGGGTTGGCCGCACAACCGAACCGACTGGCCGGACAAGCTCGATACCATTCGCTGGGTTTACGGCGAAATGGTCCGCAAGATTTCTACCGGAGAAACCGTCCGTATTCTCGTCCGCACCCAGGCCGAGGAGAATCTCGCCCGCCCCTATCTCGTCCGCGCCGGGGCGGACCTCGGCAACGTCCAGTTCATCCGCCACGCCACCAACCGCGGATGGATGCGCGACAGCGGACCGATCTTTGTTCGGAAACCCCGTGGAAGAGAGACGGCGATCGTGCATTTCCACTTCAATGCATGGGCCAAGTACGATGATTGGCAAAAAGACCGTCGCGTGCCCGATATGGCCGCGGCACTTTTGGGCAAACGGCTCTTCCAAGCCCGATGCCGAGGCAGGGACTTCGTCATCGAAGGCGGCGGCATCGAGGTCAACGGTCATGGCGCGCTGCTCACCACGGAGGAATGCTACCTCGACCCGAAAGTCCAGGTCCGCAATCCGGGGCTTGGGCGAAGCGAGTTCGAGCAGACCCTCAAACAGTGCCTCGGGGCGCCGAAGGTGCTTTGGCTGGCCGCAGGCCCGGCAGGCGATGATACCCACGGCCATATCGACGACATCTGCCGCTTCGTCAATCGCAACACGGTCGTGCTCGTCAAGGAGACCAACCCCAAGGACATCAACTACCGGCCTCTGGCTCGGAACTGGGAGCGCATCCGGGAACTCCGGCTCGAGGACGGCTCGAAACCGGAGGTGGTGCCGCTGCCCATGCCCGCCCCGCTCTATTTCGGACGCTCCCGCCTGCCCGCCAGCTACGCCAATTTCTACATCTCCAATGCCGCCGTCCTCGTGCCGACCTTCAACGACCCCAACGACCGCGTCGCCCTGGGCACACTGGCGGAGTTGTTCAAAGACCGCCCCGTGGTGGGCATTCACGCCGTGGACCTTGTGCTGGGCTTCGGCACCCTCCACTGCCTGACCCAGCAGCAACCGGCGCCGTAGGCAGGGTGATTTTACAAAACGGTGACAACCGGCGAGACGCGGTGTTTCATAATCGAGCCGAAATGGATCGGACTATGAACATAAAAGTTTTGCTGAGCGGACTGCTTGTGGCGCTGACGAACCTCGTTGGCGCCGGAACCAACGACCTTACATCGGCCTTGCAAAAAGGGCTATTCGAGGAGGAAGCCAACCACGACCTGGCCGCGGCCATCCAGGCGTACCAGTCGGTCATCGCCCAATTCGACAGAGACCGAAAACTGGGGGCCACGGCCGTGTTCCGATTGGGCGAGTGCTATCGCAAACTGGGGAACACGAACGAGGCCCTGGCACAATACGAGCGCATCGTGCGCGAGTTCGCCGACCAGACGCCGCTGGCGGAACTGAGCCGGCAGCATCTGCCCGCTCAGACCGTCCTCCCCGCCGGGCAACCGCCCGCCACCGCCGAGCAGAAACGGCTGCTCGATGAGGAAATCAAAGTCCTTGAGAAAAAGCTGGCCCTGCGGCAGGCCTCTTACAAGGCGGGCGTTCTGCCTGAAGACGACCTTCTGACGGCCCAGCGGGACCTGCTCGAAATTAAGCGCCGCAAGGCGGCGCTCGACGCCGGCCAACCTGCCTCGCTTGCGGCGGCGCCGCCGGCCGCCACGTCCGCGGAACTGGAGGAAGTCGCCCGGATTCAGGAGATGGTCCGGAACAGCCCGGACTTGATCAACGCGTCCGAGCGGGGGGGACCTTCGCCTTTGATCAAGGCCGCGGAACAAGGACAATTGATGGTAGCCCAGTTTTTGGTGAAGAGCGGGGCGGATGTCAACCTCATGAGAGGCGGGGCGGCGACGACGGCCTTGGCTGAGGCGGCAGGCCGCGGGCATCTGGCCATCGTGGAATTGCTGCTCAAGCATGGCGCCACCGTCGATGCCCCGGATGCCTCGGGCAGAACCCCGCTGCACAGAGCGGCCGGCGCTGGATTCAAGAGCGTGGTCGAAGCCCTATTGGCGGCCAAAGCCGACGTGAACGCCCGCAATGAAAGGGGTGACACCCCTCTCCACTGGGCCGCCTCGGAAGGGTTCAGGAGCGTCGCTGAGGTCCTGTTGGCGGCCAAAGCCGACGTGAACGCCGGCAATAGCCGGGGCGACACCCCCCTCCACCTGGCCGCCGCCGCCGGGCAAACCGCCTTGGTGGAGCTGCTGCTGGCCCACAAAGCGGAGGTCAATGTAAAGAACACCGGGCGTGCCCAATATAGTCCCGGCTCGTCATTTGAAAGAACCCACGCAGCCACTCCGCTCATCGGGGCCATCCTGGGCAAGCACTTGGCGGCAGTTAAACTCCTGCTCGCGGCCAAGGCGGAGGTCAACCTCGAATGCGAAGCGACAACAATGCAAACCCAAGGCGGAGAATGGGGCTCTCCCCTGTTCTTTGCCGTCAGGGTCGGCAGCCCGGAACTCGTCACGATGTTGATCGAGAGCGGCGCCAATCCCAACGCCCAGGTCTCCGCGCCAGGAGCGAACCCCGCCGGATTGACTCCCTTGAGAGCGGCGGTCAACGACGACCAGAAGGAGATCGCCCAACTGCTCCTGGCCCGCAAGGCCGACCCGAACATTCCCGATTCGGAAGGCTTGACACCCTTGCATTTGGCCGTGATGGGACAGCACAAGGAGATGGTCAAGCTCCTTCTGGCAAATCACGCCGAGGTCAACCGCCAGGATAATGGCGGCAGGACGCCGCTGGACTGCGCTGCCGGGCTTGCGGACACAACGATCGCCGCGACCCTGCTGGAGGCCAAGGCCGACCCGAATCTCAAGGACAAACAGGGTCAAACCCCGCTGTTTTATGCCGTGCGAGGCAACAAGGAAATGGTTGACCTGCTGCTGGCCAAAGGGGCCAACCCCAACCTCCGGAATAAGTCCGGCGCCGTGCCTCTAGCCCTGGCGAAGGACTTCAGGCCACCGGTCCCGGGTCCATCACGCTTCGGATCATCCCAGACAATACAGAACGAAATTGTCGAACTCCTGCGCAAGCATGGCGCCATCGAGGAACTGCCGCGAATGGACGTGATTGAAGTCCGCCGGCCGTCGGCCAACTTCTCCGAGGTCGTCTTCGCCAAAGGGACAAACGACTACAACCACTTCACCCTGTTGGAACTTATCGCCGCTCATTATGGGTTCGTCACGGCCAACCCCCGGAACCAAGGGCAGTCCTACCAAAAGTCAAGTTGGACACGGCGCGGCTCCCTGGCCTTCCCGGAACTGGACCACGTGACCATTCGCCATCCAAGCAAGGATGGACTGGGCTGGACCACCACCCCGCTCAATTTGGACGTTGCCCTCCAGCACCTCGTCAGCCACTACGCCGGGGAGCAACTCCAATGGGGCGACGTCGTCGAAATCCCGGAGGCGGACCATCCGATCAACGCGGTCTGGCAGGGCTTGCCGGAGGAAACGCTGGCCAGGCTCAAAGACCTCGTGGATCGTCATGTGCAATTGACGGTCAAAGGCCAGACCACCAACCTCCTCTTGAGCCTGCAAACCACCGAACCTCCCGGGACCGTCTCCAGCAGTGAGGGCATCCGAACGGGGAAACCTCCCGCGTTCCTCCTCCTCCCCGTGCTCTATGGCTCCGGTCTGTTGCGCGCCTCCTCCGATCTCTCCCGCGTCCAGGTCAAACGCCGGGATGCGGCCACCGGCCAGTCGTATGAGCTGGTCCTCGACTGCTCAGGCCAGCCCTGGCCAGGCCCCGACTTATGGCTCCGGAACGGGGATGAGATTTCCGTCCCGGAAAAACCGTGAGCTGGAGCGTCTTAGTCAGAGGAATCTGATTGGGAATTGACCATCGAGGATTGGTTATTGGTAAATAGTGCTCACGCCTTTGGCAATTGGCCGTCCACCGTTTCGCACAGGACATGGAAGAGCAGTTTATGGGCTTCCTGGATACGGGCGGTGGCGTTGCCCGGGACCAACAGGTCGAGGGTCGCGACGCCCCGGGTGAACCCGCCGTCGCGGCCAAGGAAGCAGACGCTCTCCATGCCTCTGTTCTTGGCTTCCTGGAGGGCGCGCAGGACGTTGCGCGATTTGCCGCTGGTGGTGAAGGCGATGAGCAGGTCCCCGGACTGGCCCAAGGCCCAGACCTGCCGCGCGAAGACCTCTTCGGCATTGTAATCGTTGCAAACGGCGGTCATGAATTCGCCGTTGGCCGTGAGCGACAGGGCGGGATACGGCCGGCGGTCTTCGCGGTAGCGGCAGAGGAATTCGGTGGCGAGGTGCGTGGCATCCGAGGCGCTGCCGCCGTTGCCGCAGACCAGCAGTTTATGGCCCGAGGCGAGGCAGCCCAGCACCATCCGGGCGGCCCGGTTCAAGGAGGCCTCCAACGCGCTCAGCCCCCGGGTGACGGCGACGGATTCTTCGATGGCGCATTCCAGCAAGGTCATGCGGCAATCAGTCCGGGTTATCCGCCAGCCACTGGGTCACCTTGGCCTGCCAGGCGTTCCAGTCCGCGCCGTAGTCCTCTTCGAGGAAGAGTCGAAGGATGTCTTTGGCCTCGCCGGCCTTGGGGTTCTGCGGGTCGCGGGCGACACCGAGCAGGGCGGGAAGTTTCAAGCTATTGGGCCGGTTGAGCACGTCGGCCACCAGCACGTCCAGCACCGGCTCAGGCAAGGTGGAATTGGTGAGGAACCGTCCCAAAGAGGCGTAATCCTGGTCGGACACGAGGTTGGATAGGTGCTGGGCAACCTCGACCTGGCCCTTTTCCGGCAGGCGCGGAAAAAGCTCGATCATCTTCTTGGCCTTGTCCGCCTCCGGGACATCGGAGGTCAAAATCTCGTCAACCTTGTCTTCCCAGTTGGTGAGCGTCTCCGAGACCGCCACAGCCTCTCGCGCGACAGGGAGGACGCTCGCGGGACGAGGCGCAGGGCCGCGCGCAACCTCGCGGTCCGCCGGCTGAGCGACAAGTTTGGCGCTGACCGAGTCCGGACCGGGCGACGGCTCCTCAGGCGGCCGGCTCTCCGAACCCCATCCGCCGCCGGTGCCCAGCCAGCCGAGCAAAACGCCCGCCAGCACCACCACGGCGAGAACCCCGGCAAACTTACAAAATGTAACGAACTTGCTCATCATGTCACTCGACAACCCGTCCCCAGCCGCGCCGGCTCGGAATGGGCCGCGGATTAAACCCCGCCGGAAAGAAAAAGTTGCTTCGCCGCGCAAAAAAGGCGGCCGCACGGGAAAGTAACCGTTTCCAACGGTTTGTCTGCGTCTTGGAGCCCGTGCGCCACGTCGGAAAACCGTTATCACGGTTATACGTCCTCCCGTCGGCCTCAACACCCCCATGAATGGGGGTGTTAATGGGATGTGGTGCATAAGTAATGCCCGGCGCGCTGCTGCTTGGGTTTCATAATGAGCAGTTGATCAGTTGGGTGACTATTCTATCGACGCGCCCGGACCAGGCTGGTACAAGACTGTGGCGCCGCTGCGCCGATATGAATCAACAACGCTGGATGCGGATTATTCCGGTCGCGCTGATCATGTACACCATTTCGTACGTGGATCGCACCAACGTTTCCCTGGCGCTGGACCCCGGGATTTCGAGCCTGATGAAGGACCTGGCGATGGACGACCGGATGAAGGGGCAGGCGGCGGGCATTTTTTTTCTGGGCTACATCCTGCTGCAAATTCCGGGAGGCTATTGGGCCTCGCGCTGGAGCGCGCGCAAGGTGATCAGCCTGTGCCTGGTTTTCTGGGGGCTGTGCGCGGTAGGCTGCGGGATGTCGCGCAGCTTCCGGCAATTCGAGGTGATGCGCTTCCTCCTCGGAGTGGCCGAGAGCGGGGTGTTTCCGGCCTCGTTGGTCCTGCTCGCCTGTTGGTTTCCGCGCGACGAACGGGCGCGCGCCAATGCTTACTGGAACCTCTGCCAACCGCTCGCCGTGGCAGGCTCCGCGCCGCTCACCGGCTGGCTCCTGGGCGTTTGCGGCTGGCATACGATGATCATGCTCGAGGGCGCCCTGCCTTTTATCTGGCTGCCCATCTGGTGGTTCTGCATCCGCGACCATCCCCGCCAGGCCAACTGGCTCTCCGCCGGCGAACGCGAGTACCTCGAATGCGTCCTGGAGAAGGAAAGCGCCGAGCTGGAGCCGCCCAAGACCGTCTCCTGGATGGCGAGGATTTGGAAACCCTCCGTTCTCGTCATGCTCGTGATTTATTTCCTGCACAACTGCGCGGCCTACGGCTGCATGACCTTCTTTACCACCGGTCTGAAGGGCCGCGGCTTCAGCGCCCTCCAATACGGCATCTTGTTCGCCTTGCCCTACGGGGTGACGGCCGTCATGATGGTCCTCAATTCCTGGCATTCGGACAAGACCCGTGAGCGGCGGAGGCACGTCGCCGCGGCGTACGCCCTGAGCGGGACCTGCCTTATCCTGAGCGTGGTGTTGCGGCGGGAGTTCTGGCTTTCTTACGGCTTGATGTGCCTGGCGATTCCGGGACCCTTCGCCGCCATGGCCCCGTTTTGGGCCATCCCCAGCGAAACCCTGCCTCGCAATGTCATGGCCGTTATCATCGGCCTGGTTAACGCCTTCGGCAACGTGGGCGGATACGTCGGAAATGACATCGTCGGCTGGCTGACCAAGGAATACCACAGCACGGCCATCCCTTTCACTGTGCTTGGGGCGGGCATGATGGCCTGCGCCGGCCTGGCGTTCCTTTTGCCCAAAAGCGCCCCTCCAATCCGTCCCGTTCGCCCTGCCCGTCCGACCCAAGCCCTGACTCAACCATGAACCTCTGCCGCTTTCAAGACCAGCAAAGCCAGCCCCGTATCGGCCTGGTGCTCGACCCCTCGACGTTGGTGGACCTCACCCCGGCGGGCGTGCTCCAGATGCAACCCCTGCTCGAAACCGACGACCCCGTCGCCCAGCTCAACCAAATAGTCTCGCGGAACCTGCCGCGCCTCGGGTTGGCCGGCGTGCGGCTGTGCTCCCCCCTCGAAGGGCAGGAGGTCTGGGCGGCCGGAGTCACTTACTTGCGCAGCAAGGCGGCCCGCATGCAGGAATCCGGCTTCAGCGCCACCGCCTACGACCGGGTTTACGCGGCCGAGAGGCCCGAGTTGTTTTTCAAGTCGCCGGCGGAAAAGGTGGTTGCGAGCGGCGAGCCTGTCGGCATTCGCGCGGACGCCCGCTGGAGCGTGCCGGAGCCGGAACTGGCCCTGGTCCTCAATTCCCGCGGACGCATCGTGGGCTATACCATCGGCAACGACATGAGCGCGCGCGACATCGAGGGCGAGAACTTGCTGTATCTCCCGCAGGCCAAAATCTATAACCGGTCCTGCGCCCTCGGCCCCTGGATACGGCTCGGCGCTCCGGAAACCGCGGCCCGCGAATGGACCATCCGCCTGGCCATCCGCCGCCAGGGCCAAACCGTCTTCACCGGCCAAAGTTCGGTCGGCCAAATCAAGCGCGGCTTCGATGAGTTGGCCCGCTTCCTCTTTCGCAGCCAGAGCTTCCCGCGCGGCGCCGTCCTCCTCACCGGCACAGGCATCGTCCCGCCCGATGCCTTCACGCTCCAGGCGGGGGACCTCGTCGAAATCGAGGTCTCCGGAATTGGCCGCCTGGAAAACCCCGTGGCGGTCGTTTGACTTATGATTATGAACTTGCACGGCCATTGTTTCATCGGCGATCAACTCAGCACCGGCACAGGCGAGACCTTCCGCGCCGTCAGCCCGCTCGATAGCAGCCCCATCGCCCCGGAGTTTTACAGGGCCGGCGCGAAAGAGGCGGACGCAGCCCTCGAATTGGCCGAGGCGGCCCTGGCTGTCTTCGGGCAAACAACCGGGGCGGAGCGAGCGGCCTTCCTCGAACGCATCGCCGGTGAAATCATCGCCTTGGGCGACGCGCTCATTTCCCGGGCTCACCAGGAAACAGGGCTGCCGGAGGCGCGCCTGATCGGTGAACGTGCGCGCACCGCCGGCCAACTCTGTCTCTTCGCCCAGGTCGCTCGCGAAGGCTCCTGGGTGGATGCGCGCATCGACACCGCTGTCCCGGACCGCCAACCGCTGGCCAAACCCGGCCTGCGGCGCATGCTCGTCCCCATCGGCCCGGTTGTCGTTTTCGGGTCCAGTAACTTCCCTCTCGCCTTCTCAGTGGCGGGTGGCGACACCGCCTCGGCGCTGGCCACCGGCAACCCCGTGGTCGTTAAAGCCCATAGCGGGCACCCGGGCGCGTCCGAGTTGGTGGCGGGGGCCGTCCGGCGCGCGGTTGAGGCATGTCACCTGCCGGCGGGGGTGTTTTCCATGCTTCACGGCGTCGGCAAAGACCTTGGGCAGGCACTGGTGCGCCACCCGTTGACCCGCGCCGTCGGCTTCACCGGCTCCCGCAAAGCCGGCCGGGCCTTATTCGATGCCGCCGCCGCGCGCCCCGAGCCTATCCCCGTCTTCGCCGAGATGAGCAGCGTCAACCCGTTGTTCATTCTGCCTGGCGCGTTGCGCGAGCGGGCCTCGCAGATCGCCGAAGGGCTCCGCGCCTCGATGACGTCCGGCGTGGGACAGTTATGCACCAAGCCCGGCTTGGTGTTTGGCGTGCGCGGGGCAGGCTGGGATGAGTTCCAGGACGTGCTGGCGCGCTCGCTCGAAGCGGTGGCCCCGGCAACCATGCTTCACGCGGGTATTTGGCAATCCTACTACGATGGCCTGACCCAGGTTTCCGCAACGCCCGGCATCGAGCTGGTGGCCCGTTCCAAAGAGACGGCGGACGCGAAGCAGACCCATGGCCAGGCCGTCGTGACGCGCACCGACCTGGCCAATTTCCTGAACCGCCGCGAACTGGCAGGCGAACTCTTCGGCCCTTTTGCCCTGATCATCTCCGCGCCGACCCTCGACGAACTCCAGACTGCCGCCCGCAGCCTCGAAGGCCAGCTCACCGCCACTGTCCACGGCACATCCGAGGACCTCGCCCAGGCCCGGCCGTTGCTCCGGCTCTTGGAACGGAAGGCAGGCCGCTTGATCATCAACGGCTTCCCCACAGGCGTCGAGGTCTGTCCCTCGATGCACCACGGCGGCCCATACCCCTCGACCACAGACGTGCGCTTTACCTCCGTCGGCACGGCCGCCCTCTATCGGTTCGTCCGCCCCGTCTGCTACCAGGACTTCCCTCAGAACTTGCTCCCCGACGCCCTCAAAGACGGGAACCCGCTCCGAATCGCGCGCCTTGTCGATGGAAAGCAAGTTCCAGTCACGGCGCCGTGATCCTATTCGCGAGATGCCCCGCCAACTCCGTAAAGTGGCGGACATTGAAGGTATATATCCGCTCAGCTCCGCTCTTCTCAGCGCAAGCCAAATGCAGAGCGTCATAGCTCTCCCCACCGATGACGCCATTTTGTCCGAGCTTCAGAGCAAGCTCGCCGTATTCTTTGCCCCCAAGGGCCACTACGGAAAAATGCTTCACGATGTTGTCAGCGATAAGCGTGGACGCTTCAAGCGCCGTGATTCGCGGAACCCGGGGCCACCGAGTCAGGACAGCATGCATTTCCAAGAGACTATGCCCGCTCACAAAGCCTTCCATCCTGCCGTCGTGGACCCCTTGAACCACCGGGAGGGCGCGAGCGTGGTGCTCATGCTCCGCGATGCATGCCGCCACCAGCACATTCGTATCGAGAAAAACCTTCATCTTCCGCGCGGCCCGCCCATTCCGGCTCCGATCCTGTCTTCTCGGTCTTGTCTTATCATCTCATTGACCTTCTCGGTCGTCATTGGTTCGGCAAATCCCCCGGAGAAGACGAGAACGCTGCCCTCCCTGACTAGCTTGCCGCCTGCCCTCGTAGGTTCCAGCCTGAAACTGTTCCCTTCCACGGAGAGGCGAAGCTTGTCCCCCGGCAGAAGATTGAACCGATCCCGAAGCGGCTTCGGAAGCACCACGCGTCCCGCTTTGTCCATTTGAAGCGTTTCTGTCTTCATGGCATTTAAAATACCATTTGTCAGATGGAAATGGAAGGGCCTTCTACGGCACCCCACGCCGTTTCCACAGTGGCACTTTTTGCCTTGTTTTCCCCGCGCCAAGAGATAATCTGGTTGGCGCGGGATGAAAGACGTGTCGAGAGCAGTTGTGTTGATGGGGCGTTATGGATGTTTACCCCTTTAGTTTCGAGCCTCTGGTTACCTTCATGGCCTGCGCCTTGGCCGGCGCATGCGTCCTCTTCATGGGTTACCTTGCCTGGAGACGGTTCGGACCCACCCGCCGCCACCGCCACCACCGGAGCCGCTTGAACCGCTACGTGGGCAAGTCGTGAGCCGGCGCGTCACAAGGGCTTGCTGGGCTCGGCTTGGAAGGCCGTGATGCTCAGCGGAGGCAGGGTGAATTCGGCCGACCAGGGTTGCCGGTGGGACTTGTAATCGTTGGCGATGACCCCGCCGAGATTGCCCACGTTGCTCCCGCCGTAGGCCGCCGCGTCGCTGTTGAGGACCTCGCGCCATTTGCCGGGCCGCGGCAGACCGAGCCGGTAGCGGTACCGGGGCACGGGCGTCAAGTTCAGGATGACCGCCAGTTGGCCGCCGCCTTGGGCGTCCTGCCGCACAAAGGACAGGATGCTGTTCGCATGGTCACTGCAGTCGAGCCAGGAAAAGCGGCCCGCCTCGTAATCCGTTTCCCACAGACAGCGTTGGGCCGCGTAGAGCCGGTTCAAGTCCTTCACAAACCGTTGGAGGCCGCGGTGATACGGTCCCGCCTCAAGCAGCCACCACTGCAACTGGTCGTTCGCGTTCCATTCGTCGCTCTGGCCAAACTCCCCTCCCATGAACAGCAGAATCTTGCCCGGAAAGAGCCACTGGTAACCCAGCAACGCGCGCAGGTTGGCGAACCGTTGCCAATCGTCGCCGGGCATCCGGCCCAGCAGCGAGCGTTTCCCATGCACCACTTCGTCATGCGAGAGAGGCAGGATGAAGTTCTCGTGATGGTGGTAGAGCATGGCGAAGGTCAATTCGTTCTGGTGGTACTGCCGGTAGATCGGGTCGCGGCTGAAATAGTCCAGCGTGTCGTGCATCCAACCCATGTTCCACTTGAAGGAGAATCCGAGACCGCCAAGGTATGGCGGACGGGTCACCAGCGGCCAGGCGGTGGACTCCTCGGCGATCGTCATCACGCCCGGGCACTCGGTATAAGTCAGGTGATTGAATCGGCGCAGGAACTCGACCGCCTCGAGGTTCTCGCGTCCGCCGTATTGGTTTGGCAGCCACTCTCCCGGCTTGCGCGAGTAATCCAGGTAGAGCATCGAGGCCACCGCGTCCACCCGCAGGCCGTCGATGTGAAACCGCTCGCACCAGAACAGCGCGTTGGCGGTGAGGAAATTGCTCACCTCGTTCCGGGCGTAGTTGAAGATCAGCGTGCCCCAATCCTGGTGCGCGCCCCGCCGCGGGTCCTCGTGCTCGTACAGGGCCGTGCCGTCGAAGCGCGCCAGCGCCCAATCGTCGCGCGGAAAATGGGCCGGCACCCAGTCAATAATCACCCCGATGCCTGCCTCGTGCAGGGCATTGATCAGAAATTGAAAATCCTCCGGATTCCCATACCGGCTGCTGGGCGCGTAAAAGCCCGTGACCTGGTAACCCCAGGAGGGATAGTAGGCGTGTTCGGCCACCGGCATGAACTGGACATGGGTGAAGCCCATCTCCTTGAGATAGCTAATCAGCGGCCCCGCCAAGTCCCGGTAGCCCGGGAATTCTTCGGCCGATGGTCTGCGCCAGGACCCCAGGTGCATCTCGTAGATGCTCAGCGGCGCCCGTAGCGCGTTGCGCTGCCGGCGCTGGTTGAGCCAGTCCTGGTCGGTCCACTCGAACCGCCGATTGTCCCACACGATCGCCGCGTTCTTGGGCGGCGTCTCGAAATAGAATCCGTACGGGTCGGTCTTGAGGCTCACGCGCCCGCGCGCGTCGCGGATTTCATACTTGTAACGCGCCCCCTCGCTCACTCCGGGAATAAAAACCTCCCACACCCCGGAGGAGCCTAGCGAACGCATCTGGTGATAGTGGCCGTCCCAGCCGTTGAAGTCACCCACCACGCTGATATGCTGGGCGTTGGGGGCCCAAACGGCAAAGCTGGCCCCTGCCACGCCGTCGACCTGCCGCAAATGCGACCCCAGCTTGTCGTAAATCCGCCTCTCGTCCCCTTTGCCAAAAAGATAGAGGTCCCCTTCGCCCAAAGTCGGCAGGAAGGAATACGCGTCCCGCGTGCGGCGGACCTTCCCGGCTTTGTCCGTAATCACCAGGTCGTAGGCATAAACCCGCTTGGCCTCGTGCGTGACACCCTCGAACACGGCGGTCTTGGGAATCCGCTCCAGCTTGATCACCGGCATGTCCTTCTCCAGGACGGGTTCGATCCGCGCCTCCGCGGCATCGGGCAGCAACGCCCGCGCCACCAAGCCGGTGCCGTCCCCCATCACATGCAGCCCGAGCAACTCGTGCGGCGAGCCGGTTCTTGCCTCGGTCAAACTCCTCAGTTCGTTTTGGGTCAGGACCATTGTGCCCGCAGTGTAGCAGAGCCCGGGAGAATTGCATCGGAAAAGTTGCCGTGGTTGCATTCCACGGCGGCTGCAATATATTGCAAAGCTCGGTTCAGACGAGCACTAACAATCCCCGCGGGGTTGCCCGCGGTCACCCTGAAAGGTCGAAAATGAAGAACACAGCAGCGGTCAAATTGATTACGGCAGCGCTCGCCCTCGTAGCGGGCGCAACTGTCGGCCCCGCCCGCGCCGTCACGCTCAAGGTCGGCGACCCCGCCCCCAAACTCCAGGTCGCCAAATGGGTGCAAGGCGACCCGGTCAAAGAGTTTGAACGCGACAAGGCATACATCGTCGAGTTCTGGGCCACGTGGTGTCCCCCCTGCCGCGCCTCCATTCCCCACCTCAACGAAATCTATGTCAAGTTCAAGGACAAGGGCCTCGTCGTCATTGGCCAGGATTGCTTCGAACACGACGAGTCGCTGGTCGCGCCGTTCGTCGAGAAAATGGGCGACAAGATGACCTACCGGGTCGCCCTGGATGACAAAAACGGCAGCGACAAGGGCAAGATGGCTGAAACCTGGATGGAAGCCGCCGGCCGAAATGGAATCCCCTCTGCCTTCCTCGTGGACAAATCTGGTGTCGTTGCGTGGATCGGCCACCCGATGGAACTCAAAGAACAGGTCATCGAGCAGGTCCTGGCTGGTAACTTCGACATCAAGAAGGCCGCCGCCGAGTCCGACAAGGTCACCCAGAACCAGGACCAGCTCATGAAGGTCTCCCGCGAGTTCTCCCAAGCCATGCAGGACAAGCAATGGGACAAGGCCGAGTCCAGCCTGGCTGAAATCCAGAAGCTCCTCCCTGCCGGCCAGCAGGCCAACCTCGGTGCCGCCCGCTTCGCCATCCTCCTGGGCAAGGGCGATTCCAAGGGCGCTGCCAAACTCGCCGGCGAGGTCAGCGACGCCAACAAAGACAACCCCGCTCTGCAGAACCAGTTAGCCTGGGAATTGCTCACCCACGAGGGCATCAAAGACCGCGACCTCCCGCTGGCTGAGAAAATCGCCACCCGCGCCAACGACGCCTCTCAAAACAAAGACCCCGCCATCCTCGACACCCTGGCCCGCGCCCTCTTCATGCAGGGCAAGAAAGACAAGGCCCTCGAAGTGCAGGAAAAGGCCATCACCCTCGCCGCTGAAGATCAACGCGACGCGTTTCGCAAAACCCTCGCCAGCTATAAGGAAGACAAACTGCCGGATGCCGAATAACGGGTGTATCTCGGCGCCTTTTTTGCGCGGCCTTCCTGGCCGCGTCATTATCCGCCGTCAACCGGCGGCCGGGTGCCCTTCCGCCGCGAAATCGGGGGTCTCCAGCCGGGCTGCGGCCGGTTGATCCCGCCTGAGGGGAAGCCGGACTTTGAAGCGTGTCTCGCCGGGGCGGGATT
>CAZZFF010000147.1:0-14884 GCA_964653485.1 uncultured Verrucomicrobiota bacterium | reverse complement strand
GGCATCCATCGCTCCGAGGAGTCGTTCCTGGCCTCGATGGGCATCTATGTATTCAACCGCGACGTCATCCGCCGCCTCCTGGACAACACGCTTACCGATTTCGGCAAACACATCATTCCCCAGGCCATCGAAAAGTGCCGCGTCTGCTCCTTCGTCTTCGAAGGCTATTGGGAGGACATCGGGACCATCCGCGCCTTCTTCGAAGCCAACCTCGACCTCGCCAGCGAGCTGCCGCGGTTCAACTTCTTCGACATGGCCGCTCCTATTTTCAGCCGCCTGCGCTTCCTGCCCGGCTCGAAGATCAACGGCGCGCAGATCGACCACGCGATTATTTCCGACGGCTGCATTATCAACCGCGCCACGATCATCCACAGCATCATCGGCCTGCGGTGCATCGTGAACGCCGGAACCGTCCTCAACCGCGTGGTCCTCCTGGGCACGGACTACTACGAATCGCTCGAGTCGATCCTGGAGCACGAAAAAAACGGCATCCCCAGGGTCGGCATCGGCGCCAATTGCCGCATCGAGAACACGATCGTGGACAAGAACGCGAGGATCGGAAACGACGTGGTCATCTCGCCTTCCGGCAAGCCCCAAAGCGTCGACGGCACGAATTATTACATCCGCAATGGGATTGTCGTCATCCCCAAGAACGCGGTCATTCCGCACGGGACGGTGATTTAGGGGCCTTCGAGAGGATTTCCTTGCGCGAGGGCATTTGCGAGACATCCCAGCCGCCGCCTACGGCCTGAACCAGTTGGACGCTCGCGGTCATCTGCTGCGTCCGGAGACCGACGAGGGTTTGGCGATTGACCAAAAGCGTGGTTTGGGCGGTGATCACGTTGAGGTAGCTGTCGATCCCCAGTTTGTAGCGGGCGGTGGCCAAATCCAGGTATCTCTCCGAGGCCTTGACGGCGGTTTCTTGTTGCTCGATCTGGTGGGCGAGCGTGTGCAGAGCCGCGAGATCATCCTCGACCTGTTGAAAGGCGGTCAGCACGGTTTGGCGGTACGTGGCTACGGTGTTGTCGTAGGCGGCCCGGAATTGCTGGACGGTGGCCTTGCGCAGGCCGGCATCGAAGATCGTCTCGGCCAGCCCCGCGCCCACCGACCAAACGCGACTGGACCAATTCAAGAGGCTGGAGGTCGCGGCGCTCTCGAACCCGGCCGAGGCGCTCAAGGTGACATTGGGATAATAGGCGGCCTTGGCGATGCCGATGCGGGCATTGGCCTCGGCTACGCGACGCTCCGCCGCGGCAATATCCGCGCGCCGTTCCAGAAGCCGGGACGGAACACCCACGGGGGGGATCGGCGGGCTTGTTGATAGAGGCTCAAACGGGATCGAGAGGCTCGCAGGGGGTTTGCCGACCAGGATGGCAATGGCGTGCTCAAGCTGCGCGCGCAGGATGGCCAGGTTGGTCGCTTGGGCTTCGGCCGTGTCGAGTTGAGTCTCGGCTTGCGCAACATCCTCCTCCGAAGCGATGCCAACCCCCTTCTGGGAGCGGACCTTGGTCAGATCGAGCGCCTCCCGGTAAGCCTTGACGGTGTCATTGTACAGACGGATCAGGCTGTCCTGAGAGCGCAGTTCGAAAAAATCCATCGCCAGCTCCGCCTGGGCCCCAAGGCGGGTGTTCTGCAAGTCGCCGGCGGTGGCCTGCGCTTCAAGCGAATCGGCTCGGACTGTGTTTCCAATCCGGCCCCAAAAATCGGGTTGCCAGGAGGCGTCCAGCGGAATCGAATAAGCGGTGAGCGTCGCGGCGCCGGACGGACTCCCCGAGATTTGCTGCCGTTGGCGCGTGACAGCCGGGTTGGCGGTGAGCGTCGGGAACAACTGGGCGCGCGCTTCCTTGACGATGGCGCGGGCGGAAAGGAAATTGGCAAAAGCCGCGGCGACGTTCTGGTTGGAGACGGCGACCTGCGCTTCGAGGGCACTCAATTGAGTGTTGGTGAAGACCTCCCACCAATTGCCTCGAATGAGGGCGTCGCTGGGCTGCGCAATCTTCCAGAGGTTGGTGACTTCGGGGCTTTGCGGGGGCAGTTCCTTGAAACCGGCGGGAGTTTGGACCGTGGGCGGCTGGTATTTCGGAGCGAGGTTGCAGCCGCTGAAGAACCCGCCGGCGCCAAGCAGGCAGGTCCACAAAAGCAGCCCGCAGGCGAGCCTGTTGTTATGGAGTGCGGTGGCAAGCGAAGCGCGACACCGCTTTGGCTTCGGAGGGAAAGCGCCATCGCCGCTTCGCTCTGCCGGCGCGCTCCATAAGGGCGCCGTGGCGATTGAAATGTGATTCAATAGGCTGTTTCGAGCTTTGCTTCTCATTGTTCATCCTAGAGCCGGCTGGGGACGAGTGGCCGGGCGGTGCCGCCAAGCGACCCATCGGAGCCGCAAACGGTCAATGTAGAGGTACACGACCGGTGTGGTGTAAAGCGTGAGAACCTGGCTTACCAACAATCCTCCAACGATCGCGATCCCAAGGGGCCGGCGCAGCTCGGAGCCGGTGCCTCTGCCCAAAACCAGTGGCAGCGCGCCGAACATGGCGGCCATCGTCGTCATCATAATGGGCCGGAAGCGCAAAACGCAGGCCTGATAAATCGCCTCGGCGGGCGGCTTGCCCTGCTCGCGCTCGGCGGCGAGGGCGAAATCAATCATCATGATTGCGTTCTTCTTGACGATCCCGATGAGCAGCACGACGCCGATCAGCGCGATCAGGCTCAGGTCGGTGTGAAAGAGCATCAGGGCCAATACGGCGCCGACGCCCGCCGAGGGCAGAGTGGAGAGAATCGTGACCGGGTGAATGTAACTCTCGTAGAGGATCCCCAGGACGATGTACACGGAAAAGAGGGCCGTTAGGATCAAAATGGGTTCGCTGGCCAGGGAAGTTTGAAATGCTTGCAGAGTTCCGGAAAAGCTCCCCTGGACGCGATCGGGCATCCCGATGCGCTGTTCCATCTGGTGGATCGTCTTCACGGCGTCGCTGAGGGCGACGCCGGGGGAGAGGTTGAACGAGACTGTGACGCAGGGGAACTGGCCCTGGTGGCTTACGGTGATGGGGGCGGTGGTAGGCTCGAACCGGGCGATGGCGCTCAAAGGAACCTGCCCGCCGTTGGTGGAGCGCAGGTAGATACTCTCCAACCCTTTGGGGCTTTGCCAGAACCTCGGGTCGACCTCCATGACGACGTGGTATTGGTTAAGCGCCGTGTACATCGTCGAAACCTGGTTTTGGCCGAAGGCGTCGTAAAGGGTGTTATCGATCACCTTGGGGTTGATCCCCATACGGGAGGCGGTCAGCCGATCATAGACCAGCGAGGCCTGCAGGCCATTGTTTTGCTGATCGCTGTTGACGTCCGTGAAACCCGGCAGTTTCCTCATTTGCTGCAACAGCAAAGGTCCCCATTTGACCAAATCCTGCAGGTTGTCACTCTGAATCGTGTATTGAAACTGGGCGTTGCTTTGCCGCCCGCCGATGCGCAAGTCCTGGCCGGCTTGCAGGAACACCCCCGCCCCGGGCACCGGGGCCAGCTTGGGCCGTATCCGGTTGATGACCTGGCTGGAGGAGATTCTGCGCTGTTCGACGGGCTTCAATCCGATATAGACGAAGCCGCTGTTGGCCGCGCCGCCCCCGCCGGTGAAGGCCATGACGTTCGCGACGGCGGGGTCGGTCTTGATCAGGTTGACAAAGCGCCCGGCGACCTGCCGCATGGCTGGGAACGAGGCGTCCTGGGCGCCCTGCATGCCGCCGAAAACCGTCCCGTTGTCCTGCTGGGGGAAGAAGCCCTTTGGCACCTCGATGAACAGAAAGATATTGAGGGCGATCGTGAGGAAGAGCACCCCCAGCGTGATGGCCGGATGGCGCAACACGCGCGCCAGGCTGCGCTGATAATGGCCCAGCACCCAGTTGAAGGCCCTCTCACTCGCCATGTAGAGGCGTCCGTGGTCCTCATCGCGGCGATGCTTGAGGAGGCGAGAGCACATCATCGGCGTCGCCGTCAGAGACACCGCCAGAGAGACCATGATGGCCACCGAGAGAGTGACGGCAAATTCGCGGAAAAGGCGCCCGACGATGCCGGCCATCAGGACAAGGGGAGTGAACACGGCCACCAGCGAAATACTGATGCTCAGGACCGTGAAGCCGACCTCGCGAACGCCTTTAAGCGCGGCGTCCATGGGGCTCATGCCCTGCTCGAGGTAGCGGGTGATGTTCTCGATGACGACGATGGCGTCATCGACCACAAACCCGGTTGAAATCGTCAGGGCCATCAGTGAGAGGTTATCGATGCTGTAATGGCACAGGTACATGACGCCGAAAGTGCCAATCAAGGACACGGGAACCGCCACGCTCGGGATAAGGGTCGCCCGCCCGCTGCGAAGGAAGATGAAAACGACCAGGATGACCAGGGCAACCGAAATGCACAGGTTGATTTCCACGTCCCGAACGGATGCCCGGATGGTCGTCGTCCGGTCCATGACCACCGTGAAGTCGATGGCCGTCGGAATCGAGGCCTTCAGCGATGGAAGGGCTTTCCGAACGCGGTCCACCGTCTCGATAATGTTGGCCCCGGGCTGGCGGAAGACGATGACCAGGACGGAGGGTTTGCCATTGACGAAGCCCGCGGCCCGGATGTTCTCCACCGAATCCTGGACGTTGGCGATGTCCGACAGTTGAACGGCCGCCCCGTTGTGGTAACCCACGATGAGCGGCATGTAGTCCTTGGCCTTCATCAACTGATCGTTGGCAAAGATGTCCGCCGTCGTCTTATCGTTAGCGATCTGGCCTTTGGGTGAATTGGCATTTTGCGCGCTGAGGACCGCGCGAACGTCCTCCAGGTCCTGGCCGAGGGCGTTCAGCTTGCCTGGGTTGACATCGACCCGCACGCCCGGAAGCGAACTGCCGCCGACGGAGACCTGGCCGACGCCCTGGACTTGGGAGAGCCGCTGCATGATGATCGTCGAGGCGGCGTCGTAGAGACGGCCGCGATCATAGATTGGCGAGGTCAGCGCCAGGATCATGATCGGGGCATCGGCGGGATTCACTTTTCGATACGTCGGGTTGCTCGGAAGGTTGGAAGGCAGATAAGCCCGGGCGGCGTTGATGGCGGCCTGGACGTCGCGGGCGGCGCCGTCGATGTTGCGGTTCAGGTCGAATTGGAGCGTGATCGACGTGGTGCCCAGAAAGCTGGACGAGGTCATCTCATTGACCCCGGCGATATGGCCAAGCTGCCGTTCCAGGGGCGCGGCAACCGCTGAGGCCATGATCTCGGGACTCGCGCCCGGCAGCCCGGCCCCTACGCTGATGGTGGGAAAATCGACCTGCGGCAGCGGTGCCACCGGCAGGAACCTGAACGCGACCGCCCCGGCCAGCGCTACCGCTGCCGTCAGCAGCGTCGTCGCCACCGGACGGCGAATGAATGGCGCGGAGAGGTTCATAACGGCTACGCCGGCGATGGTTGGACACGACTCTCGCTTGGTTCGGCTTTGGAGACCTTGAAAACAAGGCGATCGAAGAAGAGGTAGATTACCGGGGTCGTGTACAAGGTCAGCAACTGGCTAATGAGCAGTCCGCCGACGATGGAGATGCCCAGAGGGTGGCGCAGTTCGGAGCCTGTGCCGGTTCCCAGAGCCAGCGGCAAGGCGCCTAACAGCGCGGCCATGGTCGTCATCATGATGGGCCGGAACCGGAGCAGGCAGGCCTGGTAGATGGCATCGACCGGGCTTTTGCCTTCGCGCCGTTGCGCATCCAGGGCGAAATCGATCATCATGATGGCGTTCTTCTTCACGATGCCGATCAGCAGGATGATGCCAATCAGGGCGACGATGCTTAGCTCGGAGCCGCACACCAACAGGGCCAGGATCGCCCCCACTCCCGCCGAGGGCAGGGTTGAGAGGATCGTTATGGGATGGATGTAACTTTCGTAGAGAACCCCCAACACGATATAGACCGTGATCAGGGCGGCCAGGATGAGCAGCGGTTCGTTGTGCAGGGAGGCCTGGAAAGACTGCGCCGTGCCTTGAAATGCCGCTTGAACGCTGAGCGGCATGTTGAGCTCCTTCTGCGCCTGCTCGATGGCTTCGGTCGCATCGCCCAGCGAGGCGCCTCGGGCCAGGTTAAAGGAGATTGTCACGACGGGGAACTGCCCCTGATGGCTTACCGTCAGGGGGGCGTTGCCTTGCTCGAAATGGGTGAACGCGCTCAGCGGCACCTCGCCGCCGCCGGCCGACCGAACATAAATGTCCTCTAATTTGGAGGGATTCTTCTGAAACTCCGGCATCGTCTCCAGGACGACGTGATACTGGTTCAACTGGGTGAAGAGCGTTGAGATGAGCCGCTGGCCGAAGGCATCGTAGAGCGTGTCGTCGATGACCTGGGGTGTGATCCCGAGCCGCGAAGCCGTTTGGCGGTCTATCACGAGCCTGGTTGATGCGCCCCCGGTTTGCTGGTCCGTCGCCACATCCCGAAGCTGGGGCAGCTTCCTGAGCTTCTCCATGAGCCGCCCCGTCCACAGGTTCAACTCGTTGACATCAGGGTCCTCCAGCGTGTACTGGAACTGGGTCCGGCTGACGCGATCCTCGACCGTCAGGTCCTGTATCGGCTGCATGAACAGGGTGATGCCATCCACGTCGGCCAGGCTTTCCTGGAGGCGGTGCATGATGGTCGTGGCGTCCAGCTTGCGCTCTTCCAACGGTTTGAGATTGATGAGAATGCGCCCGCTGTTGAGCGTGGTGTTGATGCCATCCACCCCGATAAAGGACGAGAGACTCTCGACCGCCGGGTCTTTGAGAATGATTTCGGCCAGGGCTTGTTGTTTTTCGGCCATGCCCACGAAGGAAATGGTCTGCGAAGCTTCGGAGATGCCCTGAATGACGCCCGTGTCCTGGACCGGGAAAAAACCCTTGGGCACGATGACATAGAGGAAGATGGTCAGGACCAGCGTCCCCACGGCCACAAGCAGCGTCGCCGTCTGGTGCTTGAGGACCCATCGGAGCGTCTTTGCATAAACCGCAATGACCCTGTTGAGCGCGTCTTCCGAGTGGCGGTAGAACCAGCCCTGCTGGGCCTCGGGTTTATGCCGCAGCAATCGCGAGCACATCATCGGCGTGAGAGTCAGGGAGACGATTGCGGACACCAGGATGGTTACCGCGAGGGTGACCGCGAACTCCCGGAACAACCGCCCGACGATGTCACCCATAAAGAGCAGCGGAATGAGAACCGCGACCAGCGAAACCGTCAGCGATACAATCGTGAACCCGATCTGTTCGGCGCCCTTCAAGGCGGCCTGAAGCGGAGGCTCGCCTGCCTCGATGTACCGGGCGATATTCTCGATCATCACGATGGCGTCATCCACCACGAACCCGGTTGAAATCGTCAGCGCCATCAGCGTGAGGTTGTTCAGGCTATAATCCAGCAGGTACATCACGCCGAAAGTCCCCACCAGGGACAGGGGCACCGCCACGCTCGGGATGATCGTCGCCGAGAGCGTCCGCAGGAACAGGAAGATGACCATCACCACCAGGGCTACGGTCAGCATCAACTCGAACTGGACGTCCCTGACGGAGGCCCGGATCGTCACCGTGCGATCCGTCAGCAGCGTCACATCAATGCCGGCGGGCAGCGTCGTCTTGAGGCGCGGCAGGCGCGCCTTGATGCGGTCCACAACCTGGATGATATTCGCCCCCGGCTGGCGCTGGATGTTGAGGATGATCGCCGGGGCGTTATTCATCCAGGCGGCCTGCTTGACGTTCTCGACGCCGTCAATGACGTTGGCCACATCCGAGAGCATGACGGGCGCGCCGTTGCGATAGGCGATGACGACTGACGAGCGGTAATCCCGGCTGGTCAAGAGTTGGTCGTTGCCGTTGATTTCGTAAGCCTGCTTCAGCCCGTCGAAGTTCCCCTTGGCCTGGTTGACGCTGGTCAGTTGGAGGGCGTTGCGCACGTCCTCGAGATTGATTCCCCGCGCGGACAGCGCCGTCGGATTGACCTGGACCCGCACCGCCGGTTTCTGCCCGCCGGTGATGCTCACCAGGCCAACCCCGGGTATCTGGGCGATTTTCTGCGCCAGCCGCGTGTCCGCCATGTCTTCCACCTGCGAGAGGGCGATCGACTTCGAGGTCAGCCCCAGCGTCACAATGGGCGCATCGGCGGGATTGGATTTACTGTAGATGGGCGGAGAGGGGAGATTGGCCGGGAGATAGGTCTGGGCGGCGTTGATGGCCGCTTGGACCTCCTGTTCGGCCACGTCAATGTTCAGGCTCAGGGCGAACTGGAGGACGATGACCGAGCTTCCCCCCGAGCTGGTCGAGGTCATCTGGTTCAAGCCCGGCACCTGTCCGAACTGCCGTTCCAGCGGCGCGGTGACAGCGGAGGCCACAACGTCCGGGCTTGCGCCAGGATAAAAAGTCACGACCTGGATGGTCGGGTAATCCACGTCCGGCAACGCGGAGACAGGCAGTTGCTTGTAGGCGACCAGTCCGGCCAGCAGAATCGCCGCCATCAGGAGCGATGTTGCCACAGGCCGGAGGATGAATGGACGGGATGGACTCATGAGGCGGCGCCGGGGGCCGAATGCGGCGTGGGGAAGCGGTTTGCCTTATTCATGGGACGGCGTGGCCTCCGCCGCGGTCATTTTTTTCTTCTTCCCACGGCCCTGCTTTGGCCCGTCCTTCGGGTCGCCTGCCGCGACTCTCACGCTGTCACCCGCGGAGACTTGGACCGCGGGATTGGACGGCCCGCCCTCCGGGTTGCCCACGGCGACTTTCATGCCATCCTGAAGCCGGTTGAAATTGTCCGCCGCGATCTTTTCCCCCACCCCCAGCCCTTCCACTGCGGTGAGGTCGCCTTCCGTAGGCCCCTCCTTCACGGGGCGCATGGCGACCGTCTGGTTGGTCTGGATCACGTACACAAATGTGCCCACGGGGCTGCGTTGAATAGTGGACGTGGGCACCAGCGTGACCCCTTGCTCGGTGAGCACAAGAAGTCGCACATTGACGAACTGGTTCGGGAAAAGCGAGTTGTCCTCGTTGGGAAAAATGGCCTTGTACCGGACGCTGGCGGTCGTGGTGTCCACCTGGTTGTCGGTCGTGAGCAGCGTGCCGCTCGCCAGTTTCTTCTCCTGGAAATGGTCGTAGGCGTCGACCGCCAGCTTTTTGCCCTGGCTCAACTGCTGCTGGACCAGGGGCAGAGCGCTTTCTTCGACGCTGAAAATGACCGTGATGGGTTGAAGCTGTGTAATGACGGCCAAGGGATTGGTATCGGTCGCATGGACGATGTTGCCGGGGTCCACCAGGCGCAGCCCAACGCGTCCTGAAATCGGGGCGGTGATGTGGCAATAGATCAGTTGCACCGCGGCGTTGCTCAAGGCGCCTTCATCCAGCTTCACGGTGCCTTCGTACTGGTGGACCGTCGCCAGTTGGGTCGCGAGCTGCTGCTCGGGAATCGCGTTGCTGGCGTAGGCAATCTTGTAGCGGTCCAGGTCCACGTGCGCGTTCTCGAGCAGGGCCTTGTCCCGGATCAACTGTCCCTCCATTTGAAGGACCTGGGCCTGATATGGCCGGGGATCGATGTCCGCCAGCGAATCACCCGCATGCACTGTTTGGCCCTCGACGTAGTTCACGCTCATGAGCTGCCCGTCCACGCGGCTCTTCACCATCACCGTATAGACCGGGGTTACGTAGCCCAAGGCATTGGTGTAAACCCCAATGTCCCCTTTGCGCGCCTCCGCGGCGCTGATCGGCACCACCGCCATGCCGAAGCCGCGCTTGCCCTGGGGCCCTTGAGCAGACTCGTCCCGGTGGAGCGCGGACACCACGATCGCCGCGGCGATGACGCACACAACGATCGCCCACACCCAATAGCGTGGCTTCCCCTGGGCGGATTGCTGCGCCTGAGAGAGCGAAATCTCCGGTTTCCCGTCGTTCGGTTTTGGGTCAGGTGTGTTCAAGGGGATTGTTCCTTTTGTGCGCGGCCCTTGAGGCCGCCAAAGCAAAGGCAGCGTGAGTGTCGTTTTGTTTCATGACAATCTGTGTTTCCACCAGGTGACGCTTAAGCGCGGACATGGATTGAGACTCTGCTTGCGGCGCGGAGCCGTCGGAAAAGTGATGGAACCGTAGGAAAGTGGGATGAACCTGACCCAACCGGGGATGAGACCCAGCCCCGGCACCCGGCCTGCCGCGCCGCGTGTGGGACAAAAACCGACTCCACCGCGCACAGGCCAGCGGGGCATCGGTTCGCGCGCCGCACGAATATATCTCAATGAAAACACGGATTTGCGATCCTGTCCCGGAGGGACACGCGAGCATAGAACGCCTGGACGGACGAACGCAAGTCCCGAACTGACCCCCAAATCCTCGCCTAAGATGTTTTTGAGGAACCGCGGAATAAGCGGAATACGCGGAAAAGGAATGGTTTTCCGCGTATTCCGTTTATTCCGCGGTTCTCTATCTTCTCTCGATTGGCATGAGATTTGAGGGGCTTTGATTCTCCTAATCTTCCTTGCATCCGAAGGTCATTAGGCGAGGATTTGGGTGACCCTGAGCGACCCGATGCCCGGTGCGTTGCGCGGGCGATTCAAGTCACTGTCCGCGCACGCGGTAAAAGCGGGCTGGATAATTCGTCCACAGCGGGTCGCTGAAGTAAGACGAGGCGCCCGTCAGCGTGTTGGTTTGGAGCGGATACCAAGTGGGATTAGCCAGATCGGTCGTGGCCTCGACCACGACGACCATGTTGCTGGCGCCGGTCACGGTGAAGCCGAACTGGTTGGCCTGCAAGCCGAAGCCGGCAAGGGTGGGTTGGGCCTGCGTCACCCATGGCGCGGTTGGATGCTCGGCAAAGAACGGTCCCCATCCCGTGGCGCCGGGCAGGTAGTAAACGACCGCAAGATCGTCCCTGGTCAGTGCGTCCGAGCTTACTGCGGGGGCGTTGCCCTGGAAATAGAGGCTCGTGAGCTGGCTGCAGTAGCCGAAGGCGTCGCTCCCGATGCTGGCGACGCTCCCAGGGATTCTGATGCTGGCCAGGCTGTCGCAGAACTCGAAGGCGCCGTTTCCGATATTGGTGACGCCGCTGCCCAGGGTGACCCCGGCCAGGCTGCGGCAGTCAGCGAAGGCCGCGTCGCCGATGTTGGCGACGCCGTTGGGGATGGTGACCTCGGCGAGGCTGATGCACCAGGCGAAGGCGGAGTCCCCGATGTTGGTCACACTGGCGGCGATAGTGAGGCTGGCTAGACTGGAGCACCCATAAAATGCCTCCTCCCCGATGCTGGTGACGCCCTCGGGAATGCTGACGCCGGTCAGGCTCGAGCAATAACTGAACGTCTGGTCCCGGATACTCGCCACGCTCCCGGGAATGTTGACCGTGGCCAGGCTGGAGCAGTGAGCGAACGCCCCGTCAGCGAGGTTGGTGACACTGTTCGGAATTGTGGCGCTGGCCAGGCTGAAGCAGTCCTCGAACGCCGATTCCCCGATGCTGGTGACGCCGTTGGGGATGGTGAGGCCGGTCAGGCCCGCGCCGGCAAAGGCGCCCGCGCCGATGCTGCTAAGGCTGTCGGGCAGGGTGAGGGTGGTCAGGCGGAAACAACCGGCAAACGCATCATCCTGGATGCTGACCACCCCGTTCGGCACGGCGTAGGCCCCGGCCTTGCCGCCGGGGTATTGCAGGAGCGTGGTCTGGCCTTTGTCGAACAGGACCCCATCCGCGCTGCTGCTGTAGAAGGAGTTGAGCGCATCCACCGTGATCGCACCCAGACTGCCGCAGGAGCCGAACGCTCCTCCTCCGATGTTGGTCACGCTGCTTGGGAGGGTAACGTTGGTCAGGCTGGCGCAGCCGGCAAAGGCACCGGACCCGATGGCGGCGACGTTGGTGCCGACGGTGACGTTGGCGAGGTTGGTGCAGCCGTCGAATGCGGAATCCCCGATGGTGATGACGCTGTCCGGGATTGTGATGCCGGTCAGGCCGGAACAACTCGCGAATGCGCCGTCCAGAACGGCGGTGACGCTGCTGGGAATAACGTAGGCGCCGGTCTTGGCAGCCGGGTACTGCAAGAGCGTGGTCCGGTTCTTGTCGAACAAGACCCCGTCCGCGCTGCTGGCATAGGAAGAGTTGAGCGGATCCACCGTGATCGCCGTCAGCTTCGAGCAGGAGGCGAATGAGCCTTGCCCGATGCTGGTGACGCTGGCTGGAATCGTGACCCCCGCAAGGCCGGTGCCGGCGAACGCGGCCTCCCCGATGGTGGTGACGCCGTTGGGAATGGCGACGGCGGCCAGACTGGTGCCGGCGAACGCGCCGTCCCCGATGCTCGTGACCCCGCTGGGAATCCCGATGCCCACCAGTTTGCCGCAGTAAGCGAACGCGTTGGCCCCGATGCTGGTGACGCCGCTGCCCATCCCGACGCCCGTCAGGTTGGGGCAGTATGCGAACGCATTGGCCCCAATGTTGGTGACGCTGTAGGGGATCGACACCCGCTTCAGGAGGGTCGAGTTCATGAACACGCCGTCTCCGATGCTGGTCACCAGACCGGAAAGGCTGGGGATGCCCACCGCGCCCCCGGGACCGCTGTAGGCGGTGAGCGTGAGCGCGCCCTTGTTGTAGGCGTAATAGAATTGGGCTTTGGCCGCAAGCGAAGACGCCAATACCAGGAGCAGCGTCAGCACCCTCGTGGTCCGGATGGAGGCTTCTGTTTTCATCAAATCGCGATCATTCCGGCGCCATGGTCTCAGGCGCACTCAGACTGTCAACTGCGAATTCACGCCCCTGCCCCATCCCAGGCTCCGTCCTCAACTCAGCACCGCCTCCCGCTCCGCTGGGCCTAACTCCCGCCACCGGCCAACCGGCAGCGCCCCCAAAGCGAACCGGCCGATCCGGACTCGGATTAGCCTCAAGGTGGGATGACCTACCGCGGCCGTCATGCGGCGGACCTGGCGGTTCCTGCCCTCGACCAACTCCAGGCCGATCCAGCAGTCCGCCACGGTCTTGCGAACCCGGATCGGCGGGACGCGCGGCGGAATCTCCGGTTGCGGCGCCAGAATCCAGGCGCGGCAGGGCAAGGTCCGTCGCCCCTGTACGACCACGCCCTGTCCCAGGCGCCGGAGCGAGTTTTCCTCCGGGATGCGTTCGACCTGGACCCAGTACTCCCGTGCATGGGCATGGCCCGGCTCGAGCAACTCATGGTTCAGCCTCCCTTCATCGCTCAGTAAGAGGAGTCCCTCCGAATCCGCATCCAGCCGCCCAATGGGATAGACCGCCTTCGGCAAGCCGAATTCCCCCAGCGCGCGGCTAGGCGACCCGTCCGGAGTGAACCGGCAGAGAACGCCGTAGGGCTTGTTGAACGCGATCAACATGATACCCAAGCTATGGCTGCCCGTCTAAGGAGTCGTCAAGAGAAACCGGACGGGTCAATCCCGGACATCGCCCGATTTGTCTTGGAATATTCTGCCGCCGAAGCATAATCGCCGTATGACCAGATCCGATCACTGGAACAGTGTGCCTGCCGACGGGGTGCCGGGGCTGCAGCCCGAGCCGGCGGGTCGAGACTGGCGAAACGTGCTTCACCAGTTGAACAATGTTTTCGCCAGCATCCATTCCAGCCTCGATTTGGCATTGGCTCAGCAAGGGCAGCCCCAGGCCCTGACATTCCTCTTGCAGGCGCAAACCAGCGCCAGGAAGGGGGCTCTGCTGGTCAACGAACTGCGTTTTGGCGGCCACGAAATGGCGGGACACGGACCGGCCTGCCCCGCACCGGAACTCAGGCCCAAGGGAGCCCCGGAGGGCTCCGCCACGGCCCACGCGGGTTCGCTCGATGGCTCCGGGCGCATCCTGCTGGTCGAGGACGACGAATCTGTCAGGCTCCTCATCCGGGCCGTGCTGAGCTATCGAGGTTACGAGGTCACCGAGGCCTGCGACGGCGAGGATGGAGTGAAGCTCTTTCGCCAAAGAGGTCCCTTTGATCTGGTCATCCTCGACCAGGCCATGCCTAAACTGGACGGCCGGGCCGCCCTCGAGCAAATTCGGGCGGTGGATCCGGGGGCCCGCGCGCTGGGCCTCAGCGGGCAGCTTCCGGACCCTGAACAGGACTCGAAACCCGCGACCACGCGTGGATTCGATGCCCGGCTGAGCAAGCCGTTCGAGAACACTGAACTGGTGGCGCTGGTGCGACGGCTCCTGGACCGCCGCGCGCAGCGGGAGAATAAAGCCGCCCCTCGAGGATGAAACGCACGCCGCTCTTTGCCGCCCACCAGAGACTGGGCGGGAAACTGATCGAGTTCGGAGGTTGGGAGATGCCGGTGCAGTACACCAGCATCACCGACGAGCACTTGGCCGTGCGCCACGCCGCCGGCCTCTTTGACATCTCCCACATGGGCGAGGTTTGGATCGAGGGACCCCAGGCGGAGTCTTTCTTGAACCAGGTCCTGACCAACGACCTGCGCAAGCTCCCCCCCGGCCACGGGCAATACACGCTGATGTGCAACGAACAAGGGGGGGTTATTGACGACCTCTACGCGTACCGCCTCGGCCCGGCCGAATACTTGCTCGTCATCAACGCCTCCCGCATTCCGAACGACGTGGCTTGGCTGCGCGAGCAGTTGTCCAGGCTCGGCCCAGGCGCGGGCACCGGGCTCCTCGACGCCTCCGACGCCACGGGCGCCGTGGCCGTCCAAGGACCCAAAGTCGCCGCGTTCATCAACCAGTGCTTGCCCGGCCCTTTCACCGGCGGCGCCGCCGTTGGGCTTCTCACCGACTTGAAGAAGAACCAGGTCGCCCGTGCCGAGTTCGCCGGGCGCCACATCTGGGTTTCACGCACCGGGTACACGGGAGAAGATGGATTCGAGATTGTCGCCCCCGGCGATGTCATCGAAGCCATTTGGGACCGCCTCCTGGACCTCGGCCGGCCGCACGGCCTGAAACCC
>CAZZFF010000146.1:0-15019 GCA_964653485.1 uncultured Verrucomicrobiota bacterium | reverse complement strand
TCGCCACCACGACCACGGGGATCTTGATCGGCGGAAACAAGTCCACCGGCATGCGTACCAGGCTCGTAATCCCCACCACGCAGGTGATGAGGCAAATCACGATGATCAAATAGGGATAGCGTATGGCAAAACGCGACATGGAAATGAATGCGAACCAGGAGGCGAGTTGATTGGATCAGTCATGGGAGTCGGAGCAGCCACAGGGCGCCAAAACGCGGTTCGGTGGTCCGCCAGGGTTGAGATGACTTTCGTTGCTCATTCTGTCATGGAAAGAGGCTCTGTAAGTTTGGGGGTCACTTTCTGGCCGGGCTGGATCCGGCTCCGGCTGCCCATCATCACCAGCTCGCCCTCCTGCAGGCCCGATATGACCTCCCACCGGTCGGGCGTCTCCAGACCCAGGGTCACGGCTCGCCGCTCGATCTCATGGTTGGCGTTGACCACGTAAACGGTGCTTTTTTGCTCTCCGGAAACCGCTTGCGTAGGAATCGACAGGACATGCGGCCGTTTCTGCAGTTTCAGGATTACGATGGCGTACATGCCCGGCACAATCTCCAGGTTTGGGTTCAGCACCTCCAGTTCCGTCATCATCGTGCGCGTCGCCATCGTCACCTTGTCGCTGAACCGCTTGATCTTCCCCGTGAAGCTCTTCATTCCCAGCGACACGACCTGGACGTCGATCGTGTCATCCAGGTGAATGTCTTTGACGTATTCCACCGAAGGCCATAAATCCAGGCGCAAGTGGTAGTTGTCAGAGACCCGGAAGACAGGCAGCGATTGGGTCTCCGAGGCGGTGCCCGCCTGGATGAGCGCGCCCTGGTCCACATAGCGAGCGGTGACGACGCCATCGAAGGGCGCCGTGATCTTCGTGTAATTGACCAGCGTGTTATACCTGCCCACGTCCGCCTTTGCGGCGGCGATCGCCGCCTCCGCCATGCCGTCCTTGGCCTGCGCGGTATCCAAATCCTGCTGGGCCACCAGATCAGGGTGCTCCTGCTGCACCTTGAACAAACGGGTGTAGTTCAAATGGGCGGCCCGGTAATCGGCCTCCGCCTTCTGTTCCACGGCAATGGCATTATGGAGTTGGTCCAATAGTTCGGGCACTTCCAGCGTGGCCAGGACCTGGTCCTTCTTGACGTGGTCGCCGAAATCCGTGTTCTGCTCACCGAAATCCTTCACATACCCGGACACTTTCGCGTGCAATTCCACCTCCTGGTAAGGCCTGAACTCAGCCGGATAGGTGACTTGGTTGAAAAGGTCCGTGCGCACTACCGGGCAAACGGCCACGGTTTGCGGCTGAGACTTTGGGGCCGCCGGCTCGTGCGTTACCGCCCGCCACACGGCAAACCCAACCACCGCCAAAAACACGACGCAACCCAGCAGCCAATACAGCCGGCGCGGCCCTCGTGTCATTGAGGGAGGTTTGATGGATAAATCGCGAGGGTCTGTGCTCATGGTCCGTTCTCGTCGGGGTCATTGCCGGCATTGGGCCGCGCGGAAGGCAGCTCGACTCGAAATCGGCTTCCCCGGCCCGGTTCACTGGTGACATCCACGCCCCCGTGATGGGCGGCGCAAATGGACTTTACTATCGAAAGACCCAGCCCCGCCCCGCCCTCCTGCCGTGAACGCGCCTTGTCCACCCTGAAGAACCTCTCGAATACGCGCGTCAATGCCTCGGCTGGGATGCCCGGGCCGTTGTCCGCCACCTCAAGAATGGCCTTGCCATTCCCGGCCTCCACCTTCAACGAAACCGCCCCGCCCTCGGGGGTGTACTTGATGGCGTTGTCCAATAAATTGACCACCACCTGCTTCATCCGAGCGCGGTCGCCCTGCACCCATACGCCCTTCGAGCCGGTGCAGGCTACCTGTATCTTCTTGTCTTCCGCCAGCAGCGCCATCTGGTCGGCCGTCGAGGCCACCAGTCGGCCCAGATCAAAGGTCACCCATTCGGAGGCGGCCTCACCCGCATCCAGGCGCGAGATCGCGAAGAGCCCCTCGACGATGCTGGCCAAACGATCCACCTCCTCCAGGGCGCTGCCCAACCTCTCGCGCCACTCGGCGCTCAACCCCTCGTCGGTCACGAAGCTCTCCAACTCTCCTCGAACAACGGTCAAGGGCGTCCGCAGCTCGTGCGAGGCGTCCGCGACAAATCGCCGCGAGTGTTGAAACGCCTCGTCCAGCCGCTCGATCATGTGGTTGAGCGCGACCGAGAGCCGCTCCAGTTCGTCGCCGGTGTGCGGCACCGGCAGCCGCTCGCTCAAGTTATGCGAGCTGATTCGCTCGGCGCTGCGGGAAATCCGGTCCACCGGCGCCAGCGCCCGTTTGACCAGCACATAACCGCCCCCCAGCGCAATGCCCCCCACGACGGGCAACATCGCCAGGAGAAACACCAGCCAATGCCGCAGGTCCGCCTGCACCTCATCCATCGGCGCCCCGACCTCAACCAGGTAAAGGCCGCTCCCGGGCATCTTCACCGGATGCCCCGCCAGCAGCATCCTGCGCCCCCCCACCAAAGGCACCTCCCGGGCCCGTTCCTCTTCCCCCGTCCACTCTGGCGGCGGCACCGCGGCCGGGTCGAAACTCTGGCTCCTCGGGCCGGGCGAGAGGTACACCAGCCCGCCGTCCTGACGGGCGATGCGCACGAATCGATCATTGAGGTCCGGTGCGTAGCGCGCCTGGACCTGCGCCCCCACGCCTCCTTCGTCCCGGCGCTCGATTTCCTCCCGCAGCAACTGCCCGATCTGCCTGGCCCGTCGCAATTGGTTTTCTTTGAGCGACCCCGCCAACGACGTTCTCAAGACCCAATAAGTCGAGACGCCCAGGATGCCAAACAGCCCAAAGAGCAGCCCCGCATACCAGCCAATGAGCCGGAATTCGAGCGAACGCGTGTTCATGGCCCTTTGCCTTCGCCCACCGAATAGCCCGCCCCGCGCACCGTATGAATGAGCTTGATCGGAAACGGATCATCCACCTTGCTCCGCAAATGCCGGACATACACATCCACGATGTTGGTCAGGTTGACGAAGCTCCTGTCCCAAACATTCTCGACGATCATCGTCCTCGAGAGCACTTCGCCCGCGTGGGCCACAAGGTACTCCAGCAGCCCGAATTCCTTCGGCGTCAACTCGATGCGCTTGCCCCCGCGCCTGACCTGCTGAGTCATGCGATCCACCTCGAGGTCCGCGACGCGCAACAGGCCCGCCCGGTTGGCCGGCGGCCGCCGCAACAACGCCCTCACCCGCATCAACAACTCCGCAAACGCAAACGGCTTCGTCAAATAATCGTCCGCGCCGGCCTCAAAATTCTCGGCCTTGTCACTGAGGCTGTCTCGCGCGGTGAGGACCAGCACCGGCACCGTCCCGCCCTGCTGATGCAACCGCCTCAGCACCTCCGTGCCGCTGATTCCGGGCAGCATGATGTCCAGAATGATGACGTCATACTGCCTCTTGGAAGCCATCTCCCACCCAACCTCCCCGTCGTAAGCCACATCCACCGCAAACCGCTCCTCCCGCAGCCCGCGGGCCACAAAATCCGCCACCTTCCTCTCGTCCTCCACCAGTAGCATGCGCATCAGGGTTCCGGTCATGTTATGCTTCCTCTGACGCGAGGAACCTAACACCCGTTCGCAAAAAAACCACTAATGCACCATTAAATCTCGTTCATGAACGCCCCTTCATTAAGGGCCGTTCATAATCCTCGCGGTTCTTTCAGATGTAGTACATCTCTTTCTTGTCGCCGCTCTCCCGCAGCAACTGCTCGAAACTGATCGCGCCGGCGGTCGTCTCAAGCGCCTGCTGGAGCTTGCGCCAAGCTCTCCTGAGCTCGAGGGGACACTCCGGGTCGCTCAAGGCGGGCGTGTCGAACACCGTCCCATGCACCGCCCGCAAGATGTCTGCCAGCGTGATTTGAGCCGGCGGCCGGGCCAGGAGATAGCCCCCCTCCTTGCCGCGCACGCTGCGCGCGATGCCTTGCGCCTTCAGCTCGATGAGAATCTGGACCAGGTAATTGGCCGGCACCCCCTCCTCGGTGGCCAGGTCTTCCGCCCGCACCGCCGTCCCCTCCGCATAATGTCGGGCCAGACCGAGCACCGCTCGGGCCGCATAATCGCTCTTCACTGACAGCTTCACGCTGGCAACAGTAGTGCCGAAAGCCCGAATTAGCCACGCATTTGCGCCTGGAACTGGGGATGGCCCCGAAGACGTTCCCAGGTCTTCGGCGAGAGGGGCGCCTGCCTGTAAAGCGGCTCCCACATCGGCTCGGCGCTCGTCGAGCGGCGGGCGCGCTCCAGCCAGGGCCGGCCAAGAGGCTCGCTCAGCAAGGCGGGCGTGTTCGCCGCCACCGTCGTTTCCTCCTTCTGACCGGTGGCATGGCCCACGCCGACATAGAACCCCGCCAGCAGAAGCGTCACGCGCAGCATCGTGCTTCGGGAGTACGTCGGCATCGCGCAGGCGCGCGCCGGCGCCAGCAATCGGTAGAGGCTGGCAAAGAGCGGCCCAGTCCACATCGCCGGATTCTTGGCCGGCGAAAAGGCATCGAACAAAATCGTATGCGGTTTGGCAAATGCCAGCGCGGCCGGTTGCGTCAGCAAGGCCGGAAAGTCCGCCAAATGCGTCTCCCATTCGACCCCCAGTTTGCCTTCTCTGAAGGAAACACGGCCCTCTTCGAGCAGTTTCCTGAGGTGCGCTTCAAACCCGGAGAGATAAGTCAGATGCTCGGTGTGTTCGAGCGCAAACTCGAGCGGCTCGAGCGTGTGGTCGAAGCTCACCACACGAATCGTCGCGCAAACCTCCCGGGCCGCTCGTATCACGGTGAGCGGATTGGCGGCCGCCCCCAGCCCGACGTCCCAGATGACGAACTCGCCCTCATGGCGCCGGAGGCGCTCGACCAAACCCAACTGGCGCACATACAGCGCGCCCGCCTCCTCCGCCGGACCGACGACAGGATGGAAGGTTTCGTGATGGGCCAGCGAATGGACGCTGTGAGCGCCGCTGGCCAGTTTAACGAGTCTGTAGCCGGAACCGGAATCCACCCCGCCAATCTCGGTCACCCCACCCCCAAGGCCAAGCCAAAAAGCCCTTAGTACCCATACAGAAGCTGCCCCGACAGGCTCACAAAGCCCGAACGCTGGCGCCACCACGAGAAATCTCTCAACCCCGCGGCATCGAAGCCCGGCGGATTCGGATATTCATACTGAACAGGGAACCTGGACGTCTTGCTGAGCCATTTCCTCAGTTCCGCGTGCCCGTCGACGAACGAAAACCCGCACCCGCCGGCGTGTTGCGAACCGGGGATATCCGTCCATGCCGTATTGGCCGGGTCATCGTCGAAGAAGCCGTCGTTGATGGAATCCGGGTGCTCATCCAGAAAGAGCCAGGTCGTCGCCGGCTTGGGTACGGTGGTCGTCTTTAGGAACTGGACGTATTGCCCCGCGCTGCCCCAGTGGATGCCTTGGAGAGTATAGTCCCCCGACTCGCCGTCGCTGAAGACGCCGAATAGCGCGTTCATCGATATGCTCCGGTTGCGCTGAGTCCAGCCCGAAGCCCTCTGAACTTGGCTCAAGTAGTTGTCAGCCGGGCATTTATACACGCCGACCGCGGAAGCGGTGTACTTGCCCAGCACGCCGTTGGCAACCAAGGCGACGTTGGTAATACTCTTGTCTCCGACTGAGCCGCTCGCGGTCCAATCCATGACGTTGTTGACCCAGTTATCCAGCTTGCCGCTGGTGATGGAGTTTTCGGTCTCGGTCACGCCGAAGTTGTTGGCGACCCTCTCGTTGCTGTCTCCGCAGTAAATCTGCCACGCCGTCATGAGCTGCTTGAGGTTGCTCAGGCATCCTATTGCCTGCGCCTTGACCTTGGCCTTGCTCAGCGCCGGCAGGAGCATCGACGCCAGGATGGCTATGATGGCTATCACCACCAGCAACTCGATGAGGGTAAAACCCGGACGCCGCCCGAAGCCAGCCCTTCCGCGACCAAGGTGCTCGACAGACCTGAACCCGGGTTTAGCCACGCAAATCGAGAGAGTTGCTTTCATGTTCGTTGTTTCCTCACTCATTCTATCCCACCACCGACCCTCTGCATAGCACGGACTTTGGAACATGAAGTTTGGGGTTGCCAGCCTGATGTCGTTCATGTACAACTGGAGCAGTAAACCCATTCTTGAGCGCGCTTGGCGCGTCGACTTTTGTCGCCACGAGCGAGAAGTGATGCGTGCGCCGGGTGCTTCCGGACCAGCTTATGAGCAAGAAAAGGGCTCACTTGCGCAAACCGCCTCCAGGCGTGCCGCCTAAGGCTCAAACCCCGATGCGGGCGGCACAAGCCGGGCCTCGCCCGCGGGACTTCCCGCCCCGCTCCCGGCAGAGATGGCTGTTGCGCGTCATCCTGATGGTGTTTGTTCCGGTGGCCCTTGTCCTGCTCGCGGAGGGCGGACTCCGCCTTCTTGGCTATGGGTATCCTGCGGCGTTCCTGCTGCCCGGCGATGCGAGCGGCAGGAAGGTGTTCTTTGAAAACGACAAATTCGGCTGGCGTTTCTTTGGTTCCGCGCTGGCGCGTACCCCTTGCCCAATGCTGATACCGGCAAGAAAAGAGCCCGGGGGCTGCCGGGTCTTCGTCTTCGGCGAATCGGCTGCTTACGGCGACCCCAAACCGGAGTTTGGCCTGGCCAGGATGCTGGAGGTCCTGCTGCGTGAACGGTTTCCCGGAGCGAAGTTCGAGGTGATCAACGCCGCCATGACCGGCGTAAACTCCCACGTTATCCGCGAGATCGCGCGGGATTGCTCGAGGCGACAAGGTGACATTTGGGTCCTCTACATGGGCAACAACGAGGTCATCGGCCCCTACGGGAGTGGAACTGTCTTTGGAGCGCAAGCGCCCGGGTTGGCCCTCATTCGGACCACCCTGGCGCTCAAACGGAGCCGCCTTGGCCAGTGGCTCGCCAGCCTCTCGGACCGAACGCGCCGAAAAGCTCCTGGCCCGGAGAAGAGTTGGGGCATGGGGCTCTTTCTCGGGCATCAAGTCCGGCATGACGACCCTCGCATGGATGTCGTGTACGCTCACTTCAAGCGGAACCTCGACGACATTCTGAGGCTCGGAGAGAAACACGGGGTCAAAATGGTGGTCAGCACCGTGGTCAGCAACCTCAGAGACTGCGCCCCCTTCGCTTCGCGGCATCGGCCCGACTTGGCGGAAGGCCAGGCCAAAGAATGGGATCAGAGTTACCAGACCGGTTGCCAAGCCCAGACGGCCGGTGACACCGCCCAGGCCGTGAAGGCTTTCGAGCATGCCGCCCGCATCGATGAGCACTTTGCGGATTTGCATTTTCGCTGGGGCCAATGCTGCCTGACCCTCGGGCTTGACGAAGAAGCCCGACGCCACTTCGTTGCCGCCCGCGACTATGACACACTCAGGTTCCGGGCCGACAGCCGCCTCAATCAAGAGATTCGCCGGGCGGCCACAAACAGGGAAAACCAGGGCATCCTGCTGGCGGACAGCGAAGCGGCCTTGGAGCGCGACAGCGCCCATGGCTTGCCCGGAGAAAACGTGCTCTACGAACACGTCCATCTCAACTTCGAGGGCAATTACCGCTTGGCCCTCGCTATAGCCGCGCAATTGGCTCGAGTTCTGCCGGAGTCCATTCGGCAACTCTCCGGTTCCCGCCCCGACTGGGCCGCACAGCAGGAATGTGCCCGCCGGCTGGGGTGGTCCGATTGGGAACAGTGCAAGACCCTCCAGAGCGTGGCGCTGCGCGTCAACGATGCCCCGTTCACCTCGCAGTTGGACCATCCCCAGCGATGCAGGCGCGTGCAAGACCAAATCGAACGACTTCTGCCCGCCCTCACCCGCGATGGCCGCGCGCAGGCCATCCGCGCCTGCCGCCACGCCCTCGCGCTGGCCCCCGAAGACTGGGTCCTCCAGAAAAGTCTCGGCGAACTGCTGCTCAAGACCGGAGACCTGGCCGGAGCCGAAGATTGCTGCCGGCAGGTCGCACGGTTACTCCCCCATTATTTCATGGGGTATTTGGAACTGGGCCTCGTCCTCCTCCAGGCTGGCCGCCCCGCAGAGGCTATCTCCCAATTCCAGGCGGGACTGCGCATCAAACCCGACTCCGTCCCCTTGCTCAACGGATTGGCAACAGCCTTGCTCCGCCAAGGCGATCCCGACGCGGCCATCCGCCAGTTCAGAAAGGCCCTCCGATTGAAGCCCGACGCCTCCGAAACCTATTTAAACCTCGGGACCCTTCTCGAAACCTCGGGCAAGAAAGAGGAAGCCAGAAACTGCTTCCGCCAAGCCCTGGACTGCGGCTCGGAGAACCCCGAGGGACTCCTGCGCCTGGGCAAGGCCGCCTTCTCCCATGGCTGGCTCGATGAGGCCATCACCCATCTCTCCAAGGCCGTCCAGTTAAACCCAGCCGATCCCGCCGCTCACTGCTGCCTGGCCGGCGCCTTGGACGCCAAAGGAAACACCCCCGGCGCCTGCCAACACTTTGCCGAGGCCGTGCGATTGCAGCCGGACAGCGCCGTCGCCCACGTGGGCCTCGGCGCGGAATTGCGCCGCCAAGGCAAGGAACAAGAAGCCATCGCTCACTTCTCCGAAGCCGCCAGACTCGACCCCGCCCTCCCCGAGGCCCATCTGAACCTGGGATTGGCCTGGTTGCATCAACATAACGACACGGACGCGCGCAGAGAATTCGAGGAGACGCTTCGCATCGACCCCAATAACGCCGCCGCCCGCCAGCGCCTCCAGGCTTTGACCGGCCCCGCCCCGCCCTGATGCAAGCGCAAAAAAAGGCGGCTCCACTCGGAGCCGCCTGAACCTAACTAACCACCATTACAAGGAACCAAAACAGCATAGCCCGCGGCGCATTTCCGGCAATGGGGTGTCCACCCCAAGGGAACCGTGAAATCCGAAATCCGAAATCCGAAATCCGAAGGAAATCCGAAATCCGATGGGTCGTAAGCGACTTAACCACAGAGAACACAAAGAACGCAAAGACCTGACAACCAAGGCGGTTCTTTGCGATCTCTGCGCTCTCTGCGGTTACTCCGCATTCGGTTTTCGGTTTTCGGATTTCCTTCGGATTTCGGGTTTCGGTTTTCGGATTTCCAAGGAGTGCAGCGTCGCCAGGTTTTCGATGTCCTCCCTGAGGCTCTCGGACTTGGGGGTCTCCAGGCAGCCCGGCTGCCTCTTGAACCGGGTGTCATTGACAATTGCGCGAAAAGCCTCCTTGCCAATCTTGCCCTGGCCGATATGCGCGTGCCGGTCCACGCGCGAACCCAGGTCGGTCTTCGAATCGTTCAAGTGAAAGGCCACGACCTGTTCGAGGCCAATGAGAACCTGGACCCGCCGGATGGCCGCATTCCAGCCTCGCGGGGTGCGAATGTCGTAACCGGCCGCGAAAAAGTGGGCGGTGTCCAGGCACACCCCCAACCGCCGCGGCCTCTCGACCCGCTCGAATACCGCCGCCAGTTGCTCGATTTGTCTGCCCAGGCAAGTGCCTTGGCCGGCCGTGTTCTCCAACGCGATGCGCACCGGACAATCCCGCGTCACGCCCAACACCTCGTCCAACCCCGCCGCCACTTGCCCCAGTCCCGCCTCTTCACCCGCCCCCAGGTGCGCGCCCGGATGCAGCACCAGGAACGGCAGCCCCAGGTCCGCCGCCAGCCCTATCTCCTGCACCAGAGATTTGATCGAACGGTCCCGGTTCTCCGAAGACGGCCCCGCCAGGTTGATCAGATACCCCGTGTGCCCGAACACGCAGCCCAACTGAGCGGCCGCCAGTTCGTTCGCGTACAATGCCAACTCCTCCGCCGAATACGGCCTCCCGAACCATTGCATGTTGTTCTTGACGAAAATCTGGCACGAGGACGCCCCTATTGACTTGGCGCGTTGCAACGCCTTGTGAACCCCCCCGGCCGCTGAGCAATGAGCACCAAGAAGCATATATGCCAAACATGTCGCCTTCCCTCCGAGAACGCAAGAAACCGCTTCCACAGGACGGCTCTAGCGGCCAACCCTCCCCCGATGCGTGAAAATCACGCATAATGCGTGATTTTCACGCATCGACCCCCAATCGCTTAACGCATTTCCCCAATGTTTTCGCTCTTTACGCGGCTGGCATCGCCAATGCTTTAATCCAAGAAGAAAAAAATACGGTTGACAGTTCCGCCGGTTGCCAGGTAAAGTTCGCGCACTGTCTGCCAGAAAACAAAAAAAGAACCAGCAGAGTCTATGAAGAACCAACGTAAGAAAACCGGGGCGTTTACGCTCATCGAATTGTTAGTCGTCATCGCCATCATCGCCATCCTGGCAGCCATGTTGCTGCCGGCCCTGGCCCGCGCAAAGGCCCGCGCTCAACGCGCCAGTTGCGCCAACAACCTCAAGGAAATCGGCATTGCCTTCAAGACGTGGGCTTTGGACAACGGAGATGCCTATCCTATGATCGTCCCGACCGCCTCCGGTGGCCCGCCCGACCAGGCGACGATCTATGCCGCCCCCTACAATGCGAAGTACATCTATGAGGTCTTCGGCGTCATGTCCAACGAGTTGAGCACTGCCCGCATCCTGGCCTGCCCGTCGGATTCGGACACCGTCACCCATACCAACATGCTCATGGTCCAGGGCGCCAGCCTGAACGTCGCGGTGCCCAACTCCGGGGGCCAGTACTCCCTCTGCAACCTTAACGTCTCCTATTTCATCGGCCTGAACGCCGACGAGAACGATCCCCAGATGATTCTCTCCGGCGACCGCAACATCGACGGCAGCTTGCAGAACACCACCTACAACCCCACTCAGAGTAACGGCTACGGCAATGCCCAGCACACGACGACTTCAGCCAACGGCGCCTATGCTGTGATGGGAACGAACTGGCCCAACACGGCCACCGCCCCGTGCTGGACCGCCAAGATCCACCAGCAACAAGGCAATCTCCTCCTTGCGGACGCCAGCGTGCAGCAGCTCAGCACCTCCCGCCTGAAGGACCAACTCCGAAACACCCAGGACACCACCACGGCCCCCGGCCCCAATACCTTCATGTTCCCGTAATCGGTGTCCTTACCTGTCATTCGTAATCCGTAATCAAGGCGCCCGCAAGGGCGCCTTTTTTCTTGTGCCGGTGCCCGGTTCGGCGACAATGGTTCCCTTGATGGATCGCGTCGAACCAAGGTTGCGCTCCGGTTTATTGTGCGCGCTCCTGGCCGGGGTCACGATGGCCGCGTTCGCGCGCGTGTTCAGCAACGGGTTCATCCTTTGCGATGATCCGATCTACGTGACCGGCAATGATCATGTCCTGGCCGGGTGGACATGGGACAGCCTGATCTGGGCCTTCACCGGCACGGCGGCCAGCAATTGGCACCCGCTGACCTGGCTTTCGCATATCCTCGACGCGCAATTGTTCGGCCTGGCGCCGGGCGGACACCACTTGACCAGTTTGCTCATCCACACGGCCAACACCCTCCTGCTCTTCCGCCTCCTCGAAAGCTTGACCGCCGCGCCCTGGCGGAGCGCCATGGTGGCGGCCCTCTTCGGCGTCCATCCCTTGCACGTCGAATCCGTCGCCTGGGTCGCCGAACGCAAGGACGTGCTCAGCACCTTTTTCTTCCTCCTCGCCCTCATCGCCTATGCCGAGTACGTGCGCCGCATAGGAGCGGCGCGCGCGCCGAAATCCGAAATCCGAAATCCGAAATCCGAGCCCGGAAACCACGCCCCCGCCCCCCCCGTTCCTTCCTCGGTCCTTAGCCCTTCCCCCCTCGGATTTCGGATTTCGGATTTCGGATTTCCACTCCTTTACAGCCTATCGGTGGTCCTCTTCGCCCTGGGCCTGATGAGCAAGCCGATGCTGGTGACAATGCCCTTCGTCCTGATGCTGCTTGATTATTGGCCGCTAGGACGGCTCGAACCGCCGTCGAAGCTCCCACACCGCCTGCTCATGCTGGCCGTGGAAAAGGTCCCTTTCTTCTGCCTGGCGCTCGGTTCCTGCGTCGTAACGTACTTGGTGCAACACGCCAGCCATGCCACCACCGCCGTTCTTCCGCTAGCCCCGCGCCTGGCCAACGCGGTCGTTTCTTACGTGAAGTACCTCGGCAAGACGGTCTGGCCGGCCCGACTCGCCGCGTTTTACCCGCATCCCGACACCCGCTACCCCGTCTCGCACCAATGGCCGGCCTGGGCGATTGCCGCGGGCATCCTGCTCCTGGCCGCCCTCTCCTGGCTTGCGCTCAGCCGTATCAGGCGCCAACCCTGGCTGGCTGTAGGGTGGTTTTGGTTCCTGGGAACCCTGGTGCCCGTCATTGGCATCGTTCAAGTGGGCGGACAGGCCATGGCGGATCGATATACTTACATCCCGCTGATTGGCATCTTCATCTCCGTCGTCTGGTCTGCCGCGGAGGCGCTCGACCGAGGGCCCGTCGGACGCGCGATCCTCGCAGCGGCCGGCCTGGCCGTCATCGCCGCTTGCGCCGTAGCCACTCAACACCAGGTCCAATTCTGGCGGGACGACTTGACCCTCTTCCAACACGCCCTCGATGTCACCACGGACAACGCCATGGCGCATCTGAGCGTGGGCACCGATCTGCGCCTCCAAGGCAAAACCGCCGAGGCCGCCTCTCATTTCACCGCGGCCATCGAAGCGGCGCCCGCCCTGGCCGACGGCTATTTTGGGTTGGCGGTGACCCGGCAACTCGAGGGCCGACGCGCCGAGGCCGCCGAGTTGTTCCGCTCGGCCTTGGCTCTGGCCCCCTGGGACGCCCGCGCTCACAACAGTTTCGGCGCGCTCCTCTGGGCGATGGACCGGCGCCAGGAGGCCGAGGCCCAATACGCCGAGGCCCTCCGGCTGAATCCGGACTTCCCGGACGCCCTCGTCAACCTGGGCGTCGCCTTGTCTGCCCGAGGGGACCTCGAAGCCGCCATCTCCCGCTTCGCCGCCGCCGCGCGCCTCCACCCCGGCCACACTGAAGCCCTCACCCGCCTGGGTGAGTCCTTCCTCAAGCAAGGCCGGCTGCCCGACGCCGAAGCCAAGTACCGCGATTGCGTCCGGCTCTGCCCCACCAACGCCGAGATGCGAATCAACCTCGGCGGCGTCCTCTGGCGCCAGGGCCGCCTCAATGACGCCTTGACGCAGTACGCCCAGGCCGCCCGCCTCCAACCACAAATGCCCCTCGCCCACCTCGACCTGGGCACCGTCTTGTCGGCGGAGGGCCTCTTTGCCGACGCAGCGGCCGAGTTCCAAACCGCGCTGCGCCTCAAGCCCCACTACATCGAGGCCCTGACAGGCCTGGGCCGCGCACTCGTCGGTCAAAGCAAGTTCGATCAGGCCCAAGCCCCCTTTCTGGAGGCCGTGCAGCTCAGCCCCACCAATGCGGGCCTGCGCGTTTACCTCGGCAACGCGCTCATGATGGCCGGCAAGACCAATGAAGCCGCCGAGGCCTTCAACGCCGCCTTGCGCCTCGAACCCGGCCTCGTCCAAAAGACCATCCAGGCCGGAGAATCCCTCGCCGCCCAAGGCCAATTCAACGCCGCCCTCGCCCGGTTCAACACCGCGCTCTGGCTCCAACCCGCCAACCCCGACGCCCACCAAAGCCTGGCCCTCCTCCTCGAACGCCAAGGCCGCACTAACGAGGCCCTCCCCCATTTCCAGGAGGCCGCCCGCCTGCGCCGCCAACGCTGACAGGATGGAGGAGAAAAACCGAAATCCGAAATCCGAAATCCGAAGGAAATCCGAAATCCGAAGGCCCGAAATCCGAAGGGGCGTGAGCGACTGAACCACAGAGAGCACAAAGACCAAACAACAAAGGCGTTTCTTTGCGATCTTTGCGATCTCTGCGGTTAATCCGTATTCGGATTTCGGATTTCCTTCGGATTTCGGATTTCGGTTTTCGGATTTCCTCCTTCACTTCCCCTCCCGCCTGCCCCATAATGCGCCTCGCCTTTGAGAATACTTGTCGCTATTACCGGCGCCAGCGGCGCCGTTTATGCCCAGCGTCTGCTCGACAACCTCGCTACCACCCGGCACGAGCTTCATCTGGTGCTCAGCCAATACGCTCAGGCGGTCATAACCGAAGAGCTGGCCGGGGGACTGCGCCTGCCGGCGGGCGCCATTTTGCACGGGCTCAAGAGCATGAACGCCCCTTTCGCCAGCGGCTCGAACGCCCCTGAAGCCATGGTCATCATCCCTTGCACCATGGGCACTCTGGGACGCATCGCCCATGGGTTCAGCAACGATGTGCTGCTCCGCGCCGCCGACGTCGTGCTGAAGGAGAAACGAAAACTCGTCCTGGTTCCGCGCGAAACCCCCCTCAACTTGATTCACCTCAAGAACCTCGAACTGCTTTTGCTGGCCGGCGCCACCATCCTGCCCGCAAACCCCTCCTTTTACTCGCGCCCCCAAACGGTCGAGCAGGTCGCCGACACCGTGGTGGCGCGCATCCTCGACCACCTCGGCATCGAGCACCAGCTGGGCGTGCGGTGGGGCCAGGAAAGGGAATAGAGCCCAAAGAGCACAATGTTCCGCAACCTCCTCAAGTGGGCTGATTTCGTCAAATTCCCCCACACCGCCTTTGCGCTCCCCTTTGGCCTGGCGGCCATGGCCATCGCGGCGCGGGAAAACCGGGGATGGCCCGGCTGGCGAAAATTCGGCCTCATCGTCGCCGCGCTGGTCTGCGCCCGCACCTGCGCCATGGCCTTCAATCGAATCGTGGACCGCAAATTCGACGCCCTGAATCCGCGCACCGCCGGGCGGCACCTGCCCACGGGCCGGGTTACGTTGCCCAGCGCCCTTGCCCTGTGCGCGCTTTCCGCCCTCGGCCTGCTCGGCGCCAGCTTCCTGCTCAACCCGCTCTGCTTCCGGCTCTCTCCCCTGGCCCTCGCCATGGTGTGCTTCTACTCCCTGACCAAGCGATTCACCGATTACACCCATTTCTTTCTAGGCCTCGCCCTTGCCCTGGCGCCCGTGGGCGCCTGGCTCGCCGTCAAAGGCACCGGCATCTCCCCCATCGAGGTGGTCCAAATGCTCGTGCTGGCCGCCGTGGTCG
>CAZZFF010000145.1:0-15189 GCA_964653485.1 uncultured Verrucomicrobiota bacterium | reverse complement strand
GGGGTAAATCCAACCGCTCGCCAGCAGGGCGAGCACCAGCGCCGTCGCGACCGGGGAATCAAACACCCGGGCGGCATGGCTGGCTTCGTCTCCACCCAGCTTCCGCAATGTCCGGCGGGCTCCGACCAGGCCGAACAAGATCGCCAGGAACAAGACCGCGTGCGGAACCAGGTTGCCGCCCTTCCGCTCGGCGTATTCGCGCAGAGCTTGCACCTGGCGCGACCACGATTGATGGCTTTGCGCCGCGAGGTTCTGCGCCGAGTCCGGCCACAACTCCGGGCTCCAGATCGGCGGGCTGTCCCGCACGAACAAACGGCGGATGAACGCTTCCCGCGCGCGCTCGATGGTCTTGAGCGTGTGGAGTGCCCGGCCATCCTGCTCCGCCACCCGGGTTTGCAGGCCCAACACCTCCATTTGTTGAGCCTCCGCCTTGTCCTGGGTGCGCTTGACCTTGGCCATAACCCGCTCCACCAGCGCCAGGACCTCCGGCGGCATCTTTGATTCCAGCACCGAAGCGCGCGTGGCCTTCCAGACCTGCTCCAGTTGCGCCAGCCGCGCCCGGTCTTCCTCCACTTGCGTCACGCGCTTCATAAGGCTGAGCTTCCATTCCGCCAACTCCCCGCGAACTCCTTCCCACTCGCGGTTCAACCGGCGCAGCATTGCAGGGGAGGGACTGGACCTCAGCGTCTTTGAGGTCTCTTCCAGCCGCGCACTGGAGCCGCGCGTGAGCACCGGCAGCTCCTGCTGAATCTCCTCGGTGGCCTGGTCGTCGGACAGATTGCTTTCGATGGATTGGAGGTGGACGAAGGTCGCTTCCGCCTGCGCCGCCACCTCTGGCAGCGGTATTGCCGCCGCGTTTGTGCCGGCGGCTGCCGCGGCAACACTCTTGCCGGCGTCTTCTGAACCCGCCTCCGCCACGGGCAAGAACCGCGCCCCGCCGCAAAGCAGCCCCGCGGCGCCTATCGCCAGCACCCAGCGTCTCATCAGAGGCCGGCCATTGTTCATTGCCCGCAATCCCAGTTCAGATCGTTGCATAACCAAGTTCCAACGCTCGTTGGTGCGCCCGCTGGGACTCGAACCCAGGACCCTCTGCTTAGAAGGCAGATGCTCTATCCAACTGAGCTACGGGCGCAACACGCAGGTCATTGTTTTTCAATGACCTGAGTATGATTAGAACCCGCTTGCAAACTCCACGGTTCACTTGTCCGAGATGTTGTCGCGGTTTGAGGATATGAATCCGGACTTCCGGAAGCAAGTCCTGGACGGGACAACCCGCCGGGTGCGTGGTTTTGGGTTGCGCAATGGCACATACGCTGTTCAAGCGACGGTACTGGACGCTGCCACGGGCGTCAAGAAAGTGAAATCTCCTCTTGCGGCGATTTCTGCTTGCAACCTGCGTTCGACGCTATAAGGTCGTGCCGTTCCCAGGACAGTATCTGCGCACAGCAATAGGTTCATTGTAGAATCTGGACGGCAATGGCGAATCTGCAGGACGTCTCGACGATCCCGGCGGAGCGAGGCACGTGGTTCACCTCCACGCAGCGGAGCATCGTTCTGGGCGCCCGGACTTCCGCGTCGCCCCAAGCCGGCGAAGCCCTGGGAGGTTCCTGCCGCCCTGAGTGGCATCTCCAACCCATAAAGGAGCTCTCGTCCGCCAACAGCTCGGTGTCCGTCACCCGATGGGGCCTCGATCCAGTGCGTTGCGGGCGAGGCTTATCGCGCCATGTCCGACCTTACTCTCTTGCTCGACGCCGTTAACGCGGGTGATCCCAAGGCCGCCGGCCAACTTCTCCCGCTGGTTTATGATGAATTGCGGGAGCTGGCGGCGGCGAAGATGGCCGGGGAGAAACCGGGGCAAACGCTCCAGGCCACCGAACTGGTGCATGAGGCGTGGATGCGTTTGGCCGGAGCGGAGGACCCGAAGGTGTGGAATGGCCGCGGTCATTTCTTCGGGGCCGCCGCGGAGGCCATGCGGCGCATCCTTGTGGAGCGGGCGCGCAAGAAGGCGCGGATTCGCCACGGAGGCGGGCTTGAACGAGTGGATTTGGAGAACGTAACGCTGGCCGTCCAGGACGGGGATGAAACGGTGCTGGCCATGCACGAGGCACTGGACGCCCTGGCTCGTGAATCCCCACAGAACGCGGAAATCGTCAAGCTGAGCTATTTCACGGGGATGAACCACGAGGAGATCGCCCAGGCCCTGGGAATCTCCGTCCCGACGGTCGAGCGCCGCTGGAGGTACGCCCGTTCATGGCTTCTTCGGGAATTGAAAAGGAATATCCAGGGCCGCTGATGGGTTTTGACGGAAAACGACGCACTGGAGAGTGAAGGCCGGGGTGCCGGCCGCGACACGATGAACCAGATGAACCACAGTCTCGAGGAGATCCTTTTCGAGTTGGCGGTGCAGGAGCCGACTCCGGATGAGCGCGCCGCCTTTCTGGAAGGCGCCTGCCGCGGCTATCCCGCCTTGCGGGCGCAACTCGATGCGTTGCTCGAAGCCCATTTTGGCGCGGCGGGGTTTCTCCCAGGGTCCCCGGCGAGCGGGCCGCTCCCGGTGGCGGCGCGGTCGGTTCCCGCGGAGGAGGGGCAAGCGCGGATGATCGGCCGTTACAAGCTGCTGGAGAGAATCGGGGTGGGCGGGATGGGCGAAGTTTGGATGGCCGAACAACGGGAGCCGGTCAAACGCCGCGTCGCGCTGAAGATTATCAAGCCGGGCATGGACAGCCGCCAGGTCGTCGCCCGGTTCGAGGCCGAGCGCCAGGCTCTGGCGATGATGGACCATCCGAACATCGCCCGCATCTTCGACGCGGGGACGACGGACAACGGCCGGCCCTACTTTGTCATGGAATTGGTCCAGGGGGTCAGGATCACCGAGTACTGCGACGAAAACCAGCTTCCGACCCTCGAGCGGCTCAAGCTGTTCATTCACGTGTGCCAGGCGATACAGCACGCTCATCAAAAAGGCGTGATTCACCGGGACATCAAGCCCTCGAACATCCTCGTCACTCTGCATGACGGGGTGCCGGTGGCCAAGGTGATCGACTTCGGCATCGCAAAGGCCACGGAAACCGAGTTGACCGATAAGACGTTGTTCACGAGGTTCCAGCAGTTCGTCGGGACCCCGGCCTATATCAGCCCTGAGCAGGCGCAAATGAGTGGTCTGGACATCGACACGCGGGCGGACATCTACAGCCTGGGCGTGCTGCTTTACGAATTGTTGGTGGGCCAGACGCCGTTTGACGCGCGGGAGTTGGCGAAGGGCGGCCTCGACGCCCTGCGGCAGATCATCCAGGAGAAGGAACCGCTCCGACCCTCGACCCGGTGGAACACCTTGCCCGGCGCGGCCCGCACTACGGCCGCTCAAAGACGGAGCACCGACGCGGGGCACCTCGCGCAACAACTCCAAGGGGACCTGGATTGGATCGTGATGAAGTGCCTGGAAAAGGACCGCAGCCGGCGCTATGAGACGGCCAGCGGCCTGGCCATGGACATCCAGCGCCACCTGGCCGATGAGCCTGTCCTGGCAGGGCCGCCCAGCCGCCTCTATCGCCTGCGGAAGATGGTCCGGCGAAACAGACTCGCCGTCGCGGTCGCCGCGGCCATCGTCCTCACCCTGGTTCTCGGCGCGGCCGCGAGCACTTGGCAGGCGGTGCGTGCCACCCGCGCGGAGAAGACTGCGAAGACAGAGGCGAGCAAAAGCGCACAAGTGGCACAATTCCTCAGACGCATGCTCAAAGGGGTCGGACCCTCTGCCGCCAAAGGGCGCGACACGCGGATGCTGCGCGAGATTTTGGACCAGACCGCGGCCGGCATTGGCAAAGACCTCAAGGATCAGCCGGAGGTCGAGGCCGAGATGCGCGGCACAATGGGGGGCGTTTACCTGGCTCTGGCAGCTTACGACAAGGCCGAGGCGATGCACACCGCGGCGCTGGCCCTCCGAAGGAAATCCAACCCGGAGAGCCGGCAGGTGGCTGAGTCGCTCAACGATCTGGCCAATGTGTTTTACAGACAGGGCAAACTGGCGAAGGCCCAGGCCACGCACGAGGAGGCGCTGGCGCTCCGGAAAAGGCTGCTGGGAAACAGGAGTGTCGAGGTCGCAAGCTCGCTTGGCAATTTGGCAAACGTGCTTCGAGACCAGGGCAAGCTGCGTGAGGCGGAAACGATGCAGCGGGAAGCCCTGGCGTTGCGCAAGGAGTTGCTAGGGACCAACAGCAACGACACGGCCATCTCTCTGGGAAACCTGGCAGGGGTGCTCTCTCTCGAAGGCAAGCTCAAGGAGGGGGAAGGGATGCAGCGGGAGGCGCTGGAGGTGACCAAACGGGCCCTGGGGAATGAGGATCCTGACGTCGCCATCTGTCTGAACGACCTGGCGGATATGCTGCTGGCGGAGGGCAAGCTGCCTGATGCCGAGGCTACCAACCGCGTGGCTCTGGCGCTGCGCATCAAGCTGTTCGGCAGCGAGCACCCGGACGTCGCCTTTTCGCTGTTCAATCTGGCCAACGTGCTGGCCGCCGAGGGCAGGCTGCCGGAGGCCGAGGCCACGCACCGGCAGGCCCTGGGGATGCGTAAAAAACTGCTCGACGCCGAGCATCCCGACGTGGCGGGCTCGCTCAATAACCTGGCCGGGGTCCTCATCCGGGAGAACAAGTTCCAGGAGGCGGAAGCGGCCCAGCGCGAGGCGCTGGCCATCCAGAGGAAGCTCTTGCCTGCCGAGCATCAGGACATTGCCGGGTCGCTCGTCAACCTTGCCGGCATCTTTTTCTGCCAGGGGCGCCTGGTCGAAGCCGAGGCCACTTTCCGGGAGGCTCTGGCCATGCAACGCAAGCTCCTGGGAAACGCGCACGCGGATGTCGCCATGACCCTGCAAAACCTCGCCGGGGTGCTCCAGAGCGAAGGCAAGCTGGCGGAGGCGGAGACCTTGTCTCGCGAAGCCATGGCGATGCGCAGAAAGCTTCTTGGAAGTGAGCATCCGGACTTGGCGGCCTCGCTCAACAGCCTCGCCTCCGTGCTCCAGGACCTTGGGAAGCTGCCCGAGGCTGAAGCTCTGTTCCGCGAAGCCCTGGCGATGCGCGCGAAGCTCCTGGGCTCGGAAGATCCGGCCGTGGCCGAATCCCTCGGCGGCTTGGCCGTTGTGCTTGAACGCCAGCGCAAACTCGCCGAGGCCGAGGCCGCTGGCCGCAATGAGCTGGTCCTGCGGGAAAAAACCCTGCCCGGCGACTGGCTGACCTTCGACGCGCGTTGCCGGCTGGGGGCCATTCTGGTGGACAGGAAGGACTTTGCCGAGGCCGAGCGGCTGCTTCTCTCCGGCTACGCCGGCATGAAGGAGCATGAGGCGACGATTCCCGTTCCAGACAAGTCCCGCCTTGCGGAGGCAATACAATCCATCGTGCGGCTCTACGAAGCCGCCAACCGCCCAGACCAGGCGACGGAATGGAAAAAGAAGGTGGAGGCGAGCCGGCAACATTCTTGGTGAGCTCGAATAGATCAAAAAAATGAATGGCCTCGTGGGGACCATGTTTTTTGGAACACATCAGAATCAGTAATCACAACCTACGAGAACGCAAAGAAGGGAACATCGAACTTTATGAAAGGGAAAGTCGCATTTATCGTTATTCTCCTTGCTCTGGCAACAGTCCAAGCCATCGGGCAGGCGCTATGGAACGGGAACGGCCACTACTACCAGGTCGTTGGGGATCCGGGAGTTGACTGGGCGACGGCGAACGCCTTGGCGGAGGCAGCCACGTTCGAGGGGTTGGGCGGCCACTTGGCGACCATCACAAGCGCTGGAGAAAACAGCTTCGTAACCGCCCTGTTGCCAAGCGGAGGCAATGAATACTGGTTGGGCGGTTACCAAGTCCCTCCCACTCAGCCAATTGCCACGGCTGGGTGGACGTGGGTGAACGGGGAAGGGACCTTCCCGGGAGTCAACGGGGCGTTTGGTTATGCCAATCCTTACTCCAATTGGAACGCCGGCGAACCGAACGACAACTTCGGTGTTGCAAGCGAGCAATTCATGGCCATCTGGGCGTCCAACGGCGGCGGAAACGTCAGGGGTACTTGGAACGATGACGGTAATCTGGGCGATCTCACCGGGTATGTTGTCGAATATCAAAAGAGTGTTACGCTCGTCACTGGGACTGTTTCCTACATCTGCGATGGTTCTCCAATTGCAGGCGCAATTGTTGATATTGGGGGCAATCTGGCGACAACCGACGGCAACGGACACTACAGCATCACCAATGTCGCAGCGGGGGTCTGGACCGCAACGGTGAGTCAGAGCAATTATTACACATACACCTGCACATTGTCGGTTCCCGCGGCCGCGAAGGGGATGACATGGAGCTGTGAGTTGTACTCTTGGTTGGACATTCTGTCTCAGCCGCACAACGTATCAGTGCCGGCTGGGTCAAACGCGACTTTCACGGTTGGAACCGCATGTTCCACGTCCGACGGCTACCAGTGGCAATTTAACGGAATAAATCTGGCCGACAATGGCCGGATTGCAGGATCGCTCAGCAACAGCCTTTCGATTTCCAATGTCCGAGAGGGTGATGCGGGAGGGTATTCCGTGGTGGTGCATGACCCGCTTGGAGCAGTCACCAGCTCGGTGGCGACGCTGACGGTGCTCCTGCCCACACCCAGTGTCACCTGGACCAATCCCGCGCCCATCACCTACGGCACGGCGCTCAGCTCCAGCCAACTGAACGCCAGTGCCAGCTCGCCCGGCACTTTTGCCTACACCCCGGCCAACGGAAGCGTCCTCTATGCGGGCACCAATGCGCTTTCCGTCATCTTCACCCCAACCGGCACGGGTGATTACCAGAGCGTGACCGACACGGTGAGCCTGCTGGTCCTGCCCGCCTCCCTGTCCGTCACCGCCGGCGATGCCACCCGGCCTTATGGCGAGCCCAACCCGGTCTTCACCGGCATGGTTGCCGGCATCCGGAACGGCGACAATATCAGCGCCACCTATAGCTGCAGCGCCGTTTCGAACAGTCTGCCTGGCCCCTACCCCATCGTGCCAACGGTGGCGTTCAACCCAAGTGGCATGCAAACTAATTACCACGTCAGCCTGACTAACGGCACGCTCACCGTGTTCCGGGCCACGCCCAGTGTCACCTGGACCAATCCCGCCCCCATCACCTACGGCACGGCACTCAACTCCAAGCAGTTGAGCGCCAGCGCCAACTCGCCCGGCACTTTTGCCTACACCCCGGCGAACGGAAGCGTTCTGTATACGGGCACCAATGCGCTTTCCGTCATCTTCAGCCCGACCGGGACGGCCGGTTACACCAGCGTGACCGACACGGTGAGCCTGCTGGTCTTGCCTGCCCCTTTGACCATCACCGCCAGCAGTGCCACTCGGCCCTATGGCCAGACCAACCCGGTCTTCACGGGTACGATAACCGGCATTCAGAACGGAGACAATATCAGCGCGACCTATAGCTGCAGCGCCATTTCGAATAGCCTGCCTGACCCCTACCCCATCGTGCCAACGGTGGTGTTCAGCCCAAGCGGCATGCACACTAATTACCAAGTCAGCCTGACCAACGGCACGCTTACAGTTCTGCCGGTGCCGAGTGGGCCGAACGTGTGGATCACGGAGCCGACCAACGGCGCGAGCTTTGCGGCGGGAGCGGCCATCGAGCTGGCTGCCGCCGCGAGCGATGCCCAGGGCACTGTGACCCAGGTCGAGTTCTTCCAGGGCGGCACGAACCTGCTGGGTATCGCTGCCAATGCTCCGTACAGCGTCCTTTGGACGAATGTGCTGAGCGGCGGCTACTGGTTGACGGCGCGGGCGACGGACAACTACGGCCTGGGTTCGACCTCTGCGGTGGTGAACATCGTCGTGACCAATGCGCCGACGCAGGAGTTGGCCGTGAGCATCCTCACTCCGGCCAATTATGCGTCCTTCTGCCTGGGCCAGAGCGTCGTCATTAGCGCCGCGGTCACCGGGGCGACCACGCCGGTCCAAGTGGAATACCTCACCGGTGACGGCACGTCGTTGGGAACAGCCTCATCGGACCCCTACAACCTCACCTGGCTCCCCACGCAGTTGGGAACCTATTCGCTCACCGCCCGGGCGAAGGACAAGAGCGGCACGGCGCTCTCTACCAACCAAGTGCAGCTTATCATCAGCAGCCAGTGCGGAGAAGTGGCGATTGTTCGAGTCGCGGATGATCCGGAGATTGAGGAGCTCCAGAATGACCTGTTTCTGGATCTGAAGCTTGGCTCGTACGTGCTGGGGCAGGAGTTGCTCAGCGCGGGGGCGCTCAACACTTTCATCCTTGCGATTTGGGACGGTTTGGGGACGAGCACCAACGGGCCGACCCCCGGCGCGGTGGATGCGCTCTATGCGGCCTACACCAACGGGATACCGGTCTATCTCATCGGCGAGCGGTTGGCCTCCGGCGCTACGCTTCTGCACGAACCGGAGAGGTCATGGTGGACGAGCTTGACGCGCCTGAGCGCGCCGAGCGGAACGGACGGCAACGGAACGATCGTGGTGCAAAGCAGCCTGGGTTACAACCCCATCCTGGATGGGTTCTTTGGCACCGTGACCAATTTCCCGTATCCGGCGCAGTTGGACCTGGCGACCAACACCGACGCCAACACGGAGGTCCTGGGGACCAGCGGCGGGGCGGACGTGCTCCTGGCGTATCCGGGCTTCCAGGTGGTGGACACAAACCGGACGCGGCTCTTCGCCCAGGAGGTGCGGGTTAGCCCTCCCGATGTGCCGCAATCCAAGGGGGTGCTGCGCAGCTTGTTCGAGAATACGGTCTATTGGCTGCTGGGGGAGGGCTGGTGTACTGACGTTGCCCTTTACCCGCAATCAAGCGCGACTCCAGACCCTGCGCAGGTGGGCCAACCGTTGGAGTATCATCTGGGGTTGACGCGCGGAGGGGAGTGCGAGGCCACCGGGGTGATGGTGACGAACGCGTTGCCGGCGGGGGTTCAATTCGTGAGCGCGCAAACGGACCAAGGTTCTTGGAGCTACGACCCGGTTGCCCGGCAAGTGACGTTTCTGTTGGGGTACTTGGGGGTCGCCGCTCAGGCGCAGATGACCATCACAGTGATGCCCGTGGCCGCAGGAATGATCACCAATCTCGCCGCAGTGCGCGCCAACGGCGCGGTCGTCAATCCTGGCCAGAGCACTCTTGCGGAAGTGACAGACGTGAATCCAGGACCGGACCTTACGCCAACGCTCCACATCCGGTTCATTTCCGCGAACGTGTATGATCTGAGCCTGGATGGGGCGGCAAACGTGGCCTATGACCTTCAGTCGTCGCCTGACCTGAAGACCTGGACAACGGTGGCCATAGTGCTGGGGCCTCATTGGGAGAAGGTCTTCACTCTCGGCAACAGCGGCAGCCCGGCGGGCGGATTCTACCGGGCAGGACTGGCGCAATAGAACACCTGATCGGGAGACAACATGTGATTCGGACCTCGTCATTATGACAACTCGACAATGTGTGCTAATCCCGGTTCTGGTTCTCCTGGGAATGCAGGGGGCCGGCGCTCAATCCGGAGGCAGTCCCGGCAGCGATGTCATGGTCAGCCTCACCGGCTCCGGGTCGCAGTGGAAGACGGTCACGTACAACGACGGGAGCGGCAGATTCGATGCGCTGACAAATCAGATCAGCGTGAGCCTGCGGTTCCATCCCTATTCTCCTCAGCCCAACGGCTACCTCTTTTCATCGGCATCCGCGGATGTCAGTGGCACGATCACCATTCAGTTTAACGGCACTGAGAAGGTGTCTGGCGCATCCAAGAGCGAGAACCTGCAGAATCAGGTGAGCTACAACGAGCCCGGTTTTGCGGTTCAGACGGGCTTTTTCGGGCCGCAGTTTATCGCGCCGCTGCCGGGAGAGGTTTCGAGCCTCGCCTTGACCCCTCCGACCACCACAACGCAAAACCCCGAACCATACCAACTGAGTTATGATGGGACAAATGGCATCCTCACGCTATGGATTCGCCTTCCCAGCCCTTTCACCTACCAGTCCTACCCGAGCGACGCAGAGGCCTGGACAATCCCGTGCAAGGCAACCGTCACGGGCAATGGCAGCAGCTTCGCTGGTCTCCTGCAGGATGCTTCAACCGGGAAGCCGCTGGCCGGCGCGACGGTGCTCATCGGGGGGGAACAATTGACCACCGACGCGAACGGCTCCTTTTTCGTGCCCCTCCTGCCGACGGGCTCGCTGGCGATCCAGATCAGCGCTCCCGGGTACGATTCATACCAAAAGACCGAACCTCTCGCCCCATTTTCGGCCGTCAGCGTTACCTTTCAACTAAAGCCTGTAACCTCCTATTTGACAGTCGTTGACGCGAATCCGCTGTTCTTATCGTCCACGGTCCTCCCGCAGCCCATTTCTCCAGCATTGTGGGAAACCCTGGCCGTCGCATCCACAACTCGCGCCAGCGCCGCCGCCGACGGAGTCACCCAGTTGCTTCTTCGATACACAAACAGCACCCCCGGCAGCGTGATGTTCGGACTGATCGGAGACGGCGCCCTGAAAGCAGTGGACGGTTCGGACCTGCCGGCGCTTGGGGTTGACACCGTGCTGGTGCAAGGCCAACAAATGGCTTTCGCCCTTTACACGGTCCCGGATCAAGCTGGATACAGCGGAAACACGGTCACGTTTGTCGCCTCCTTCGCGCCAAGCGGCGGTTCAAATCCCCTCCAGCAGAGCTCCTCGGTCGTTGACTTGGTTCAAACGCCTGTGGTGTTGGTGCATGGCCTGTGGGGGAAAGGTGTTGGGATCGATTCTACGTGGCACAAGATGCGGACAGATTTGGCAGCCAAGAACATCACCGCTCGAGAGGCAAACTATTATGATTCGGCCTTATACGCGGCAGGACCCTTCGAGGCTTATGGAGGCATCGTCAACCAGACGATTCAAAGCATGCTGAATTCAATGCGGGGTGTGAACATCGCGGTGGCGAAAGCGGATGTGGTGGCCCACAGCATGGGGGGAATTTTAACCCGTATCGATTCAAACGCTACAGGCTCCCACCTGCCTGAGAATTACAATGCGGGCTACATGCGCAGGGTTATCACGGTCGACACCCCTCATTGGGGCTCGTGCGCGGCGCCAATGCTGAGTCTCCTGGCCACCGACGTCCCACTGTTCAGTCTTGTTCTCGGCTTGGCGCAACACCCCGTCAACAAGGGCGCGGTTGAGGATCTGAACCCGGCACACTTCGCGGTGAATTCAGGTGGAAGCACGAGTGCCGCCTATAAGCCCTTGAACCTCCCGTGCTACGCCATTGGGGGCCTTGTGGGTTCTAGCGCGGACTTTAGCCATGACCTCGCAACCCTGTATTTTGTGGCTTTCAACACCTCGTTGCTGTTGAGCGATAGCCAGTACAACGACCTCGCGTCACTTCTGTGCGGCCAACAGTTCATAGCCTCGGATGGTTGCTCCGGTATGGCCGCTAAGATGTTTTTAGGGCAGGCCAATGATGGTGTCGTTGCGATGTCAAGCCAGAATGGCGGCTGCGCGACCTTTATAGACTACCAAGGGGTCGAACACACAACCGCACCGACCAACCAGACCGTTGAAGCTCAGATTATGACCTTGCTTGAGGGGCCCGTGTCTGCCTTCAGCAAGGGATGTCCCGCGGTCACTCAGGCCGAGTTGAATACTCAAATATGCGGCGGGGCCGCTCCTGGAGGTTTGAGCAAAGGCGACCCCTCCGGCCGCGGAGCTCTCCCGAAAGACCAGATACCGCTCATGAAATTGGTCGCGCCCTCGGATGGGGCGACGTTTAGTCCGGGGGCCGACATTCCAATTTCGGCGCAGCCGCTCGCCAACGTGAGCTTGTCGATGGTCGTTTTCCTGGCATCCGGAAGCACCCCGGGTTTCGATCAACTTTGTTTCTGGGATACCGTCACCAACGCTCCCTTTTCGGACACTATGACGGCGCCGACGAATATCTTCGGCCCGCTCACGATTACCGCCATAGGCGTGGACAGCCTGGGGAACTACGATCTTGAACAAGTCGCAATTCAGGTCCTCCCCGGCACCAATCTGACCCTGGAGTCCATTTCGGTGGACATCGACTCGGTCGGCACAAATATGACTTTCTCGCAGTTGGCGGCGCCTCAACAGCTCGTGGTCAGCGGAACCTACTCGGACGGGGCGGCGCGCGACATCACAACTGAGGGAGCCGGGACTGTCTATAGCACCAGCGCCGAGAGCGTGGCCGTAGTGGACCGCAATGGAAGCGTCAGCGCGGTGGGCAACGGCTCAGCCCAAATCACCCTCATGAATCAGGGCATTAGCGCTCAAGTGCCCGTTCAAGTGCATCTCCAGCGCCCTCAGATCATGTCCGTCCAGCCTGACGGCGTTTCACCGGGCGCCAGCAGCGTCACTCTCTGCATCGTGGGAAGCAATCTCGGAGGAGCCTCGAGCGTCGCGTTCTTTCGTGACGGCCAAGCGGACACCAATGTGACCGTCGGCAGGTTGGTGGTCGGAGTCAGTGCGGCGAACATCCAAGCGCCGGTCAATGTCCCGAGCAAGACCCCGCCGGGAAAGCTGACTGTGGTCGTCACCACGCCCGTGGGCAGTTCCGCGCAAACGCCAACCCAGGGCAATCAGTTCTCCGTCGGTCAGCCACTCGTCCTCAAGAACGTCGGTTTTCGCCCCGGCGGACCGGGTAGCGGGGGTTTCGGATTCAGCATCGTTGGAGCCCCAGGAAGCAGCTTCCTCTTGCAAACCTCTCCAGACTTGGTGAATTGGACTAATCAAGGCACCACCACCTTGTCATCGGGTTCCTTTACTTTTATTGACACGAACGCACTTTCATCCTCCAGGTATTATCGCGCGGAGTTCCTGCCCTGAAGGGCCGAGAACCCCGCGGTAAAGGACTAAGCGCGATAGGCAGCGGTGCCTGGCTGCCTTCTCGACGCGGGAGGAGGCGGGTGCGATGCGGTTAGCCATGTGGCAAAGGCGCACTTGGACAAATGACGAGCCAGCGGCCAAAACATTGCCGAATTTCTCTTGACGTGCGACATCCGTCGGTTAAAATGAAACGATCCCAGTCGAACCGGCGGAAGAACGCATCGCCATTGGGTCAGTTGCGTCGTAAAAGGGAAGGAATGATGAACGGACGTTCGGGACATTGTGAGTTGGAATCCGCGCGCGGCGCCGGCGCGGCTGGCGTCCCACGCTCCTCGCCAGCCTCGCGTCTAAAGGAGAGCGAATGCAGAAAGAAACGAAACGCACATACAGGAGGGGCCCTTCACGGGGCAATAACGGTCAGTTATGCAATGATCGCCATACCAAAACAACTATGAAATCAAGGCAGATAGTCTTCCACGTCGCGATATCCACTGCGCTGCTCCTTTTCGGGGCAGGCTGCTCCACTATGAAAGTGGCACCATTAACAACCGGGAGTGCCGGCTCTTATTCGCAACACGAGCAGAAGAACGGGCTTGTCGTCGGCGTTAGGCCGATGGCTGACAAGCGGGAAATCGAGGAGATGTTTAAAGTGAACCTGCTGGATAAAGGAGTGTTGCCAATCCTCATAGTAGCCGAGAACCAAAGCTCCACGGCTAGCTTCATCATGGCAAAAGAGAAGATTTCCATTCTAAATGAGGCCACGGGGACGGCCAAATCGTCTCAAAGGGGCAAGGTGACATCAGGCGCGGGAGAGGGGCTTCGCGACGCGGGGTCCGTCATGGTGGGGGTGGGTGGGTTTTTGCCGCCGCTTCTGGTGGTGGGAGCGCCGCTTTTGTTTACCGGCATGCAGAAGGCATCGAATGCGTCGGTGATCGAATTCAACCTGGCCGACAAGGAGTTTTACAGCTCGACGCTTGGGCCGGGTGAGAAGGCCCAAGGGTTTGTCTATTGTCAATTTCAAAAGGACTCTCCGCTTTCGGGCCAATTCCACGTCGCCGCCGAGGTTAGGAATCCCGCCACTGGCGAAGCAACCTCTTTTGATTTCCCTGTGACCATAACCCTGCCAAAGTAATCAATCCTATGAACTGTAAAGCCTGTTGCCGCATATTTGTTTTGACTTCAACGCTCTCGACGTTGCTGGTGGCCGGTTGCGCCAGCGTAACGGATCAGCCCTTCACGGCCTACGCACCACAGGAGAAGCTCCACCTGAAGGTCGGAGTCAACGTGACGGACGAGTTGCTTAAGGCGGAAAATGCCAAGTGGCATATTCCGATAGGCACATCCATCGCGACCAACGTGCCCGTGTTGGCGCGGCGGATGTTTGACCAGGTGGCCGACATGAGCAACGGTCACCCCCCTGCAAATGAGACGATGGCTGCGGTTCTCACGCCGAAGGTCGCCTACATCACCCGAACTGTGGGCGCGACGGCGGGAGGTGAGTCCATTGTGGATATCAAGGTCGAGTGGACGCTGACGGATCCGGAGGGAAACACGATTTGGGTGAACACCATCGATGGCCGGAGCAGTGCCTCCACGCGGACCAATCCCAAGAAAGTCTCAAGGAAGGCGCTGGAGGATGTGCTGTTGAAATCGCAGCAGGCGATCTCCTCCGCCCCGGCTATCCGGCAATTCGCCCAAAAGAAGTCGTCCTGAACGGATACGGGAGATGGAAGGCAAGGCAGTTTTGAAAACCCGTCGAATCCGAAGGAGAGCATCAAAATCAACGGCGTCCTGGGGCAAACGGCCGCGTAGCGGCCGGCTCACGACTTCCGGATGGGCGAGATGAGCGAATGGGGTCCGAAAGACGAACTTGCTGTGAGGATTTGACATGACGATGAATACGTTCCGCACCGGCCCCGCCAGTTTGTGGATTGCCATCACGGCGCGGTCCCTGTCCACCGCGCAAACCATCGCAAGCTGGGTGGCATTCGCGGTACTATTCGCTTCCGTCCACACTGCCCCTAGCTCGGAGGCTTCGGAACCTCGAGAGATTCCCGATATCCGCGGTCCGAAACCATCGTTTCCACGCCTGATGGGGATGAACATCGGGGCCAAGAACTATGACGACCCGGCGTATCAGAGCCAACTCGCACGGCTTGATGTCGTGATCCTCGGCTTCTACAAAGGCTGGAAGCCCGGCTACGGAATGGCCAAGGTCGTGCGGAACCTGAAGGAGTTGAGCGGTGGTAAGATCCTCGTCGGGCAATACACGATCCTCAACGAGTGTGAGGGTCCCGTCCTGAAATAGGTTGGTACTTTGGAATGAGAAATCTAGAGTATCATG
>CAZZFF010000144.1:0-15701 GCA_964653485.1 uncultured Verrucomicrobiota bacterium | reverse complement strand
ACAATTCTGGCTGGTTCCTTTGGCCGCTGGCGGCGTTGCTCGCTCGTTGCAGATCACCTTGGAAATGCGCCTCGCTCGCGCCTTGCCGGCGGCCAAAACTCCTGCGCCATGATTGGTCATGCTATTTTTTCGTGACGCCTTAGCGGTTGAAGGACTTGGTGAAGTCTTCGTTCACGACTTCGACGACCTTTTTCTCGATCGTGGATTGGGCGATGAGTTGGTTGAGTTTCTTCTCGTAACCGGCGCTGTCCAGGGGCAACTCGATCGTCTGGCCTGTGAGCGAGGAGTAGAGAATAACGTTGGCCAATTCGACCGAGTGGATGCCTTCCTCGCCCGGGGCAATGAGAGGCTCCCCATCGAGAATCGCGTTGACGAAGTTCTGCATCAGGACGGCATGGCTGTTGGCGGCGTTCTCGAACGGGATGTCCGCGTGCCACACATCGGGTTTGGCGAAGCCGGTCTTGGCGGTCCTGCTGAATTCGAGCATGTCGTTCTCGTTGCGCGTGAAAGAGAGCCGGTCCTGCTCGAGGACGAGCTTGCCGCGCGCGCCCGCGATCTCGAACCTGTTGGCGCCGGGGGCCTCGCCCGTCGAGGAGACAAAGATGCCGGTGGCGCCATTGGGGAATTCCAGATAGGCCGAGACGCTGTCCTCGACTTCGATTTGATGAAAGCGGCCAAGTTGGCAGAAGCCCCGGACGCGGGCGGGCATGCCGAGGAGCCACTGCATGGCATCGAGGTTGTGGAGGCATTGATTGAGCAGCACTCCGCCCCCTTCGCCTTTCCAGGTCGCCCGCCAGCCGCCACTGGCGTAATAGGCCTCGGTGCGGAACCAATCGGTCATGATCCAACTCATCCGCACCCACTGGCCCAACTCTCCGTCGCGCAGCAGCTTGCGGAGCTTCAAATAACGCGGCTCGGCGCGGAGTTGGAACATTCCGGCAAAGACCAGCCGGGGGTTTTGCCGGTGGGCCGCGATCAATCGTTCGGCGTCAGCCTTATGGGCCGAGATGGGCTTCTCGACCATCACGTGCAGCCCCTGCCGGAGAGCGGCGATGCCCAGGGTCGTGTGCTGGTAATGCGGAGTCGCGATGATGACCGCATCGACCAGGCCGGAGCGGATCAATTCCTCGCCGTCTGTAAACACCTTGAGCGGCTTGAATTTCTCCAGCTTGGCCGGCACGGCATCGGACACCGCCACCAATTCGGCGCGATTGATCTTGCCCGCCATGAGATAGCCCGCATGGTGCTGCCCGATGTTGCCAAGGCCGATGATACCCAGACGCACGTTCGTCATGGTCCGGAGTATAACAGGGGCTTGGACACTGACGAGAGGAAAGGGAGATCGAAAATCCGAAATCCGAAATCCGAAATCCGAAGGAAATCCGAAATCCGAAATCCGTAGTCGGCGTCTAGCTGCCTCTTTCGGTCCGGTGGCAGGGTGGCACGGGAGCGCCGGCTGCGCTCAGGATTGAGTGCGGAGCGAATGCCCGAGAGCTTCGCGATTTCGGCCAGCGCGCTTCACGGCATTCCGGCCTGGAATCTGTAATTCCATCGCCGATCGGGGGCGCTGTCTCCGTTGAGACCGAACTCGGAGATGTCATCGAGGCGCTGGATATTGTCCGCCCAATGGAAATCGAAAGCGGGGGTCTTGCCGGTTTGGCCGATGAGTCCGCGGGCAATCCCAATTTCCATCCCGTTGCCGTTGACCCGGTAACTGGCCTTGCCTGCCGGCTCCCATCTGCCGTTGCGCCATGTCTTGACGGTTGTTTCGGTGTCGCTGGGCACATCGAGGTTGATCAGAAAATCGTAGCCCATCCAGCCCGTCGCCGGGTTCTGGTCCGCATCCAGGAAGAGCAGCATCCAGTTGCGGTCCGTCCGGGGCGTGATTTTGTCGAGCGTTTGCGCGAAGAAATAGACATTGGCGTCGTCGTAAGCCGCCTTGAGAATGACGAAATCGTTGCGCCCGGTGTCGTTGCGATAGACGGCGTCGCCGTATCCCTTGTGGTCGCGATGGAGGGTGTCGCCGATGACGTCACGGAACTCGGGTAGCACGTCATTCCAATCGTCGAACGAGCCGTCAACGACGATGCGGCTCGGGCCGGGGGCAACGGGGGTCGGCCGCACTCCTTTGAAGCGCCGCACCCAGCCGGCCAATTGGTAGTAATAGTTGTCTGTGTGGCCGCCGCGCATCGGCTCGCAATCCCGGCTGTATTCCTGGGTGTATTCATCGACAAAGAGACCGCCAGGGTAATAGCAGTCCGCGTCCTTGTACTTGCTCCACTCGGTGTAGCGCCCGGCGATCCACTCGTTCCATCCCGTGACAAAAATGAATTTGGGGTTGACGTCGAGGGCTCGCCGCCAATGTTCCTGGAAGTTCAGCCCGAGGTCGACCGCCCCTGCCCTGGTGTCGGCTTTGCCCTGGTGCCAACTTCGGCCCATGGCTCCCGCCTTGTGGCTCATCGGGGCGGGGCCCGGAGTATTTGGCAAGGCGTTCTGGGCCACACCGACGCTCATCTGCTCCGGTTCGCCGCGGCGGTTTTTGAAGACGTGCTGTGGATAGACCTCCAACCAACTCCACTGGTCGGGCCCGCTCGGCCCTGTCCAGTAGTCCGGCATGGGCCGGCGGAAAGTGAAAAAACCGAGCATCTCCGGGTCCTTGATGAACTGCTTGTCCGCCAGCAAGAGCGGTTTGCCTTCCCAGAGAAACCAGAGGTCCCTCCAAAGGCCCGGCTTGTAGAGGTCTCGCCAAAGCTGATCGGTGATTGGGCGAGGATCGCCGAAAGGAGCGACAAACCCGATGAAAGGCGTGCGGGCGCCCTGGCGGCGCATCGCCGCATACTCGCGGCACAGCGCCTCGTACTGCTCCTTCCAGGTGAACGGCGGGTTGGTCGTGTCGAAGAGAATGACATCAATCCCCGCCTCGACCAGCAGGCTGGCATGTCGGCGGATGACGAAGGGGTCCGTCATCAAGTCGTAGCCCAGTTCCGGCTCGCCCCAGTGGTGCGGCGCGCCCTTGGCCGGCCAGGTCACCGGTCCGCCCTTGGCGCCGGCGATGAGCTTTGTATTATCGTTAGGCCCGCCCCGGTTGGGCGTGTGCCACGTCCAATAGAAAATCCCCACCCATTTGTCCGGTTTGACCGGGCCGCACTCGTTGAATCCCGGCATCACCCGCCCGGCGCCATCGGTCGCCACCCATGTGTCCGCGTAAAGGTCGCCGCCCTGATATGGACTGCCATGGAACTCCGCCGCGGATGCGGCTGAAGAGCAGGCCAGCGCGAGGATGGCGGCGCAAAGCGTCGGGAGTTGCAAGGGGATGATGGAGGGTGGACGCATTTTCGGTTCTCTGTTGTGCTCGAAGCTCATCGTCACCCTAGCCCTTTGCTGATCCTCGGCTGAGGCCCGCTCAAAGTGATCCGACGCGAGCACGCGAAACATAAGTAAAGGCTATATATCCCGAGCGGCGAGGCAATGCAACGGCGAAAAATAGTGGGTCGGTGTCGCGAGGGTCGTGCGAAGCAACGAGCAACCGCGCTTCCGGGAGGGCGGCGCAAGAGGCGATCAAAAGGCAACTCGCGCCAGTTGGTCCTGGAAGCGCATCGGCTGCTCCTGGTAGAGTCGGGCCATGAGAATTCTGGCCATGATTGACCATCAACCAATTACTCACCGGCTAAGGCTCTTGCTCGTGACGTGTGCCATAGTCCTGCCGGCGGCGGCCCAGTCGCCGCCGCTGGTGGATTCGCCGCAGGTCCATTCCGACGGCCGCGTCACGTTCCGGTTTTGCGCCCCCAACGCAAAGAAGGTGGCCCTCCACTCGGAGTTTGCGTGGTTCACCCCGATGACAGTAGATGCGGATGGAGTCTGGAGCGCCACGGCCGGCCCGTTGGACCCGGACCTTTACGCCTATTGGTTTACCGTGGATGACGGCGTCCCGGTGCTGGACCCGGCCAATTACTGGGTGAGGCCGAATCTGCAATATCTCTGGAGCCTGGTGCAGGTGCCCAGTCCCGTCCCCCTGCCCTGGGACATTCAGGACGTGCCGCACGGGATTGTGCATCGCCACCGTTACCATTCGAAGTCAATCGGAGACGATCGCGATTTTTACGTTTATACCCCCCCCGGCTATGACCCGGCGGGGCAGGTTCATTACCCGGTGCTTTACCTGCTGCATGGATTGGGGGACGAGGCGGTCTCGTGGTCCGCGGTTGGACGCGCCGATGCGATCCTCGACAACTTGATCGCCCAGGGGAAGGCGCGGCCGATGATCCTGGTGATGCCTCTGGGTTATGGTCGTCCGCCGAAGGAGGTGATTGGGTGGATGCAGCGGCACCGGGCAGACGCGGAGATTTGGCTTCACGGCAAAGGCAGCAAGGAAGACCTCGCTCTCTGGCAGCAGTTCATCGCGGGCTTTCGAGATGCGCTCCTGGCCGAGGTGATGCCGCAGGTCGAACAATGCTATAAGGTCGATGCCTCGCGCGAATCCCGGGCCATCGCGGGCCTTTCCATGGGAGGGACCCAGGCACTCTACACGGGGTTGAACCGACCGGACCGCTTTGCGTGGGTCGGCGCCTTCAGCAGCGGCTGTCCACCCAAAGCCGATGGCAGCTTCGGCGTGGATTTCCCCGGATTGGATGCGAAAGGCAATCCCCCGTTTCGGTTGGTCTGGCTGGGATGCGGCAAAGCCGACTTTGTGCTGCGTCAGAGCCAACAGTTGCATGAACTGCTTCGGTCCAAGGGCGTTTCTCACACCTACAAGGAAACCGAGGGAAATCACACATTTTTAGTTTGGCGCCGCTATCTTGCCGAATTCGCTTCGCTTCTGTTCCGGCAGGCTTGAGTTCCGGAATTGCCTGGGAAACCCGTCAAAAGCCGATCCCCTCTCAGCCCATGAAACGTCTCCTGATTATATGAAGATACAGCCCCTCTCCACACGCGATCTACCACGCCTTTGGATGCTGCTTCTCCTCCTGTCCTCCACGGCTGCCGCTTCGGCCCAGATGACGACCGGACCGGCGATGGAGGACTTCGCGAAAACGTTCAACCTCTCGGCCCAGGGCTGGTCCGTGCAGCAAATCGGCTGCAGCCTGGGCGCCAACGTCCTCTGGCCGGGAGACACCGTCACTTTTACGTTCTTCGTCAAGCCCGGCCACCCTTACAAGGGTCCCGTGAAAGCGGATGTCGTCCGCTACGGCACCAAGGGCAAGCCCGGTGACTGGTGGAAGCCCATCGTCTTCAAAATCGCCGAGACGAGCTCCAGCTCGGTTGAAGTGGAGCTGCCGGCTGAGGGCGGGAGCTTCACGCTCAGTCCAAAAATCGGTGACGTCTTCGGCGGCTACGCGGTGATTCTCGATCTGGGGGACCGCGGCCGGGCGTTCGGCTGCACCTGCGTGCGAGTGCCGGCGCCCGAACCCGGTCGGGAACGGCTCCCTACATACGCGATGGACCTGGGATGGCCCTTCGAGATGTCAGCGCAGGTCTTCAACGTCTTCAAGCGGCTGGGGGTGAAAGGAGCTCGAGTCGAAGGCGGCTACAACACCATCGCCGATGCCCACATTGACTGGGCCATGCAGAACGACCTCACGCTGATGCTCACCGTCGGGTGTGGCAATACTCCGCGTGAGCAGCAGCCTCTTGGGCGGGGCCGGCCCTGGCTGAAGCCTGACGGCGCCTGCATCGAAGGGATCAAGGAAGACCTGGCGTGGCTGCCGTCCTTTGATCCGGAGTTCAAGCGGTACATTGAGGACGTGGTGTCGAGATATGGCTGGCCCAAGGGCCCGATCAACGCCGTCGAGCTCTGGAACGAACCGTGGGAAGGCGTGTCCATCAGCGGCTGGGGCGCCGATATCCCGCGTTTCCGAGAGCTCTACAAGGCGCTGGCGGAGGCGGTAGTCCAAGCCCGCCGGAATGCCGGCGTGAAAGTGCTCATCGGCGGCGCCTGTTCGTCCGCCAATACGCGCGACAAGCTCTTCTGCGACGGCACCGATGCCTTTCTTCCCTGGCTGGATTTCGTGAGCATTCATTACCAGCCTCTCTCCGCTGACCCGGTGCTGGAACCCAAATGGATGACCCGCAAAGGCGAGTATGGACGCGTGCGGGTATGGGATACCGAAAGCTGGGTGGCCAATTCTGACGACCGCGTGGCGGCCGTCATCGCCTCGATGCGCGCCATGGGCCAGGATCGGACCGCCGGCATCTACGCCGGCAACGTCTTTACTTCGGAAAAACCGCGCCTTGACGGCAAGGAATTTGCCGTGGCCCAAGTCTGGGCGCCGGGCGCCGCGGTAGCCGCTTGCCAGCACTTCATTGGCCAACGCGAGTTCAAGGAAATCCTCTTCCGGAATGGCTTGCCCTGGGTGTTTGTCTTCGATGGCTTGCGCCGGAAGACCGCCGACGAGCGGACCGGACCGGCCAACCCCGACGACGGCACCGTGGTGATCACCGGCGACCTCAGCGCGAGCTATGACAAGAACCGGACCCTGTTCCGCTCGGTCGCCCTCGCCAAAGAAGCGCGGATGGAACTGCCGTCCGAAGCGGGCAAGTTTATCCTCTACGATTTCTATGCCAACCCCCTGCCGCCGCAGTCGGGCAAGATCGTGGTCCCCCTCAACCACCTCGGCTACTTTCTCCGGACCGATGGGAGCCGCGGCTCGTTTGCCGCCCTGCTCAAGGAGATTGGCAAGGCGCGGGTCGTCGGAGTCGATCCCGTGGAGATCATCGCCAGCGACCTGACGGCGCCGATTGGCAGCCGCCCAAAGTTGAAGCTCAGAATCTCGGACGTCCTCGACCGCCCCGTGGAAGGCAAGCTGACCGTGAAAGTTGAAGGTCTGGTCGTCGAACCCGAAGAGGAGACCCTTTCGCTTCACGGCCGGGAAAGCCGCGAAGTGTTCATCAGGGTCACCGGCGGCCAACCGGCGCCGGAGAACAACTACAGGCTGCTTGCAAACTTCGACGCCGGGCCAGACGGCGAAGTCAGCCACGCGGAGTTGATGCACGTCAACTCCATCGCCAGACGCACTGTGACGATTGACGGCAACCTTGACGACTGGCAAGGAGTGCTCCCGCAAATGAGCGCACAGCGCGTCGGCGCCAGCGAAACGGAAAAGGCATACCTGCCATTCAAGGATTGGAACGGCCAGAGCGGAGGCGGCGCGGTGACCGCTTGGCTGGCTTACGATGAAAACTTCTTCTACTTCGCCGCCAAGGTGCCCGCCATGGACGGCCTGCCTCGCTTCGAGACCCTCAACGAGGACGACTATTTCTATCCCGACAAGGTGGTCAGCCAGGGCAAGGAACTGACCTGGCCGGCAGGGGTCCGCCACTATTCCTACCGGAAGGACTTCGATGTTCCCTCCGGCAACGGCAAGCACAATGTGCAGATCGCGTTCAACGTTATCCCGCCCGATGAGAAAGACCATCTCCAGTTCCCTCCCGGAACCATGCCGCGCTTCTGTGCCTACTTCGACACGGATTACGAATTCGCTCTCAACCGAGTCGGTGAGTCCTATGGCGGCGGCACCGAGATTTTCTGCTTGCAGCGGCCCGGCATGGTCCGCAAGCACTTCTTTCCCCGGCAACCGCGCGCCGCGGTGGACGGTGGGCCGGTGAACGGCGGCGCGAAGCTCGTTGTAAAAGACAATGTCGTCGAGTGCGCCATCCCCTGGAGCGAACTGCCCGAGGCAAAACGTCGGCTCGCCGCCGGACAGACCATCAAGTTCAGCTTCCGCGTCAACGATGGCGGCAGCGCCTTCGAGTTGGCGGCTGGCCGTAGCGTGTCAAAGGACAACTGCTTCGCTTTCCACAACGATTGGTCCACCCACTGGGCGAACGAAGTCGAGTTCGGTTTCGAGAGATAGGCACGAATGCGGGGACGACAACGTCAAGGCCCCCCTGGGCCACAACCGGAACAACGCCTGGGACGCCGGGGCCGGAGATTCATAACCGCGGCTTCGAGGATGAAGAATCCTATGCGGATGACTGCGGATGGGCCGACGCGATCGACCTGCTAAGGACCGTGAGAAGCTGGTCGGCGCTGAAGGGCTTGCAGAGGAAGGCTCGCGCCCCGCATAGCGTTGTTTCGCGCTGGAACTCCTCAGTGCCCAGGCCGCTCATCGCGATGATTGGCAGCTCGGGGTTCTCTTTGGAAAGCAGGGCGATGAGCTGGCGTCCATCGGCAAAGGGCATCATGATATCGGTGATGACCGCCCGGAGGCGGTCACGGTTTCGCTCGTAGAGATTCATGGCCTCCGAGGCGTTCGAGGAAGTCACCGCGAGATAGCCGCCACGCCGGAGCACGTTCTCGGCCAGGCGCAGGATGGCGGGTTCGTCGTCCACGATGAGCACAAGCTCGCCGTGGCCGGACGGCGTCTTCAAGGAATCGCCGGTTTCGCCGGCGTTTTCGGCCGGGGCGCAGGCCGGGATGTAAACTTGAAAGGTCGTGCCGGCGCCAGGCTGGCTTTCCACCAGCACAAAGCCGCCGTGGTTTTCCACAATGCCAAGCACCGTGGCCAGCCCTAGCCCGGTGCCTTTGCCCTGGAGTTTGGTGGTAAAGAACGGGTCGAAGATGCGGTCCAGGATTTCCGGGGGGATGCCCATGCCGCTATCCGAGACCTTGAACACAACGTAGGCGACAGGCCGCGCCTTGGGGTGAATATTGACGGAGGACGCGTCGAGGGTCTGGTTCTCGATTGTTATGGACAGCACTCCGCCGTTGGGCATTGCGTCCCTCGCGTTCACGCAGAGGTTCATTATGACCTGGTGGATCTGCGAGGGATCGGCGAATACCGTGCCGGGGTGCTGGGCATAGTCGGTATAGATTTGGATGTTCTTGGGAAAGGTCTGCTGCAACAGCCGGACAATTTCCTTGACCAGATGGCGGGGCTGGACCGGGCCTTGCTGGGGTTCGGTTCCGCGCGCGAAAGTGAGGAGCTGCTTGACGGTTTCGCTGCCGCGGTGAGCGCAATCGAGGATCATGTCGATAATGTCGCGAACTTCGTTTTCCTCGAGGTTCTGCTTCAGCAGGTTGGCGCCCATGAGGATCGGGCTGAGAATGTTGTTCAGGTCATGGGCCACGCCGCTGGCGAGCGTGCCGACGCTTTCCAACCGCTGAGCCCGCAGGTACTGGGCCTCCAGGCGTTTCTTTTCGGTGACGTCATTGCAGGTGATCAGAACCGACCTTGGTTTCCCGTTGGCGTCCAGCAGCATGTTCCAGCGGCTGTCCAGGTCCCTTTCCTTGCCCTCGGCGGTGCGCAGGGTCAAAGCCCCCGTCCAGGACCCTTGCGCGGTGACGGCTTGCAGCGCGGCCCGCAGGGCAAGCTCCGAGCGCAGCCGCAGCACCTGCGGCAACCCCGAGCCTCGAGCCTCGGCCAGTTTCCGTCCTGTCAGCTCTTCGGCGGCCGGGTTCATGAACTGCACGCCTCGGTCCAATTCCCAAACGATGATCGCATCGCGGGTTGCCTGCAAAAGAGCCGCCTGCTCCCGAATATGGTCCTCAGCCTGCTTGCGGCCGCTGATGTCGCGGATAATTCCAACCAGTTGCAATTTTGCCTGGAGTCGAACCGGCGCCACGGATAGCTCCACGGGGAATTCGTGGCCGTCGCGATGCAAGGCCGTCAACTCGAGCATTTTCCCCAACGCAAAGCCCCGGCCGGTCCGAGTGAGTTTGTCGAACCCGGCTCGCTGGGCCTCCCGGTAGCGCGCCGGCGTGAGGGTCTCATGCAAGTCCTTGCCCAGGGCCTCTTCCCGGGTGATCCCAAACATCCCCTGGGCAGCCTCATTCCAAAACGTAATACGCCCCCGGTCGTCCAGCATGACGATGGCGTCCAACACTGCCGAAGTGATGCTGCGAAGGCGCTCTTCGTTCTCGCGCAAGGCTTCCTCTGCCCGCTTCTGCCGCTCTTCCCGTTCCAGGTTGTCCAGGGCATACGATAGGTCCATTCCCACTTCCTGAAGCAGGTCGATTTCCTTCTCCCCGAAGAAATGCGGCTGTGCCACGTAAATGGCCAGGGCGCCGCAGACATCGCCCCGAATACGGATGGGGACCGCGGCCATCGCCCGGATGCCAAGGTCAGCCGCAGCTTGGCGCCAGGGAACCATGCGGCTATCGTTCGCCAGGTCATTGCAGACGGAGGTCTTTCCTTCGCGTATAGCCGTGCCGCTAGGGCCTTGACCTTCAGGTTGGTCATCGGCGGAGAACCTAGTCCGGCTCAGCCAGCCTCGATCCTCTCCCCAGTGGGCTACGGGCTGGATCGCGCGCGTCACCGCATCCAGCCAGCCGATCCACGCCACCTTGAATTCGCCGTATTCCACCGCGATGCGGCAGACCGCCTCGAGCAGTTCCGCCTTGGACTCCGTGCGCACGATCGTCTGGTTGACTTGGCTCAACACGGCGTAAAGCCGGTTGAGACCGCATACCTCCTGTTCCGCCTTGTGTTTGTAGAGAGCGGTTTCAATGACCGTCTTCAGTTCCCGGTCCTCGAACGGTTTCAGGATATAACCAAACGGCTGGACCAGTTTGGCCCTCTCCAGCATCGCATCGTCCGCAAAAGCGGTCAGGAACACCACCGGGATGTGAAATCGCTCCCGCATTTGACGGGCGGTCTCAATCCCGTCCGTGGCCCCTTTGATGCGGATATCCATGAGCACCAGGTCCGGGCGTTTTTCCCCGGCCAGGAGAAGGGCGATCTCGGCCGTCGCGGCTTGGCCCGCGACCTCGTATCCGGTCGCCTTGAGCCACATGGCAATGTGCATCGACACGACGGCTTCGTCTTCCACAATTAGAATGTTCGATCCAGTCATAGTCTTCGCCTCATGCGCGGTTTTGGGCCGCATTTGCCCGGAACGTCAGGCGGAAGGCCGTTCCTCCCGTCCTCTCTATTTCCAACGTTCCACCCAACTGATCGGCCAGATTAGACACCAGCTTTAGTCCCAATGTGTCCGTGTGCAGAGGGTCCAGCCCGGCTGGAAGGCCGACACCGTTGTCGGCCACCCGCAGCGTCCTGAGGGCTCCCGGATCGGCTTGCAATTCCAGCGTGATCAGGCCCGTCCGCCCCTCCGGAAAAGCGTGTTTGAGCGCATTGGAAACCAACTCGACGACGATCAAGCCGCAGGGCACGGCCTCGTCCAGTTCCAAGGCTACGCTGGCCACACGACGCGCCAATTGAATGCGGCCCGCCTCCACCCCAAAGGCCCGGAACAGATGAGCGCACAGGTTTTCGATGTAAACGGGGAAATTGACCCGCGCCAAGTTCTCCGAGCGATAGAGAGTTTCGTGGATCAACGCCATCGACCGGACCCGGCTCTGTGTGTCCCGCAAGACTTCCAACGCAAGCCGATTCCGAACGCGGGCGGCCTGGAGGCTCAACAGGCTGCTCACGATTTGCAGGTTGTTCTTCACGCGATGATGCACTTCCTTCAGCAACGCGGTCTTTTCATCCAGCGAAGCCCGCACCGCATCCTCCGCCCGCTTGCGTTCGGTGATGTCGAGGAACGTTGCCGCCACGCCGGCACCCCAATTCGCCGGGTCGAAGGGGCTGATTCCCACCAGCGCGTGGATCACGTTGCCGTCCTTGCGCCTCAGCCTGGTCTCCAACATCCGGGAGACATCTCTTCCCTCCCTCTCGTACAGTTCGTATCCAACGCGGTCGAACTCATCCTGGTCACCGTAGAGAATCCGGGTGGAGGATTGCAGCAGGTCCTGCTCGGTGTAACCCGTGATCCTGCACATGGCATTGTTGACCTTTTGGAACCGCCGATTCACCAGGAGACCCACCCCTGCCGGAGTGGATGCGAACAAGCTGGCCAGCACCGCCTCGCTATCGCGCGCGGCCTTCTCAGCTTGCTTGAGTTCGGTGACGTCCCGGACCACCTCGATCGCGCCAAAGCGCTTGCCCCCACGGTCAAAGAGCGGCGTGGCCACTGCCCAAAGATGCGCTCCTTGGCCATGGTTGAGCAGGGGAGCGAAGCTCTCGGCATACACCCGGTCACCCACTCGCTTGACGTATTTGTAGCTCGATTCCGTTTCGCGAGAGGGCATGTCCAGCAGATCTACCAATGAGGAGCGGCGTTGCCCGTGAAACGGAACGCCATAGGCGTAATCACCCTGGCCAAGCATGGCTGCTTTTTCGACGCCCGTGAGTTGTTCGCAGGCGCGGTTCCAGGCAATCACGCGTTTGTCCTGGTCGATGACGAACGTCGCATCGGGCAGCGATTCGATGGTGTCCAGCAAACGCCGATGAGCCGACTGTAGCGCCTCTTCCGACTCCACGCGCTCAGTAATGTCGTTGACGCAAGCCACCGTGAGCGGGCCGTCCGGAAAGTCGATCTGTGCGGCACTGATCTCACAGGGAAAATGAGCGCCGTCGCTCCGGAGGCCCACCGCCAAGTACTTTGAGGGAGCCGGCTGGTTGTGACGCCGGGCTTCCATGTAGCCGGCAACCTGCTCCCGGGATTCGGGAGCAACCAGTGCGAGCAGACTCTCGCCTCGTAAGTCCTCCATCTTCGCGCCGCCGAGAAGCCGGCAAAAGGCCTCGTTGGCGTATTCCAGGTGGTCGCCGCAAGCGACCACCAACGCCATGGGCGAAGCCTTGACGAACCGCCGAAACCTCTCCTCGCTCTCCCGCAACGCCTCTTGGGCTTGCTTGCGCTCGGTAATGTCTTCGAGCAGCACCAGAACGTAATCCACCGAACCATCCGAATGCCTGACACAAGCCACGGAGAGATCGGCATAGACCACCCTGCCGTCTTTGCGAACGTAACGTTTCTCGATGGAGTAGTCATCCATATCGCCGGCGAGCAACCGGTCGAATTGATCCAGGTCGGATGCCAGATCCTCCGGGTGGGTCAAATCGCTCCATCTCAAGCGGGTTAGCTCCTGGCGCGAGTAGCCCAGAATCGCGCAGAGCCGGTCATTGACTTGCAGCCAACACCTGTCCGGAGACGTGATGGCCATGCCTACCTGTTGACGCTCGAAGAACAGGCGCGTCCGCTCCTCGCTCTTGCGCAGTTCGGCGGTTCGCTCCCGCACCTTGGCCTCCAATTGCGAGGAGGATTCTTGCAACTCCTGATAGAGCCGAGTATTCTCGCGCAACGTCCGAACCTGTCGAGTGACGGCCATGAGCGTTGCCGCAACGACGCCGGCCACCAGAAAGCCGGGGTGAATGTCCTGCCTATGGAATAGGGCCCATATCAACACGACCAGCCCCGACCCAATCCACAGGTAAGTGATCGTCAGGGTCCAGCTCGTGCGGAACCTCTCCATTTGGGGTTCGGAGTAATGCCTCGCCTCGGCCTCGTCGCCGCCTCCAAGGACATGACAAGCCGCCAGGCCTGTGAAGGAACTAAAGAGCACCCAACCCAGGTCAACAGACGACCCGTTCGTAAAGTCTGCGTAAATGGCCGCGTGGCCCTGGAGCAGGTCAGCCGTGACCCGGAAGAAGCTTCCAATCACCAACAGCAGCAGGGCCACGAACTGCCGACCCCGCCCCAGCCCGCGCACAAGCTTCCAGAAAATCACCAGGAGGAGTGTGGTGTCCATCACGGGATAGCCCAGCAAGGCCACTTTAGCCGGGCTGGGCTGGGCAGCCAGGGCGCGCACGAGAAAACGGGCGTTGAAATGCCAGACCACCACCGTCGCCACGACGCCTAGCGCTGCTATGTCCAGCGCGTTGCTCCACTGTTCCGCCCGTGTGACGCGCTCGCGCGGCAGCCGCCACAAGCCGAGAATCATCACGACGCCTGCCAGAAGGAAGAACACATCCGGAACGCCAGGGTAAGCACGGCACTTCAGCGCCCTCTCAATGAAGCCGAACAAGACCCAGCCCAAGGCCCAACAGCACGTCGCTATTGCCATGCAAGCCCAACCGGTGGCGGATTGGCTGGCCTTGGCGCTAAGTTCACGCGCGGCTCGGATGGCGAGCCCGGCCGCGGCGACCGCACCCAAAAGCTGGAAGAGGCCGCTAAGGAATCTGCGGCCGTCCGCGCTCGGCACCAACCCGATATTTACCCCCTCCAACACCGGCAACGCCACAAGAAAGGCCACCGCCCACCCGCTGCGACCCAGACGCGTCAGCGATGCCCTCACCTCGTTCCAGCGAAGCGATATGGACTTACTTCGTAGCGTACTGAAACCGTATCTCCGCAAAGGCCCCCGGTCAAGCCTGGAAGGTGGCCCAATCACTCTCCCCCTGCCTGCTGCCCACACTGCCCAAGACGTTCCTTTGCCGACTCGATCAGGGCCGGGTCTCCCTTGGCCCGGGCCATTTCAAGAGCCACGCGGGCTGATTCAAGCGCGGCGCGCATTCGGCCCGCCTTCTGATAGTTGACCGACATCAACAAATGGAACTCCGGGATGGTGTCTATGCCGGGCTGCAACGAGCGAGCCGTCGAATAGTGCTCCGCGGGCTCCTGTATCAGGCCCTGGGCGGCAAGTGCCACGGCCAGCAGATAATGGGCGCGGGCGCTCTTCGGATTCAGCGACACCGTCTTCGCCAGGACCGTCGCGGCTTCTTCCACGTTTCCGTTGGCCACCAAGGCATCCCCCAGGGCGCATTGCATGTCCACCGGTTTGTAGAGACGGTCAAATCCCTCCGGCATCAGCGCCAGGGCCTTGGCCAGGTGCTCGACCGCCTTTCCCGGCTGTCCTTCGTAGCGCAAGGCCATCCCCAGATCGAAATGGGCGCAGGCGTCGTTAGGGTCCAACCGCAGCGCCTCGGCCGTGTGGGCCAAGCCTTCCTTCGGGTTCCGTTTGGCATTGTAGAGAAGAAATCCAAGCCGTTGGTGCGCATGAACGCTCTTTGGATTGATGCTCAAGGCTGTGCGGTACTCCTTGATGGCGCCATCGACATCTCCGCTGTTTTCCAACACATAAGCCGCCCGCGCGTGGGAGAGGTCGTCGAGGAATTTTTCCTGTATCCGCACGATGCTGCCCGGAGGCGTGTTGACGAACTCGGGGATGTTGGCGGCGCGGTCGGGCGCCGTGAAGTGAGCCAGGAGCACGGGCGGGGTGCTCTCTCCCTGCTCGTCGATGTGGGTGAGGAACAACTGCGTGTAGGGGGAGAGGCTCTTGGAGGAAAAGACGAGCCATCGGCCGTTTGGCGACCAACTGTGCCAGGAGTTCATGCGCGAGGTGTTGCAGGCCAGCCGCCGGGCCGCCCCGCCCTCGGCCGGAATGATGTAAAGCTCGCTGTCCGGCTGCAGCAGCATGTAGCTCCGGGCCTGGCAGAATACGATCCATTTGCCGTCCGGCGAGTACTTGGCAAAGTAGTTGCTCCGCCCGTTCCGCGATGCTCCCGCCAAAGGCTCCGCCTTGCCGCCTTGCCCGTTGTTGTAGGGTATCCAGTAGAGGTCAAACAGGAATGGCTTTCCATCGCGCAGGAATTCGGCGCAATCCTGCTCGGAGAGCAGCAGCTTGTCCTCGGCCTCCTTGCTCTTGAGTTGGTAAGCCTTTGCGCGGGCAAATACCAGGTACTTGCCATCCGGGCTCCAACTGGGATTACTCTGGACATACTCCGGGTCATCGGCCCCCGGCAGGGATTGGAAGGCGCCGCTGTTCCGCCTATAGATGGCCAGGATGCCCTTGATGGGGAAAAACAGTTGAGAGAAGGCCATTTCGGGCTTGGCGACGAAAACCGACTTGTCCTTGACGGTGCTGATAACGACCTGGCCATCCGGGGAGACCTGCGAGAGCAAACCGAACGTCTTTTGACGGT
>CAZZFF010000143.1:0-16069 GCA_964653485.1 uncultured Verrucomicrobiota bacterium | reverse complement strand
CTGGATTGGATGTATCCCTATCTGACGCCCTACGGGGTGATCATGAAAATCAACCGCAACGCGCTGCCGTCGTTGCCACAGGATGTCTTGGACCGTGACCACCGTTTCTGGAAGGAATACGCGAAGCGGATGACCGGGGACATTATGGATTATGGGACCTCGGTCAAGGAGGTGACGGACTGGATTGAGAAGACTTACGTGAGGCGGGACTTCAACGGGTTTAAGGGGGACCTCAAGTTCGTGCGGGACAATGATGGGCAGAAGGCATTTTCGAAGCTGCGCAGTTCGATTGGAGGCATCTATGCCTGGCGGCTCAGCCCGGCGATTCCCCGGGAATATCAGCCCAAGACCCCGGCCGAGCGAGAAGGTCTGCTCCGGGAGGCCAACTTCTCGCTCTTGCAGGCCTTTGCCTTCTGTCCGTACAGCCCGGAAGCGGTGTTCCGTTACTCGCAGTTGTTGTTGCAGTTCCAGCGGGTTGACGACGCGATCCTCGTCGCCAAGACCTGCCTGCTGCTGGACCCATACAATGGCCAGGTGGTTGGGTTGCTTGAGAACCTGAGGAACATCAAGGCCAGCCAGGCCCATTACGACGATGCCAGGAAGAACCTGCGGGCCATGGAAGACCAGGTGCGGACAAACCCCGCGGCCTTGCAGGTTGCCTTTGACCTCGCGGGCACTTACCTCCAGATGCAGGAGACCGACCAGGCGGTGCAGGTCCTCAGCGGCATCGCCAGCAACCCTTACGCCCAGCACCAGGCGGTCTTGACCGTCGCGCAGCTCTTCAACCAGTTGCAAAACTGGCCCAGGCTGGAAGGCGCCCTTGAACGGTTGGTCAAACTGGATCCCTCGACTCCCGAGGGCTGGTACGATTTGGCGGCCCTGAAAGCCAATCTCGGGAAGCCTGCCGATTCGCTGGCGCCGCTCAAGAAGGCCCTCGAATTGAGCGCCGCGCGGCTCAAGCGCGACCCCAAGGCCCTCAACCTCGTGGAGCAGACGCGCAAAGACCCCCGGTTCAATGCGCTGCGCCAAATACCGGAATTCCAGAAACTGGTGCCGCCGGCGGCCGCTGAGGCGCGCTGAGCGGTTCGACGATGGTTCGTGGAAAAGAGCAACTACGATAAGACCCCGACGATCGCCGCGGGCGGGACGGATGGGACCTGCGTGGAGGGGTGGGATGCGGTCGCGGAGCGGCTGCGCAGGGCGATAGCCGAGCGGAACCGCAGGAAGACAACGGTGGTGGTCGAGTGTTATCCGGGGGTGAACGAGTCTGAGGTGCTCGGAGAGTTGACGGCGCGGCTTTCGCCGGACCTGGTCCTCGATGCGCGGGAGGGATTGCTTTCGCCGGCAAAGATCAATGCCCTCGCGGAGCCTTTTTTGGGGGGTGGCGACCCAGTTTTCGGGTTTCTTTGCGGTCTAAGGCTGCCCCAGTTTTTCGACTTGGCAGCGGTGGCGCGGCTGCGGGAGAGGCTGCGGCGGCTGGGGGAAGGCGTCATCCTCGTGGCAGGGTGCGGGGCGCGGTTGATCGCCGAAGGGGAGATTCTTGTCTATGCCGATCTGTCGCGCTGGGAAGCGCAGAAGCGGTATCGAAGCAAGGAGGCGGGCAACCTGGGAGTGGAGAACCGCGCGGAGGCGGCGGCCCTGAAATACAAACGCGCCTTCTTCGTGGATTGGCGGGTGGCTGATCGCTGGAAGCGTCCCCTCATCGCGAAGTGGGACTTTGTCCTGGACACCCATCAGCCGGGGCAGCCGAAACTGGCCGAGGGCGGGGCGGTGAGGCTGGCATTGCGCGGTGCGGCCAGGCGCCCCTTTCGGGTGGCGCCCTTCTTTGACCCCGCCCCGTGGGGCGGCCAATGGATGAAGCAGGTCTGCGGCCTGGAGCCGGAGACGATCAATTACGGCTGGTGCTTCGACTGCGTGCCTGAGGAGAACAGCCTGCTGCTGGAGTTCGGCAAGCTGCGCCTGGAGCTTCCGTCCATTGACCTGGTCTTTGATCAGCCGCGTCCGCTGCTGGGCGAGCGGGTTCACGCCCGCTTCGGCGATGAGTTTCCCATCCGCTTCGATTTCCTGGACACCATGGGCGGCGGGAATCTGTCCTTCCAGGTCCACCCGCTCACGGAGTACATCCAGCAACGGTTCGGCATGCACTACACGCAGGACGAGAGCTATTACCTGCTGGATGCGGGTCCGGACGCGTCGGTTTATTTGGGGTTGAAAGACGGAATCGAGCCGGCGGCCATGGCGCGGGACCTGGAACTGGCCCAAAGCGGGCGGGCGGTCTTTAACGCCGGGAAGTACGCCAACCAGTGGCCGGCCAAGCGCCACGGCCATTTTCTCATTCCGGCCGGAACGCCGCACTGCTCCGGGAGGAACTCGATGGTGCTCGAAATCAGCGCAACCCCATACATATTCACATTCAAGATGTGGGATTGGGGCCGGATGGGGCTTGACGGCAAGCCGCGGCCCATCCACCTGGAGCATGGATTGGCCAACATCCAATGGGAGCGAACCACCGCATGGACGCGGCGCAACCTGGTCAACGCCGTCAGCCCGGTGGCCCGCGGGGACGGGTGGCGTGAAGAGCGGACCGGCCTGCATGAGCGCGAGTTCATCGAGACGCGGCGGCACTGGTTCACCAAGACGGCGCCGCACGATACGCACGGCGGGGTGAACGTGCTCAACCTGGTCGAAGGCCGGGAAGCGGCTGTGGAAAGTCCGGACCGGGCATTCGAGCCGTTTGTGGTCCACTATGCGGAGACGTTCATTGTCCCCGCCGCCGTGGGGCCTTACACTATCCGCCCTCACGGCGCGGGCGCCCAATGCGCTACGATCAAGGCCTTTGTTCGAACATAAACGTTCACGAGGTGGACCTGGACAGGACGTTCAAACGGTTTGGCTGCGCGCGCGGAAAGCCGTTCAAACGGCTGGGATGCCTCGCCGCATACGGACACCGCGCTGAAGCGACGGTGTTAATGGGCGGTCGGCCCGTGAAATCAGATCCTCCCAACCACCTGCGCCGGACATGTGGGTAATGACAAGCGATTCGGCGCTGGGTGAGCAACAACTCGCGCTACCTGCAGGGCAGACGCGACGGCTCCGTTCCCCCTGAGCCAAAGCGGTGTCGCGCTTTGCTTGCCACCGCATTCCATGAGAATCGTGTTCACCTTGCTTTTTGCCGGTTTTGGGCTTCATATTTTGAGCATGGACAAGGACCAGGTTGCCGAGGTTTTGGTGAGCATAGCCACGTTGCTCGAGTTGAAAGGGGAGAATCCGTTCAAGGCCCGGGCCTACCTGAACGGCGCGCGCGCCATTGAAGCCCTCACCGAGCCGCTGAGCAAGGTCGTCTCCGAAGGGCGCCTGGGCGAGATCAGCGGTATTGGGGAGGCCCTTCAGAAGAAGATTGCGGAGCTGGTGACCACCGGCAAGCTGGCTTATTACGAGGAGCTGAAGGCCGCCACGCCCCCTGGATTAGTCGCGATGCTGGAGGTGCCCGGTCTCGGCCCCAAGAAGGTCAAGGCCCTGCACGACAAGCTCAACATCCGGTCCGTCGAAGAATTGGAGCGGGCCTGCAAGGAGGGCAAGGTCGCCGGCCTGCAAGGCTTTGGCGAGAAAACCCAGGTGAACATCCTCGAAGGCATCGAGCGCCGCCGGGCTTATGCCTCGCGCCACCTCCTCAGCGACGGCTTGTCCGCCGCCGAGGGGTTGCTCGAGGCCCTCCGGCTCCACCCGGACGTCATCCGCTGCTGCGTGGCCGGCAGCCTGCGCCGCTATCGCGAAGTCATCGGGGACATCGACCTTATCGCCTCTTCCAAAGCCCCGGAGCGGGTGCTCGGCTACTTCGCGGGCCAGCCCGGTGTCCTGCGCGTCATCGCCAAGGGCGATACCAAGGCCAGCGTATTGCTCAGCGACGGCATCCAGTGCGACCTGCGGGTGGTCAGCGACGCGGAGTATTGCCCGGCGCTCATGTACTTCACCGGAAGCAAGCAACATAATATCGTCATGCGCCAGCGGGCCATCGATCGCGGCCTGCGCCTCAACGAATACGGCCTGTTCCGCTCGAAGGACGAGACCCGCGACGCGGGGCTGCGGCTGCCTTGCAGGACTGAAGAAGAGGTTTTCGAGCAACTTGGGCTGCACCCCATTCCGCCCGAGTTGCGCGAGGACACGGGCGAAATAGCGGCCGCGGAAAAGGGCCCCCTGCCCCGCCTGGTGGAGTGGACGGACCTGAAGGGCTCCCTCCATAATCACTCGACATGGAGCGACGGCCACCAGCGCCCGGAGGAGATCGCCCGGGCCATGAGCGAGTTGGGCCTGGCCTACTGGGCCATTACAGACCATTCCAAGGCCTCCTTCCAGGCCAACGGCCTCGACGCCTCCCGCCTGCGAGACGAGGCGGCTGAAATCCGCTCCCTCAACGCGCAATTGGCCGGCCAGGGAATCCAGTTCCGCCTCCTCACGGGCGTCGAAGTGGACATTTTGAAGGATGGCAGGCTCGACCTGCCCGATGAGGTGCTGGCCGAACTGGACGTGGTGGTCGCCAGCATCCATCAGAGCTTCAGCCAGAGCGAGGCCGAGACCACCCGGCGCCTTATCGGCGCGGCCCAAAATCCTTATGTCCATATCCTGGGCCATCTGACCGGGCGCCTGCTCCTCGAACGCGAGCCCTACAAAGTGGACCAACCCGCCGTCATTGACGCCTGCGCCCAAACCGGCACCTGGATTGAACTCAACGCCCACCCCTCCCGCCTCGATATGGATTGGCGCCTGTGGCCCCGCGCCAAGGCCAAAGGCGTCAAGTGCGTCATCAACTGCGATGCCCACCGCTTCGAGCACGTCGGGTTCCTCCGCCTCGGCGCCGGCGTCGCCCGCAAAGGTTGGCTCGAAAAAAAGGACGTGATCAACACCCTCCCCCTCAAGGCCCTGCTCGACGAATTGGGCAGGAAACGCGCCAAGGCATCGTCGCATCCTCTGCCGTGACCCGAATTGACATTGACCCATTTTCGATTCCAAATGATCCCCACTGCTTTTCGCCGCCACTTCGCGCTTGTCAATCTCCCGGCAGATGGTATTTTCACCACCCTTTTATGAAAGAAAAGATCCATCCGAAATACGTGGATGCGGAAATTCGTTGCGCCTGCGGCAACGTGATCAAGACCCGCTCCACCAAGCCGGTGATTATCGTGGGCATTTGCAATGCCTGCCACCCCTTCTACACCGGCCAGCAGAAGTTTGTGGATACGGCCGGCCGCGTTGACAAGTTCCAGCAGCGCATGGCCAAGACCGTGGCCGCCCAGGCCGCTGTCGCCGGCAGGAAGAAGCGGCACTGACCGCCCCCCCGTCCGCCCGCGTGGCCGTGCCGCCTTCCCGCGCACAGGATTAGGCCGCTTTGGCCATCGCGAGTTCCCGCAGGCTTGGCCCTTGGGCTTGCATGATGGACCTCCGCCCACACATCCAGAAGTTCTCCCTCCGCCTCGCGGAGGTCGAGACCGCTCTGAGCGACCCGAAGCTCTTTGATAACCCTCAGCGCGCCCAGGAACTGTCCAGGGAGTATTCGAGGCTCAAAGAGCTGACCTCCTGCGGGCAGGCGTTCTTGAAAACCGCCGGCGACCTGGCTGAAAACCGCGCCTTATTGAAGGCCGAACCGGCGGACTCCGAAATGGCGCAGATGGCCAAGGAAGACGTTGCCCGGCTCGAAGCCGAGGAACGGCGTCTGACCCAGGAGCTCTATCGGGGCCTGGTGCCGCCCAACCCCGCCGATTCCCGCAACACCATCATCGAAATCCGCGCCGGCGCCGGCGGCCAGGAATCCGCCCTCTTCGCCGCTGTTCTCTACCGCATGTACACCCGCTATGCCGAATCGCGCGGCTGGAAGTACGAGACGATGGATTCCAGCTCCTCCGACCTCGGCGGCTACAAGGAAGTCATCTTCGAGGTCACCGGCACCGAGGTTTACAAACGGCTGAAGTACGAAAGCGGCGTCCACCGCGTCCAGCGCGTGCCCGCCACCGAGGCCCAGGGACGCATTCACACAAGCACTTGCACGGTCGCCGTGCTCCCGGAAGCCGGCGAGGTCGATGTCGAGATCAAGCCCGACGAATTGGACATCACCGTGTGCCGGGCCTCGGGTCCCGGCGGCCAGGGGGTCAACACCACCGATTCGGCCGTCCAGATTCTCCACCGGCCCACCGGCCTGATCGTGCGTTGCGCCGACCAGCGTTCCCAGCAAAAGAACAAAGCCAGGGCCATGACGGTCCTTCGCTCGCGCCTGTTGGAACGCCGGGTCGCGGAAGAAAACGCCAAATACGCCGCCCAGCGCAAGGCCCAGGTCGGCACCGGCGAACGCAACGAGCGCATTCGCACCTATAACTTCCCCCAAAACCGGGTGACCGACCATCGAATCGAGTTGACCCTCTACAACCTCCCCGTCGTCATCGAAGGCGACATCGATGCAATCATCGAACCCCTCATGGCCTGGGAGTTGGAGGAGAAACTGGCCGCGGTCACACGTGAGGCCTGAGGCATCCCGCTTCACGTTTCAGACAGCTTCCATGTCTCTTCCGGCCCCCAACCTCCTCGCGCTTCCGCGCGGCATCATCTTCGACTGCGACGGCACGCTGGCCGACACCATGCCCCTGCACTGGCAGGCCTGGCAGGCCATCGCCTCCCGCCACCGGTTCAACTTCTCCCGCGACCGCTTCTATTCCCTGGGCGGAGTCCCCTCGCGCGATATACTGAAAATCCTGTGCGCCGAGCAACGGCTGACCCTCGACCCGCTCGATGTGGCCCGTGAAAAGGAGGCCGCCTACCTGCCGCTCGTTGCCCAGGTTGAACCCATCAATGCCGTCGTCGCCGTCGCCCGCGAGCATTTTGGCCGCATCCCGCTGGCCGTCGCATCCGGCGGCACCCGGAGGTCCATCGGGCAGGTGCTCGATCACCTCGGCATTCGCCACCTCTTCCAGACCATCGTCACCAATGAAGATGTCGTCCGCCAAAAACCCGCGCCCGACATCTTCCTCGAAGCCGCCCGCCGCCTCGGCGTGCGGCCCCAATCATGCCGCGCCTACGAAGATACCGACATCGGCCTCCAAGCCATCCGCGCCGCCGGCATGGAAGCCGTGGACGTGCGCCAGTTGCTCGCCGTGTCTTGACCCCGGCGGCGGTTTCTCCATAATTCGTCCCATGGGAAACGAGACCTTGCTCCAACTGGATTTGCCCGGAATCAAGAAGCTCAAAAGCGGCAAAGTGCGGGAGATTTTCGATCTCGGAGACCGCCTGCTTATGGTGGCCACGGACCGGATTTCGGCCTTTGACTGCATCATGCCCAACGGGATTCCCCGCAAAGGCGAAGTGCTGACGCAAATCTCCAATTTCTGGTTCGCCCAGACCGCGGCCTTCCAGCCAAACCACCTTGCCTGGCACTCGGACAGCCCGTTGCCCAAGAAACTCCGGCCCTTTGCCGCCACACTGGCCCGCCGCAGCATGATCGTCAAAAAAACCGCCCCGCTGGCCATCGAATGCGTCGTGCGCGGCTACCTCGCGGGCTCGGGTTGGAAGGAGTACCGCGCGAGCCAGACGGTTTGCGGCGTCAAACTCCCCCCCGGCCTGAAGGAGTCCGCCGAGTTGCCGGAGGCGATCTTCACACCCGCCACCAAGGCCGAGACCGGGCACGACGAGAATGTCTCCTTCGAGGACGCGGCGCGGATTGTCGGCGAGGACGTCGCCGGACGCGCCCGCGCCGCCAGCCTCAAACTCTATCAGTTCGCCCGCGATTACGCCCGCCAGCGAGGCATTATCATCGCCGACACGAAATTCGAGTTCGGCCTGCTCGACGGCGAGATGATCCTGATCGACGAAGTTCTGACCCCCGACTCTTCCCGGTTCTGGCCTGCCGACCAGTATGAACCCGGCAAAAGCCAGCCCAGCTTTGACAAACAATTCGTCCGGGACTACCTGGAGACCCTCGACTGGAACAAAACCCCGCCCGCCCCCGCCTTGCCCGCCGATGTGGTCGCCAGGACCCAGGCGAAGTACCTCGATGCCTTTCAGCGGCTCACGGGCAGGCCCCTCTGACTTTTGGCCCGGAATAAGCTTCCTTGATTTCGTGTGAAAACCGGGGAATAGTTTGCCTGCGGTACTGGTCGCGTCTCGGGACGCCGCGCGGTTGTTGCGGAAAAGACGAAAATCCGCCATTGACACATCGGCAAGGTTGTGGTGGAATGACCATCCCTTTGGGCTTGAAATTTATGTACGCAGTATTGGAAACAGGCAGCAAACAGTATCGTGTGGCGGCGGGTGACACCGTGCAGGTGGAGCGTTTGGCCGTTGAGGCCGGGCAACCGGTGACCTTTGAGCGTGTCCTCCTAGTCAACAACGACGGGAAGCTCGCGGTAGGCTCGCCCACAGTGGCCAGTGCCACGGTGGTGGGAGACGTTGTCGAGCATATCCGGGGCGTGAAAACAGTCGCGTTCAAGATGAGACGCCGCAAGGGCTATCATAAAACGATCGGGCACCGTCAGGAATTGACGGTGGTGAAAATCAAAGAAATCAAGGTTCAGTGAATTCAGCCTCCGGGCTGGACGGGCCTGCGATAAGCCGGCTCCTCGTTCCGGGGCAACACTAGTCAATTCAGGTTTATGGCACACAAGAAAGGTCAAGGCAGCGTTCGTAACGGTCGGGACAGCGCCAGCAAGCGCCTCGGCGTGAAGCGGTTCGGCGGCCAGTTCGTTACCGCGGGCAGCATCCTCGTCCGGCAGCGGGGCACCAAATTCATCGCCGGTCAGAACGTCGGCACCGGTCGAGACTGGACACTCTTCGCCCTGGCGGACGGCAAAGTGGCTTTCGACAAAGACAGCCACCGCGTCAATATCGTGACTCCACGAGTATCTGGCGTCTCCGGTTAGGGCCGCGGGAACACCGCGAACGGCGAGGCCCCAGCCTCGCCTTTTTTTTCTTGGCAGCCCGATGGGAAAAATACGGTCTCTGATTTGTGCCCGCGATGTTTGTCGACGAGATTAGGGTTTATGCCCGCGCGGGTCACGGGGGCAAAGGCTGCGTGGCATTTCAGCGGGAGAAATACAGGCCCAAGGGGGGGCCCAGCGGCGGCAACGGGGGACGCGGAGGTGACGTCATCCTCGAAGCCGACCACGACCTGAACAACCTCATCGCCCAATATTACAGGCCACGCCTGCTCGCGCAGGATGGAGAGATGGGCTTGGGCAAGGGGATGGACGGCCATGCGGGCGGCGACCTCACCGTGAAGGTTCCTTGCGGCACCCTGGTCTGGCGGCTGGAGCCGGCGGGTGACCTGCCCCAATCCAGCCCTCCCGAGGGCCCGGAAGCTCCTCCGAGACTGTCCGCCGCTTCGAGCCACCGGCCGCTGCTGCACGCGGCCGGTTCGGGCCCGGTTCGTGAGTTGGACCTATCCGAGGAACCGGCCGAGGAGACAGCCCCCGCGGCCGGCCCGCGGGCCAAAGGGGAATTGGCGATGGACCTCACCGAGAACGGCCAACGCTTTGTGCTGTGCCACGGCGGGCGCGGAGGGTTGGGCAATCGGAATTTCGCCACGGCAGCGCGCCAAACCCCCCGTTTCGCGCAGCCTGGAGAGCCGGGCGAGGAGGGTGAGTTCCTCTTCGAGCTGCGCATCATCGCGGATGTCGGCCTGGTGGGCTATCCCAACGCGGGCAAATCGACCCTCCTCAAGGCCATCTCCCGCGCCCATCCCAAGATTGCCCCCTATCCGTTCACAACCCTCCACCCGCAGATCGGCATCGTCGAGTACCCTGATTTTCACCGGCTGACCGTGTGTGACGTGCCGGGCCTCATCGAAGGCGCGCACCTCAATGTGGGCCTGGGCCACGAATTCCTCCGGCATATCCAGCGCTGCAAGGTCCTCGTCGTGCTGCTGGATATGGCCGCCACGGATGGCCGCGCGCCCTGGGACGATTACAAGAATCTTCTCACCGAACTCGAGCTTTACGATCCCGCACTCGTGAAAAGACCGCGCCTTGTCGCGGCCAACAAAATGGACGAACCTGCGGCGGCGGAGAACCTCAAGAAATTCAAGCGTCGCATCCACAAGACGCGCGTCCTGCCGATGGCGGCCGCTTTTGACGAGGGGATCGAGGCCTTCAAGACAACGATCCGCCAAGCCTTGGAACAGGAGCGAGCGGAGCGCGGGCCGTCACCGGCTCCTGGGCCGCCGAATTGTGCTTGAAAATAGGTTGGCGCTGCTCTACAAGTGGCTTATGGCATACGGCGCGCAATTACCCGTCAGGCTGGAACCGGAGGTCGAGGAGCGGCTCGAGTCAACCGCCCGCGAGATTGGCACCAGCAAGTCCGCTTTGATCCGGCTGCTGGTTAAGACGTTTGTCGAGCACGTGGTGGACACCCGGGGGCGGGTGCGCCTGCCGCCAGATTGGTCAGAGTTGCTGGGCCGATTGCCGGCGGCCGATAAACGGAGCGTGGAGCCTCAGCGCCTGCGCGGAGCCGCCGCGCATGTCCGCGCGCCCGCGCCGCGGGCGGCTAGTTCAAAACCAGCTTCCGCCGCGGCAAGGCTTTTAAAGCAACAGGCTTCTTCGGTCCAGCGTCGCGGTCCAAGATAAAGGCGCTCACCTTCAGTTGCCTGGCCCAACGCTCGAACTTCCGGGCAAGTTCAATGCGTTGCGAAGGGGTGAACAGGGCTACCTCGCTCTCCAGTTCCGGCTCCAACCTCACTCTTGGACTTGATTTCATATTCGCGGCAGATTCTTTTCTCCATCTTGGCGTTCAGTGGTAGGACAAAGGCTGTCCACCCCCCCACTTTCCAGGAAAAAGTTATTCACCGCCTCCGAATCCTATTCTTTGGCTTTTTTTGCGGGTGTTGAAGCCGGCGCGGGAGCGCCGGCCGGCCCGGAGGAGAGGATGGCAAAGCCCTTGGAGGCGAGAGCGGCGGCCTTGGCATCGCGAAGCTTGCGCGTGGTGCTGTCAAGCACCACGACGACGACCCGCTGGCCGTGCCGCGATGCCGTCACCGCGATAGAATACCCGGCGGCGTCAATCCAGCCTGTCTTCAATCCGTCGCAGCCCTCGAGAACGCCCATCAGGTGGTTGTGGGTTCGCATGTCGACCGTCTTGCCGGGCACATTGGTCCGGAAGGGCCGCTCCCGGGTCGAGGTATAACGGAGCGTGTCGGGGTGCTTGAGCAGTTCCATGCACAGGCGCGAGAGGTCCCGGGCGCTCGTGACGTCCGGCATCTGGCCGCGGCCCGGGGGCAGCCCGTGGACGGAGTGGAAGACCGTGCTGGTCATTCCCAGTTCTCTGGCGCGCTTGTTCATCAGCTCGACAAAGCCGTCCGTCGAGCCGCCGATCTTCTCCGCGAGGGCGACCGCCACGTCGTTGGCCGATTGGACCATCAGGGCGTAGAGCATCTCGTCGAGCGTGAAGGACTCCTTTTCGGCAAGCCAGACCCTCGAACCGCCGGTGTGCGATGCCTTGGCGCTGGCCACGACCTGGTCCTGCAGCGAGAGTTGGCCCTGGCCGATCTTCTCGAGGCAAATCAGCAGGTCCATCAACTTCAGCACGCTCGCCGGGTAGCCCTTGGCGTCGGCATGGTCCTCGAAAAGCACGCGGCCGGACGCCGCGTCCAGCACGATGGCCCCGAGGTAGGGGTCCCGCGCCGTCCGCGGGATTCGGGGCGGCCGGGCGTTCTGGGCCGCCGCCAGGCCCGCCGGCGGCATCCCCAGCAGGCACAAACCCAAGCCGACTACAAAAGCGTTTCCAACCACTTGTTTCATTCTCATTCTTGTTCTCATGCGCAACATCTCTTTCCAGCGGCCCGAAGCATCTGCGGCCCATGCGCCCAGGTCAAGCCTGAGTCGAGAGCACAAGGCGGGCGCGTGAGTGTGCGGCGGGAAAGGCGGGGGCGCGCGTCAAGCCGACCTGTTGGAGGGCGCTAATGCTGCAAGTCAACTACCCACAGCGAAGGTGTCGAATTGAAGTGGCCCCGTGACGTAAGAAATCGCGCGAGGTCTTCCTCGTCGACGACAGGCTCAGGCGACCAGGAGTGGAGCGTTTCCATTTGTCGCTATTGAGCTTATGCCTTCAATCACTCGTTCAGGGACCCTTTGCCCGTCAAAGCGTGCAACCGCATGCCCCTTGTCCGTCCCGTCAAGCCATGCAAAGGCGAGGCGGCCATTCGCTCCCACGCTTAGGGAAAAGATTTGATTGCGAGCTTTGATCCAGTCCAACGAAATGGAGCCGTCAGGGTCAATCGAGAATTCGGGCAGCGTCTGGCGTTTTGGATGTCCCGCTCGGGCGAAATCCCGACTCGTCGGGGCGCTTCGCTCTGTCGGCAGACTCCAAAAACCACTTCGTCCACCGCCCTGCCAAGCGGCGCAGCCGCGCGACTTTTCACTTGATTTATGCATCCAGGTTCGACTACATTCCGGTCATCAAGACGAACATGAATCGCTGTGATCTGCAGCAGGCCAGGCGTGGGAAGCGACTGTGGGGTCGCAAGGCGAACAGCAAGACCTTAAGGTAAAGACTATGAATCGATTCCCTTTGAAACAAGGCCGCGAGGGGGTTGCGGCCCGCGGCGGGCGGGGTTTTACCCTCATTGAACTGTTGGTGGTCATCGCTATCATCGCCATCCTGGCGGCGATGTTGCTGCCCGCGCTGGCGCGCGCCAAGGTCAAGGCCATGAGCGCCCAATGCCTAAGCAACCTCAAGCAACTCAATATCGCGTGGAAGATGTACTCGGACGATTACACCGACCACCTGGTGCCGAATTGGCTCAACGACCCCCGTGCCTGGATTGATGGAGGCCTGGGAAGCGTCGATGCATATCCCGGGGCCACCAACATCAATGAACTCGAGATCGGCAAGCTCTTCAGGTACAACCCGAACGTGGGAGTCTATAAATGCCCCGCCGCGATCAAGGGGCCGTCGGAACTGGTTCCGAACGTGCCGATTTGCCGCAATTATTCCCTCGAAGGCCGGATGGGCGGCGCCAACGATAGCACGGCCAACATGTACGGCGTCAGCAGCACCGAGTGGGTCTTGGGAACCGCTTACCCCCAATACCAGCTTTCGAGCGACATCGTTCGGCCTTCCCCGGCGGAAGCCATGACCTTCCTCGACGAAAGCATAGAGACGATCGATGACGGGTACTTCGCCATAAACGGCGGCTCCAACATACCCACTGAGTGGCAGAACTCACCGACCACGCGGCATGGGAATTCGGGGGTCTTCGCCTTCGCGGACGGCCATAGCGAACTCTGGCGCTGGCGGAAATTAAACAAGGACCAGGGCCTGAACACGGCTTGGGGAGGTCCGCCCAACACCCAGATCGATTTCCAACGGTGCCAATACGCTGTCTTTCGGACGAACACCCAGCCTTAGCGGTCATGACCACTTAGCTGGTTGGGGACGGGATTGGTTTGCCCAGTTCGTAAGGCAGGTCTTCGACGACCCAGTTCGGGCGCGTCTCCTGCAGGGAATCGGCGGCCGCCCCGTGTTGCCATACGGCGTAACGGAGCAGGGTCAGGACATCGTCCTGGAGGGGCGGTTGGGCGACCATGCCGGCAATGTAACCGGCGAGGACGTCCCCACTGCCGCCTTGGGCCAGGTGCGGATTGCCCGAGGAGTTGACGAAGACCTCGCCGGTGCTGCGGCCAATCAGAGTTTGGTGTCCTTTGAGCACAACCCATGAGTTTCCCATCCGTTTTGATATCTCACGCAACGCGTTGAGGCGGTTGGCCTGGACCTGTTGGGGGGAGCAGCGCAAGAGCCGGGCGGCCTCGCCGGGATGCGGAGTGACCACGCGCAAGGCGTTCCGGTCTGCCGTGTCCAGCGGCAACCAGTCCAGGGCGCTGGCATCCACAACCAGCGGCAAGGCCGAGTCCCGCCATAGGTTGCGCAGGACCAGTTTCATCTGGTCGGCCATCCCCGCGGCGGCCAACCCCGGTCCGGCCAGGACTGCGGAGTGGGAGCCGGGCAATTTGCTGGCCGGCACCCAGGGTGAGACCATCACGGCCTGGAGTTGCGCGGCGCAAGCGTGGTAAACGGCCTCGAACGTGTAGAGCGTGATGAGGCCGGGGTGGGCGCGCTGGGCTCCCCGCGCTGCCAGCACGGCCGCGCCATGATAGCCGAGGCTCCCCGCCAGGATGGCCAGATGACCGTAAACGCCCTTGTGCGTGGCGGCCGCTCGCCGCGGCGGATACCCCGAAAAATCCCCCGGCAAAGTCCACCAGATTTCGCTGGTCGCCGGGCAGGGAGCCAGTCCGACATCGTGGGCGACCTCGAGTCGTCCGACGTACGGCCAAGCCGATTCCTTGAGCAGGCCCAGCTTGGGGGCGCCGACGGTGAGCGTCACGTCGGCCTCGATGGCTGCGCCCTGCGCTTCCCCGGTGTCCGCGTTCAGGCCCGAGGGGACATCCACCGCCAGGACTGTCGCCCGCGCCTCGTTGACCCGCCGCACAAGACCGATCCACGCGGGGCTTAGCGCCCGGTCCAGCCCGATGCCAAAGAGGCCATCGACGATTAACGCGGGCCGGAGGGAGAGCAACGATTCCAGCCGAGGAAGGGCGGTTTCCGGGTCCGTGACCTCCAGCACCTCGATACGGCGGTCCGCCAGATGTTCGCGCGCGCAGCGCGCGTCCTCGCCGTTGTGCCCTTTGCCGGCCAGGAGCAGGAGCACATCCTTGGGCTGCGTCAGTTTCAGGGCGAGCCGGGCCACGCTCATGCCGACGCGGCGGATGACCTCAGCCTCGCTTTGACCCGCGGCCCACGTGGCCCGCTCCCAATCTCGCATCTGCGCAACACTGATTACCGGGGATGGCATGCAGACACCTTACCCGTCCCTCCGGCAGGAACAAAGCAAAAACCCCGTGATCATCCGAGGCCACGAGGCCGATGCGAGTCTTTGCCGGAGCCGGCCCAAGGAGCCACACTAGAACCGGTATTTCAGCCCCGCCTGGGCGTACGGGGCCGGATCGAATCTGACGGTCTGGTCAATGCGCTCGTAGTCTATCTCGCGTCCCACGGAATAGCCACCTTCCACGCTTAGCCAGAGACCGGCCACGAGCCGGTACTCGACGCCGGCTCCGAGATGGAAGTCCCGGTAAGTTCCCAGCGCGTTGTCGTAGCGGGACTGGCCGATCTTGTCCCCCATATCCTCAGCGCCTCGGAACACGGCGAACTTGATGTCGGCGCCTGCGAAGAGGCTCAGCCTGGGCGCGGCCCGGTAAATGAGCACCGGGCGCGGGAACATGAGGTTGAGGGTGAGATTGGTCCGGATGTTCCAGCGGAGGCCCGCGGCGGGCAGGACCGGGATATCGCGATCCGGCTCGAAGCCGACGCCAAAGGCCAGCATCAGGTCGGGCCGCAAGCGCCAGAGGGCGTGGACCATGCCTCCCAGCCCCACGTCGCCGGTGTCCAGGTCGCTCAGCCGGTAGAGGACCGGCCCCAGGCTGGCGGCGATCGACCACTGGTCATTGATGTTATACCCCAGCCCTCCGAGAAGCCGGAGGGTGTTGATTTCATCCGGTATAGGCGCCCCCGCGAGCGAGTTCAGGAAGAAGTCGGCCGAACTGACGCCCAGCGGGACGAACCACTTGTCGTTGAGCGCCACCGCCCCCGCAAGAGAGGCGTTGACGGACTGGGCTTCCGAGTTGCCCTGGTTGGCCCCCTGGAACTTGGCTTGTCCGGGACCGACGTATGAGTAATCGACGGAAAAGGTGGCCCGTGATTTGCCGTCGCGCGGGGCGAACGCGGTGGGGGCGGCGAAGTCCCCTTGCGAGCCGCCTGCGGGGGTGGCCGGCGGACTCTCCGCGGGCGCGCTCTCCGCGGGCGGGGTCTCCTGGGCCGTCACGGCGCAATTGAGCAATGCCAAGAGGGCCAACAGGGTGCCGGCGGCTCGTCCGCCCGCCCTGAATGCGACCTGGGACGCTGACCGCGACGTGCGATACACAGTCTTCATCACCAGGGATGACGCCCATCCCCCCGGGATTATTCACGGCTGGGCGGGCCTTGGGGCCTGGGTATGGTTAAAGGTGGGTGAGGCTAATTCCACAAGGAGAGCCACTGGTGGTTG
>CAZZFF010000142.1:0-16399 GCA_964653485.1 uncultured Verrucomicrobiota bacterium | reverse complement strand
CCGAGGACGGGCGCACTCCGCTTCCGTTTCGAACCACTAAGTTAGCGCCTATGGGCCTGGGGATGACCCAGGCCACCGTGCATTTGCTTATCCGTGGACGGCGCGGCGTCAGCGCACAACTGGCCCTCCGACTTGCCCGCTATGTCGGCACGACCGCAGAATCCTGGATCGGCCTCCAGGGCCAATACGACCTCGATGTCGCCCAGGATAAAGCTGAAGAACGCATCGCCAGCGAGGTGCAGCACCGGGCGCCTCCCGGCGTTATGGCAGCAAGGCCGGCATGACCTCGTCCTCATGCGGCAGGTTGTCCGGATTCCATCGCTTGAGCTGTTGATCCTTGCTCTGGTCGAAGAGGTCCCTCACCCTCAGGTTCTCCACGTGTCCGTCGCAGAATACCACGTTGAACCGCCCGCCATGGCGTTTTCGGGTTCCTGCCACTCCCTGAAGGGAAAGGGGATCAGACTCGGCACTTGGCAGGCCGAGTTCAAGCCGGATGCCGCCACTTACCCAAGGAGCGAGTTCATAGCTTCCAGTCCACCCGGTCGACGGGATTGTCAACGGTATGTCTGTGAAATAGCCGCCGAGCTCCGAGTCGCCGATGGCAATCATGTCGCTGGGTTGGACCACCATGCTCGGTCTGACCCTCGGATCCCAGGTGAGGACCGGACCACCGCCCGGCGGCCCCAACTGGAGACTCAAGGACCACCCAAACGGCCCCATGTTAATGAGTCCCAAGTTCTTGACTCCGCCTCCGTTGTAGCCGTAACTTCCAGCCGTCCTGTGGTAAACGCCTGGCAACTGGTCGTACGCCGGACACTCTAAGGCGGGCCTGAGGGGGGATTCAGACGCGTTCGCCCCCGCCTGCTGCAGCGGCCACGACGATTTGGTGTAGGGCTGCAAGCGTTGGAACCAGGCTAGATCCAAGTTCGCTTGCTGCGCAGGCGTAGGGGGCACCTCCGGGAAGACTACTATTCGGTCAACAGGGTAAGCGTCGTTGTCATCGCCGTACATGTTCAGGCCAAGGCCCCACTGGTGCAGGTTGTTCCGGCAGGCGGTCGTGAGGGCCGTTGTCTTGGCCCGCGACAAGGCCGGCAGCAGCAGGGCGGCCAAAATGCCGATGACCGCAATGACGACCAGCAACTCAATCAGTGTAAAACCCAGACTGGCCCGGCCTCGTTTCAGAAGCCATCCGGGGACCAAACCCGGCCCTCTCGAAGAACTCCGATCCCTCATAAAAACCCCGTTTCTCTGCCTCCCGCCCACAAGCACGCCCGCCGCAGGTGCGCCAGGATTACTGTTTTTTCCTACCGCGCTTCATAGCAGAGTGTCAAGCTCAATCACACCTTCCCACAATAACTCAATAACTGGGCGCATCCCAGCCTTGTCGAACTCCCCCAAGTCTCATTAACACCTGCTTCGGCGGGGTGCTGCGCGCCTAACGAGTGAATATCAACCGTTTTAACGGTTTCCGCGCTCCCGCGTCTGCCGCCCTCGACAAAGCTCGGACGCGCCCACAATACCTCAATACCTCCAGTGCCGATTCAAGATTCCCCCCAGAATGCGCGAGCCGAGGTGAGGCTCACTCTGAATCATCTAGGGCGACCGTCCAGGGCGTCAAACCGTAGATTGGTTCATTATTGAGCCGTGCGCGGGACGTGATCGAGCCCGGGGTGGAGTTCACGGTGTTCTTGCGGGAGCAGGACCGGGGCAGTGCCGACATCGCGATTCGGGGGACCGCTGAGCGCCACCCCGCCCTGGCCGGGATGCCGCCGCCCCGATCAGAAGCATCGCCGCCGCCGCAGGCCTGACACGGAGCCCCGGCCCCGAACCGGCCCCCATGGAGCAGGCGGGCGGCCGGCAGCAGATAACGGACCTCGGGCAGTGGCGACGTGCGGGAGACCGAATCCAGTTCAGTTCAAGTCCGGCCTGACATTCAGCCTGCCGCGACGTACCTTTTCAACATGAATGCGGCGACCATGAAATTGCTATCCGAATTCGAAACCTTGGCAGCTACGGAGAAACAGGAGTTCGCACAGGAAGTGATTCACCATATGCCGCCGTGGGACTCCGGCCCGCTCGATGACGATCTGGCGGCTGCCGCAGGTGATCAATTGGCGATGATGATCGAGGAGGAGGAGTGTGCCTCCTAGGCGGGGCGAAGTCGCTGTGTTCAAATGGCTGGGGCGGTCTGCATAGAGTCGCCAGCGCCGCCCCTGCCCTTGGGAACCCCTTTCAGCCGAGGTGAGGCGCGGGCCTTGAACTGAACGGCCCCTCGACGAAAAGCCGCGCGGGGGCTATGGTGCGGGGGATGAGCATGCCAGCCACGGAAAAACAAGAGATGCCGGATGCGCAGGGCCATTTCGGACCCTACGGCGGACGTTATGTGCCCGAGACCCTGATGCACCCGCTCCAGGAATTGGAGAAAGAGTACCTCCGCGCCCGGGAGGATGCCGCTTTCCAGCGGGAGTTGGACTATTACCTCAAAGAGTTTTGCGGGCGGCCCACCCCCCTGTACCTTGCCGAGCGCCTCACGCGCGAACTGGGGGGAGCCAGGATTTATCTCAAGCGGGAAGACCTGCTCCACACGGGCGCCCACAAGATTAACAACTGCATGGGCCAGGTCCTGCTGGCCCGCCGGATGGGCAAGACGCGCGTCATCGCGGAGACGGGCGCCGGCCAGCACGGCGTGGCCACAGCCACGGTGGCCGCCATGTTCGGCCTGGAGTGCGTGGTGTACATGGGGGCGGTGGACTGCGAGCGTCAGGCCCTGAATGTCGTCCGGATGAAGATGCTCGGCGCGGAGGTCGTGCCGGTCAAAGCAGGACAACAGACCCTCAAGGAGGCCATCAACGAGGCGATGCGGGATTGGGTGGCCCACCTGCGCACCACCCATTACATCCTCGGCACCGTGTACGGCGCTCATCCTTACCCCCTCATGGTGCGAAACTTTCAACGCGTGATCGGAGACGAGGCCCGCCGCCAGATTCTCGAAAAGGAAGGACGCCTCCCGGACATGCTCATCGCCTGCGTGGGCGGCGGCTCCAATGCCATGGGCCTGTTCTATCCCTTCTTGCAGGACGCCGAGGTCAGGATGGTCGGCGTCGAGGCCGGTGGGGAGGGCATCGCCGCCGGCAAACACGCCGCCCGTTTTCAGGGCGGCTCGCTCGGGGTCCTGCAGGGCGCCCGCTCATACCTCTTGCAGGACGAGTTCGGCCAGGTGCAGCTCACCCATAGCGTCTCGGCGGGCCTGGACTACGCCGCCGTCGGTCCCGAGCACGCCTGGCTCAGAGACCAACAGCGCGTCGAGTACACCTACGCCACCGATGAGCGCGCCCTCGCGGCGTTTACCAAGCTCGCCCGCCTCGAAGGGATTATCCCCGCGCTCGAATCCGCCCATGCGGTCGCCGAAACCATCGAGCGCGCCCCCAAACTGCCCAAGGACCAGCTTGTCATCGTCAACCTCTCGGGCCGCGGCGACAAAGATGTCGCCCAGGTGGCCGCCAAGCTCGGGTTGCGGATGCCAGCCTAGTTCGATAGCTTCCCTTTGTATGCCGCTGGCAACAACACATCGGTTCACCATCGAGGACTACTACCGGATGGCTGAGACGGGCGTCCTCGCGCCTGATGCCCGGGTCGAACTGCTGGAAGGAGAGATTATCGATATGTCACCCATCGGTCCGCCGCACGGAGGCGTCACCAATCGCCTAAACCAGCTTTTCAGTCACCGCGCTGGAGACCGATGGCTCGTGGCAGTTCAAAACCCGGTGCATCTGGACGAATACTCCGAACCGCAGCCCGACCTGATGCTGCTCAGGCCCTCGCCGGACTTTTACGGCACCCGCCATCCTGGCCCGCAGGATGTTTTTTTGTTGATCGAGGTGGCCGCCACTTCGCTCGCCTACGATCGCGGCAGGAAGCTCCCCGCCTACGGACGCGCCGGCGTTGCCGAAGTCTGGATTATCAATATCGAGGATCAGTCCATCGAGGTTTACCGCGAGCCTCATCTGGCCGGCTACGCCTCGACAACACTCATACGCCCGGGTGAAAAGGCCCGCTCGCTTGCCTTCCCGGATGTTGCCGTGGACGTGGCGGAACTGCTCAAGCATTAATGGCCCAGGCGGGCGATCCAACTCTCTATCTTGGCCTTCACGCCGGGGTCCATCTTGATGAGGGGCGGCCAGGGCCGTTTGAAGCCTTCGCCGGGAAGCTTGCGCGTGGCATCGATGCCCATTTTGCTCCCCACGGCTAACTCCGTGGTGGCGTGATCCAGCACGTCCGACGGGCCGCGCGTAAAGACCGCGTCGCGCTGCGGGTCGGTGCAGGCGCAGAGACGGAACAGCACCTCGCTCGTGTTGTGGACATCGACGTCCTCGTCCACAACCACGATGTATTTCGTGAACATCATCTGCCCCATGCCCCAAAGGCCGTGCATGACTTTGTAGGCCTGCATTGGAAACGTCTTGCGGATGCTCACGAACACCAGGTTGTGGAACACTCCTTCGGCCGGCAGCGCCAGGTCGACCAACTCCGGGAAGTTCAGCTTGAAGATCGGCAGGAACACCTTCACCGACGCCGTGCCCAGGTAAAAGTCCTCCATCGGCGGCATCCCGACAATCGTCGCAGGATAGATGGGCTTCCTGCGGTGCGTGATCGCGGTGAGATGAAAAACCGGGTAAGGCTCGGGCAGCGAATAATAGCCAGTGTGATCGCCGAAGGGTCCTTCCTGGCGCAACGGTTCCGAAGTATCCACGTAACCTTCGAGCACGAAATCCGCGTTGGCCGGCACTTCGAGTTCGTTGGTCTCGCATTTGACCAGTTCAATGGATTTCCTGCGAAGGTAGCCCGCGAGCACGAACTCATCCAGTCCGTCGGGCAACGGCGCGGTGGCGCAAAACGTCAAGACCGGGTCCCCGCCCAGGAACACAGCCACAGGCATACGCCCGCCGCTCTCATAATAACGCCGCCCGTGGCGCGCCCCGACCTTCTGCAACTGCCAGTGCATCCCTGTCGTCCGTTCGTCGTACACCTGCATCCGGTACATGCCGACATTGCGTCCCCCGCTGTCCGGGTCGCGAGTGACGACACATGGCAACGTGACAAAACGTCCGGCATCCAACGGCCAGCATTTGAGGATCGGAATTCCAGCCAGGCTTGGAAAAGTCGAAGGCTCGTGCGCCTGCGCAGCCTTCCAATCCGGTGCGGGCGGCCAGGGGTCCACTCGAGCCGGCGGGGAGTCAAACTTGTGGACGACCTCTTTGCACGGACCTCCTTTCACATGCTTGGGTTTGGCGTGGCGCAAATTGATCGCCGTGCCCAGCAGTCGAACAGCCTCTCCAAAGCTGGCCGGGGGCTGCGCTTTCATGAGCACCCCGAGCTCCGCTGTAACCGCATCGACTGATTCGGCCCCAAGGCTCAGCGCCATTCGGCGATGCGAACCAAAGGTGTTGATGGCTACAGGAAACGGCGATACCTGGCCGTTGACCAGAGGTTTCTCGATAAGTAATCCTCTGCCGCCCCCCGGCTTTTTCATCTCCCGATCCGCCAACTCCGTAATCTCCAACTCTGTGGCTACCGGCTCGGAGATGCGGACAAGCTCCCCGGTCTTTTCAAGCTCGGCTATAAACTCGGCAAAGGAATCAAAGGCCATGTCACCCCAGCCGCATGGGCATCACGACATAGAGGAACGGGCCGTTGATCTTCAGGACGCCAGGGCTCAGTTCGTCAATCAGTTCCAGAAAAACCTCGTCGTTGCTCAAGGCCAGCAGGGGGTCAATGACGTACTTCGGGTTGAACGCGATCGCCATGTTCGCCCCCTTATAGTTGATCGTCAGCGTTTCCTTCGCCTCTCCCACATCCGGCGAGTTCGCCGTAATCTCGAGCTTGTTTTTCTCGAAGGTCAGGCGGACCGAGTTCGCCTTCTCGCTGGTCATGATCTCAGCGCGCCGCAGGGCATGGAGAAACTCCTCGCGCGCCAAGCTAATCCGCTCCTTGGCCTCCCCGGGAATGACCTGGCGGTAGTTGGGATAATTGCCCTCGATTAGCTTCGTGATAATGAGCACCCTGCCGCCCTTCTCGTCCTTGAGGGAAAACGAGGCCTGGTTCTCCGCGTACCGGATTTCAACCTCGCCTTTGTCTTGCAGCAGCCGGTTAAGTTCGTTGACCGTCTTGGCTGGAACGATGAACTCTCCTTGGCTGGTCTCGGAAATATCCACCTCCTCATCCACCAGCGCCAGACGCCGGCCATCCGTGGCGACCATCGTCATCTTGTGGTCTTTCAAGCTGATGAAAATCCCGTTGAGGACGTAGCGTGATTCGTCGGCCGACATGGCAAACGAAGTCTTCTTCATCATTCCTTTGACCGTCTCTTGTGGCAGCACAACCTTCTTGTCGTCCTTAAACTGGGGCAGCGGAGGAAACTCTTCCGCGCTCAAACCGTTGATTTTGTAAAAAGAAGAGCCGGAGAAAATGCTGCAGTTGTTCTTCTCATCCACGTCCAGGTCCAACTCCAGATTGGTCAACTCACGCGCGATTCCAAAAAGCTTCTTGACAGGAACCGTCGAGGCGCCGGGTTTCTTCACCTTCGCCTCAACAGCGCATGAAATTGTGACATCCAGGTCCGTGGCCGTGAACTCCAAACGGTCATTCTCAGCCCGCAGCAGAACATTGGATAGAATCGGCAGGGTGGTGCGGGTGCTGACCACGTTCTGGACTGCTTGCAGCCCATTGATGATTTGCTCCTTTGAGATGGTCAGATTCATGCGTGCTTAATATATCTCTGTTCTAGGTTAAAACGCTATCCGTATTAATGGCTGTGAATAAGGCAAACAACTCATTCTGTCAAGGTTCCATGGGCCGTTCATCCGAAACGAGACCGGTGCTCCGCTGGCGAACCTCGGTGAAGAACTGGCGCTAACCTTGACTTGTTCACTCTATTGACAATCCATTCACCGGGAATTCTCAAACTATTCGCCCTGAACTCCGGATACCGATCGGAAGCCCCGGCGTTGTCCGCGGCGGATAACCTCCGGCAACACCGCTTCCACCCGCTCAACTTCGGATAGAGTGGACTCCCGACCAAGAGAAAACCGGATCAGCGAACGCGCGAGCCGCTCATCGAGTCCAAGGGCCCGAACAACATGAGACGGCTCAAGCGAGCCAGCCGAGCAAGCCGATCCACTCGAAGCACAGATGCCTTCCAAGTCCAGCCCCGCTAATAAGGCGATGTTGTCAGCGCCCTCGACGACGAACGAAACCGTGTTCGCCAGTCGGTAGTGGCTTGAGCCGACCGGTTGGACGCCTTCCAGCTTGCCCAGAAGGTTCAGCAGACGGCCTGTCAAGCTCAAGAGCGGGTCCTTTGGAAAAACGGGTTCACGCACAAACCGCTCAAGGGCCTCCACCAGGCCGATGACGCCGGCTAGGTTTTCCGTTCCAGCGCGGCGCTCATTCTCATGGCCGCCGCCAAACAGCACCGGGTCGGGCAGCAATGGCGACCTCATAAAGAGAGCGCCCGCGCCCTTCGGACCGTGTATCTTGTGGGCGCAGATGGAAACAAGGTCGGCGTTGAACTGCCCAATGCTCGTGAAGGGTTCCTTGCCCAGCCATTGAACTGCGTCGGTGTGGAACTTGACCCCCCGCTCCCGGCAGATTCTGCCTATTTCGCTGACAGGCTGAACCGTGCCGATCTCGTTATTTGCAGCCATAATGGACACCAGGATGGTGTCGGGGCGCAGAGCTTTTTTGAGCGCGTCAGGCGAGACCAGCCCCTGGCTATCCACGGGCAGCCGAGTCACCTCAAAACCCTCTTTCCTGGCCAGGTAGTCGCATGAATGGAGCACCGCGTGATGCTCGATTGCCGAGGTCACGATATGACGACCCTTTGGACGGAGCAACCGCGCGGTGCCAAACAGGGCGAGGTTCACACTCTCGGTGCCCCCGCTCGTGAAGACCACTTCACTGGCTTTGCAGCAGAGGACCCGCGCCGCCCGCTCACGCGCCTCATCCAGGAGCGAACGCGCCCGGCGACCCACGCGATGCACGCTGGAAGGGTTGCCCCAAACCTCCCCTAGAAATGGCAGCATGGCGCCGCGAACTTCGGGGTCGAGCGGTGTAGTGGCATTGTAGTCGAAATAGACCGTTTGCATTATCCGGCAAACGCTACGCTAACGCGGATTGCCGAAAAATCCAGCTTCGAGAGGATTTCTGCTTTCCTTTTGGATTTTCCCCCATACAGTTTGCTTCATCCATGAATGATATTGACATTGAGATTTTCAAGGGCATCGCCAATCAGTTGCGGATAGAATCGATTGCGGCGACGACCGCGGCGGGCAGCGGCCATCCGACCTCGTGCTGCTCGGCGGCAGACCTGGTAGCGGCGCTGTTCTTCGGGCACATGCGGTATAACCCAAAAGACCCGCATTACTACAACAACGACCGCTTCATTCTCTCCAAAGGCCATGCCGCGCCGCTCCTCTACGCGGCCTGGGCTGAGACCGGTCTTTTCCCCGCCGAGGACCTTCTGAAACTGCGCCAAATTGGCTCTGACCTCGAAGGCCATCCTACGCCCCGCCTGCCCTTCGCGGACGTAGCCACCGGGTCTCTCGGCCAGGGGCTCGCGGTCGGAGTCGGCATGGCCCTCTGCGCTCGACTGGACCGCTTGGATTACCGCACCTATGTCCTGCTCGGCGATGGCGAATGCGCCGAAGGCTCGGTCTGGGAGGCCGCCGCTCTGGCGGGCCATCTGGAGCTGAACAACCTCATCGCCATCGTGGACGTCAACCGCCTGGGGCAGAGCCAGGCTACCGCCTTGGGCTACGACCTCCAGACTTACAAAAAACGCTTCGAGTCCTTTGGCTGGCGCACCGAGGAGATCGATGGACACGACATCGAGGAGATACTTGAAGTCCTTGCCGCGGTAGGCATCGACTCCCACCCGCTCGTCATCCTGGCCAAGACCCTCAAGGGAGCCGGCGTGTCCTTCCTTCAGGACAAAGAAGGCTGGCACGGCAAAGCCCTCTCCCAGGAAGAGGCCACCCGCGCCTATGCCGAGCTGCGGCCCACAGCCAAGTCCGGCATCGGCCACCCGATTCCTTCTCCCACCCCTTTGCCTCAGCCCAAGAACGATCCCCCGGCCGCCTACCCTGCTCCCGCCTACAAGCTCGGCGACAACGTCGCTTCGCGGGAAGCCTTCGGCAACGCGCTGCTCCGCATGGGCGAGGTCGACTCCCGCATCGTCGCTGTGGACGGCGACACCAAGAACTCCACCTACTCGGATAAGTTCTTCAAAAAATTCCCCAGCCGCTCCATCGAGTGCTTCATCGCGGAACAGACCATGATCGGCGTTGCCACGGGCTTCAGCACCCGCGGCAAGGTGCCCTTTGCCGCTACTTTCGCCGCCTTCTTCACCCGCGCCTTTGACCAAATCCGGATCGCCGGCATCTCCAGCGCCAACGTCAAGCTGGCCGGCTCCCATGTGGGCGTCAGCATCGGCGAGGACGGCGCTTCTCAAATGGGCCTGGAAGACCTGGCCATGATGCGGGCCGTCCCCGGCAGCGTCGTGCTCTACCCTAGCGACGCGGTTGCCGCCGAGAAATTGACCGAGCAGATGGCCATGCTCAAAGGCATTTGTTACCTTCGCACCTCGCGCCCTAAAACCCCGGTCCTCTATAACAACGACGAGCCCTTCCCGATCGGCGGCGCCAAAGTCCTCCGCCAGGCCCCGGGCGACCGCGTCACCGTGGTCGCCGCCGGCGTCACGTTGTACGAAGCGCTCAAGGCTGCCGACCTCCTCAAAAACGAGGGCATCGGCATCACGGTCATCGATGCCTACAGCATCAAACCGCTGGCTCGAGACGTCATCAAGAGTGCCGCCCAGAAGACCGGTAACCTCGTTCTCACCGTCGAGGACCATTACCCCGAAGGCGGCCTCGGCGACGCCGTGGCCGGTGAGCTTAGCCGCGAGGGCGTCAAAGTCCATAAACTCGCCGTCTTGGAAGTGCCGCATTCCGGCAAACCCGAAGAACTCCTTGCCAAGTACGGCATCGATGCCAACGCCATCCAGGCCAAGGTCAAGGCCATCGCCGCGGCCCATTAGTGCCAAGCCAGGGCCGGTGACAAAGTCCGTCGGAAGGTCCCGGGTAGGCCGTCCTGGAGTGCGATGGCAAGCAAAGCGCGACACCGCTTTGTTTTGACCTCGACTCGCCTCGTTCTGGTGAGTAAATTTACTCAGTGCATTGAGTAAATTGTGTGATTCGAAAGGCGATTCATGATGAACTGTTGAAGCGGCTCAGGGAACGGCGCCGCTTCATGCAGGTCGTGGCCGGCCCCCGCCAAGTGGGGAAGACCACGGCAGTGAGGCAGGTAATGGAGGCGGCCAAGGTCCCCTCGCATTACGCGTCGGCAGACGAGCCGGCGCTGCGCGACCGCACCTGGCTTGAACAGCAATGGGACCTTGCCAGGCTCAAGGCCCGGGAGAGCGAAGCCGGCGCGTTGCTGGTGTTGGATGAAATTCAGAAGGTCGCCAATTGGTCAAGCACGGTGAAATTGCTCTGGGATGCGGATACGCATTCCGGGGTCCCTTTGAAAGTGGTTCTGCTCGGTTCCTCCCCGTTGCTGATCCGGAGCGGCCTTGCGGAGAGCCTGGCCGGACGGTTCGAGGTGATCGCCGCGCCGCATTGGTCATTCGCCGAAATGCACGAGGCGTTCGGCTGGGACCCTGAACAATACATTTTTTACGGGGCGTATCCCGGCGCCGCCGATTTGATCAGCGAGCCGGACCGCTGGCGGCGTTACATTCTCGATGCCCTGATCGAAACCACGGTATCGCGGGACATCCTGCTCTTGACCCGCGTCGACAAACCGGCCCTCCTCCGCCGCCTCTTTCAACTGGGTTGCTCCTACTCGGGGCAAATCCTCTCGTATCAGAAAATGCTCGGCCAGCTTACGGATGCCGGGAACACGACTACGCTCGCCCATTATCTTGAATTGCTGCAGGGCGCGGGGATGTTGGCCGGGTTGGCGAAGTATTCGCGCGGCCAGGTGCGCCAGCGCGGCTCCAGCCCAAAACTCCAGGTCCTCAACACCGCCCTCATGAGCGCACAGGATACCCGTTCCTTTGCCGAGGCGAGGCGAGAGGCCGACTATTGGGGGCGGTTGGTCGAATCCTCTATCGGCGCACACCTGGTCAATTCCGCGTTTGGAACCAGCATCAGCGTCACGTATTGGCGTGAACGCGCCCAGGAAGTGGACTTTGTTTTGCAGCGCGGGGAAACGGTGGTTGCGATCGAAGTGAAAAGTGGGGGTCGCCGTGAAACGCTTCCCGGCATGGATTCCTTTGCCCGGCTCTTCAGGCCCAAGCGACAATTGCTCGTAGGGGGCCAAGGCATTCCTCTGGAAGAATTCCTTCGCAAGCCGGCCGCCCACTGGCTTCAATGAACCCTCCTTCAGCCCGATTGAAGCGACATCAACCGCCTCGAGAGGACGACCGGACGACCGGGGATCGGAGCTTGATGCGTCTGTTTAGCCTGGTAGAATGCGGCTACGATGAGTGTGACCGAAAACCGAGTCTCCTCCACCCCCATAGCGTCAGAAAGCGGTCTTGCATGGGGAGAGCACTCGCCCGGGCGTCTGTCTGTTGACACGTTGGAAACCGCGCTTGCCGCCGTCCCTGCGTACCGAACCTGGCGGCATCTCGACCCCGGTCCCGGATCGGACATCGACGCTCGCTACGCGCGCATGCCCGCTCTCACCAAGGCGGACATGCGCGCCCATGGCGTGAGAGCGTTTGTGCCGTCCGGCAAGGATTTTGACCGTGGCATTGCCTCCGGCGAAATCGAATGCGTCAAGACCAGCGGGACGACGGACGAGCAAGTCACCAATATTTGGAACCAGAAATGGTGGAATGCCTCGGAGCGCGCTTCATGGCAATTGCATTCCAGCGCCGCCCAATCCCTGGCCGGCTCGCAGCCCGAAGCCATTCTCACCAGCCCGTTGTGCGCTGGCATGCCGTGCGAAACCGGCTATCTGCCCTTTGAGGGGCGCCGGCTTGGCCGTTTCCTTTTTCTCAACGAGAAGGTGAATCCCGCCGAATGGACCCGCGAGCACATGGACCGCATGGTCGACGAACTCAACAGGTTCCAGCCTCCAAGCCTCGAAGCGAACCCGTCCTTTCTCGCCAGGCTCGCCCGGCACATTGTGAGCACGAATAGAAAGGTGTTTCAACCGCGCATCATTGTTCTCACCTACGAGTATCCCTCCCTCCTTCACTATCGGTTTATACGGGAGGCTTTTTCCTCTCCGCTGGCAAGCTCCTACGGATGCACCGAATGCGGCTATGTGTTTATGGAATGCGAGGCGGGACGGCTCCACCAAAACTCCCGGTTTTGCCGCGTTGATTTTCTGCCTTTTGCCGAAGAGCACGGCGGGCCGCTCCTGGGTCGGATACTGGTCACCACATTTCAAAATCCGTGGTGCGTCGTGGTCCGGTTCGATGTGGGCGACCTTGTGAGGCTCGAACCTTCGGGCGCGTGCCCATGCGGGCGCAACGGGGGTATCACCATTGCGGCGGTCGAAGGCCGTCTGAAGAACGTCACCGTCAACCCGGAGGGGAAGGCTGTCACGCAGCGGCAGGTGGACGTCGCGATCAGCCGCGTTGCCGGTGTCGAGGAATACCAGGTGCTCCAAACCAGCCGCGCCGAGTACTCGGCATCCATCGTGTGCGGCCCCTCCGCCGCGCCGCCAAAGTGCGAGAGTCAAGTCGCCGAGGCGCTCAGGCTCCTGTACGGACCCAATGCCAAGGTCTCGGTGACCACCCGGGGCCCTCTCTCGCCGGATTTCCCCGGCAAGTACCGGCTCGTCAAACCGCTCATCGCGATCGATCCGGCTTCGTTCTTTTCATGAAGACCGCATCGCCTTCGCCGTTGTTTCTGCTGGCAGGCAGGCCGAGAGTGATGCCAAAAGGCAGGCGCCCCGATCCTCTGCTGCAAGAGGTAATCGAAAGATGCGGCAAATCCCGCCCGGAGATCGCCTATCTGGGCAGCGCGAGTGGAGACGATCTGGGTTTCTTCGGGATGATCGCTTTCCTGCTGAAGAATGCCGGAGCCGGAAACGTCCTGCTGGCGCCCAGCGCGGGCGCAAAGGCGGACGTGCGGGAGGCGCGGGAGATTCTTGACGACGCGGATGTCGTTCTCGTGTCTGGGGGCGACGTTGAAGAGGGCATGCGGGTGCTGGGCCGGCAACACCTCCTCCCTTTGCTGCGCGAGCGCTACGAACGCGGGACGGTGTTCGTTGGCCTGTCTGCCGGCAGCATTATGCTTTGCCGGCAATGGGTGCGCTGGCGCGACCCCAAAGACGATTCCACGGCCGAAACGTTCGCCTGCATGGGCTTTGCCCCGGTCCTCTGTGATACTCACGGCGAATCCGAAAACTGGGAAGAACTCCTGGCGCTGTTGCGCATCAGCCCGCCGGAAGCGGTCGGACACGGCATTCCGAGCGGCGCGGGCCTGTGCGTCATGCCGGAAGGACGGCTTTTCGCGATGGGCGAACCGGTGCGGAGGTTTGTTATGCGCGAAGGCGCGGTCACCAGGATCGCCGACCTTGAGGTTGGAGGGACGGCCTAGTGCTTGGGAGAATGGTTGGCATTTGGCCCAAATGTGCTATAACCCCGCGGTATTGAACTATCCACCGTGAGAATCCTGATTACAGGCGGTGCGGGCTTTGTCGGGTCGAACCTGGCGGTGGCGTTGCGGCGAGAGTTCCCGGACGCCGAGATTGTCTGCATGGACAACTTGTATCGGCGCGGCTCCGAACTCACCGTGGTGCGGCTGCGCGAAAAGGGTGTGGCTTTCTCCTGGGGCGACATCCGGGACCAGGGGAGCTTTCCCGAGGGGCCGTTTGACTTTCTCATCGAGTGTTCGGCGGAGCCTTCGGTGCTCGCCGGCCGGCATGGCGGCGGAGCGGGCCTGCTGCAAACCAACCTGATGGGAGCTTGCCATTGCCTTGAAAAGGCCAAGCTCTGGGGGAGCCGCCTGCTGTTCTTGTCCAGCAGCCGCGTGTATCCCCTGGCGCCGCTGGAACGGCATCCCTGGCGCGAGGAAGCCACGCGCTTTGTCTGGGCCGAGAACGGAGCGCCTGGAATCGGCCCGCTTGGGGTGCGGGAGTGCCTGGACATGAACGGGGCGCGCTCCCTCTACGGGTTCACCAAGTACGCCGCCGAACTCCTGGTCGAGGAATACCGCGCCGCGTGGGGCCTCAAGGCGGTCGTGGACCGCTGCGGCGTGTTGGCCGGGCCTTGGCAATTCGGCAAGCTCGACCAGGGCGTCGCCTCCCTGTGGGTGCTGGCCCATCATTTTGGCCGTCCGCTCAGCTACATCGGCTACGGCGGCCAAGGCAAGCAGGTGCGTGATTTCCTCCACATCGATGATTTCTGCGAGCTGGTGACCGCGCAACTGAAGGACTTCGATCGCTGGGATGGCTGGGTGGGCAACGTCGCGGGCGGCCCGGAAAACTCCGCATCTCTCTGTGAATTGACCGCCCTCTGCCAGGAGGTCTCCGGCCGGCGCGTGCCCGTCCACTCCGTCCTCCAAGACCGGCCTTGGGACCTCAGGGTGTTCGTGGCGGATTGCCGCCGGCTCTTTGAACGGACTGCCTGGCGCCCGCGCCGCCGCGTCCGCCAAATCGTGTCCGACCTCTCGGAATGGATCGCTCAAAACGAGGGGCAACTCAGAAGTCTATAGGCCATCTCCCCTCATGCCACCCAACGCCACACCCTCCGAACTCCAGACCCTATACCGGGGCCGTTTCGGAACCGGGGCCGCCTACCGGCAGGCGGTTTGGCGGGTGCTCATTTCGGATTTCTTTGCATCCTACGTCCGCGGCGCCCAGGCCGTGCTGGACCTTGGCTGCGGTTACGGCGAATTCATCAACCAGGTCTCCGCACCCGTCCGCTACGCCATGGACTTGAACCCTGACGCCGCCCGCCGCCTGGATGCACAGGTCCGCCTCCTGGCCCAGGATTGCTCCAGCCCCTGGGCGCTCCCCGACCAGGTCCTGGACCTCGTCTTCACGAGCAATTTCTTCGAGCATCTGCCCGACAAGGCGGCCCTGGCCAGGACCCTGGCCGAAACTCGCCGCTGCCTCAAGCCCGGAGGACGCCTCGTGGCCTTGGGACCCAATATCAAGTTCCTCCCCGGCCAATATTGGGATTTCTGGGACCATTACCTGCCTTTGACGGAGCTGAGCCTGGCCGAAGGCCTTGCGGCGGCGGGGTTCTCCCTGGAGCGCGCGGTCGCGCGCTTCCTGCCCTACACCATGAGTGCCGGGCCGCGCTATCCCTTGGCGCTCCTGCGCCTTTACCTCCGGCTGCCGGTGCTGTGGAGGATTTTTGGCCGCCAGTTTCTGGTCGTCGCCGTCAAAGCCACATGAACGCTCAAACGCCCCAGGGACCGCCTTTGCAACTCTTGAGCGTGGTCATCCCCGCCCGCGACGAAGAGGGCTGCGTCGCCGCCACCGTCGAACACCTCCGCCTGGAACTCGAGTTGAATCGTGTGCCGCATGAGATCGTCGTCGTTGACGACGGCAGCACCGACCGCACCTTCGAAATCCTGACGGCGCTGCAACGCGACCATCCGGCCTTGCGCCCCGTCAGGAACGAAGGCCCTCACGGGTTTGGCCGCGCCGTAACCAAAGGCATCGACGAGGCCAGGGGCGATGCGGTGGTCGTCATGATGGCCGACGAGTCGGACGACTGCAGGGAGGTGGTGCGGTATTGGAAGCACCTCAACGAGGGTTGGGATTGCGTCTTCGGCAGCCGGTTCATCAAGGGCGGAGGGGTGATCGATTACCCGTGGCTCAAGCTCCGGATCAATCGCGTGGCCAATCTCTTTATCCGCTGGCTCTTCCATATCCCCCTCAACGACACCACCAATGCCTTCAAGGCCTATCGCAAAACCACCCTTGACGGCTGCCGCCCCTTCCTCTCCCCCCACTTCAACCTGACTGTGGAGTTGCCCCTCAAGGCCATTGTCCGCGGCTACTCGTGGACCGTCATCCCCGTGACCTGGAGAAACCGGCGCAGCGGGATTCCCAAGCTTAAGATCAAGGAAATGGGCAGCCGGTACTTCTTTATTTGCATGTACGTCTGGCTGGAGAAGTACTTCAGCAAAGGCGACTACCTCAAGGGGGCGCAACCCCGGGGCCAGGGTTGACGCCGCCGCTCACGCCCCTCTTCTTGTCAGGTTCGCCGCGATGGCGCAGAGCACCAGCGCCAGGAACACTATCGAGTATATCTGGAACGGAAAATCCCACCGCGCCTGCGTCAGGCACCCCGCCAGCGACAGCCACATCAGGACCATGAAACGGCGGCTGCCGTGAATTCCCCCGCGGCCGAACCAGCGCAGCATCACGG
>CAZZFF010000141.1:0-16501 GCA_964653485.1 uncultured Verrucomicrobiota bacterium | reverse complement strand
TCGGGGATACCGCCTACCAGCAGCCAGCCAAGCTGCCGCTGCTTTTTCAACGGCTCCGCGAGATGGGGGTGAACACGGCGATGGTCCACGGCGAGGGCGAGGCGAAGCCGCTGCTCGACAACCGGTTTCCTTATTACGTCGAAAACATGGTCAATCGCGGCCTCTGCCTCAAGTTCAGCTCCAACGTGCGCGACTGGGACAAGTTCGTCACCGGCTGGGCCCAGTCCGGCCGCCCGGAGGCCGCGCTGGTGCGCGATTATTGCCTGGACGACCCGGAATGGCGGCAATGGGCCTGCCAGCAGATGCAGAAGCTGGTCCGCAAACATCGCACGCACGAGCCGCTTGCCTATAATATTCGGGACGAACTTTCGACCACCCTCTCAGCCAATCCTTTCGACTACGACTACAATCCCATCGCCCTGGACAAATTCCGCGAATGGCTCAAGGCCCAGTATTCCGGCCTGGCGGCCCTCAACGCCCAGTGGCAAACGCGCTTCAATTCCTGGGAGGAGGTCAGACCGTTCACCACCGACCAGATCAAGAACCGGATGGCCAGTGGCGAGGCCGTGCCGCGCGGCGCGCCCGATTGGCAAAAACTCCAGGCCCTCAAGTTCGACCCCGCCGCAGCCCGCCAGTCTCCCACGGCCTGGAACTTCGCGCCCTGGGCCGATTTTCGCACCTACATGGACCTCTCGCTGGCCCGCGCGCTGGACGGAATCCGCCAGGCCGCCCGCGAGCTGGACCCGCGCACCCCTGTCGGCATTGAAGGCACGCAGATGCCCGATGCGTTCGGCGGCTACGATTTGTGGCGCCTGTCCCAAGCCCTCGATTGGGTCGAACCCTACGACGTCGGAAGCGCCCGCGAGATTTTCGGCTCCTTCATGCCGGGAAAACCTCTCCTGACCACCGTTTTCGAGTCCGATACCCCGCATGCCCGCCGCCGCCTCTGGCACTTGCTGCTGGAGGGCGACCGCGCCTGCATCATCTGGTGGAGCGAGGACTGCATCGAGTGGAAGAATCCCGATTATCCGCTGACCGCCAAGGCCAAGGCCCTGGCGCCGGCCCTCAACGAAATGACCTCGCCGCTGGCCCGGCTCTTTCTCCGGGCGACGCGCGAGAGCGACCCGGTTCTTATCCACTACTCGCAGCCCAGCATCCAGGTCGACTGGCTGCTCGAATCCACCGTGGACGGTTCGACGTGGCTGCGGCGCTTCTCGAGCTTCGAGGCATCCCACAACCGGCAGGCCGTCGCGCGCGACAGTTGGCTCAAGGCCTTCCAGGATGCGGGCTACAGCCCCCGATTTGTCTCCGCCGCCCAAATCGAGAGCGGCGCTCTCAGAAAGCCCGGCAGCGCCGTGCTGGTATTCCCCTCGTCCTGGGCGCTCTCGGACAAAGAGGCCCTCGAAATCCGGGCCTTCCTCGATGATTCCTCGGCCCAAGCCCCCTTGCGCGCCGCCTTTTATGACGGTACTCCCGGCCTATTCGACGCTCACGGCACGTTTCGCGGCCACAGCGGTCTCGAAGCCCTCTTCCCGCCCGCTCCCGCCTCTTCAGCCAGGTGCTCCGCGCCCAAGAGCAGCAATGAAAAGACCCGCGCCCCAGTCGACCTCGGGCGCTACGCCGCCGAGCGGCTCAAGGCCGCGAGCGCCACCGCCGGGCCGGACTGGATAGCGGGCCTGCTGCAAGGCATGCCGCCCGAAATCCGCCTGCCCGCAGCCGCCCGGACGCGCATCCACCGTTTTAGGGTCGGGCGCGGGCAGTTGGTCGCCTTCGAGCGCAACATCGATTACCAGATGAGCGAGGAATTGAAACAGGCAGGCGGCAACGAGGCGCTCGAAAAACCGGTGGAACTCGAGGCCGCCCTCGCCCGCCCCGCCCATGTTTATGATCTCCGAGCCCAGGCATACCTGGGCCATACAGACCGCCTTCATTTCACTCTTGACCCCTGGCAACCGGCGCTTTTCGCGCTCACGCAGGAAAAGTTGCCCGCGGACTCTATCGTGGCAGCCCTATCGGCCGACTAAAATCGCGTCCGAACGGAGCGGCCCGGTTGGCGCGCGGCGTCGAAGTTGAGGCGGGCATCGTTTCCGTGCGCCGCAAGAGGACGGCGGACTGTTTACAGCTTTTTAACGCCGGCGAGTCCCCTATTTATTTGGCCGCGCAACCGGGGTGTGGTCTGGTGTCATTAGCGAATGAATTATGCGTGTTATGGAACAGAACATATTCAGCACCCGAGGCGCCACGGTGGACGGAATGCCCGTTGCCGCAAGCAAGGGAGAACGCGCGGTGAACGTCGCCCTCGTTTATCAGGATGCTCGGACCCGGCAGTGGGCCAAGCAGGCGGGCGAGCGACTGGGACAGGAGGCAGGCGAAGAAGCCGTTCACTGCACGGAATGGAAGATCAGCGACCTGGTGGAGCCGAGGGTTTATTCGGACAGTGTCCGGGCCTTGGCGCGGGCGGATGTGATTGTGATTTCACTTTATGAGGCCGAACGATTGCCGTCGGTGTTTTACCTGTGGGTTAACCTTTGGCTGCAAGTGCGTGCCGGGTTCCCGGGAGCGTTGGTTGCGCTGGTCGTCCCGGCCGAGGAACCGATCTTCGGAGCGAATGAAACGCGACGGTACTTGTGCGCTGTCGCCAGCCAAGGCGGGCTAGAGCTGCTGGAATCCAACCAGCCGGGCAGACCCATCCGGGATTTCCGGAAAGACAGCTTTCAGTGGTCGAAAGCGGCGTGAATGGGCGGTTCTCCGCCAGAATTCTCTTTGCACCCGAGGGCCGCTGCGCCATCATCGCGGTCAACACTTGGACTGATGAAAGACGCGTCCCTCTCATGAACCTTCACTTTCGCTCCGGGCTTGCGGCGGCCGTCCTCGGGGTGCTCGTTGCAACAGGCCCTTCTTCTCGCGCAGCCGACGCCGCCGCCTCCGGCTGGAAGGTGGGGCAGCCGATCGTGACCTACTGGGCCGGGCCGCCGATGACCGAAGCCGCGGCCACGCAGATGGCCGACGGGGGATGGAACCTGGTCTGGTGCGGTGAAAAAGACCTCGACCTGGTTCTCCGGCACGGGCTGCGCGCCCAAGTTCAGGACCCGCTCCTGACTCCCGCCTCACTCGAGGACGCGGGCCTGCTCGAAAAGCTGGACGCCTTCATCGGGCGCGTGCGGCGGCATCCCGCAATGTACTCCTATTTCATCACCGATGAGCCCAACGCCACGAATTTTCCGGCCCTGGGCAAGTTGGTGGCCCACCTGCGCGAGCGCGATCCCGCCCACCTGGCCTACATCAATCTGTTCCCCACCTATGCGACGAACGACCAACTGGGCAACCAGGGCGATACCGTCACCGCCTACCAGGGGCACCTGCGCCAGTTTATCGAGACCGTCAAACCGGCCCTGATCAGCTACGACCACTACCAGTTCACCGCCCAGGGGGATTCCTCGCAGTACTTTCTCAACCTCGGGCTGGTGCGGCGTGCGGCCCAGGACGCCGGCGTGCCGTTCCTGAATATCGTTCAGGCCGCCACGTGGACGCCGTCCATGCGCGCGCCCAAAGCGGACGAGATGCGTTTCCTGGTCTATACGACCCTCGCCTACGGGGCGCAGGGCCTCTCCTATTACGTCTATTGCTGCCCCGGCCACACCGGGGGCATCGCCAATCCCGACGGGACGCCCACCCCGCTTTACGCCGCGCTCAAGACCCTGAACCGCGAATTCACCGCCGCCGCCTTGCAATTGCAGCCCTTGGAGTCGCTCGGCGTCTATCATGCCGGCATGCAGCCGCCAGGGGCCGTGCCGTTGCCGAAGGACGCCCCGTTCAGCCTGGACCCGCCGGCGCAAGCCATGGAATACAAGCCGCCGCAACCGGTCAAGGGCCTGTTGCTCGGCTGCTTCGGGCCGAGGGCCAACTCGGGGGCCGTCCGCACGCCGACGCACGTCGTTGTGGTCAACCTGGACTACCAGTCCGAGGCGGTGCTGGGGGTCCGAGGTCCTGCCGACCTGGAGGTGTTCGATGCCGGCGCCGGCCAATGGTTGCCTACGTCCGGACGGCGCGCGGACCTGCGCCTGCCGCCCGGGGGCGGCAAACTGCTGCGCGCGCGCCCGTGACATCCTTGCGCCTCGACCATGATTCTTGAGCCACAGGCGGCAGGTATGGGGGCGGCCCGATTAGGAAAGCCGCACTGTTTTCTGCGAGTTATGCGGGCAGAATCATAGCGCTCCCGTCTTTCCTTGCAGGAAGAAGTTGCGTTGTCTTTCGGTGATGGGCATGGCGAGTTTGGTCATCACCTGGAGCATGTCTTCCCAGACTTTGCGTTTTTCGCTGAGAGACTGGTTGCGGAGGAGGTAGGCGGGGTGGTAAGTGGGCATGAGGGGGATGCCACGGAAGGTCTGCCAGTGGCCGCGCAGGCGGGTGATGCCTGTGGGGTTTTTGCCCAGAAGCCCCTCGATGGCAGTGGCTCCAAGGGCAACGATGACCTTGGGGCCGATGAGGTCGATTTGGCGGAGGAGATAGGGGATGCAGGTCTGCATCTCCTGGGGAGTCGGTTTGCGGTTGCCGGAGCTTTGGCCGGGAGTGTCGGGCCGGCACTTGAGGATGTTGGCGATGTAAACCGAGTCGCGAGTCAGGCCCATGGTTTGGATGATTCGAGTGAGCAACTGGCCGGCCTTGCCGACGAAGGGTTCGCCTTGTGCATCTTCGTCGGAGCCGGGAGCTTCGCCGATGAACATCAGTTTGGCGTTGATGTCGCCAACACCGAAGACGACAGTTCTGCGCGCGGCAGCCAGGGACGCGCATTTGACGCAGGGCATGACTTGGGAACGCAATTGAGCGAAAGCGGCGGCCTTGGCTTGGGGACTTAGGGCCGAGGCGGCCACGGCCGCGCCCTGGGGTTCAGGCAAGCCAAACGAGAGCGGGGGCCCGGTTACGGGTCTGTCCTCGGGCGGTTTGGGCGGGAGCGGCGGCGCGGGCTTCGAGGAAGGCGGCTCCACCGCGGGGCAGACCGCGGAAGCGGGAGGCCGTGAGGGCCTCCTGGCGGCGGCACCCTCCCCGCCTCGGCCCAGGCCGGCCAGGGTCTGGGGTGAAAGGGAGACAAAGCGGACACCCCGGTCTTTGAGTCTTTTCAGGTGCTCGATGGTCGCATCGAGCAGATGAGGGTAAGCATCGGACATCACTCTTGGTATAATCGCCGCAGGGGGTTTGGCAAGAGGGCAATGACTTTTGGACTTGAAAATTATCCTTGATGGACTACAATTTAAGCGTTTGTGGCCCCGAAACCAAAGAGTGTATGCGTAGAGACCGGAAGAATCAGCAAGCGGCTTCATGGCGACCGGGCCATGGCTTTACTCTGATCGAGCTGCTTGTCGTCATTGCGATTATTGCGATTCTGGCGGCCATGCTGCTGCCAGCCCTGAGCAAGGCGAAGGAAAAGGCCCAGGGAATACAGTGCATGTCCAACCACCGGCAGTTGGCCTTGGGGTGGCGCATGTATGCGGAGGACAGCCGGGATGTGGTTGCGTACGCCAGCGGCGACGCGGTTGGGCTGACCGCTATCCAGAGCAACTGGAAGAACGCTTACGCGTGGACCCTTTCCCAGATGGATTTTGACAGCGCCAATCGCTTCAACTGGGATCTCACCATTGACACCGAGGTGCGTCCGCTCTGGCCGTACATCAAGAATCCCGGAGTCTATAAGTGTCCCGCCGACCGTTCCTATGTGGTGGTCAACGGCAAGTCCCTGCCTCGGGTTCGGTCGATGGCGATGAACGTGTTTGTGGGGGGCTTCGCGCCGAAAGCCAGCGACGGCACGGTGCTCGGGAACGATGGCGGCTGGTCCTCGGGAAATGGGTATATGATTTATGGGCGGCTGACAGATATCTCCGGCGGTTTTTCGCCCGGCCCGTCCAAGACCTTTATTTTTCTGGACGAGCGGGAAGACTGTGTGAACTGGGGCAACTTCGGGACCTCGATGGCGGGTTACCCAAACAATCCAAGCCTCTACAACTACAACGAGGACCTGCCCGGGATTTATCACAACCGAGCGTGTGGCTTTTCCTTTGCCGACGGCCATTCGGAGTTGCATAAATGGCTGGGTTGGATGCCGGCGATGCACTACGAGGACGCCTATTGGCAGAACGCCTCATTCCAGCTTCCCAACGACCCGGACATCGCCTGGCTGCAAGACCACTCGACCCGGTCCGCAACGCCCGGCGTGTCAGCACCTTAGCGGGGCCAGCCAGGGAGAAGAAACAACCCAATTCAAAGAACCGAACCCTAATGAGAGCTAATAAGAACTTGTGTACTTACGCCTATAATTACGTTGCGGGAGCCGCGTTCCTGGCCTTTGCGGCCGCGTTGCCGGCCCGCGCGGACAACTACCAAACCGCCGTTGTGGCTCAGAACCCGGTAGGGTACTGGCGATTGGATGATACCGTCGCGCCTCCGGCGCCAGTCGTTGCCGCGGACGTCGGCAAATTGGGCGCGGCGGCTGACGGCAGTTATTTGCTCGACGTCACCCGGGGCCAGCCTGGGGCCCTGTTCGGGAGTCCCGCCACCTCGTGCCGGTTTACCAACGCGGGATGGGAAGTGGGTTACCTTGGCTCGCATATCGATGTGGCCAGCAATACGGCACTCAACCCCAGCGGCGCCTTCTCGATCGAGTTGTGGGTGAAGCCTTCTTCACAAGCCGCGGATTTGTTCTCGCCGGTCTGCTCCCTGGATGCGAGCGGGAACAGCGGAAACAGCCGTGATGGCTACCTTATTTATTACGACGGGTCGGCTACAAACTGGAATTTCAGGATTGGGGGCACCAACGGGTACGTCGGCAATATCTCCGGCGGCACGGCCATACCCGGCGCCTGGCACCATATCGTTGCCACGTACAGCGGTTCGAGCGTGTCGCTCTATGTGAACGGCGTGCATGTGGCGAGCGCGGCCGTGGATGGCACCCAGTTCTTGCCCAATGGCACGCAGCCGTTCCGGATAGGCGCCACCACGATTCCCAACCGGACTTTCGACGGCTGGATTGAGGAGGTAGCCTTCTACAATGCGGCGCTCGATGGCGACACGATCAAGGAGCATTATGACGTGGGCAGCACCAACGGGGTGGCGTATCCCGCGCAGGTCCTTTCGAGCAACCCGGTGGGGTACTGGCGTCTGGGCGAGCCCGCCCTCGTTCCGAATCCTCCGGCGGCCAACCTGGGCACCCTGGGCGCCGCCGCCAACGGCAGCTACGTTTATAACTCTCTGCCCGGCCAGCCTGGTCCGGCGGCGCCGGCGTTTCCGGGGTTCAATACGAGCAACAAGGCGGTGGGCTTCAACGGACTTAGCGGTTATGTGAGCGTACCGGCCCTCAACCTGAACACCAACACGGTGACGATTACAGCTTGGGTCATGCCCAACGGCAGTCAAAACCCCATGGCCGGCCTGGTAGTCAGCGACGCGGCCACCACGGCCGCCGGCCTGCAGATGGACGAAACCGGGGGGCTAAAACTGAGCTACAACTGGAACAACGACCCACTGTCGTATAGCTGGGACAGCAGCCTGGTCCTTTCGGACTCGGTCTGGAATTTTGTGGCGCTGGTGGTGCAGCCGACCGAGGCCGATTTGTATGTCGTGGACAGCACCAACGCCACCGACTTCACCGGGGTGACCAATTACATCACCCATGTCGTCCAGGATTTCGAGGGCGATACGTTGATCGGCGACAGCTCGGGAACGACCAATTTCAACGGGTCCATCTGCCAGGTGGCTATTTTCAACCGGGCCCTGGGCGCCGGCGATGTCTATAGCGAGTACGCGGCCGCCGTCGGCGGGCTAAAGCCGCAGATATTCGCCAATCCGGCCGCGCCGGCCACGGCTATTTTTGACGGGGACACCGTGACGCTGAGCGTTGATGCGGGCGGGACTCCGCCGCTCCGCTACCAATGGTATTTCGGGACCACACCCATCCAGGGGGCGACCAACAGCACATTCACGCAGGTGGTCCAAGTGACCAGCACGGGCAATTACAGTGTGAGCGTGGCCAACGGCTACGGCACCGCCACCAGCGGCGGGGCGGCGATCAGCGTGACGGCGGCCACGGCGCCCTTAGTGCTCCAGGGGCCCGTCTCGCGCACGCTTTATCCCGGCGGCACCCTGAGTCTGAGTGTTGTGGCTTCGGGGGGCGGCCTATCCTACCAGTGGCAGCTTGCCGGCACCAACATTCCCGGCGCCACCGCCTCCTCTTACCAGGTCAGCAAGGTCACCGCCGCCAATGGGGGCATCTACAGCGGCGTCGTGAGCAACCACGTTTCGACGGCGTCGTTCGGCCCCGCCCAGATCACCATACCCACTCCGGCGGCGGGCAGCTACGAGGCGGTGGTTACCGCCGACGCGCCGGTGTCCTGGTGGCGCCTGGATGAGGCCCCGGGCTCGACGAACATGTGGGACAGCATGGGCCGCCACGACGGCTATTACACGAACGCTTCGGGCAGCCCGGTGACATTGGGCGTTGCCGGCGCGCTGCTCAACGACACGGATACCGCCGCTTCGTTCGACGGGGTCTCGAAGAGCTACGGCGTCGTGCCCTTCTCTCCCGCGCTTGGCGGCGTCAATGGGACAATCGAATGCTGGGTCAAGGCCGGCGCGAGCTTCAATTCGGGAGCGGCCCTTTCCTCCCAACTGGACGGCCAAGGCTGGTGGTTCTGGCCAATACCGGAGAATTACAATCCGTCCGGGTGGACGATCGGGTACGCCCTGACGTCGAGCGGCAGTTATTACTATACGCCCGACACCAATGCCCTTACGGCCGGGGCGATCGACTTGGGCTGGACGCACCTGGCGGCTGTTTACAGTTCGAACTACGTGACGCTCTATGTCAACGGTTACACGGACGGGACCTCTTGGGGTGGGTTCACCAACAACACCGAGGGCCCGCTGATCGTCGGGGCGCTGGGCGAGTCGTCGAGCACCCCTCCGGATACGTTCTTCGACGGACAGGTTGACGAGGTGGCGGTCTATAGCAACGCCCTCTCTTCCGCTCAAATCGCGGCGCATTACCAGGGCCGGTACGGCATCGGCACCAAGCCCATCTTCCAGGTTCCTCTTTTCTCGCAAATCGTCGGCGCGGGCACGCCGGTTTCGTTCTCGACGACGGTCCAAGGCACCCTGCCGATCAGCCTGCAGTGGACCAAGAACGGCGTGGCCATCGCCGGCGCTACCAACAGCGCGCTGACGTTCACAAACGCGGTGTTTTCAGACACGGCCACTTATGAGTTGGTGGCCACCAATAGCGCGGGGATCAGCAGCTCGAACGCTTCGCTGGTTGTCGTGCCGGCGCCGACCTTCGCGAACGTCACGAATGACTTGCTATTGCACCTCAAGTTCGACGGTAATTACAATGATGCCTCCGGGCGCGGCAACAATGGCACGCCGGTGGGCGCGCCAACATTCGTGCCGGGCAAGATCGGCTCGCAGGCCCTGCACTATAGCACGACGACGACCGGCGGCCAGCTGGGCGCCGCGGTCACCAGCGCGCATTACGTCAGTTTGGGCACGAACGCCGACCTGGGCGAGTTGGGCGCCCGCTGGACCAACGGGGCCAGCTTCTCGGTGGCGTTCTGGATTCGGCTGCCCGAGGGTTACCTGGGCGGCGACCTTCCTTTCTTCGGCACCGCGACCAACTCGGCCAATGAGTTGGGCTTCACCTTCTGCCCGTCGTATCAACTGGGCGGTTGGGAATGGTGCCTGGATGACGGCACCAACGACATCGACATCAATGGCGCCAACAACTCGATCAACGATTTCGAGTGGCATCACCTGGCGTTTACGTTCGACAGGAGCGCTGCCGTCGGCACGGCCTATCTGGACGGCCTCCAGGTGCAAGCGAACTCGCTCGCCGGGCTTGGCAACTTCGATTCCGGCTTCCCTGCCACCATCGGGCAGGACCCCACGGGGCTTTATACTGTGCCCGGCTCAGCCGACATTGATGATTTGGCCGTCTGGCAGGCGGTGCTGACGCCTCTGGAGGTATGCACCATTTATGGGGCGGGGGCTAACGTCGGCGCGTCGTTCGACACCGCGGGCGAGCCGAAGCTGGGCTTCATCAGGGCGGGCAAAAACCTCCTCTTCCTTTGGCAGGGCGGCACACTGTTGCAAGCCTCCAGCCTCAGCGGCCCGTGGTCTCCGGTTTCTGGAGCAACGGCACCCACGGCCACGGTAACCCCGGGCTCCGGGAACAAGTTTTACCGCGTCCAAATGTGAGGGGCGCTCATGGGTTGGGCAAACCGCTGACAAGCGACATCGTGATGGCTTCGGTTGTGGGCGCGGGGAGCCAGAAGAGCTTGCTCTTTTCCAGCTTCTTGGCGGTCGCCGCATTAACGCGTTCGAGGTGAAAGTCGCAGAAGACCATGTGCCCGATGCCGTTGTGGCGAGTGCTGAGCGCGCTGACGCTGTCCCCGATCCAGGGCACGGGGCCGACCGTGCCGTCAACGTCGTCTCGGTCCATGTTGGCTTCCATGAAGAGAAGGGTTCGCGGCGGCGCCGAGTATGTGGAGGGGTCCGCCGTGTACTTCGAGATGTCCATGCTGTGGCAGAGAACACAGTTCATGCCGTAGCTGCATTGGCGGATCGAAGCCGGCGGCGGAGGGGAGCTCAGGGGGTTGATGCGAAGGGTGTGCTGATCGGTGGGGCAGAGGTAAACCTGCCGGGTCCGCAAGTAGGGATAAAGCTCGCCGGTTGCGAGATCGAGACTGCCCACCTGAGCGTGCAGCCAGCTCAAGAAGAAAGGCAGGTTTCCTTTATTATCGAGCGTGTAAGTGGCGGCAGCCTGGCTGAACTGCCGCAGGTTGTTTGCGCAGGCTACGGCCCTGGCGGTTTCCTTGGCCCGGCCCAGCACCGGCAGCAACAGACTCGCCAGGATGGCGATGATGGCGATTACGACGAGCAGTTCGATGAGTGTGAAGGCCAGGTCGCCGCCGCCCGCCGATGTGGGTTCCGTATCGTGCCCCGATCCCGATTTCGGGCGAAGTCGTTTCATATCGAGTCTTTTCATAGCCATCCACCTCTTTCCAGAAGCAAAACGCAGGAAAGGTTACAAAGAATCCTGCCAGGTGTTTCAGGCGTGGTTCATCGAAGGCACCATAAGCTCGCCGCTGGCGGCGTCAAATACGCATGTGAAGAAACTGCTGTGGATGTTGACGCGGCAGAACGAGGGAAGGCGGCGCGGCGCCAGCGACTCCCCTGTTCAAGGGAGAATGAGGTGGCGGCGGCCCGCCGCCTTCACTTGACGTCCCCGCCTGGTTCCAGCGCAAGACTGGCCACGAAGGCGCCGTCCACATTCTCAGCAAAGGGGAGCAACTCGCGCTGGCGTTCGAGCTTGAAGCCGGGATGCTCGAGCAGGAATTGGGCGATGGCGCCCTGGTTTTCCTCGGTCTCGAGGCTGCAGGTGCTATAGACCAGGCGTCCGCCGGGGCGCACGAGGGCGGCGCCTTGGTGGAGCAATTGCATTTGGGTGGCGCGCAGGCGCTCGAAATCCCCGGGTCCAAGCCGCCAGCGTAGATCGACCCGGCGGCGCATGACGCCGGTATTCGAGCATGGGACGTCGACGAGGACGCGGTCGAAGAGGGTAGGGGAGCGGGGATCGAAGGTGGAGACACAGGTGATGCCGAGGCGGGCGCAATTCTCCCGGATAAGGATGAGGCGCTCCGGGGCGGTGTCGAAAGCGAGGAGTTGGCCCTGGTTGGCCATGAGTTGAGCCAGGTAGGTCAGCTTGCCGCCGGGAGCGGCGCAGAGGTCAAGGACTGTTTGGCCGGGGCGGGGGTCCAGTTCTCGCGGGGCCAGGAGTGTGCCGGGGTCCTGGACATAGAACAGGCCCTGCTGGAAGCTGGGCAGCCCGGCCAGGGGAGGATGGGATTTGAGTTGAAAGCTGAGGTTTTCGTCGAGCCAGTCCTTGCGCACGGGTTCGTATTCGACGTCCTCCTGGCGCCACTGGGCCAGGAGCCTGGCCGAGTCGGTTTTGAGGGTGTTGATCCGGGCAAAGGCGGCTGGAGGAGTGTTGTTCCACTCCATCAGTTCCGCGGCGCGGTCCGGACCCCAGCGTTCCGTCCAACGGGCGGCGAGCCAATCCGGGTGCGAGTAGCCGAGGGAGGGTTCGGAGGTCTTGAGCCGGGCCAGCAACTGCCGGGTGGCGTCAAACTCGCGGAGATAAGCGCGGAGCACGGCATTAATGAAGCCGGCCTGCCGGGCGAACCCGGTCTGTCTGGCCAATTCGACGGTTTCGTTGACGGCGGCGTGGGGAGGGATACGGTCGAGCCAGAATATCTGATAAAGACCCAGGCGCAAGAGGCTCTGGAGCAATGGCTTTTGCGGGCGGTTTCCTGTCTTGCGAGCGGCCAGCCAATCAAGCGTTGCTTGCCAGCGGACGATGCCATAGACTAGTTCCTGGCACAGGTGGCGGTCCGCAGTGGATAGCTGCGTTCGGGCGAGGGCGTCATCGAGCAGGTGTTCGATATAGTCGCCGCCCGGGCGGCGCTGGAGAAGGCGCACCGCAATTTCTCTTGGTTTTTGTCCACTCACGACCCTACATTATCGCGATCCCCTGAGGGGGAGGCGAGTCGGAAGATGCTTTATTTATGAGAGAAGAATTTGAAAAACTGGCAGCGGCGGGCAAGTTGGAACGTCAGCACATCGAAGCGTTGGTTCAGCTTGCCTCCAGCGGATTCTGCATGCACCGGAGTTGGGGATTCGGCAGGATTCGGACGGTGGACCCGGTTTTTGCCCGGTTCACGATTGACTTTCAGGACAAGGCAGGACACACGATGGACCTGGGATTTGCGGCTGAATCGCTCAAACCGATAGCGAAGGACCACATCCTGGCGCGCAAGGCGGTGGACATCGAGGGCCTGCGGCAGATGGCGGCGACCAATCACCTGGAGCTGGTCAAACTGGTGCTGACCAGCTTCGGAGGCGGCGCCACTGCCGACCAAATCCAGCGGGTGCTCGTGCCGGACGTCATCACGTCCGACTGGAAGAAGTGGTGGGAAGGGACCAAGCGCGAGCTCAGGAACGACGGCCACTTCCAGGTGCCGCTCAAGAAGACGGAGCCCATCGTTTACCAGGTCAAGGAGGTGTCTCTGCAGGACCGTCTGCTGGGTGACTTCCGGGCCGCCAAGGGCTTGAAGGCGCGGCTGGTCGTGGCTGGGGAGTTGCTCAAGAACGCGCATGACCTGTCCGACAAGCAGGCTGCCGCGCAGGAAATCATCGCCGCCCTGAACGCCGAGATTGTCAACTACCAGCGCACGCAACCGTCCGTGGCCCTGGAAGCGGTCTTTGCGCGCGACGACCTGCAGGAAATGGCGGGCGTGGCGCCGGCCGAAGGAGAGCTCAACGCGCAGGCGATATGGTCGCTGGAGCCCAAACTCGGGGCGCTGTTGGAGGGGCTTCCAGCCTCAAAGCACCGGCGCGCCCTGGAATCTTTCGAGGCGGCCAATCAACAGATGGTGGATGAGAAAAACGGCAAGGCCGCCGCCGAAGGAGCGGAGGGGGCGGAGAACAAGCTCAAGCGATGGGAATATGTCTTGCGCGACACGCTCAACACCGTATCCGCCAAGCTGTGCCGGGAGTGCGCCGGCTTGCTCATCCACGAGGGCAAGATTGACCTGCTCAAGGAGACTCTGGCCCGGTTCATCAGCCAGCATACCGCCAGCAGCGAGTTGTTGCTCTGGCTGGCCAAAGACCGCAACGACGCCTTCGCGGACATCCTGGGACCCGAGGTCTTCCGCGCCATGCTTACGGCCATGGAACGCGACCAGTTCAATGAACGCCGCTCCAACCGCCTGCGCGATTATATCCTGGACGACCAGGAATTGCTTGTGGAGCTGATCGGTTCCGCGGACCTGGAGGTGATCAAAGACCTCACTCGCGCGCTCCAGCTTTCACCCTGCTTCGACGACATGGACAAGCGGTCGCTCCTGGCTCGCATCGTCAAGAGCTATCCCGCCATGCAGACGCTCATTTCGGGCGAGCAGACCAAACAGGAAACCTACCTGGTCGTGTCCTGGGAGAGCCTGGAGCGGCGCAAAAACGAATATCACGAGCTGGTCGAGAAGAAGATTCCGGCCAACTCAAGAGAAATCGCCGTTGCCCGCAGCTATGGCGACCTGCGTGAGAACCACGAGTACAAGGCCGCCAAGGAGATGCAGAAGCTGCTCATGCGCCACAAGGTGGAACTGGAAACCCAGCTCATACGCGCCCGCGGCACCGATTTCGCCAACGCGCGCACGGACGTTGCCAGCATCGGCACCATCGTCCGCGCGATGAACCTTGCCACCAACCAGCCGGAGCAATTTACCATCCTCGGCGCCTGGGACTCGGAGCCTGAAAAGGGCATCGTCAGCTACCTTAGTCCCGTCGCCCAATCGTTGCTGAACCGCAAGGTGGGCGAAGAAATCGAATTCGAGGTCAACAACATCACACACCATCACCGCATCGAGAGCATCGAACCGCTGAAGAAGGCGTGAGGGAGCGTGCCAATGCGGAAGGTAACCGCCATTGCCCTGGCCGACTCGGGGGGCTGCCGCAAAGGCGCTAACTTGGTGGTTCGAAACGGAAGCGGAGTGCGCCCGTCCTCGGGCGCAGCAAGCAGCAAAGTTCGAACAGGCGGAGCAGTTTAACATGTACTCCCATCCGCAAACGTTTCCGCGCCCGCCCTACAATCCGGCCGTGCGTGATCTCCTCCAAGGCAAGCGCGCATGGTCGCCGGCGCTGGCCAAAGACGAAATCGAGCGCGGGTTATCTCGAACTGTTAGACGTCTTGCGATGCTGCGCCCGAGGACGGGCGCACTCCGCCTCGTTAAGTTAGCGCCTATGGGGGGCTGCCGCCCCCCTGCATAAAGTCGATCACGGCTGGCCGCCGAAGGTGACGTAATCGTCCAGGTCGAGCAGGTCGAACCAGGTGGCGATGTCGTCGCGTTTGGGAGCGATTTTGGCGTGCTGGCCCTGGAAGAACGCGCGGGATTCGGTGTCGGCGGGCGCCCGATGGTCCTGGAGAGCGGACCAGGCCAGGATTTCGGGCTCGGTATGTTTGTTTTTCGCGGCCTTTCGAACCCAGGCGAGGATTTCCCCGTCGCTTTTTCCGGCGGCAAGCTGCTTCTTGAGGGCCTGGGCATCGATGCCGGCGAATTCCAGAAACCGCTGGTCGAGGGGGCAGGCGAAGAAGTATTCGCCGTTCTTGCCGGCGAGGAGGGCGCGGCCTTTGTCGAGTGTGCGGGGCAGGATCGCAAAGCCGCCCAACCGAACACGGGGGCTGCGCGGGGGACGTTGGGTGAGATCGGGAGCGTTTTTGAGAGCCATAGCTTGCCTTTTGTTGATTGGATGCGTCATCTCAATTCATCTTAATGCTGGTCCGCTGGCGGAGCCAGAGATAATCAGTAGTGGGGGAGGGAATGAAGCCGCCGCCCACGGCGCCTTGGACGGGCGGGCGCACGGTGTTTGGAATCCAGCGGTGCCGTTCGAGGTGTCCGTCCGCCCAGGAGATGTTGGCTGAGCTGTTGTGATAGGAGGCCGGGAGGTTACCCCATTTAATCTGGTCCCAGGTATTCATGAAATAGCCGTCGTTAATGGTGTCGGGGTGTTCTTCGATGAAGACCCAGAAGTTGGCCGGGCCGGGGAAATCGGTCGCCCTGAGGAATTGGACCCAGTCTGGATTGAACCTGTTGGGACTGATGAGGGGGTTGCCGACGAGCGAGTTGAGAGAGTAGCTGCGGAGGCGCGGGCCGTCTTGCGCCTTCGATTGGTCGGACGGGCACTTATAGACGCCGAGGTTATTGGCCACGTAAGGGGCCAGTTTGCCGGTGAGAATGAAGACCGGGTTGGTGTTCTCGGGGCTTGTCCCCCAGTCTTCGATGTTGTTCACCCAGCTTTGCCGATAGGTGCGAGTATCGGCCGTGCTGGAGTTATTGACGAGCAGCCCGCCATTGTCGTCCGAGTAGATGGCCCAGGCCACGGCCAATTGGCGGACGTTATTCGAGCAAGCGGTTGCGCGGGCGGTCATCTTGGCGCGCGAGAGGGCGGGCAGCAGCATCGCCGCCAGGATTGCGATGATGGCAATGACCACCAGCAGTTCTATCAACGTAAAGCCGTCATTTCCGCGCGTCGGCTCTTCGCTCGTTCGGGCCTTTTGTTCGAGGGGCGGCACCGGGCCAGTCTCTTTGAGAGCCGCCGCGCAGTCAAGCCGGCTTTGGCGCCCCAAATCCTCGCCTAAGATGTTTTTGAGGAACCGCGGAATAAGCGGAATACGCGGAAAAGGAATGGTTTTCCGCGTATTCCGTTTATTCCGCGGTTCTCTATCTTCTCTGGATTGGCATGAGATTTGAGGGGCTTTGATTCTCCTAATCTTCCTTGCATCCGAAGGTCATTAGGCGAGGATTTGGGGGCGCTGACGCTCAATCAGGAGCGACGCGTGTGGGATCGGGGCCATAGGCGCTAACTTAACGAGGCGGAGTGCGCCCGTCCTCGGGCGCAGCATCGC
>CAZZFF010000140.1:0-16540 GCA_964653485.1 uncultured Verrucomicrobiota bacterium | reverse complement strand
AAGCCTGCGGGGCGCCAATAACGACAAGCCTCTTCATCCTGGGGGACAGGCTCTACCAAGCAAGTTCATCGGGCAATCCGCGAACGACGGACGCTCGAAACGCATTCCCTTCCGTGGCATCGACCACCTCCATGACCCAGTGGACGTTTGTGGAGAGAACTCTTGCCGAATTCACCTCCGTCCACTCCACCTTGCCTTCGTACAACCAGCGCACCCCCTGTTCGAGTGGAAATCGTGCCTCAACCGGCGCGGCAGTTGTGGTCGCCGCACTCAGAATCTGCCCGATAATTGCGGAAAGGTAGAACCCCGCGCTCAATGTGAAGTTCATCACACAGATATGACCCGACCAGGGCGTCACGGCGACCCCACCAGGCGATAGAGCCGGGCAGGTTGGCGAAACATGGTGACATCGAAGTAGAGCTGCGGCGAGTTGGTCAGCGTCACCATGTCCAACGTCACCCAGGCGTTGGTCGGGCCGAACTGGTTGATATAATCAATGCGGACGGAACTGCCAATCGCCCCTGTCAGCGGAAGCTCCGTGGCCAGGCTCATGGCCAGCGCAAACTGCGGCTCGTTGGTCTGCCAGGCGCGGTAAAACCGTTGCGCGGGCAGAGGCTGAGAAAGGTCAAAGCAGAGTTGCGGCCCGATGCTCAGGGTCACGTTGGTCAACGAGGACCATGTCGGGGCGGTGACCAGGCTGTCGGCATACTCAAGGTGCAGCAAGCTGCCGGAGGCGCCCGGCAAACCAACGGCGGGGACGACTCTTTTCTCGACCGGGGCGATGACACTCAGGAGTGCCGGTGCGCTTGTCACCGCACCGAGCAGGTTGGTGACGACGACCGTGTAAGCCCCCGCCTGGGCGGGCTGGACGTTGGCCAATTCCAGGGAGGCACTCGTTGCACTGCCGAGTGCGTTGGTGCCGCTAAGGTACCATTGGTAGTAAGTTCCTCCCGGCGGGGTATTCGTCACGTCCACCGAGAACGAGGCAATTGACCCCATCTCAGCCGTTTGGGTCGAGGGCGGCGTTGTTATGGATGGTGGTGTTGACTCAATGGCGTACAACTGCGCGACTTCGTTTGAGGACAGGGCGCGGTTGTAAATGCGGATATCCCCCATGCTTCCAATCCAAGGGGCGGTTGCGTAATTGGGGCTGCCCACCGCCCAGCCGCTGCCAAAAACCCCAACGCGGTGGAGTGCGTTGCCGGGATCAACCCTCTGGAAAACCGCGCTGTCGGCGAGGACCCCATTGAAAAAGATGCTCAATGAACCAGTGCCGACATTGCCATCGGCCAGGGTAAGCACCAAGTGGTTCCATCCGTTGGTCAGGCCGTACGGAACGTCGACGATCAGCCAATTGCCTGGGAAACCCACATTCCATGCGCCGACGTGCAGCATCTCATTAGGAAGGATGTCTATGCCGAAGCAACTGCCCCCTTGAAGCCCCTCTTGATACACGCATGGCCACGGATTCCCGGTAGTAGGCTGCGGGGCGTACAGCCAGGCACACCACGTCCAGTTCATCTGCCCGGTGATCAGGGCTTGATTGATGACGGCGCACGACGACGGCCCGTCGAATGAGGCGCATGAGCGCATTTCCCCGCCAGCAGGTCCAACGGTGGAGAAGACGACATTGCTGAGGGTTAGGTCCAATCCATGGCCGCTCTGGTCGCTGCCGTCATCGGCCAACGGATAATACGCAACCAGACCGTTTGTGACAAAGGATTGCGCATATCCGTTAGCCGCAATCCCAAGGCCGAGAACGAGCAGGGAGAGTGCATATACCGATTTTGTGGAGTTCATGTGTGTTCCTCACGTCACGCAGATGGTCAAGTCAAGTGCCCGCTCGTCAGCCTGAGAGGCTATCAAGTGCGCCTTACCGTGTCAATAGACTTTAAAATGGAGCAACTGTTCCGAGTGCATTTCACATTCGAGTCCTCGTCTGGCACTCGCGGCGGAGGAGGGCAGGCGCGTCTTGGCGCGTCCTTTTCCTGCGGGCTGGAAATCTGGCCGTCATGGGGCCAGCCATGGACCGCGTCAAGCAGGTCTTCGCCAAGGGGTTCTGAGGCGGCAGGCAGGCCCGTGACGACAATGTCCGCTTTCAAATCGCACCCTCGCTGCCCAGACACCAGGTCCGGTTCAGGAGTTTCGGCCACCAGCCGATGGTGGTTGGGCGTCAGGCAGTACGCATGCACCGGCCAGCCGGTCTGCTGGCAAGCCTCAGCTAGGGTCTTCATGAAATCATGGCGATCCACATCTTGCAGGAATATCTGATCCCGCCGGTTGCCACGGGTCAGGAGAGGATACATGACCCCAGGGGATTCGAGACGGGGCTTGCGGGGCACGCGGTGGGGTCATGCCGCAAGAAGGCAGACTGCGAACTTGGAAATGCACTTATCTACGGGTGAACCCTTTTTCGTGTAGTCTATTACACTACAAATCGACTGGGGTTTCCCCTGGCAGCCAAGGTTCGCCAGGGTGGTATGATGAGCGCAATGGCAAGTTTGCCGGCGAGACGCGGCGAAATGAGGCATCAACACCGAGGGCCGTCGGTGCCATGGGGCACTTGCCCGTCCTCGGTGCCGTTCTCGCCGCCTGGAGCCATGAATTGAACGAGTGGAAGACCATGAAAACGAGAACCTCAACCAGAAGAGAAACCGCCATCGTGGGACCAACCTCCCCAAAGCCGATCGCGAGCGGCTTAAGGAGCCCTTGGGGCTGCAGCCTGCTGCTGTTGACATTGATGCTGCCGGCCACGATGCCAGCCCAGATTTCACCGCCGGGCGGCGGGGCGTTCGGCGTCAACATCGGATCCAATGTGGATGTGGCTGGGGATGGGTCCAGCGATGCTAGTCTGGTCTTTGCCTACGACTGGAACAATGTCTCCGAGGTTGTCAACGGCGTGACGTTCACCGCACCGGGAAGCGGTGTAACCCTCTCTGGGTTCAGCCATCGATCCGGTGGTTTTGTGGTTCCCGACGGCCCGGCGGGCAGCTTGAGCCCTGCTTACCAAAGCGTGCTCGACGGTGCCATCTATGGTGATACTGGCGCCGTCTGCACGGTGACTCTGAACAATCTCAGTGCCGGCTGCTGGTATGAAGTCGAGTTTTGGGTTAACGACTCGACGGCGGCCGGTTTTGACAGAACTGAGACGTTCACCTTCACCGCCGATGGGTCCTTCAGCGGCGGGGTTATATTGAACCACGGGGATGTGGTCGGCGGTTGCGGCGACCACTGCGGATTCGTTTTCGTGGCCGTTGCGCCCACGCAAGACATCACCGTCAGTGGCAACGTGGTAGCTCAGATCAATGCCATGGAGCTCCGCACTTGGGCACCACGGTTCACCAATTTCGGGCTGTCCAGCGGAGGGTCGCTCCCTTTGACCTTCTTCGGCGTCGTTGGCCAGAGTTACTCGCTCCTGACCGCCAGCAGCCTGTCACTGTCTAAGACGAACTGGACGACATTGACATCGGGAACCTTCGGCACCACGCCCGTGACTTACAGAGTCACCGGCTTCGCCGATGGGCCTCATTTCTTCATCATCAAATCGCCGTAGGCGGTGGGGCATGGGGTCAGCGCATCGTATTGCTACTTCGGGCACACCACGCTGCTTCTCGAGGTCAGCCTCACGCCGCTCATGGGCGTGATTTTCCACCTTCCGCGGCCCAGTTCGAGCGTCGCCGCGCCGTCCGAGCAGGTGTAGAGAACCGGGACGTTTCTTTGGGCGAGGCGCTCGCGGAGTTTCGGGGTGGCGCGCGCGGAGGCGGGGAAATCGGAGTCGGCCACGATGATGACGCGGGGTTGGACGGCGTCAAGCAGGTCTTCGCCAAGGGGTTCTGAGGCGGCCGGCAGGCCCGTGACGACGATGTCCGCTTTCAAATCGCACCCTCGCTGCCCAGACACCAGGTCCGGTTCAGGAGTTTCGGCCACCAGCCGATGGTGGTTGGGCGTCAGGCAGTACGCATGCACCGGCCAGCCGGTCTGCTGGCAAGCCTCAGCTAGGGTCTTCATGAAATCATGGCGATCCACATGTTCCGGGGAGACTTATCCCGCCGGTTGCCACGGCCGAGGAAATGATAAATCGCGCCTGCATACTGGGGGCGTAGCCTTCCGGCCATGGCCCGACTCGACCGAAGGAATGGGAATGACAATAACTAAGACCCCTCGACGCGAGTCCTGGACTCTGTCTATTTGTGCGGCTTTTGCTTGCATTCCTCAAGCGGGAGATGCAGAAAGTCCGCATCAAGCAATGTCTGCGTGGTTGTCGAGAACAGAAGCGCGTCCCGGTGCCGTCAAAGAGTTTCCGGAATGAACAACAATACTCTGTTTCTCGACAAAGCGAAAACGTCTATGAAAACAACAGGCCAAGTATTTGGAATCCTCGCCATCACGGCGGCGCTTGCAACTTCCGCTCACGCCCAAACCTGCTTCCCGCCCCCATCGGGGGCGATTGGGTGGTGGTCTGGCGATGGCAACGCTAATGATAATAGCGGGAACAATCTTAATGGCGTTCTGGTTAACGGCACGAGCTTCGCGCCGGGCGTCGTCGGCGACGCTTTCCATTTCAATGCTGCATCATCTAATTACGTTCAAGTACCGACGGCAGACAGCTTGAATCCGGCGCAGGGCCAAGGTTGGACAGTTGAAGCCTGGATTTACCTTGCCACAAATGATCTCGGCTCATTTATCATTGCCCACAAGGGAGACACAATGGGCACCACTGATCCTTATGATGATGGGCAACAAGGGTTTTGGATGTTTTGTCTCAGTGGTTTGAAACTGTGGTGGAGTACCGGCCACACCGGTTCGAATGCGCAAGTTAGTTCCTCTACAAACGAGATAATACCAAATCAGTGGTCCCATGTCGCTGTCGTTGTAACTGGCTTTGGCGACACTAACGCCGGCTTCGCTTTTTACATCAACGGCAGCGACGCCGGAACCAGCGTTGCCTATGAGAACTCCGTCGCGTCGATGACAACCACAGAACCGCTTCGCATCGGTTGCGGAAAGGCTTACTATCCTACTAGCTATTTAACGGGCTTTTTCCAGGGCCAGATTGACGAACTGGCGATTTACAATCGCGCCCTGTCCGGAAGCGAAATCGCTGCCATTTACTCAGCCGGCGGCGCCGGCAAATGCAAAGGACTGTTCATGACAAGCCAGCCTCAAGGCCAAGTGGGTTACAGGGGACAAAGCGCGACGTTTTCAGTAGGGGTGTCCGGCGACTCTCCACCTTTCAGCTATCAGTGGCTGAAGGGTGGCGTGCCGATGCTTAACGCGACCAATTCAATCCTCGTCTTGACAAACCTCCAATTCACGGATGCTGACGCTTACAGCGTGATCGTTTCCGACTCAGTAAGCCACAGCATCACGAGCGCCTCCGCCAATTTGATTGTGAACACCGCCAGTGTTTCCGTTGGAATGTATCCGGGTGTACCGACCGGCGGGGGTGTTGGGCAGTATCCGGGTATAACAATCAGCGGGGCTGCCGGGAACGATTGCATTGTGCAGGGAACGACTGACTTAAGCAATACGAACTCCTGGACTACGTTGGCGAACCTGACTTTGACACAACCGGTCCAGCTCTGGGTAGATACTAATACCGATGCGTCCCTCCCAGCGAACGCCCAGCATTTCTACCGTGTTCTGGCCGGACAATAGCTGGTTGCTGTTCAGCGAAGGCGATTGTTGGTTAATCATGGGGTCATAATCATGGGCGTCAGCGCATGGTATTGCTACTTCGGGCACACTACATTGCTCGTCGAGGTCAGCCTCACGCCGCTCATGGTCCTGATTTTCCACCTTCCGCGGCCCAGTTCGAGCGTCGCCGCGCCGTCCGAGCGGGTGTAGAGAACGGGGACGTTTCTTTGGGCGAGGCGCTCGCGGAGTTTCGGGGTGGCGCGCGCGGAAGCGGGGTAATCGGAGTCGGCCACGATGATGACGCGGGGTTGGACGGCGTCGAGCAGGTCTTCGCCGAGGGCTTCTGAGGCGGCCGGCAGGCCCGTGACGACGATGTCCGCCTTCAAATCGCACCCTCGCTCCAGAAGCGCGTTCTGGCCCGGGCGGCCGAGGTTGGAGAGCAGGAGGACCCGCACGCCCTGAAACCGGCCGAGGAGCACCAGGGCATTGTCATTGGCTTGAGGCGAGTGGTCGGGGGGCTCCGGGTGCAGAATGGTCCACGGTCCCAAGTGGTCGCCCCGGCTGACGGTGTGGAGCTTACCCGGTGTACGGTTGAATTGCTGGACCGCGCGGCGGTATCCCGGAGAGCGGAAACGCACGGGGCTGGTCCAGACGGCCCGCGCGGGGAAAAGGGCGTCCAGGGTTTGCGCCCCGCCGATGTGCTGCGAGCTGCCGTGCGTCAGGACCAGGCCGGGCAAGCGGTTGACGCCTTGGGCGCGGAGGAAGGGCTTGGTCAGGAACTGCACGGAGTTGCTCGACCCGCAATCGATGAGGAGGTCGTTCCTCCGGCCCGGCGCGTCGAAATAGACGGCGTGGCCCCCGCTCAGAGGCAGGACGGTCAAGCGAGTGACCGAGGCGGCCTGCCAGGTTTGCCAGCCCCAACACGCGGCGGCGAGAGCGAGGAGCGCGGCCGCCCAGGGACGCACTTTCGGATGGGAGGGAAGGAACGGAGCGGGGGGATTTGGATTGGGCTTGGGATTAGGGTTGAGAGTGGAGGAGGGCGGGTTGGGGCGGAAGAGACAGCCGGTAGCGGCGGCGAGCAAGAGGCCGTAGTAGAGGGCGCTTCCCAAAATGCCGGGGGGCGCGACGTAATAATAAGCGCCCGGCCATCCGGCAAACCAATGGCTGCCGAGGCGGATGCACTGCATCAGGAACCAGCCGGCGTGGTTGAAGCATTCGGCCGCCGCGGGAAACCAGCCCGCCACCAGCAGGGCGGCCAGGTTGCTGACCAACACCAGGCCGCACAGGGGCACCGCCACGATGTTGGCCGGCGTGCTGACGGGGGTCAGGATATGAAAATAGTAGGCCACGAGGGGCACGGAGCCGATCCACGCGGCGAATGAGGTCAGCAGCAGGCCGCCGACGTAGCGCGTCGGGCCGCGAAACAGGCGCCGCCAGCGCGGCAGCAGTTCCGCCGGCAACAATGGGTCCGGCGCCACAAGACGCTCCGCCCACCGCTGCAAGGGCGGCATGATCAGGATGATGCAAAGCACGACGAGGAACGAAAGCTGAAAACCCGCCTGGAAGATTTGCCGCGGCTCCCAGGTCAGGATGATTAAGGCCGCCGCGAAGAGGGAGTTCAACAGGTCGCTCGGGCGTTTCAAGACCCAGCCGACGATGACCACCGACAGCATCACGGTGGCGCGGATGGCCGAGGCCGGCCAGCCGGTCAGGGCCACGTAAAACCAGATCAATGGAATCAGGAGGGCCCCGCTCAGCGGGCGGGGCAGACCCAGGGCGCGGAACAGTCCGAAGAAGATGCCGAATACAATGGCCATTCGCAGGCCGTCCACGGCGAAGATGTGATAGGTCGCCGCCTGGATGAACGGCTCCGAGACCTCTTCGGTCAGGGCCGGCTTCCAGCCGAGGGTGAGGGCCCATTCCAGGCGCAGGGCCTCGTCTTCGCGGGGCAGGCCGCGCGCCAGGGCGCGGCGCGCCCAGGCGCGGAAGCGGTCCGCCAGGGGCGGCGCCGGCGGGGTTGCCAGCACTTGCCAATCCTGCTCGGAGGCCACCTGCAATTGATAGTAAATCCCGAGTTCCTTCAGGAAGGCACGGTAATCGAAGGTGCCTTCCGCCTCCGCCGCTTTGGGCAGCGCGGCCACGCCGGCGATTTCGACCGTCTGGCCCGCGAAGAACTCGGCGAGCGTTCCTGGCGTGGTGACCGCCATGCGCCCCGTCGCGGGCTGCCACGGTCCGTGATTGGTGCTCAGGGCCGTGACCTCGACGCGGGCGGTGGCGCGCCAGAACTCCCTTTGCCCGCGCTCGTGGGGGCGCGAAGACGGGGTATCGCACAACCAGCCTCGCACGGACACGATGGCGGGGTGATCGCCCAGAATGCGGCGTAGGTCGTTCGGAGAGAGCGCGGTCGTGTGGAGCGCCAGGTCCGTCCACCCGGCCAGAAAGATCAGCGCGCAGAGCAGGGCCGGGCGCCTGCGTCCCCAGGCCAGGGTGAGGGCCGTCAAGCCTAAGCAGACGCCCAAGAGCGCCCACGGGGGAAGCGGCGCCAGGGCCCCGGTGAGTATTCCGCCGGCATAGAGCACGGCCACCGGGAAGAGCGGTTGTTTCATGCCGCACTCCGAGCCCGCCGGCCGTCTGCACGAGTTGGCGCCGCTGAGGCAGACTCTCCGGATTTCATGTGCGCACTAAAGCAAGGCTGCAGTTGCAAATCAATCGCAAAACTCTCTGACCTTCCATGAGGCGCGCGTCTCTTTTCGGAAGAGGCTGATTGGGAATTGAATATTGAGAATTGGTGATTGGTAAATGCGGTCGACCATCCGGCTATGGCCGAGTTAGGTTTCCCTTGGTGAAGGCGAAGATCGAGCCGATGCAGCTCGCCAGAGCCGAGGGAGATTACTTCCCGATTCGAAAGATTGTAGGCCGCCCTCGCCGTTGACGGCGTCGACTTCGCAGTTGTCGGCGGGCTGGCAGTCATCCTCAACGGTTATCCGAGGGGGATCCGGTCACGTGGAATGGAGGGCGTGCGACACGGCCCATTCAGAAGGCGGTTTTCGCGGGGATGCGGTGCGGATGCAGGAGTGGAGATCGAACCAGGCTGCGCGCCGGAAACTCAGCGCCAGATGTTGTGGAGCAGTCCCTTTTGCCGCATGGGGTTATGGTTGCCGCGGCTCTTCACAGGGTAAATCGCGCCCCCATACTGGAGGCGTAGCGTTCTGGCCATGGCCAGACTCTACCGGGGAAAGAATTGGCGAATGCCAATACTAAGGACCTCGTGATGTGGTTCAAGAAGAAGCCTTTCGGGTGCTTCTGCCGCCAGTCCTGAAAGAGTGCGTGCCGCTCGCCAACCTGCAAATCATCTTCAAACTCAGGAAGCGTGGGTCCGGTCATGAAATGAGGCCGCCCCATCACCTAGGCGGGCGTCAGGAGTTGTGGACCTTCCAAATGTGAAGCTTGTTTTTGAAGCCGCTTTCCAAAAGCCAGATTTCATCCTCGCCGTTAATGATTTCAACGATGCTCTGGACGAAAAGCGCGTAGAAGAACCAGCGGATCCGGGCTGCTTCGTCCTTCGTTTGCTCGCCATCTCCAACTAGCTTTTCGAAGTAATCGGCAGACGAATGGAACTTGTTCTGGGCCGGGCTTCCGCAGGGGAAAATGAACCTCACTATCGCAGTCGTCTCATCCACCAAGTACCGCCCAGAAATCTTCGCCATTGCCTCGTACGCCTCCTGCATGGATTTCAAGTCGCCTGCCCGGTATCTGCCGTTGACGTGGCTAATCGAGTAACCGATGAACGTGCGCGAAATCCAATTGCAGACCTGGTCGAGGTATTGGGGGTCGCTCTCCCCCGCGTTGGCTGGCATGTGAGCTTTGACTTGTTCAATACCTACACTTTTCAGGCGAGCCAAAATGGAATCCTTATAGAAGAGTGCATCCAAAGCGGTCCGCAAGTAACCCTCGTTCGTGAGCGGCATGAAGAAGTCGAACAGCAAGACCGTATCGTACGTGAAGGTGTTGTAGTCGGACGCGACACGCCGGTTCTGGGTAACATGGTTCCTGAACTTCTCCCAAATTGTGAACCGCCGGAAGGCTTCCGTAACTCGGTACTTCCCATCATCCTGCTTCGACAAAAGGGTTTCGTACTGCTTGGACCAGTATGTATCGAATGTGCCAGGTTTGTCCCATCCCGTCGCTTCCTGGAATTCCGCCTTGCTGAATGGCTCGTGCTTCGTGAACTTGTCGAGCAGAAACTCAAACGCGTTCTTTTGCCCGTCGGTTTTTGCGCTCATGCTTGCCCTTGGTTGACCATCTCCGAGTCACTTTGAAGGGGGGAATTTGTTCGGCCTGGTTTCGACACAGGGAATCAGGGGTAGCCTCTAGACCCTTTCGAATTCGCGCAGCCTTTAACACAGGAAGCTGCACGCCAGCTATTGTGTTCGCGTTACCTCGTTTATCCCCTGCCAGGACATCCCACCAATTTCGACGGGTCCGGACGCCAGCCTTCTCCCACCTGTGAATGACGTCTTCTATCAAGGCGGCTACATCCTCGTAATGGTTTTCGAGGAGCCAACCCCGCATGGTGTTACTCAAGGTTCTCATGCGACCCGGACCGTGATTCTCAGCTCCAAGTTTACCTAGCGGCTCCACTGGCGTCAAGCTGGATTCCATACTGGCGGGCGCAACGCGCCGACCCTCGGCTGGGCTGAAAACCGCGAGGATTTCATCGACCTTACCCCGGTTCCCGCCATCGCAACTGATGGTGCGAGAAACCGTTACCTGAATGACTCGCGAAGCCGTCTCGTAGAGGTTCCTCGCGATGGTCGAATCATGGTTGGAGATGACCACCGTAGCGCCCCTCCGTGCGGCTTCCACGCAGCAGCCGGCTAGATTCTCTTGGTCCTCCTGCGAGAAACCACCGGAAGCATAATCCGTGAAGTTTGCGGTTGCGCTCAACGGGATGTAGGGGGGGTCGCAATACACCACGTCACCCGGTTTGAGCATCCCGAAGGTGTCTCGAAAGTCCTGCGTGGACAAATCCACGCCTTGCAGTTTTCCAGCAAATTCTGCCATTTCCTTTGCGGGGAAGTATGGCCTGATGTAGCGCCCAAACGGGGTATTGAAATGACCTTTCCGGTTGTATCGGCAAAGTCCGTTGTAGCAGTGGCGGTTCAGGTAAACAAAAAGTGCGCCCCGCCGGGTGGGATTGTCGGTCGCATTGAATTCCGCCCGAAGCTCGTAAAACCTCTCTGCGGTGTTATTCCCGTTCGTGAATAGCGATTGGCATCGGGCTATGAACTCCTCACCGTTCTCCTTGAGGGTTCTGTAGAGGGAAATCAGGTCTGCGTTTGAGTCGCACAACAGGTTTGCCTTGTAATCCGAATTCAGGAAAACCGCTCCTGCTCCAACGAACGGCTCGACAAATCGAGAGCCTGTCACCGGCAAAAGGGACTTGATGCTTCGCACCAGTTTCGTTTTTGCTCCTGCCCACTTGAGGAAGGGCTTTCTGATTTGGTTTGCAGTAGCCATGTTTCACCCCCCCTTGCATGGTTTACAGCAATCGCGGTGCATACCCCAGTCGCCTCTGCATCTCCGATTCCAGCCCAAAGCTCTTGAGCGCCGGAGATCCCTCGTCCCATTGCAGTCGCTTACCCGCTGCGGCGCCGGAACGTTCGCTGGTTCGACTTGCCCAAAGAAAAAAGTCCCCTTCCTGGACGAGGCCTGCCGGGGCGCGGGTGCGTGCGCGTACTGCGTGCTCCCGGTCAATATCAACACCTACTGCTCGCCTGTGACAAACAAGAAATTCCCCGTCACCGCAGGAGGGGGCTAGAAGGCGCTGCCGAGGGCTGGTAATGACCCGTCGGACGAGCGTCTGCGCAACCTCTGGCGGCGTAAAGAACCGACCAAAACGCTGTCGTGAGTCGCTCACGGTCGTAACCTAATGCCATGAATGGAGGCTTTCGTCCAGAGCAAACGGCGCACCCCAAACCGCGCCAGCAAGCCTGAATCCAGAGCATACGCCTCCACTCGAAAAACCCCAACCCAGCCGGGCCGAAACGGCTTGAAGGTCGAAAGCCGTCAGCAACCGCACCTGCCCTCATCCCCGACCAGGAGCACCCCAATTCCAGCCGCCTCGATACCCAGCGTCACCGATTCCAGATACCTGCGGAAAAGCCTTGAATCCGGCACTGCCAGGGCAACTCGCACGCCCGGGGGACCTGCCTCTTTCATTTTGAAGGCGGTGTAAAGCCCCTTTGCCACCCGGTCGAACGTTTGGGAATGGGTGGCGGTTTTGCGGTAACGGTTACCGCGACGAAGGAGCATTGTAAACCGCTAGAGCGAGGCAGAGACGGGTCAAAACACCCATAGAATCAGGGTTTCAGCCATTTAGGTAAATAACAACAAATCCTAGGTCGCCGCCTGGATGAACGGCTCCGAGACCTCTTCGGTCAGGGCCGGCTTCCAGCCGAGGGTGAGGGCCCATTCCAGGCGCAGGGCCTCGTCTTCGCGGGGCAGGCCGCGCGCCAGGGCGCGGCGCGCCCAGGCGCGGAAGCGGTCCGCCAGGGGCGGCGCCGGCGGGGTTGCCAGCACTTGCCAATCCTGCTCGGAGGCCACCTGCAATTGATAGTAAATCCCGAGTTCCTTCAGGAAGGCACGGTAATCGAAGGTGCCTTCCGCCTCCGCCGCTTTGGGCAGCGCGGCCACGCCGGCGATTTCGACCGTCTGGCCCGCGAAGAACTCGGCGAGCGTTCCTGGCGTGGTGACCGCCATGCGCCCCGTCGCGGGCTGCCACGGTCCGTGATTGGTGCTCAGGGCCGTGACCTCGACGCGGGCGGTGGCGCGCCAGAACTCCCTTTGCCCGCGCTCGTGGGGGCGCGAAGACGGGGTATCGCACAACCAGCCTCGCACGGACACGATGGCGGGGTGATCGCCCAGAATGCGGCGTAGGTCGTTCGGAGAGAGCGCGGTCGTGTGGAGCGCCAGGTCCGTCCACCCGGCCAGAAAGATCAGCGCGCAGAGCAGGGCCGGGCGCCTGCGTCCCCAGGCCAGGGTGAGGGCCGTCAAGCCTAAGCAGACGCCCAAGAGCGCCCACGGGGGAAGCGGCGCCAGGGCCCCGGTGAGTATTCCGCCGGCATAGAGCACGGCCACCGGGAAGAGCGGTTGTTTCATGCCGCACTCCGAGCCCGCCGGCCGTCTGCACGAGTTGGCGCCGCTGAGGCAGACTCTCCGGATTTCATGTGCGCACTAAAGCAAGGCTGCAGTTGCAAATCAATCGCAAAACTCTCTGACCTTCCATGAGGCGCGCGTCTCTTTTCGGAAGAGGCTGATTGGGAATTGAATATTGAGAATTGGTGATTGGTAAATGAGGGTTATTAATTACCATTGAGCAATTCCCAATAAATCTCAGCACTCCGCCAGATGCGCCCGTCCGGAGAGAACCTGGGCTGCGCAGTTCCACGAGCCCCGGCGTAGAGGCGTTTCGGAAGGCCGTTCTCCGGGGCGGGGATCAAGCGGCGCTCTTCCGGGACGCGGCTACGTTGAGGTGAGAAAGGAATCGGGTTGCCGGAGGGCGCGGATTGTAATACAGGTTGCGGATGCCGTTCGCATCGCACCTGTGGGCCAGGGCACACGAGGTCTGGCACCTGGTCCTGGCCGGCGTTGCGCTGCTGCTCTCGGTGGTGGCGTCCGCGCACGTGATTCTTTACAAGCGCGATTGCCGCTCGGCTATCGGGTGGGCGGGGTTTGTCTGGCTCATGCCGCTGGTGGGGGCCCTGCTCTACTTTGTGTTCGGCGTCAACCGGATTCGGCGGCAGGCCACCTCGTTGCGCGGGGACCTGGAGCGCTACCGGGCGCATGCCGCCGAGAGGGCCTGCACGCCGGAGGAATTGCACCAGCATCTGCCGGTCCAGGCGAGGCACCTCGAGATGCTCGCCCGCGTGGTCGAGAATGTGGTCGAGCGGCCGCTGCTGCCGGGCAACCGGATCGAGCCGCTGGTGAACGGGGACGCCGCTTTTCCGGCCATGCTCGAGGCGATTGGGCAGGCGCGCCGCAGCGTGGCGCTGGAGACCTACATTTTCGACAGGGACGACGCCGGGTTGGCCTTCGCCCAGGCCCTGGGCCAGGCGGCGCGGCGGGGCGTGGAGGTCCGGGTGCTCGTGGATGCCGCGGGGGCGCGGTATTCGTTGCCTTCCATCCTGGGGGCCTTGCGTCGGGAGGGGGTGCGGCACGCGCGTTTCCTGCCTTCGACCAACCTGTGGCACCTGATGTCGCTGAACCTGCGGACGCACCGGAAACTGCTGGTGACCGACGGGCGGCTGGGCTTCACGGGCGGCATGAACATCCGGGCCGGGAACCGCCTCCAGCGGCAGCCGCGGCGGCCGGTGCAGGACCTCCAGTTCCGGGTTGAAGGGCCGGTGGTGACCCATCTGCAGGAGACCTTCGCCGACGACTGGAACTTCACGACGGGCGAGACGCTGCGCGGAGAGGCCTGGTTTCCGAAACTGGAGCGCGCCGGACCGGTGTTGGCGCGAGGGGTGACGGACGGACCGGACGAGGATTTCGAGAAGCTCCGGTGGACATTGCTGGGGGCGCTCTCGATCGCCCGGCGATCGGTCCGGGTCGTGACCCCTTATTTCCTGCCCGACGCGGACGTGGTGTCTTCGTTGAACCTGGCGGCCATGCGGGGCGTGGCGGTGGACATCGTGCTGCCGGCGCGGAGCAATTTGCCCTACGTCCAGTGGGCTTCGCGGGCGATGTGGTGGCAGGTGCTCACGCATGGCTGCCGGCTCTGGCTGGCCCCGCCGCCGTTCGACCATTCCAAGTTGATGGTGGTGGATGGCTGCTGGGTGCTCCTGGGCTCGGCGAACTGGGACGCGCGGAGCTTGCGCCTGAATTTCGAGTTTGACCTGGAATGTTACGACCCTGAGCTGGCCGTCCGGCTCGAACAACTGGTCGAAAGCAAGCGCCGCGGCGCCCGCCGGGTCACACTCGGCGACGTGGACGGTCGCCCCTTGCCCGCCCGGCTCCGTGACGGGTTGGCGCGTTTATTGACTCCTTACCTGTAGGCGTGGCGCAGGCTTTTTTGGCCGATGGCGGCGGGTCTTTTTGGCGCAGGCGGCGTTGCTCGCTCCTCACAGACCCGCGGCGGGTAGGCTCGTCGCTCGCGCCTTGCCTGCGTCAAAAATCCCTCGCCGCGAACGTCATCGTATTTATGTTCACGACCACTAAGCCTGCGGCTCGTAGCGGGTGACGCCCTCGAATTTGTCCAGGTCATGGTCGAAGGAAGCGACTGGAACCTTTTCTTCACAGGCGCCTGCGGCAAGGAAAGCGTCCGCGAATCCCACATTGGCGGTTTGCAGGAATTCAAGGGCGGCGAACACCTGGCTTGCGTCGCGCAATTTCACGCCGTGCTGCCGCAGCAGGTGGGACAGCCTCTGGGTCGCGACTCTCCGGTCGACACCGTAGAACGAAAGCAGCGTATAAAGGGTCTCGGCAACGATGACCGGGGACACGTCAAGCACCACTTCTCCCACGGACGCCCGCTCAAAAAGCCGCCTTGCCGCCGCCGCCTGGGCGGCCGGTTCACCGGAAAGAAAACGCAGCAGGATGTTGGTATCGACCAGGTAAAGGTTGGAGATCACGAGAGTCCCTCTTTGGATGCCTCACGGGCGATAGCGTGGCGCGCGGCCCGCTTTTCTTCACGGCTGCTCGCCGCCGATCTGCCCAGCTTGACGCTGCCGAAGATCTCATCGAGTCGGGGCACCGGGCGGAGAACCGCCGAGCCGTCCGGGCGCACGTCGTATGAGACACGCTGGCGGGGCTTGAGCTTCAACGCCTGGCGAACCGCCAGCGGAATGGTCGTTTGGAATCTATCGGTGATCGTAGATTGCGTCATGCGTCGATCATACCATGACGCGTTGCATTGTGCAAGCGCATCGCATTACCACGGCGGGCTGAACCGATTGATGTCGCGTGGCCTGCCGGTATGGGAAGGAGACGAAGGGTTGTCGGGGGGGCTGAGATTGGAACTCACGACCTCTTGAACCCGAAACCAGCAGAGCGCCGTGTGAAAGGTCCGCCGCGAGGCTTCCCGCTCAACGGCACACGGCCGTTTCCACACGCGGTTTGACGCGCAAGTCCTCGGCGATGCTGCGCGTGGTCGCACCCAGGTTACGCGCAGTTGGGTTGCCATTGCGACTGAGCATCCGGTGCAGCGTCTTCGCGCCAAGGGCGGTCTGCCGCGCCAGTTCTTTGAAGGTGATTCCGGCGTGTACCAAGTCGCGCAGCATGGAAAGCCCTTCGGCGGTTTCGCCGTCAAGCAACGCGCCCGCGGCTTCGGCGTACAGAGCGCGCGCAAATTTGCGGTCGCGTTGAATGCGCGCCACAACAGTTTCTTTGTAGTCCCGTGTGAGTGCCATGTTATGCTCTCGTCTGTTAGTAACATATATGCCACCATTCTCGACCGTCATTGGCGGTCAATGCGGGTTGTTGCTCATAGGGGAGTCGCGGCGGACGGGAACAGGATCACGTTTTTGAGCTGGCGTCAGTGCCACGGCAAACCATTTCTTGACCTCGGGCATCCGCAGAAACTTCTCAACCGCCTCGGACAGGTCCGCGCGCTTTACGGTGGCAATGTTGAACAAGCAGCCGTCCACCATGCCGCGGACGCGGTAAAGCGGGTAAGCGTTGCTCTTGCCGTAAATGCCAGCAATTCTCATTATGAAACCGAAGCAGCGGCGCGCCGGGCATTACTTATGCGCCACATTCCATTAACACCCCCATGAATGGGGTGTTAATGAGCAACTGGAGGGTCAAAATGCGAATTGCCGCGTAAATGCGCGCCTCTGCTTTACGGAGAGAATGGTCGGGGCGGTGAGATTCGAACTCACGACCTCTTGTACCCGAAACAAGC
>CAZZFF010000139.1:0-16784 GCA_964653485.1 uncultured Verrucomicrobiota bacterium | reverse complement strand
CCCAGGCGCTCAGAAGGGTAATGCGGCCAACTATTTGCTCGCTGTTCGAACCGCATTACAAGCAAAACCTCTATACTAACCCTAAACGAACAGCGAAATCCGCTTTGTTCCTCCCATTCACCCATTTCCCATCATAATAGATGCCATAAGGGAGAAACTTGTTCAAACACTTTTTCGATTTTAAAGAGCATTCCAATTGTCGCCCCACAAGGAGTCCCGAGACCTCCTCGCCTCCGCGTCTTACCCCCGCCTAACATTCGGATCAGACGTGCCCGCAGTCAAGCGAAACTGTGTTTTTCCGAGAACATCTGTGAATCGGTGAAGATGCAAGTGTGGGCGCGCAGCCTGAGGACCCGGGCCAGGGGGGTATCCCCGGTGGGGTCGAGGGACTGGCGCAAGGCGTGGTCCTTGCCGGGGCCGGCGGCCAACACCCAGGCTTGGCGGGCGGCCGCGATAGCCGGGTAGCCAAGGGTAATGCGCCGAGGCGGTGGCTTGGAAGCCGTCACCGGCCTGTAAACCGCCGGGCTGGCCATTATCTCCGGGGGTTCCCCGGGGAATAGAGACGCCACATGGCCCTCCTCACCCATGCCGAGGAACACGAGGTCCAGGATGGGTTGTCCGCCTTGGCCCGGAGGGGCGAGGTCCCGCAACTCCGTTTCCGCCTGGGCGGCGGCGGCCCCCGGCGGGGTCTCTCCCCGGATGCGATGGATATGATGGGCGGGGATGCCCAGGGGACCGAGGAGCCCGTCGCGGGCGAGACCATAATTGCTTTCCGAGTCGGCCGGGGGCACGCATCGCTCGTCGCTCCAGAAGAAATGGACCCACCCCAGGTCGAGACCGCGCTCGCGGGCCCGGCGGCTCGAAGCCAGGAAGAATTGCCGCGCGATGCGCCCCCCTGAAAGGGCCACACAGTAGGGCCCCGGACCTTTGCGGGCCGCTTCCAAGTCGTCCAGCCATCGGCCCGCCGCCGTGTCCGAGAGCGACTCGCCGGAACTAAAGTTCAACAGGTCGTAGGCGCCCATGGCCAGATTTCGGAATCCGTGTTTGCGTGAGCCGTCAGGCGGCGGCCATGGCCGCCGGAATCTGATGCTGCTGGCTGGAGGCTGCGCCCGACGGGTCGGCGGGGCTGTGGTTGACGACAGGCTCGTGCCAGACATGGCCGGACTGGGCCAACAAATCGTCCGCGGCCACGGGCCCCCATGTGGCGGCGGAGTAGAATTCACGGTTGGTCAGGGGCTTGTCGGCCCAACTGGCCCGGATAGCATCGACAAATCGCCAGGCGGTTTCAACCTCGTCGCGCCGGATAAACAGAGTGGCGTCCCCGGCCATTGCCTCGAGCAGGAGCCGCTCGTATGCCTCCGGGGTATAGGCCCCGAACTCGGTGTCGTAACTGAACTGCATGCGGACGGGCCGGACGGCAACGCTGGTGCCTGGGACTTTGCCGTTGAAGCGGAGGGAGATGCCTTCATTGGGCTGGAGGCGAAGGGTCAGGGAGTTGGAGTCCAACCGCTGGCCGCATTGGGCGGCGAACAGGACGTAAGGTGTGGGACGGAATTGGATGCGCACCTCGCTCACGCTGGAGGGCAGGCACTTGCCGGTTCGGAGGAAAAACGGCACGCCCGACCAGCGCCAACTGTCGATGAAGAGCTTGAGCGCCACGTAGGTTTCAACATTGGAATCCGATTTGACCTTGGCCTCCTGGCGGTAGCCCGGATGCGACCGGCCATCCACAAGCCCGGCGAAGTACTGGCCGCGCACGACCTGTTTGACGACATCCTTGGCGGCGAGCGGGCTGATGGACCGGAGGAGCTTGACCTTTTCGTCGCGAATCGCCTCGGCATCCAGGGAAACCGGAGGTTCCATCGCCACGAGGGAGAGGACCTGCAAGAGGTGGTTCTGGACCATGTCCCGCAGGGCGCCGGCCTCCTCGTAGTACCCGCCCCGCTGGCCCACGCCCTCTTTCTCGGCCACGGTAATCTGAACGTTGTCCACGGAATCGCGGTTCCAGAGGCGCTCGAAGATCGAGTTGGAAAAGCGGAACATGAGGATGTTCTGGACGGTCTCCTTGCCCAGGTAATGATCGATGCGGAAGACGCGCTGCTCGCGGGCGTAACGGGTCAACTCGGTGTTGAGCCGCAGGGCCGAGTCGAGATCGTGGCCGAAAGGTTTCTCGACCACAATCCGCTGCCATCCGGTCTCGTCGTCCTGACGCAGCAGCCCGGCCAGATGCATCTGCTCGACGATCTCGCCGAACTGGCTGGGCATAACGGCCAGGTAAAACAGAATGTTCCGGCTCAAGGACGGGCTGCCAAAGGCGCTGAGCTGCCGCCCCAGTTTCGCGTAAGCCGCCGGATCGGTGAGGTCGCCCTGGCAGTAAACGATATGCCCGGCGAAGTTCTCCCAGACCTCATCCTCGACAGGTTTGGTGCGGGAAAACTCATCCAGTGCCTGCCGCAACTCCTGGCGCCAGGAAGCGTCGGTCTTCTCGCGCCGGGCAAAGCCCACAATCCGGAAATCCGGCGGCATCTGTCGGTCCTTGCACAGGTGATACAGGGCCGGGATCAGCTTCCGGGCGGTTAAATCGCCGCTGGCCCCGAAGATGACGATCGAGCACGCCTCGGTCAATTTGCGCGCCTGCCCCAGCCGGCAGGTCAAAAGGTCGTCGAATTCCGCCCCTTGATTTTGATTCACGGGGCCAATATGGCCGAGATCGCCCCGGCTTTCAACTGCCTTCGCCCGCCGCACGCTTATGGCAGCCGCGCCCCTCAAGTGAGGGGGCTTCCACCAGCTTGCGCAACTTCCTGACGGCGGCGCCCAGGTTGCGCTGGCCAAAAAGGGTGGTGCCGCTGATGAACGTGTCCGCCCCGGCGTGGGCGCATTCGACGGCGGTCTTGAAATCCACTCCTCCATCCACGGCTATCGAATAGGAGAGGTTCCGCTCGCGGCGCCAAGCGGCCGCCTGTTGAATCTTGGGCAGCATCTCGTAGATGAAGGACTGGCCGCCGAAGCCGGGGTTCACGGTCATGATGAGCAGGTGATCGATCTGAGCGAGAAAGGGTTCGACCAGGGCCACCGAGGTGGGCGGGTTGACGACGAGGCCGACGCGTTTGCCTAGAGACTTGATGCGCCAGAGCAGCGGGGTTACCGCATCGCCCAATTCGACGTGGATGTTCAACTGGCTGGCGCCGGCCTGGGCGAACGGCTCCAGAAGGATGGCCGGCTTGGAACACATGAGGTGGACATCGAAGAAAAGCCGGCTCAATGGACGCAGCGTCTTGACCACGACCGGACCGAACGAGATGTTGGGCACGAAATGCCCGTCCATGATGTCCAGGTGCAGCCACTCGGCGCCCGACGCGTTGACGCGGGCCACCTCTCCGCCGAGGCGTCCGAAATTCGCAGCGAGCAACGAGGGCGCGATGATCATGCCCCCGGCGTCAGGTTGTCCGAGTTACTATGCATCGGCTCCTAAACCGTTGCCGGTGAGGGCGAGCCGAGCCCGGGGAGCTTGGGCGGGGCGGGCTTCGGATTCTCGGGCAGAGGCGTGCCTGCCGGGGCCCCCAGTGTAGGCTCGACCTGGGGCTGAGGCGGGGGAGGGGTAAACTTGCCGGTTCGGATGATTTCCTCGACCTGGGCGCCGTCGAGGGTTTCGTATTCAAGCAGGGATCGGGCAATGAGCTCGAGTTTATCGAGGTTGGCGGTGAGGAGGCGCTTGGCGGTCTGGTAGGCATCATCGATGATGCGTTTGACCTCGGCATCGATCTCCTGGGCGGTGACGTCGCTATATACCTTGGCGCGCGAAACTTCGCGGCCAAGGAACACGTACTCGTCATCGTTCCCGTATTGAATCATGCCGAGCCGCTCGCTCATGCCCCACTGGGTAACCATGGCCCGGGCCATGGTGGTGGCCTGTTGGATGTCCCCAGCCGCTCCGCTGGAAATGTCTCCGGATATAATCTCCTCCGCGATGCGCCCCCCCATGGTCATGGTGATGGCGTCGAGCATTTCCTTGCGGCGGCGGTTCAGAATGTCGGTCTTGGGGAGCGACATGGTGGAGCCGAGGGACTGGCCTCGGGGGATGATAGTGACCTTGTGGAGCGGATGGGTGTGCTGGAGCAGGACATTGATCAGGGCATGGCCGGCCTCGTGCCAGGCGGTGAACTTCTTCTCCTCATCCGTCATCGCGAGGCTGCGGCGCTCCCGTCCCCAGCGAACCTTATCGCGGGCTTCCTCGAGTTCCGCCATGGCGACGGCCTTCTTGTTCTCGCTGGCCGCCAGGAGGGCGGCTTCGTTGAGGAGATTGGCCAATTCGGCGCCGGAATAGCCGGGAGTGCCGCGCGCGATTACGGACAGGTCCACCGAGGGCGCCAGTTTCACGTTCTTGGCATGAACTTTGAGAATGGCTTCGCGGCCGCGCACGTCGGGAAGGTTGACGGTCACCTGCCGGTCAAACCGGCCTGGGCGGAGCAGCGCCGGGTCCAGCACGTCCGGGCGGTTGGTCGCGGCGATAATGATGATGCCTTCCTGGGTGTCAAATCCGTCCATCTCGACCAGGAGCGCATTGAGGGTCTGTTCGCGTTCATCGTTGCCGCCGCCCAAGCCATGCCCCCGGCTTCGCCCCACGGCGTCAATCTCGTCAATGAAGATGAGACAGGGAGTATTCTTGCGGGCCTGCTCGAACATGTCGCGCACCCGGCTGGCCCCCACGCCGACGAACATCTCGACGAAATCGGAACCGCTGATGCTGAAGAAGGCGGCATCGGCCTCGCCGGCAATGGCTTTGGCCAGCAGCGTTTTGCCGGTGCCCGGCGGACCGACCATCAACACACCCTTGGGGATGCGCCCGCCAAGGCGCTGGAATTTCTTGGGGTCCTTGAGAAACTCGACCAGTTCGGAGACCTCTTCGATGGCCTCATCGATCCCCGCGACCTCTTTGAAGGTCGTTTTGTTGCGTTCCTTGGCCAGGAGCCGCGCCTTGCTCTTGCCAAAGCTCAACGCGCCTTTGCCGGCCATCTTGATCTGGCGGATAAAGAAAAACCAAATGAGGGCGGCGATGACGATAATGGGCAGGAAATTCCAGACCATGCTCAAAAGCATGGTGTTGGGCTCGTAAGGCTGGACCTGGGGCATCTTGAGCAGCTTCACCTCCAACTCCGGGTAGAGTTTGACCTTGGCGGTGAACGGGACCAGGCTGTTGCGCGGGTCGTTCTCGGCCAAACGCTTTCCATCGGGGTCGGTCTTGTAGTACTTGCCTTCGACGAGATTGAGAGAAGGGTTCTGCGGGTTGTAATTGATCCGGGCCTCCGCGATCAGGTTCGCGTCCACCTTTTGTTGGAAACTCCACTGTGAGAGCGTTTCCACCGTAGGGTCCATGTGCTGCTTGAAGAGCATCAGCATGATGATGCCGCCGAAGATGAGTATCCAAATCAGCCACGTACGCGGAGGCACCCTGAATTCGCCGCTGCGCTTTGGGTTCTTGCCTTCGTCGCTGCTATATCTGTTGTCGTCTGACATCATTCACTATCGGTTGAGCAAAGCTACCATGCCGGGCTGGAAGCCGCAACGCACCATTTTTAGAGCCTTTCCCACTTCCATTGCAAGCGGCGTTTCGTAGTCTGGCCAAGCTTAAAGCGTTCCGAAATCCGCAAGCCCTCCACCCAGAAGAGGTCGCCCTGCGCGGTGGCCGCGATGATCAACTTACGGCGCTGTTTTGGCAAGATCTTGTCGTTCGTAAAAAGGTCCTGCAGTTTCACGGGCGTCGGCATCCCGCAGGGCTGAAATCGATCGCCGGGCCGCCAATGGCGCAGCACCACCGGCGTGCCGACCCGGTCGGCGTCGAAAAACTCGCGTCCCGGCAGGCCGAGCCTCGGTTTCCTGCCCCCTCGGGTGATGCGCCAGGACAGCCGCAGGCCCTCGAAGAACGCCTCTCCCGCCTTCTCGCAGAGATGCTGTTCGAGGGTCTCGGGCCGGAAGCGAGCAGGCTCCGCTTGCGAGAGGCGCACCCATCCCTGCCCATCCCGCTGCACACTGACCGCCCGCCGGGCGCCTGGAGGAGAACACGGGGAACTGCCGCCCGAAGACGGCGCTCCGGGTGACGCGCTGACGGTCACTGCGCGGTTGGGATGCGCGCGTAGTTGCTCGACCAGTTCGTAATCAGGCTCGACGCCCTGGGCTAGCAGTTGTTGCTGGATGCATCGGCGCTGCAGCGCCACCCCCAGCTCCGCAAACGGCGCTGCCTCCCTCCTCCCTCCCTCCGTCTTCCGTCCTCCGTCCTCCGTCCTCCGTCCTCCGTCCTCCGTCTTCCGTCCTCCGTCCTCTGTCCTCCGTCCTCCGTCCTCCGTCCTCCGTCCTCCGTCCTCCGTCCTCCGCCCTCCCTCCCCCCGGGACGACTCGGCAATCCACTCGCGCGCTGTCCGGGCCGCAAAGGCCGCGTCTTCCCCGAGAATGTCCATGACCCGCAAGATCGTGCGGTTCAAAGCCGGTTGGTACTGACGGCGGAGCAGGGGCAGCAGTTCGTGCCGAATGCGGTTGCGCTGGATGTCGAGATCGGAGTTGGAGGCATCTTCGCGGAAAGGGACCTGCCTGGATGCCGCCCAGCGGCGCAAGGCCGCTTTGGGTTGGTCGAGCAACGGACGCACCAAAGTCACCTTCGGATCGCTGGGGGACGGGCTGCGCCATTTCATGCCGGCCAGTCCTTCACCGCCGCAGCCGCGAAGCAAGCGCAGGAAGAACAATTCGAGCTGGTCATCCGCATGGTGCGCCAGCGCCACCGTCGGCAAGGCCAGGCCCGAGGCCGCGCGCGCCAGGAAACTGTGGCGCACCTTGCGCGCCGCCATTTCCAATGACAACCCGTCTGCCCGCGCCACGCTCCTGACGTCCGACCGGCCGATGAGGCACGGCAAACCGAGCTTTGCCGCCGTGCGGCTTACCAGGCGCGCGTCCGCATCGCTGCTGCGCCCGCGTAGCCGGTGATTCAAATGCGCCACCCGCAACTGCCATCCGTGTCGCTCCGCCAGGTCATGCAGCACCCGGAGCAGCACCATCGAATCCAGGCCGCCCGAGACGGCAACCAGGATCGGTTGCCCATCCTGGAAAAGCCCGCGCCGCTTAATCGTCCGCTCCACCTGGGTCAGCAACTCGCTCATCGTACGCATACCCATGGCGGAAGCCACGGTGTTAATGGGAGTTGGCGTGTCAGGCGCCCCGTCTAGGCCGCGTGGCCCGGCTCTTCCTTTGGTGGAAGCGGGCGCCTCAGGCCGACCGAGTGGGCCACGTCGTCGAATTCTTCGCGGCTGATGTCCTCGAGCTGCTTGCCTTTGGACGCCAGCTTTTCGTTGATCTTAATCACCTTCTCCGTCATGACTTCGTGAGTCTCCTGCGTGCCGCCCAACAGGACGAAGTTGGGGCCGGTCGTCAATCGCTTGTGGCCGTCAGTATCGAGGCCGACTCCCAATAAAAGGGCCTTGCAGCGCCCCTTCTTCTTGCTCACATTCGCCATGAACCCAGGTTAAAGCTGACGGGCCGGGGCGTCAACACGATAAGGCCAGTCAATACTCCCGGCTTGACGCACTGGCGGCGGACATTAGCATACGGTTCAATTTGAAATGAACAAACCGAAGAAAGTTGCAATTTTAACCGCGGGCGGCCTGGCTCCGTGTTTGAGTTCGGCCGTCGGCGGATTGATCGAGCGTTACAGTGAGATTGATCCGAGCATCGAGATCATTTGCTACCGGGGCGGGTTCAAGGGGCTTTTGCTGGGGGACAGCTACAAAGTCACACCCGAGGTCCGCGCCAAGGCCGGCGTGTTGCACCGCTTTGGAGGCTCGCCCATCGGCAACAGCCGCGTCAAGCTGACCAACGTCAAGGACTGTCTGAAACGGGGCCTGATCAAACCCGGCCAGGAGCCGCAGCAAGTGGCGGCGGACCAATTGGTCAAAGACGGCGTTGACGTGCTCCACACGGTCGGGGGCGATGATACCAACACCGCGGCGGCGGATTTGGCCGCGTTTCTGGGCCGGCACAATTACGGCCTGACCGTCATCGGCCTGCCCAAGACCATCGACAACGACGTATATCCGATCAAGCAATCGCTCGGGGCCTGGACGGCGGCCCAGGAGGGTGCCAATTACTTCTCGCACATCGTGGCCGAGAACAACGCCAATCCGCGCATGCTCATCGTCCATGAGGTAATGGGCCGCAACTGCGGTTGGCTGACTGCCGCGACGGCGCGCGCCTATCGTGCCATGCTTGAACCCTGCGAATGGGTGCCCGGGCTTGGCCTGGAACGCGGCTGTTTCGACATCCACGCCGTGTTTATCCCGGAAATGGAAGTCGACCTCCCCGCCGAGGCCGCCCGCCTGCGCAAGGTCATGGATACCGCGGACGCCGTGAACCTCTTCATCTCCGAAGGCGCGGGAGTCGATGCCATCGTGGCCGAACTCCAGGCCAAAGGCCAGGAAGTGCCTCGCGACGCCTTTGGTCACATCAAGCTGGACGCCGTCAACCCGGGCAAGTGGTTCGGCGAGCAATTCAGCAAGATGATCGGAGCCGAGAAAACCCTCGTCCAGAAGAGCGGCTACTACTCCCGCGCCTCGGCCGCCAACCTCGACGACCTGCGCCTCATCAAGTCCTGCGTCGACCTGGCCGTGGAATGCGCCTTGCGCCGCGAGGCGGGCGTCATCGGCCATGACGAAGACAAGGGCGGCGTCCTGCGCGCCATCGAATTCCCGCGCATCAAAGGCGGCAAACCCTTCGACATCGACACCCCCTGGTTCGAGCAACTCCTCCGGGACATCGGCCAAACCAAAGGCGCCAAGGCGCACGCCAAACACTGACGGCCGGCGCCAACATCGCCTCGGTGTCCCGCGTCGCGGAACGCTCCGCCCGAGCCGCTTACCCCTTGGCCGCGTCGTAGTACTTCGCGGCCTCGGGCCAGTTGGCCACGCTCCAGAAGGCCTTGAGATAATCCCCGCGGCGGTTCTGGTACTTGAGATAGTACGCGTGTTCCCAGACGTCGCAGGCGAGGATGGGCTTGCCCTCCGCCCCGGCCACGGCCCTGCCCATGAGCGGGCTGTCCTGGTTGGCCGTTGAGACGATCTCCAGCCTGCCTTGGTTGAGCACCAGCCAAACCCAGCCGCTGCCGAAGCGGGTCAGACCGGCGGCCTCGAACTTTTCCTTGAAGCTCTCGAAGCTGCCAAACACGCTCTTGATGTCGTCTCCCAACCTGCCAACCGGCGCCCCGCCCGCCTTTGGCGCCAGGAGCTTCCAGAACATCGAGTGGTTCGCGTGCCCGCCCCCGTTGTTTCGGACTGCCGTCCGGATGTCCGCCGGCACCGCGTCAAGGTTCCTGATCAACTCCTCGACGCTCTTTTTCTCGAGGTCCGCCTTGCCGGCTATCGCCTTGTTCAGGTTCGCCACGTACGCGGCGTGGTGTTTGCCGTGATGTATCTCCATCGTCAACGCGTCGATGTACGGTTCCAGTGCGTCCTTGGCGTATGGAAGGGGAGGTAGTTCGTATGCCATATTTCTTTCCAGTCAGTTGTCTCTTCTGCAATTCGGTTATTTCCTATGTAATGCTGGCTTCTAGTCCAAGCGATAGAACATAGCACGTCTGTGCCAGAGTCAAGGGAGGCGAGTTTTGTTCACAATGCCTTGTTTTTTGCCTTGTGGTCAAATATCAACACTATTTTCCGGGCGTCGGAGGTTTCTCAATAACTGTATCCCTCTCTTATCAAGCAAGTTACATACTTCTAAATTCCATTGGCACGCAGGGTGCGGGTAATCTGAGCCGCGGGTGTTTTGAGCTCATTTTCTATGAAAATGAGGGCCATGGTTTATTAGCTGTCACCTTGACTTGGTGTGTCAGAAGAATCGAGCAGAAATGAAAAAGATCGAAGCAATCATCAAACCGTTTAAACTGGAGGAAGTGAAGGATGCCCTGGGCGAGATTGGAATCGAGGGCATGACGGTTACCGAGGTCAAGGGATTTGGCCGGCAAAAAGGGCACACCGAGATTTATAGAGGCAGCGAGTACACGGTTGATTTTCTGCCGAAAATAAAAATCGAATTGGTGCTTGGGGACGAGCTTCTCGATAGCGCCGTGTCAACGATTGTCAAGGCCGCCAAGACCGGCAAGATCGGCGACGGCAAGGTGTTCGTTTCTCCGGTCGAGGAGGCCGTCCGGATTCGGACGGAAGAAAAGGGCGCCGCCGCCGTTTGACATCCGATGACGACCATCAATCCAGAATTCCGTTGCTTTGCATCCCTAACACCCGTGCTGGTACCCTCCAATGAAAAAACTTCTATTGATCCTCGGTTTGGTTGGCTTGGCGCTGTGCAGCAGCCCGCTGGCGCCCTGCGCGCGAGCCGCCACCGTCGAGCGCTCTGTTCAGGAAAGGCTCGATGACATCGAGGCCTACATCAACAACGCCCCGCGCATCTCGAGCACAAACGGCGCTTGTAAAATCGCCGGTCCGGGTCCCGGCCATAATGGCTGGATGATGACAAGCTCGGCCCTGGTTCTGTTCATGACGCTGCCTGGGCTGGCGCTGTTCTACGGCGGCCTGGTGCGCCGCAAAAACGTGCTCTCCGTGCTGGCGCAATGCCTCGGCATCGCCGGCCTGGTGACCGTTCTCTGGTGGTTATGCGGGTACTCGCTGGCCTTTCACAGCGGCGAGACGGCCAGGGGATGGTCCATTCTCGGCAAGCTGGATTGGAAGTTCTTGCATGGCGTCAATTCAACGCCCAACCCGGACTACGGCTCCTGGGTTTCGCACAACGTTTATTCGATGTACCAGCTCATGTTCGCCATCATTACTCCGGCCCTCATCATCGGCGCCATCGCCGAGCGCATGAAATACTCGGCCGTTCTGCTCTTTGTGGCGATTTGGATGTTCGTTGTCTATTTTCCAATGGCCCACATGGTCTGGGGCGTGGACGGCATGATGAACGGCGCCTCCAACCCCAAGGCGGCAATCCGGGCCATCGATTTTGCCGGCGGCACCGTCGTCCACATGTCTTCGGGCTGGTCCGCCCTCATCCTGTGCCTGATACTCGGCAAGCGGCTTGGGTTCGGCCGGGAACCGATGCCGCCTCACAGCATGGTCTTGTGTATGGTCGGCACCGGGATGTTGTGGGTCGGATGGTACGGCTTCAACGCGGGCAGCGCCGTCGCCGCCGACGGCATCGCCGCCAACGCGTTCATGACCACGACTCTGGCCACGGCGGTGGCGTCCTTTACCTGGGCCATGGCCGAGTATGTCACCCGCGGCAAGCCGAGCATCCTGGGCTATTGCTCGGGGGCGGTCGCCGGGCTGGTGGTCATCACTCCGGCCTGCGGGTTTGTCACCTCGACCGGGGCGGTGATCATTGGCGTGGCGGCCGGCTTGGTGCCCTTTTTCGCCTGCTGGAAGGTCAAGGCCATCTTCGGTTACGACGATGCCCTGGACACCTTCGGAGTCCATGCCGTCGGGGGGACGTTGGGGGCGCTGTTGACCGGGTTCCTGGCCAGCTCCAGCGCCAACCCGAACCTCGCCAACAACCTCGCCGAGGTCGGCAACAAGATGGATGCCGCCAATGCCGCCACCCAGAACGGCCTGGCCGACCTGGTGGCCCATCACCACCTCTGGATTGAGCAACTCAAAGCCATCGGCCTCACTCTTTGCCTGGCGGTGGTTGGCTCGACTCTCATCGCCTTCCTTGTCAAGGCCATGGTGGGGTTGCGCGCCTCGCCCGAAGTCGAGACCTCCGGTCTTGACTTGGCGGAGCACGGCGAAGAGGCATACCATGCCGAAGGCCAGATGATGTATTAACCCACATTTTCGCGGCGTGCCAAGCCGATGCGGTTCCATCCTTGCGCCCGGCCCGGCGCCGTGATAGCAACAAGACGAACTAGGAAATAGCAAACAACGAAAATAAATGAGTACACCCAAGAGCGTAATCGAGTTAGCCAAGAAGAGCGGCGCCAAGATGCTCGACATCAAGTTTGTCGACACCTTTGGCACATGGCAGCACTTCACCTGCCCCATCCGCGAGCTGAACGAAGAGGTTTTCAGCGAAGGCCTGGGCTTTGACGGATCGAGCATCCGCGGCTGGAAGAGCATCGAGGCCAGCGACATGTTGGCCCTTCCCGACCCGGACACCGCCTTCATCGACCCATTCATGGCCGAGCCAACCCTCTCCTTGACCTGTACCGCGGCCGAAACCGGCACCCACGAACTCTACTCCCGCGACCCTCGCGGCATCGCCCAGCGCGCCGAGAAATACCTCGTCAGCACCGGTGTGGCCGACGCCGCCTACTTCGGTCCCGAGGCCGAGTTCTTCATTTTTGACAACGTCCAGTTCGACCATAAAGCCAACGGCACATTCTACACGGTCGATTCCGACGAGGGCGTGTGGAACACCGGCCGCGATGAAGCGCCCAACCTGGGCTACAAGATTCGCCACAAGGAAGGCTACTTCCCCGTTCCCCCGAATGACCAACTCCAGGACATCCGCACCGAGATGGTGCTGGTGATGGAACAGTTGGGGCTGTCCATCGAGAAGCAGCACCATGAAGTCGCCACCGCCGGCCAGGCGGAAATCGACTATCGCTTCGAGACACTGCTCAAATCGGCGGACCAGATGATGGTCTATCGTTACGTCGTCAAGAACGTCGCCAAGAGACACGGCAAGACGGCCACGTTCATGCCCAAACCGCTCTTTGGCGACAACGGCAGCGGCATGCACACCCATCAGAGCCTCTGGAAGAAAGGCAAGCCGACCTTTGCGGGACCCGAATACGCCGGCTTGAGCAAGATGGCCCTTAATTATGCCGGCGGCCTCCTCAAGCATGCCTACGCCCTGTGCGCCTTCTGCAGCCCCACCACAAACAGCTACAAACGCCTGGTCCCGGGCTACGAAGCCCCGGTCAACCTGGCCTATAGCTCCCGTAACCGCAGCGCCGCCATCCGCATCCCCACTTACAGCGAGAATCCCAAAGCCAAGCGCCTTGAGTACCGCCCGCCCGACCCCGCCGCCAACCCGTACCTGGCCTTCTCCGCCATGTTGATGGCAGGCATGGACGGCGTCCTCAACAAGATCGACCCGGGCGAGCCGATGGACAAGAACCTCTACGAACTCCCGCCGGAAGAGATGGCCAAAGTTCCCCAGGTCCCCGGCAGCCTCGAAGAGGCGATCGTTGCCCTCGAAAAGGACCATGAGTTCCTGCTCAAAGGCGATGTCTTCACCAAGGACTTCATTGACATGTGGATTGCCGCCAAACGCAAGGAGCACGACGCCCTTCGCCTCCGCCCCCATCCCTACGAATTCTTCCTCTACTATGATGTGTAGCAGACGACGCTCCGGGTGGTAGAATCACGGCGCGGACCGCGGGGTCCGCGCCGCTCCGTTTCGAGGGGCGGGGGAACGGAGGGGCCGGAGTTCTGCGGCCGCCCCTACGCGCTGGCGCTCGTATATCTGCGGAGCGAAGCGCGCCAGCCCCATTCGGACACGCAAAAGCAGACCACGCTCATCAGGAGGAGCAGCAGCACGGGCTTGGGCGAGCCCAGCTTGTCCGCCAGAACACGCGCGGGCACGTTGGAAACCAGCAGCATCGGGACGGCAAAGGTGAACAGCGCCTTGAACAACCCGTGAAAGGCCTCATCCGGCAGACGGGCAATGTTGAACAGGTTGTAGTAGCCCCACACGATCCCCTGCGCCCGCACCGTCCAGAAACTGATGCTGGCCAGCAGAAACATTAGCGAGTAGTGAATTGCAACGCCCGCCACGCAGAGGACCAGAAAACCCGCCGTCTGCATCGGGCTTGGGAACAAGTGCAGTTGGCGCGCCGCATAGACCATTACCGCTACGGCCGAAGCGGCATTGACATAAGCGCCCAGGTCCACCTGGCGGAAGGATACCACGAACCGCGAGTTCACCGGCAGGAGCAGCAGAAAGTCCAGTTTCCCGCTCCGCACCAGTTCTGACAAGTTGGTGCAGTTGATGAGAAAAAATGCCTGGAACAGTTGCTGGATAAAATGGCTCGCGCCGACCAACAGCACCACCTGCCACTGAGTCCAGGTGCCGATGTGGGTCGTCTGCATGTAGAGCACCCCGATGAAGCTGAGCTGCAGCGCGAACCAAAGCAGTTCCACCAGAATCCAGAGCAGGAAATTCCCCTTGAATGCCATCTCGCGCGACACCGAGTTTTTCCACAGGGCCGCGTACACCGCGCCGTAGCGCCCTATCCCGCGGCCCAACCGCGATGCGGCGCGCGAAGCGCGCGATGCCCCCGCCGCAGTCCCCGCGCCTTCTCCGGCGACCGCTCCCCTGTCCCCGGTCCCCCCGTTTCGCTGCTGGGCTTTTAATCTCTCATCCATGATTTATCCAGTTCAGCTCTCCGCCCTTCGGATTTCGGATTTCATCCTCCCACCGCCGAATATCTCTTAATCCCCCGGTTCCAGGCGAAGCGCGCCAGGGCGTAAGCGGCCAGCACCCAAAAAATCTGCAGCAGCAGCCCATGGACCACGTCCGCGGGTTTGGCCTTGCCCATATAAATGCTCACAGGGAAATAGAGTTGGTAAGGGAACGGCGTATAGTAGAGCACCTGCTGGAGACCGTGCGGCAGAATGTCCAGGGGGAAGAGGTGCCCGCTGGCGATATACTCGAAGGCGAACAGGATGAAGATAAAAGTGGAGACCTCCAGGACCCAGAATGCGAGCATCGCCATCGCATAAGAGGAGAAGAACTGGAGCATCGCCGTGAGCAGCACCGAGAACGCACACCAGCCAAAGGCCGCCCAATCGGGCGGCGGCAGAAAATAACGCCTCAGGCAGAAGATGAACACGGCCAGCGGCACCGCCGCCACTGCCATGTAGGTCAGCCTGCCGGAGAAGAACAGGCAAAGCCGGTACCAAAGATAATCGATCGGTTTGAGGAGAAACTGGCTGATGTTGCCGTCCTTGATGTCCGCCGCAATCTGCCAGTCGTCCTCGTTGACTGCCGTCAGGGCGTCCACGAGGGTGATCAGCAGGTAATAAGAGACCATCTCGGCCAGCGTGTAGCCCCCTGCCGTCGAGCCGGGACTCTTGCTCGCATAAATGGTTCGCCAGACGGAGAGAATGGCGATCAGCGGGATCAGCCCGAAGACCGTTCGCGCCAGGAAATTGAACCGGTACGTCAGGTTGCTCTGAATCCCGATGTTAACGACATGCCAGTATTTTCTCACGCGGCCCACACCTCGCATCTTACCCCCGGCCTCGCGGAAGACAACCACCGATCAGCTTCCCAAGTCCTCGGCCCATCACGTGATATATGTGGGCCCTGGGTATTCGAGAGAGTGCCGCTTCGTGGTCCGCTTCTGGTTCGAGTTCATTGGGTTTGAGATAAGTTTTTCCGTAAGGAATCCCAGGCCGCCGCGACCAACTGGTGTGCGGCTGGTCGGGGCAAAACCAAAAAAACTCCCCGCGCCGCTCTGCTTGGCGCCCGCTGGTTCGTCGGATCACGCGGCCAGCCAAGCAAAACAGTAGAACTATGATCGCATTAGTATAAACACCATGAGAACATTCTTACTCGCAACCTGTCTCGGCGGCTTGGCCATGGGTCTGCCCGCCCTCGTTTCCGCGGCGAACGCCGAGAACACTGGATTCCTCTTCACCGCGGACAACTCCGCCTCCGGGAACCACGTGCAGGTGATAACGCGAAGGCAAGGCACCCTCAGCCTGGGCGCCACCTACGCCACCGGCGGTCTCGGTCTCGGCACCGCCGACGGCCTGGGCAGCCAGGGCTCACTCCTCTTAAGCCCCGATTCGCACTGGCTGTTCGTCTGCAACGCGGGCAGCGGCGAAATCTCGGTTTTCGAAACCCTGTCCGGAGGCGAACTCCAACTCACCGACAAAGTGAGCTCCGGTGGCGGCCAACCGGTGAGCCTCACGCTCAATGGCAGCCTCCTCTACGTCCTCAACGTTGCCGCCAGCGGCAACGATGACAACGTCACCGCGTTCCATTTTGGCTGTGGCAACCTGACCATGCTCCCCGGTTCGTCCCGCCCGCTCAGCGCGGCCAGCACCACCCCAACCCAGGTCTCCTTTAGCCGCGGCGGGGATGCGCTCGTGGTCACAGAGAAGATCACCGGGATGATCGACACCTGGCAACTCGGAAATGACGGCATGGCGATGGATCACCAAATGTTCACGTCTGTGGGGACATGGCCCTTCGGATTCGCGGTCGGCCGTGGCAATCGTCTCTTCATTTCCGAGGCCGCCGCCGGCGCCCCCAATGGCAGCTCGGTCTCCTCCTACCAACTCTCGGAATCGGGAGGCCTGACGGTCATCAGCGGAAAAGTGCCGACCGATCAAACGGCGGCTTGTTGGTTGGTTCTCACCTATGACGGCCGCTATGTTTACACGGCAAATGCCGGAAGCGCATCGATCTCCGGCTTCGACGTCCAGGCGGATGGAAGCTTGGAACTCCTGAACAAATCGAGCCTGCCCGCAAAAACCGGCGCGCACCCAGCCGATATGGCGTTCAGCCACGACGGCCAGGCCCTGTTCAGCCTCAATAACGGCGACGGCACCGTCAGTGCCTTCGCTCTCAAACCCGACGGCTCGCTCGATCCAATGAACGGCTTGAGCGGCCTCCCGAATACCTCGGCCGGTCTCGCCGCTTGGTAACCCGCGCCGGCGCACGGCCCGGGCGCCCTTTCCCGCGCTCGGGCCAACTCCATTCCACTTTGTGCCAACTTCTCTCTTCCGTCGGGCATGATTAAAGGTGGGTGAGGCCGGAGAAGATTTTTGCAGAATAAAATG
>CAZZFF010000138.1:0-16851 GCA_964653485.1 uncultured Verrucomicrobiota bacterium | reverse complement strand
CGCCGCCGCCGCCGCCGCCCATCATGCCGCCGCCGCCACCGCCCATCATGCCGCCGCCCATCATGCCGCCGCCGCCGCCGCCGCCGCCGCCGCCGCTGCCGCTGCTGCTGCTGGCGCCGACGGACATGAGGAGCGTGCCCCAGTCAAGACCGAAGACGCCCGACAGACCTTGGACGAAGGTGTTGGGGTCAACCTTGATGGTACGGAAGTAAAGAGGCGTGGTTTCGCGGCCCTTGGGGGAGAAGACCACGGCATAATCTTCGATGGAGTACTTGATGGGCTTGTCGGCGACTTTGAGAAGGATTTCAAGGAAATCGGCCAAGCGGATGTCGTGGAGGGCGGGGGTGAACCTGATACCGATCGCGTTCATGTCCACGGGTTCGGCACCCTGGGAGGCCATGGGCAAGCCGGTAGCGGGGTCTGTGCCGACGGGACCGGCGGGACCGGTGGCGGCGGTATCCGCATAGGGGGCGAGAATAAAGTTGATGCCGCGTTCTTCGGGGTCGCTCTTTTTCGCCTGCTCGTCGAGGTATTTGATCACTTCGCTCAAGGGGAGGTTATCCATGGGTTTGACCTCGGCGAGGCGGATGCGGTCGAGCTTGCTCACGATGACTTGGCGGCCGCGGCCGGTGAAGACGAGGTTGGTGCGTGCCCAAGGGTTGGGCTTGGGAAGGGAGTCGCGCTGATTGTCGATGGCCCATTTTTTCTCGATGTCGCCGCCGAGTTTGTCCCTGGAAGCCAGGTCGCGCTCGTTCATGGCGGTATGGTAGCGGGCCTCGCTAACCAGGTTGAGGTAATAGTAGGCGCCCTCGTTTTCGGGGTCTTCTTTTCTGGCAAGCTTGAGTTTGGCTTCAGCTTCATCGAGTTTGCCCATTTCGTAGAGGAGCTTGCCGTCCTGGACGAGTTGGGCGGCTTTACTCTTGCTGGCGGCGACCACAGGAACCATGCGCTCAACCTCTTCGCTGGGCATCTTGTTCTTCGACTCGGCGAGGAGCTTGTCATTGCCGACGCGGAATTCAATGGCGAGGGGATTGGCCGGGTCGACGCGGAGGGCATCATCGATCTGGACTTTGGCTTCGCGGAGGTTGCCGCGGTGCTGGGCACTGCGGGCGAGTTGGAGGCGGACGGCAGCCAGCCCGATCTTGACATCCTGGGTTTCCTGGTCGACGCCGGAGCCGACTTTCTGGGCGTAATCCCAGGCCGCGTCGTAGAGCTTGGCGGCAACGGCCAAGTCGCCTCGTTGCTGCGCATCGTGGGCCTCGACCAGTTTATTGCGGAGGTAGATGACGTTGGCCTGACGGTAAAGGGCCTCGTTTGCGACGATGGCCTTATCGTCGGTCTGGGCGTTAGCCGCCGGCAAGGTCGCAAAGAGAAGGGTTAGGCCGAGTGGGATGGTAGCTGCTTTTATCATGGGTTCGGTTGCGTGTGTGGAGCACAAACGCGGTTCAATGGGTGCGAATGAGAACTAATCTGGGCTGTTATATGGGATGGACCACTTCTTCTGGTTGGATTTGGCTCTGAGGACGACCTCGTTTTTGTTGATGGCAACAATGTCGTAGCTCTCGCCATTGAAGAGGAGCGGAGGAGGGGTATTGGCGCGGCGGCCGGTGAACATGCGGTTTTCGGGCGGGTATTTGAGGTCGGCGGTGTAGCCGTCGACGCGCCGGAAGGCATTGGTCTTCTCGGTGGAGAGGACGGCTTCTTCTCCGGTGTCATTGAGAACGACGACGAGGTTGGTGGGATTGTCCTGGGGACCTCTGGCCTCTTTCAGAAGGAAGAGATCGTTTTTCTCACCCACTTCGGGGGTGCGAGTGGTCTTGACCCGGTCTTTGGGGTTGGCAGCGCCTTCGCGTTTGATGCCGATCGTGAATCTGGGGGCGGGACCTTCGAGGTTGATCTGGTCGACGGTGATATCGAGATAGAGCTTGTTGAGTTTGGTGACCACGAGGGCCTTGGGGCCGATGCTCTCGGCGTCGATTTTGACGAGCCGGCCGTCGGCGGTTCTCCGCCAGGGCATCGGGTTGAAGAGCTTGTGAGGGGAGGACAAGTCGAGGCGCGCGGAGCCGGCCAAACGCTGGAGGACGGCCTGATAAGAAGCCATGTCCAATTCGGGCAGGGGGGTGACTTTGGGTCTGGCAAGCTCGGCTTCCTTGGTCTGGAGTTCCTCTCTTTCGCTGGCGATTTTGAAGAACAGGAAGCCCACGGCCCCGGCCAAGCCAAGCAGGACGGCGCCGAGAAGGACCTTTTCGTAATGTTTTTTAAGGAAATCCATCTTATCTGGGAGCGGCGGGTTTGGAGGCGGGAGTCACGGGAGCGGGGGCGGCGGGTTTGGAATCAAGCTTCACGATACTGACCAGCATGACGACTTTTAGCTGCCGGTCGTCCAGAGCGATAGCAGAGCCGGGTTTGGCGCCAGCGCCACCGGCGCGGGGGCCCTGGGCGGCTGTGGGTTGGGGGAAAACCTGGGCCGGAGTGGGCGTTGCGGTGGGTCTGGCAAAACCGGCGCCGGCGAGGCCGTAGCGGTTAATGCGTCGCTGAGCGATGGCGGCGTCCCGCGCGCGACGAGTGGCCTCGGTTTCCGGGTTTGTCGGTTGCGAGGGCGCGGCGACGGCGGCGGGAGGGGGCGTGGGGGCGAGGGCGGCGGGAGTGGGGGCGAGGAGGTCGCCGGGGCCGAGGCCCTCGACGTTCAGGGCTTTGATGACGATGGAGTAGGGAGAACAGGCGAAGCCGGCGACGACGCTGCCGAGTTCCTGGCTAAAGCAGCGGAAGGTCAACTCGTAGGGAGAGATGACGGCCTGGGCGTTGGTGATGGATTTGTCGGGCAAATAATCGCTGCTGCTGCCGCTGAGCTTGTCATCGGGCGAGACGCATTCGCGGCGGATGCCGTCGATCTGGTTAATCTTGGCATTAAAGAGGACGTCGCATATCGCTTTGACCTCGCCGAGTTGGCGGGAGAGGGTTTCGAGGCTGCCGGCGGCGAAGGAGAGCTTGCGGGCCTGGCCTTGGAAGGAGAAGTAGTAATCGGCAGGCACGGTGATGCTGGCATTGGTAGCATCGCGCTGGAGTTGGTTGATGGTGCGGCTGAAGTTGGTGGCGAAGCTTTGGTCGGTCAATTCGGTCTTGGGGATGTCGGGGATAGGCAGGATGCGCTGGAAGTGGGCGCGGGCTTTTTCTTTAAAGGCAAGCAACTGGGTTGTTTGGTTTACGGCGGCGGCGATGTTGTCGATTTTGTCATTGCCGGGGTGGGGTTTTTTGCTGTTGAGCTCGCTCAGGGTGGCGTAATCGGCGTTGAGCTTGGCGAGGTTCTCGCCGTTGAGCTCCCATTTGGTGTAGAGGAACCAGCCGGCCAGGCCAATAAGGGCCAGGGCAATAGCGCTGCCGATGAGGAAGTACAAGTTGCGTTTGATCCAGGACATAACTACAGCTTGAGCGGGCGCTTGAGTTGGATGTTCATCTTGAAGGTGAAGGTGCCCGGGTCCTCGATCGGACCGAGACTGCTGGAGAGGGCGGTATTGGTGGGGTCGAAGAGGGCGCTGGCGCGCAACTCCGCCTGGACGGCATAGGCCATGACGAGGTTGGCATCGGCCTGGGCCTTTTCTGAAAGGGAAGCGAGGCTGACGCCGCGGATGGTGACGTCGAGTTTGTCTATCTCGTTGGGGTCCTTGGGCTTGGAGCGGGCGGCACCCGCGGCGGCCCCTGGGGCAGCCGCTCCGGCAGGGGAGCGCAGACCGTATTTCTGGGCGGCGTTCATAGCGGCCTGGGCCGAGGCGCTGGGGGCGCCGACAGCCATATCGCCGGCCATAGCTTCGGCGCCGGGAGTGAATGTGTTGAGGGAATCGATCCATAGGCCGGCATCGGTGCCGAAGCTGGTCTTGGTGTCAGCCTCGACACGGATCAGGGCCTGGCGGATTTCCTTGAGGACATCGAGCCAATAGAAGCGGTCGTTCATCCAGGCGGCGACCTGGTCGATCTGGGTCTGGGTGGCGCCGAGCTTGGCATAGGCGGCGGTGAATCTTTCGGACTTGGAGGAGGCGGGTCCGACGATTTTGCGCAGGCCCTCTTCGGATTTGCTCTTGGCTTCGGCCAATTGGTCGAAGAGGACGCCCATAAGGAAGACGACGGCGGCCAGGCTGATGGCGGAGGCCAGGAGATAGGGTTTTTTCTGGTTAAACCTTTGCCAGCGCAGGGTGCTGTCGGGCATGAGGTTCAACTCGACGGGGCATTGGGCGAGGTTGCGAAGGCCCAGGCCGACGACTTCGCCGAGGGAATGGGCGACGCGGGCAAGGTCTTCGAGGTCAATGGAGGGGTCGATTTGGACGTTGCGCAGGGGGTTGAGGTATTCGACGGGGACGTTGAGTTTTTCCGCGAAGAACTGGGCGGTGTAGGGCATGAGGGAAGCGCCGCCGGAGAGGAAGAGCCTCTGAGGGGCGGAGCCGCCTTGCTGGCCGCGGTAGAACTGAATGGTCTGGTTGACCTGGATGTGGAGCCGGGTCATGAACTGGCGGGCGATCTTCGAGATGGCGGCCTGCTGAGGGTTCTCGGGCTCTTCGTAGGCGCCGCCCAGGCTGACAAAGCCCTCGTTGATCTTGAGTTTCTCGGCCGCCTCGAACTTGAGTTTGGCTTCGGTCGCGAAATCGTGGGTGATGGAGTTGGCGCCGAGGTTGATGCTGCGGGAGAAGACTTTGCCTTTCTCGAAGAACAAGAGGTTGCTGGTCTTGGCGCCGATGTCCAGGAGCATGGTGCAGTCTTCCAAATCGCCGTAGTTGTAGCGGAAGGCATTGCACAGGGCGGCGGGGGAGACGTCGGCCAGTTGGAGGCGGAGGCCGGAACTTTCCGTGACGCGGAAGAGGCCCTCGACGATATCGGCCTTGATGGCGACCAGGAGGACCTCCAATTCACCACCGGGGGTGGTGCCCAGGATTTGGTAATCCCAAACGACCTCGGCCAGCGGGAAGGGGACGTTTTGCTGGGCTTCGTATTGGATGATCTGGGTGACTTTGCCGGCATCTACCGGGGGCAATTTGACGAATTTCGAGAAGACATGGAAGCCCGGGGCGCAGACGTTGACGTTTCTGGCTTTGACGGCCTTTTCGGCGATGAGTTCCTGGAGGGCCTTTAGTATAGCGGCTTCGCGGGTGGAGTCCTGCGCGCCTTCGGCGCCGAGGGACTTGATGCCGTATTGTTTCAGTCGCAAACCACCGGCTTCGTTTACCTCAAACTCAGCCAGTTTGAGGCTGCCCGCCCCGAAATCGACCGCCAGAAATGATTTTGAATTCAGCATTTGCTGTGGAATCAATAGAAAAGCAAAAGGCGGCTGATGAAAAGAGAAAAATGAAAAGAATTTACCCGGCGGGTCAGACTTTGCGGCGGAAATACTCGATTGTGCTGACCAATCCTTCGGCGAGATTGACGCGGGGTTCCCAGCCCAGGAGCCTTCTGGCCCGAGAGATGTCCGGGCGGCGCTGCCTGGGGTCATCCTGCGGGAGAGGCTTGAACGTGATGCGGCTGCGGGAAGCGGTGGCCCGGATGATTTCCTTGGCGAATTCGAGGACGGTCATTTCGGCGGGGTTGCCGATATTGACGGGGAGGTCGGAGGGGCAGAGCATGAGCCTGTAGATGCCCTCGATCAAATCGGAGACGTAGCAGAAGCTGCGGGTCTGGGCGCCGCGGCCGAAGACGGTAAGGGGTTTGTTGTTGAGGGCCTGGCTGACGAAGGCGGGGACGACGCGTCCGTCGTTGAGGCGCATCCTGGGGCCGTAGGTGTTGAAGATGCGGACGATACGGGTTTGGACGCGGTGCTCCTTGTGATAGGCCATGGTGAGGGCCTCGGCGAAGCGCTTGGCCTCGTCATAGCAGCCTCGGGGTCCAATGGGATTGACGTTGCCCCAGTAGTCCTCGGTTTGGGGATGCACGAGGGGATCGCCGTAAATCTCGGAAGTGGATGCCAGGAGGAAGCGGGCGCCCTTGTTCTTGGCCAGGCCGAGGGCTTTGTGAGTGCCGAGGGAGCCGACTTTGAGGGTCTGGATAGGCAGTTCGAGGTAGTCAATCGGGCTGGCAGGGGAGGCGAAGTGCCAAACGTAGTTGACGGCCATGTCCAGGAAGAGGAACTCGGTAACGTCCTGCTCGATGAACTTGAACATGGGGTTGCCGCCCAGGTGCGAGATGTTGTCCACCGCGCCGGTGACGAAGTTATCGATGCCGATGACTTTGTGGCCGCGAGCGAGCAGCAGGTCAACCAGATGGGAGCCGAGGAAGCCGGCCGCGCCCGTCACGACGGAAACGGGGGGTTGGAGCGCCGGGTTTTTCGCGGGGCGAGTTTTGCGCACAGTCATAGAAAGTCCTTTTCGGCACGGGGGGTTCACCTGGCACCGGCGCCTCTGAAGACGGCGGGGACGGTCCGGCACAGAATCTTGAGGTCCAGCCAGAGAGACCAATGGTCGATGTACTCGAGGTCGAGTCTGACCCACTCGCGGAAGTCTTTGAGGTCGCTGCGTCCGCTGACCTGCCACAGGCAGGTGAGGCCGGGCTTGACGCTGAGCCTGCGGCGGTGGGCCAGGTCGTCGAAGCGCTTCACCTCGTCCACGGGCAAGGGTCTAGGGCCGACGAGGCTCATCTCGCCGCGCAAGACGTTGACCAACTGGGGTAGTTCATCGATGCTGAACCTGCGGAGGAGCTTGCCCAGCTTGGTGATCCTGGGGTCCTTGGTGACCTTGAAGACGGGGCCGTTCATTTCGTTCAAGGCGGCCAGTTCATGTTTGATCTGCTCGGCATTGCTGACCATGGTGCGGAACTTGTACATTGTAAAGGGCCGCCCGTTGAGGCCGGAGCGCTGCTGGCGGAAGAGCACGGGGCCGGGAGAGCCCAGGCGGATGAGCAGGCCGACCAGGCCCATGAGCGGGGCCAGGAGGACCAGGAACAAGCCGGCCAGCACGTAATCCAGGGCCTGCTTGGCGACTCCCTCCCAGGAGGCCTCGGGGGCGCTGCGAAAGACCAGGATCGGGCGGCCGTTGAAATCGTCCAGGCTGGTGTGGGAGATTTGGGTTCGGAAAAAGTCAGCCACCAGCCAGACCTCGACTCCCTCCAGTTCGCAGGCGCGGATGACGGCCTCGACCGGCTCGAAATAGGCGCGGCGGGCGCTGACCATGACCCCGTTGACGGAGTATTCGTGGAGCATCTCGACCAGGCGGGAGACCGGCCCCTGATCGAGTTCCAACTGGGCCACTATTTCCACCTCGCCGCCCGCCGTCCGGGCCAACTCGACGCGGGTGCGGGCCAACTCGTCCCGGACGCCGACCAGGATAAACCGGCGGCGGTACTGGGAGCGGGCGAGGCGGCTGCGCAAAACCAGGCGAAGCAGTTCCTCCTTGACGACGACGAGGACAAAGCTCAGGCAGCCGAACCAGACGACTACGCCGCGGGGCGCGGCGTAGAGACGCATGAGGAATAATCCCACGACCAGGCCCAGGGACAGAAAGACACAGGTCTTGAGGAGGGGCCACAGCATCCGCCGGCGGGAGCCGAGCAGGGAGCGGTCGTAGAACCCCTGGCCCTCGAGGGTCAGCGGCGCGGCGGCAATGAGCAGCACGTAAAGCACCACATACCTGTCAAAGGTCATGGCGACGCGCTGGACATGAAGGAGGGCGCTGATGATGTCATTGGAGCGGAGCTTGAAGGCAAGCCAGAAGCTGAGCGCAAACAGACACGCATCCATCAATTGCTGGACCTGCATCCGAATGAGTCTGTCGCGTCGAAGCATGGCCTCAGAGCTGGAATTGCGGCACGGCTGCCGCGATGAACCGCTTCATGCGCTCGAATGTGGCCTGTTCCTGGCCCGGGGCGCAGATGGCGAAGGTGGCGACGTAGGCCCAGCGCTGAAGGACGCCGGTGTGGACGAGGTCCCTGACCATCCACCACATGCGCTGGGAGTGCCTGGCGGTAAGTTCGCCGTCGGCGACGAACCAGTAAACATAGATCACTCGCTGGGCATCCTGCTCGCCGGCGCTCTTGGTTTGCCGGGTGGTGACGAGCTTCATTACGGGCAGGTCGTACGGCCGGGGTCGTTGGATGCGGATGCTCTCTTCGGAGGAGAGGGCGTCATCAATGCGCAGACCGGAGCCGCCGAGGCAGATTTCCGGCTTGTGCAGACTGGTGCGGTCGGTTCCCATGAGGACGGCGCTGATTTGAATCCAGAAATCATCCGGAGCGGTATAGCGCCGCATGCCGAAGCTAGTGTCGGGCGGGAGGAAGTCGAGCACGAATTTTTCGACTTGGAGGGGTTTGGAGGTGTAATCCAGGACGCGCTCGGGCAGGTCGATTTGGAGGCGGATGCTATCGGGCAGGGGGCGGGTCTTGACGCCGGGGCGGCCGAGTTTTTGGTGGGCGCGCAGCCCGGCAAGCATGGCGAGGGTGCCGGCCATCATGACCAGGGCGGCCAACAGGAGTATCCACTTCCGGCGGTTCATGGGGATTGAGTTGCCAGGGGCAAGGGGGTTTGGGGTTTTGGCTCGCGCAGCCAATAGCCCAGGAGGATGAGGCCCAGAAACGCGGGCACGTAGGGCAGGAGGCTGTACACGCCGCCGGGGCCGCCGTCGTGGACTTTGTTGCCGGCGGCCTGGCCGCCAATCTCGGCCGCGATGATGATGGCGAGCATCCGCATGAGGTTGCCCAGGACGGCCAGGGGAAACGCGGACGCCACCATGAGCGCGCGCTTCCACCAGGTCCGAAGGGCGACAAAGGCATAGACGGTGGCCAGCCCGAGCGTGGCGATGAGGCTGTGCAACCCGCTGCAGGCCGCGGCGACCTCGTATTGGTAATGGCCGGCGGGATTAATGAGGGAGGTGCCCTGCCTGTGGACCTCGATGGCCAGGAGGTTGTTGGCCACGAAATCAACGAGTTGGCACACCAGGAGCCGCAGGTGGAAGGTGATGGGCTGGGCCTGGACCCCGATTGGGATGCAAAAGACCAGGAGGAAGAACGGGAAGAAACCGGCCCGCAGCCAGGCGGGTCCCCACGCCAGCCCCATCAAGCCAAAGAACCCCGTCAACAGAGCGAGGAGGGAGAGCTTGGGCTGCTGGACCAGGAACGCAAAGAGGTGCAGGAGCAGGGCCACGCCCAAGATGGCCAGTCCGGGCCACCACAAGCGCAGCGGCAGGGCGGTCAACTCTTTGCGTTTCCACCAGCAAAGCCCCGCCACGACAAAGGGGACCAGCAGACAATGGCCTTCGTCGCCCTCGCTCATCCAGTGGGAGATTGAGTTGAGGTCAAAGGTCCTCAGCCACACCACCAGGCGCGGGTGATAGGCGTCGAGCGTGAATGCGAAGAGCGAGGGGGAATGGACGTAGCCGAGGGTCGAATTGCCGGCGAAATGGAACAACGCCAGCCACGCGGCCAGGAGCACAACGAAAAAACCTTTGTTGGGCAGCCGCCGCCAGCATTCCAGGAAATCGGAGCGAAAATCTCCAAGAATGCCTTTAGTCCGTTGCTTTTGCATATTTGTCCGCGCCAGAGTTCGAGTGCTTTGATAACAGAGGGGCAGGTCGCGCTCAATTAAAAACGCCTGCTCAGTCGGGTAGGCGGAGGACGTACCAGCTTTGAGGTCCTTCGGCGACCTTCAAGGTGGCATTGGTGGCGCCGATCAATTCCGCCCCGGAGCGGGCCTGCCATGCGGCGAGGGTCGTGTGCCTGGAAGCCAGGAAGGCCCCGCCGACCACCACATAGCGGATATGCCGGCGGCGGAGGTCGGCAGGGGAATCTTCCAACAGGACGTGTTCCACCCGCCGCTCGAAGAACGGCCGCCGCAAAGAGATGTCGATGTCGTCGCCATCCGCCAGGAACCCGGTGACGGCCTGGCCTGGGGGGAGGAGGGCGCGGACGCTGGCCAGGGGGTCCCAGCGGTCCGCATAGACGGCATAGACATCGAGGGCGCGAGCGAGCGAGCGTTGTCCGGGCCGCAGCGCCAGGCCTTCGGAGAGCACGGTCCGGGCCGGCCACAAGGGGCGTCCGGGCGTGAGCACCAGGACCAGGAGCGCCAGGCCGAACACGGCCCAGGCCGACCGCTGCCACCATCGGCGGCGGACGATTTCGGACTGCCGGGCTCCGGCCAGCAGGGACGCGAGCAACAGCGGGTAGTAGGGCGTGATGATGCGGGCGCCGGTGGCCATTCCTGATTTGACGCAGTAGGCCAGCAGGGCCATCCACGCGCTGACCAGCACCCACCGGCGAATCCGGGACGGGACGGCCAGCGGAGGCGTGGGGTCCCCTGCCCTGGCGCGGCGGAGCACGGACTCGCTGTTGAGGCTGCCGCCGCCTGAAGGCGGCGCTCCCGGCCTGCCGCGGCGGAGGGCGGCGAGCGCGGACAGGACGGCCAGCAGGCTGACGCCGACGCCCAAGCCCGCCCAGTCTTCAGTCGGCAGTTCCTTGAGTTGATGGAACCCGTTCTCGAAATTGGCTGTCAGGGCCTTAGCCACGGCCGGCGGGAGCAGGCCCAGGCCCGATTCATTCCACCAGCCGGCCGCGGGGAAGATGGGCGGGACAAAGTTGTGGAGGAGCAAGAGGAAGGCATTGCCCCAGATGCCCACCCACGGGTTTTTGAGGTCCATGCCGGCGCGTTCGAGTTTGAGACCGGACCAGTCGCCGCAATGGACGATGTTGAGCACGGCGGTCGGGAGGAAGGAAACCGCCGCGGCGAGCAGAGCGACGCCCAGCGCGGCAAGCGGACGGCGCTTGAGGAGGGGCAGCAAAGGGAGGGCCAGGAGCGTCCAGGGCAAGAGGAGGGGCAGGTTGCTGGCCTTGGTGCCGGTGAGGAGGGCCGCGGAGAGGAGGGAGAGGCAAAGGTCGGCGAGGCGGCGAGATGCCCAGGCGCGGCAGGCGAAGTCAAGGGCGGCCAGGGCATACACGGTGGGAAAGGCATCGTTGCCGGCGCTGCCGGCCTGGAGCAGGAAGGTGTAGCCGGTCGGCGCCAGCCACATCCAGTGCCAGGCGGCCCGGGGCCGCACTCCGAGGCGGGTGAATACGCTGAAGACCAGGCCCGGCAGGAGCAGGAACGGGATGAAGTTGAGCAGGAAGAGCGCGCGGTCGGACTTGGTGAACAGGAGCAAGGGGGCGCTGAGCCACTCGATTCCGCACGCGCGGTCGTTCATGCGGTAGCCGATGGTATGAATCCAGTGCCAGCGGCCTTGGGCCAGCCAATCGAGCACCCGGGGAATCCGGTAGGTGAACGCGGTATGATTGGTCGGAGGATAGAGGGCGCCACCCAGGAAGACCAGCGAGGCGACCACCGCGAAGGCCATGGGCCAAGGCCGGCGCAACCGCCGGCCCCACCGCCGCCGCCGGCGCGGGGGCGGGAGTTGGAAGCCGAGGCGCTTGCGGGCGAGCCAGAAGACCGCCGCGGCGACCCCGAAGAGGACCCCGTATCCAAGGCGGTTCAACTGTCCCACCGCGGACAGACCCCACCCCGCCACACTGGCGAGCACTGAAAGCCAGAGCCAGATTCTAACAGCCACAACGGCCCCAACGGTAGGCAGAGGGCGGGAGGGTCGCAACGAAAAAGCCGGGGAATTCTATTGCGCGGCGCGAGGCATTTTTCTAAAACGAAACCCTGATGTCCACCATGACAAAGGGCACGAGTCCAAGCCCGAGGGTGTCGTTTGACCTCTCGGCATTTCTGGCGATGCGCACGGAGGCGGTCAACCGGGCGCTGGATAAGTATCTGCCGGCGGCCAAAGTCCGGCCGTCCACGATTCACCGGGCGATGCGCTACTCCCTGTTCGCGGGCGGCAAGCGGATGCGTCCGGCATTGTGCCTGGCGGCGGCGGCGGCGTGCGGCGGCAGTGAGGCTGACGCGATGCCGCTGGCTTGCGCGGTCGAGTGCATCCACACCTACTCTCTGATTCATGACGACCTGCCGGGCATGGACAATGATGATTACCGCCGGGGCAAGCTCACAAACCACAAGGTGTTTGGGGAAGGCATCGCGGTGCTGGCGGGGGACGCGCTGCTGACGCAGGCCTTCGAGGTGGCGGCGCAATCCAAGAGCCGGCGGCGCTACTCGCACCAGGACATCATCCTGGAACTTGCCCGCGCGGCGGGGTCGCTGCAATTGGTGGCGGGCCAGGTCGCGGACCTCGAGGCCGAGGGGAAGAAGATTTCGGCCCCGCAACTCCGCTACATCCACGAGCGCAAGACCTCCGCCCTGCTCTGCTGCTCAGTGCGCCTGGGGGGAATGAGCGCCAACTGCACCCAGGCCCAACTCGAGGCGCTGACCGATTTCGGCTACCACGTGGGCCTCGCCTTCCAGGTGATCGATGATATCCTGGACGTGACCCAGACCAGCGAGAAGCTCGGCAAGACGGCCGGCAAAGATACCAAGGCGCAAAAGGCCACCTACCCGTCCATTGTCGGGCTGGAGAAGTCCCGCAAGATAGCCGAGGACCTGACCCGGCGGGCCTTTGCGGCGCTCAGGCCTTTTGCGGGCCGCGCTGTGGCGCTGGAGGCCCTAGCGCAATTCCTGCTTAAACGGGATCGGTAAGGAGCCGTTACGAGGGAGCGCCCCGGCCGGCCTTCACGCCTGGCCGGAATCGAAGGCATCGACCTTGGCCATCACGTCCTTATAGCCGATGTCCACTTCGTAGATGAGTTTGAACTGTTCGAGTGCCTCTGGTTTCTTGCCCATGGTCTCGAGAACGCAGCCAAGGTTGTAGATCAGTTCCTTCTTCTCGTCGTCGAACACCGGCTTTTCCTTGAGGGCATTCTGGAAGGTGCGGACGGCCATGTCCCAGGTCGTCTTTCGCCTGGCGAAGCACTGGCCCAGGTAATTCATGGCGGGGATGCGTTTGTGGGGGTTGTTCTGGGCCTTTTGGAATTCCTGGATGGCCTCGGCGGTCTTGCCGGCGTGGAAGTAGAGTTCGCCCAGCTCGAAACGGAATTGGAGGTCGGTGGGGAATCGCTCGACGCGTTTCTGGCACTCGGCCAACTGGTAGGCTTGCTTTTCGGCCTGGATGGCGGCCGCGCGCTCCGCGTAATCAGGGGCGGTGGGTTCGAGCTGGGAAATCTGGTAATCGAATTTGCGGGAAACGGTTTGGGCGATGGCGCAGTCCAGGGCGGCATCGCCGCCGACGTCGGTCTTCTTGATGCGGTCATAATAGCCCAGGGCAATGTCGAACTGGTTTTTCTGGGTGTGGAGTTCGGCCAGGGTGCGGAGGAGCTTGACGTTATCAGGCTCGTTGGGCAGGCGGGTCTCGTATTCCCGGATGAGGCGTGCGCTGACGTCTTCAGACTTGACCTGCCTGTTCTCTTGCTCGAGGGAGATGGCCTCTTCCTTGTCCTTCAAGATGTCGCGATAGGTGCCGGAGCCGTCGGCCAGGGCCTCATAACCGCCTTCGTCCATGGTTTTGCGAGCGGAGACATCCTTGAGGGCCTGGGCCAGATCGCCGTCGCGCGGGAAGAGGCGGCATATTTCGATGAGGATGCGCTCGGCGTGCTGGGGTTCTCCGATTTCGGCCAGTGCGCCGGCGAGTTTCATGGCCACGTCCTTGTCTCGAGGCGAGAACTTGGAGAGCATCTCGAGCGAGAGCACCGCGGTGCGCGGCAGTTGAAGCGCCCCGGCGGCCTCGACAATCAACTTGTGCGCGGCCGAGCTGTTCGGGTCGCTGTTGAGGACCTGCTCGGCGATGTGCAGGGCCGCGGCGGGATCGCCGTGCAAGGCGACCTGGCCCTTGGCGAGCAAGGGCTGGGAACCGGCGTCTCGGAGCATTTTTTTGAAGAACCCTCGGCCGCTGCCGGCTGAGCGTTGAAGTTGGGCGATGCGGAGGGCCTTGCGGCATTCATAGAAGCCCGGCTCCCTGAGAAGGACCTGGTTGAAAAGGTCGATGGCGTAATCGAGGTTCTCGCGGGCTACTGCTTCGTTGCCTTTCGTGTAGAGCGCCCGCACGTCACGCGGAATGTCATTCAGGCTCTTTTCTGCCATAGGCAAATCTAATCAGGTTTTTGGGGGTAATGCCAGACAAAAAACCTTCGGGCGGCGCGCCGTCGATCTTGGATCGGGGCGTCCGACTGGTCTTGAGCTTCCTCCGGCAAAGAGGCAAGGCCCACGGAGGAGCCTGGGCAGGGCCGCGACGCCCTTGCCCTCGAAGGCTCCGCGCTCGGCTCACGGCCTGACCGGGGCCAAAACGGTTCTGAAGCCGTAAATCCCGCTCACGTTGCGAGGGGGGACGTGGTAGCGCATGGCGGAACGGAGGGCAAAGGGATTGTCCAGCCAACTCCCACTGCGGATGACACGTTCGTCCCCGGTTTCGGGACCTTGCGGGTCCGTGACGTTCCCTCCGGGGTAAGCGGGGGCGAACCAATCCTGGCACCATTCACTGACCAAGCCGTGCATATCATACAGCCCCCAGGGATTGGGCAGCTTCTGGCCAACGGGATGCGTTTGATAATAGCGGCCAAGGACAAAGTAGGAATTGCCCGGCGGCTTGTTGCTCGAGCAACTGTTCTCGTGCCACCAGCCGTACTTGGTCAGGTTCGTGTAGCCCGGGTCGTCGCCGTAGCTGAAGCGAGTGGTGGTTCCGGCCCGGCAGGCGTATTCCCACTCGGCCTCGGTTGGCAGCCGGTAACACCAATTGGCCGGCAGCCGCCCCGCCTGGCGCTCGCGCGCGGTCAGCTTGCCGCAGTAGTTGGTCGCCTGGAACCAGCCGCAGGCCTCAACCGGCCGGTTTGTGTCCCCGGCGCAGTAGCTCGGGTTGGACCCGATGACCGCCAGATACTCCCCCTGGGTGACCAGGAACTTGTCCATGTAGAACCCCTTCGTCAGCGTCACGACCGTTCGAGGACCCTCAGTATTGATGCGGCCCGCTTCCTTCGGCGGGCTGCCCATGGTGAATGTCCCGGGAGGTATCCACACGTAATTGGAAGGGGCGTTCGCGAGCATTCCTGCCGAGCCCGCGCCCCCACCGGCCGCCGAGCCGCCCGCCGCCGAGTTGGTATCGGGCTGCAATCCCGGAGGCCCCGGCGGCCCGCCGTGGGCCATCGTCCCCAAGAGCATCGCGACCATCGCCCACAGCGAACGCTCAACCGCCTGCCGCCGCCGAAAACCGTCGAACGATAAGCTTCTCATAGTCCAAAGTTGATTTACAATATCCTTTTTAACCACACTCCCATTGTCAAGCCGGTTTTGCCGAGCCGCTCTGGAAAAGGCCGAATGGCGCTCTTTTGGGTGGCGGTTTCGTGTTCCTATCTTAATCTTGCTCCTAATCTGAATGAAAGGCGTTGTGCGAGCGGTCATCGATATTGGCACCAACTCCGTCAAGCTGCTGGTGGCCGAGGTCGAGGCTGCCGAGGTGCGCCCGGTGTGGGAGGGGAGCAGGCAGACGCGGCTGGGACAAGGCCTATACAAGGCCCAGCGGCTCCAGCCGGGACCGATGGCCAAGACCGCCGCGGCAGTGGCGGAGTTTGCGGCCAAGGCGCGGGACTTCGAGGCGGCCTCGATTCGCGTCATCGCCACGAGCGCCGCCCGCGATGCCCGCAACTCCGAGGAACTGGCCGACGCCGTGAAGCGGACTTCCGGACTCAGTGTTGAAATCATCTCCGGGGAGCAGGAAGCGGATTGGGTTTTCCAGGGTGTGACGACCGAGCCGGCATTGGCGGTGGCGCCGCTGCTGCTGCTGGACGTAGGCGGGGGCAGCACGGAGTTCATCGTCGGCAAGGGCGGACACAAGCTCTTTGCCCAGAGCTTTCACCTGGGAACAGTGCGGCTGCTGGATCGATTTCCTCCAGGCGACCCGCCGATCCCCGAGGAATTGGCCGGCTGCCGCCGATGGCTGAGCGGGTTTCTCGAGCAGGAAGTGCAGCCGCCCCTGGCCCCGGTGCTGCGGCAGCAGGCAACTCCAGGCCAGCTCCGGCTCGTCGCTACCGGCGGCACCGCGAGCATTCTTGGCTGCATGGAAGCCCAACTCCAGACGTTCGACCGGGAACGGCTCGAAGCGGTTCGATTGAGCGCGGAGCGGCTGGCCTGGCACACGAACCGACTCTGGAGTCTGCCGCTGGCGGAGCGTGAACGCATCCCAGGCTTGCCCAGAAACCGCGCCGACGTAATCCTCATGGGCGCGGCGATTTACGAAGCGGTGATGCGCCATTTCCATCTCCAGGAACTGCGCGTCAGCACCAGAGGCTTGCGGTTCGCAGCGGTGATGAACGAAGCGGCGGTGAGAGTCTGCACTCGAAGGTTGGAGGGAAGCTGACTGGAAAGGCCGAAAGCCCAAAGAAAAATCCGAAATCCGAAATCCAAAGAAAAATCCGAAATCCGAAATCCGAAGTCCGAAGGAAATCCGAAATCCGAAATCCGAAAGGGCTGCAAATCTCTTCGCATCATTCTGGCCTCCGTGAGACCCCTCTTTGTGATCTCTGCGTTCTTTGCGGTTAACTCCGCGCGAGAATGGGCTTGCCGCGGTTACGTCGTTCGTGGTCTTTGAGACTGTCGGCCCTCGCATGTCCGGTTTAGAGTCAGTGCCATAGTACCACTTGCCGCTTTCACGTCGGACGGAGGAACAGCCCTTAACCTCCACGCATGCGACGCCAAGGTTCGGCACTATGACAACGAAGTCGAGTTCTCCACACACGTTTCTTCGGTGCTCAGCCAGATCAAGAGAGTGCAGTACTGCCCATTTTTCGGTGGCAGGATCATCTCGCAGCCTGTGGAACACCTCACGCTCCCCACGGCTTGGGTGCCCGGAGAAAACCGCCGGGGGGATCATACGAGCCATGTCGCCCCCTCACGGTCAAATGGCTGTCCGATAAGCGAGGCACTAATCTGATGGTCATCGCCCGAGACATAGGTCACTCGGAAAGCTGTTATGCGACCTC
>CAZZFF010000137.1:0-16892 GCA_964653485.1 uncultured Verrucomicrobiota bacterium | reverse complement strand
AACCCAAGGCACAAATCGTTGTTCTGATACACAAAGGGTTGGGCCTGCGCGCTGCCAGCCAGGATCAGTAAACCAACCACGGCCGGCACTGCGCACCCGGCCAAATTCAATCCCCGCATTCTTATGAATCCGTTCATTATTGCGTCTTTTGTTAATTTCAATGGCGTATGCTAGTGATGAAGGCAGGCGCGTGCCATATCGTGAGAGGACATCGACAACAGTTTTCGGACATTGCTCTCCTCGAGTCGGTATTCAGTGGTTTCCAGGGCTTTGCCTCACTGCGTGACCCGGCCAGTTTCAATCCTGGGCCTTCGGGCAGAATATTGTAACATTAGGCGCTCTTGCCGTAACCCGAATGTCACTTTCGACAACTATTCGTGCTTTCTGCCGGCGAGCTGATAATCCTGCCAAGCCCTGACGCCGATCATGGCTCGCAACAAACGGTCATTCTCGGCCAGGCTCTGTAGCCAGCGTTCCCGGTAACCCGGGTCCGCAGGGTCCTGGTTCGGCCCGCCGAGGGCCTCGACGAACCTCTGGCGCAAATCAGCGATGGCCTGTCTCTGGCCGGCATCGAGGTTCATCGCGGCCAAATCCACATCCTGGAACACAAGAGGCGTCGAGACCCCGGAGCCGGGCGAGTCTTGGATCGGAGACCCCGAGGTCTCGGCAGGCTGCGCGGCAGCCTTCGCAAGCCCTTGGGGCGCGCCGCGTTCCGGGCCGGCCCCATCGGGTTGGCCGGCTGGCCCTTGCTCGGCGCTGGATACGGCCTCGGGCTGGGGTTGGGCAGTTGGCTCTTGCCTGTTGATCGCCACGAGAGCGAGGACGATGACCAGGCAGGAGGCCGGCAAGATGCAAAACCGGAGGGCTGCTTTCATAGTTAAAGGCCGGCGTGGACTGCCACCACGCCGGCCTGGCCGAGGAACGAATGCTTATCGGAGCGGTTTTCTTACAGGTGAGACGGGTCGGAGGTGGGGCCGTTGCGGACAGCCTGCATGGAGCTCAGGCTGATTGTGACGACGCCGTCGGCATGGCCGGAGACGCCGGCAGGGGCCACCAGCTTGTTGTAAACTGTCAGGGCCTGGCTGCTGACGGTGTTCTTATGATAGGTGTATTCGTTGCCCCAGAAGGCGTAATCGCCTTGCTGGACGGCGGCGACGCTGTAGGCAACGCCGTTGTAGGTCAAGGGCGTCGCGCCGAGGCTCTCGGCGGTGGCCGCATCGGAGATGCCCAGGTAGGCAACGACGCTGTATGGCTGGGCGCCGTTGCCGTTGGCCGTGTCCACCGCGGTTGCCTGGCTGAGGTCGTAACCCATTTGCGTGGCCACGGAACCACCGCCGGAATAGCCGACGTCCTCGAGGATGTTGCCGTCGGTCTCAACCACCATGGAGCCGTTGGCTGCGACTTCAAGCTGGTAAGGCGCGGTGAAAATGCCGTAGCCGGTGTCGCCAAACGCATTGACGCGGGTGCCGGATTGATTATTGCGCCCGCTCACATAGACCCAATTCGTGTCAGCCGGGTTGCCGGAGAACTGGGCCAGCTTGGCGCCTCCCGAAAGGGCGATGCGCAGACTCTGGTCCGTCACGTTCGTGAGGCTGGCGGCCGAGCCTTTCTCCTTCTCCCATTTGAACGCGACCACGCACACTTTCGCGCCCGTGATCGCCGCGCTGGGGTTCCTGGAATAGGCCTTGTCGTTGTCCGCCGCGCAGAGGTCAACCGTCGAGTTCACAAACGGCCCCGGGGTGGCGGAAGAAAGCGAGTTGACCGCCGTGTCGTCGAGGAACTGCTCGGTCCCGCTGCCGGCGAGGTCGGAGATGCCGCCTTCGGAGCCGGACCAATGGCACTTGAGGATGGTTGCCACGCCGCCGAGGGTGCCCACGAAGTTCATGTAACTCGCGCCGCCAGGACTGCTGCTGCCCTGGGTGATCACGGTCGGAGTGGCATCGAAAACGGTAGTGCCGTCCATAATCGCCGTGTAGAACGCCGCGCGCGCCGCGGTCGAGCCGGTCATGTAGGCGTATTGTGCGGCGCTGGCCATGCTGGCAACGCACAGGCTCAGAGCGCCGGCAAGAAGGATGGATTTGTTGTTCATGCTAATTTTGATTCTGCGTTTTTGTTGATGTGGTTAAATCGGTCTGCGAGGTGTTTTTGAAAGTGCGCTCCGAGCTACCGGACTCGGCGGCCCACAGCGCGACGGACCGCAAGCCCCACCAAGCCCATTACCGCGAGCAGGGAAACGGTGCCGGGCTCCGGGACCGCGCTGTAGGTTAGCTGCCCGGAGACGTTGTTATAGGTGAACGCGTTCTCGGCCTCAACCGTGCCGTTGTTCGCGTTTCCGAAGAAATACGCCGTCGAGCCGGCACTCACGTTCGGGTTGAAGAAGTCGTTTTCGAACGATTTGCCGGGAGTTCCGGCCGGCTGCGCCGTCTGGTAGGTCCAACTATAAGTAAGGGACGGAGTGAGGGTGGCGGAGAGGCCGGCCGAGAGGCTGCCTTGGGCCAAGGTTGCGACATCGGCGCGGGCGCCGGTGAACAGGCCCTGCGGGTTGAAACCGTTCTCAGCGGAGTCGGAGGAGGTCGCGAAAACGACCTGCCCGAGGTTCAGCGCCCCAACCACGCCGAACTTGGTGCCCAGGTTCGCTCCAACGTTCCAGGTCTTGCCCAGGGTAAGGCTCGAGAACTGTCCAAGGTCCAGGATGAAATCGGTTGACCCGCCCGTGAACCCGGCCAGCAAATCGCCATTGACGTACTGTGCTTGGGCCGGCGCGGCCATCCCCAAAGCCGCCACCGCCGACAGCATCACTTTTCTTATGTTGTTCATGATCTTAACCGCTGTGGTTTGTTTTAGTTATGTTCTCAGGTCCCAGGCACACTGCCCGCTTGGACGCCACCCACTGTATGGGTTGCGAGGCTGGCCGCACAGCTTGCCAAAGGACATGTCACTGCTGTTTTCGGACGCGCCACATCCAGTCGTAATAAGTTGCGTTACATTGAATTACGATAGACCTCTGCCTCGTCTGTTCCCCGTTCACCCGGCCCGTTTCAGAAAGGTCACTTAGGGACCGCGGAGACGCAACCAACGCAGAGACGGAAGCAGGCGCCAACGACGGCAGGGAGGCCGAGAAACACCAGAATTCGGACACAGCGGCCCGCCCGGCCCAATCCGCGTAACCGAAATGTCACATTTTCGACACCCGCTCGTCATTAGGGGTCCCTAGGGTTTGTGCCGATGCGAAACCACCACATCATGAAGGTCCCTCGGGCGAGCAGCCCGCAAGGCATAACTGGAACCATTCGCGCGCGGACGTGGTCCGCGGGCGTCATCTGCTGTGTATTGGCATTCAATGTGTTCAACGCCATTTCCCAGGAGGCGCGCGACCCGCTGCTGGACCTGATGATCGAGAAGGGGATGGTCACGCAGGAAGAGGCCAGGAAGGTCCGCATCGAAGCCGATGCGATGCGCACCAACGCCGCGCCCATCGCCTCGGATTCAAGGTGGAAACTGAGCAAGGCATTCAAGGATTTCGAGATTTATGGCGACCTGCGGGTGCGCTATGAAAACCGCCAGGTCAGCGCGCCCGACGACTCCCGCATCGAGTTGAACCGCGAGCGCGGCGCGCTCAGGATCGGGCTGCGCGGCGACATCTACGACGACTTTTATTACGGGTTCAGGCTGGACACCTCGTCCAATCCGCGCTCGCCCTGGGTCACATTCGGCACCTCCTCCAGCGGAGTTCCCTACCAAGGGCCTTTTGGCAAGTCCACCGACGGCGTGGACGTCGGCCAGCTCTATATTGGGTGGCATCCGACGGGCTGGCTCAACCTGACCGTGGGCAAAATGGAGAACCCGCTCTACACGACCGCCATGGTATGGGATAGCGACCTCACACCCGAAGGCGCCGCCGAGCGGTTCACCTACCCCGTGGGACGCGCCGATTTCTTCGCCACGGCCGGTCAATTCGTATATCAGGACGCCAACCCCACGCACACCGCGCCGGGCCTCTTCAACCTCGGGTTCGAGAATGCCTCCCCGGCCTTTCTTCTGGCCTGGCAGGCTGGTGTAAACTACCACATCACCGAGAAGCTCTCGTTCAAGATAGCGCCGGTGCTCTACAACTACGCCGGCCAGGGCGTCAATGGGAACACGCCAGGCTCAACCGAGACCCCGGACTTCAAGGGCACTTTCGTGGGACAAGGCTCGACCAACAGCATGACGGGAAACACGGAGGGCTGGAGCGGCTATCCCCAGGGCTACTATGACGGGTTTACCGCCAACCAGACCGGGATCAACGACCTCCTGGTTCTCGAGATTCCGTGGGAGTTCAACTACAAGCTGAACAAGCTCAACCTCCGCTTGTTTGGCGACTATGCCCAGAACCTCGAGGGAGGAGACCGCGCCGAGGCTGCTTATGCGGCCTCGAGATCGGCATTCCAACCTCTCGGCGGAGGCGGCATCGCCCCGATTCCTTCCCCGCAGACCTCGGACACCAAGGCCTATCAGATCGGCTTCGCCATCGGCAACAAGGACGGCCTGGGCCTGGTCTATGGCCAGACGGCCAAGAAACATGCATGGGAAGCGCGCACCTATTGGCAGCACATCGAGCAATACGCCCTCGACCCGAACCTCCTGGACTCCGACTTCTTCGAGGGTCGCGGGAACATGCAGGGGATTTACAGCGCGCTGGCGTATGGGCTGACCGACAACGTCATCAGCACCGTCCGTTACGGGTACGCCAGCCGCATCAATGACAAACTCGGCACCGGCGGCAGCAACCAGGACATCCCCCAGATGAACCCCATCCAGAATTACCACCTCCTGCAGCTTGACCTGACCGTCAAGTTCTGATTCAGAACCCTGGAACTACCTCGACCCTCTGGCCCGCCTTGACGACCACGTCTTCGCCCTTGGCCCAGACCTGGTCGTTGAGCAACAATTTGAACACGACCTTCTCGCGCGCCTGGGCGGCCGACCACACCCAGGTCGAGGCGTCCGTGCAGGCCAGCGGCGTCCCGCGCTCCCAGCTCAGGCCGTCGCCCTCGCCGCGGATGAACAGTGAGTTGCCAAAGCCCACATCACCCCGGGCCACAACCTCCGTGACCGGCGGCTCCGCCAAGGCCGTGCCGCCGTTGCCGCCTTCCGCGCCCGGCACGTCGTGACCGTTGCTCCGGCTGACTGCCTCCGGTTTCTCCGCCGACAGGGGAACCCGCGGCTCCGTTCGATTCGATTTTCTCGCTTTCATTGATGTTCTTTGTTTGTAGAGGGTCCGTTGTTGCAACTCGCGTTGCGTGTTCTCCACCGGGTTTCTCGTGACCCGGTTTCATCCAACATGGGAGAGCCTACGGACGGCCCCGCAAACGATCAACGGCGGTCCAGTTACGTTTTCGCGACGAAATGTCGGCGGCAAACGACCAGGGCGGCCTGCCGGCGTTGTCTCTGGACGGCTCCCAAGGGACCGCGCAAAAATAACTTCACCTTTTCTGGCTGGTCCTTTTGCCCGCCGGCTTCGTTGCTCGCTCCTTACAGACCGACTACCGGGGTGTGCGCGTCGCTCGCGCCTCGCCAGCGGCCAAAACCCCTGCGCCATAAAAGGCGAAGTTATTTTTGCGCGGTCCCTAAGCGCCGAGCAGCGGCTTGAGATGGGCCACGGACCGCTCGGCCTGCTCGACGGTGCCGCACTCGACGGAAAACACGATGTCTCGCTTCGCCTTCCGGCAGATGCGGATCACGCGGGCCCAATCAACCACCCCGTCACCGCACGCGCAGCCGACGGCCGTGCCGGTGACTTTGCCGCGTTCGGCGGAGGATTGCTGGACGGAGATGTCCTTGGCATGGAGATGGACCAGACGGTCAAGGACACGCTCGAGCCATTGGTACAGGTCATGGCCGCAGAGATAGCTGTTCCCGGTGTCGAAGTTGATGCCGATGGCCGGGCTTTTCACGAGGCCGTAAATGCGGTCCAGGCCATCCGGGTGCTTGCTGTACTGCTGGTGCGGCTCCAGCCCGATGAGGATGCCGCGCGGCTCGGCCACGCGCGAGGCCTCCATCAATGTGTAGCGCATCAGTGCAAAGTCCTCCGCCTCGGTGGTCCAGTCCGGCTTGAGTCCCTCGTCCGTGTTGATCACCGGCGCGCCGCACTCGGCCGCGAACCGCGCCGCCTGCTTCAGGTACTCGACGCTGATCTCCGGCTTGCACAGCGGACAGTGCGCCGAAAGCCCCGAGAGCTTGATGCCGGCCTTCTCGCACGCCCGCTTGATGCGCAGCGGGTCGTCCAGCATGGAGACGCTGTGAAAATAGCCGGCCTCGCTCAACAGCTCGCGGCCCCAATGCACCATCGGTTCAACGTACTCGTAGCCCAGTTCGGCCGCCTTTTCGACGCCCCACTCGAACGGTTTGTCGTGGGGCCGGATGTATTCCATGTTAACGCCTAAGCCAATTTTGCCCATATATGTATCGTGGTTGAGGTTGCTGCTTTCAAGGTTTGGTTTGGCGCCAGGCTTCCACGCGCCGGCGGAGCGTATCGGAGGGCTTGGCCTCCGGGTAAACGAGAACCAAGTAATTCAACTCGAACGGGTCGCCCCGGTGATAAATCAGCGGTTCCTTGTCCAGCCCTTGGGTTGCCGAGAGATAGGCAAAGGGCGTGAGCATGCTGAAATAGACGGCGTCCCCGCGCGCGTTGGCGGGATGGCCCGCGAGGGCGATGGTGGCCGGGTGGCCCGGTTCGTTGAAAGACACCGCCGCCCAGGGCACTTGCGAAAGGTCCTGCCGGCTGTTGGCCAGGTCCGGGCTGCGGCCCGTCGCCAATTCGCCCGCGCCGGCCAGCCAATGCGCCGCCAGCCCGTCGAGGTCCTGGCGAAAACGCATGCCCAGGCCGTGATAATTGGCGCCGCCCAGCGTGACGGTGTTCGTCTTGGGTCCGACCTCGAACTTCGATTTCCATTCCAGGGCCACCTCCTGCCGAGCCGGATTGACCGTCAGCACCAGCGCCCGATGCTCGACCAGCAGCGCCACCGGGGCGGTGTCCGGCAGAAACGCGTCCTGCGGCGCGACCCACTGCAACACCTGCTCGAATTTCGCCTCCGCCTGGCCGTCCGTTCCAGCCTCGCCGCACACGGGCCTCGAAGTCTGAATCACCTTCTCGACGCCGTTTCCGGAGACCTCCTCCCAGAAATTGATCCCGTTTACGCGGATGCCGTACATCAGCGCGTGATGGTGCAGGTGATCGAAAGGCGCGTCGCGCAGGATATTCTCGCCGCCCAAGGGACTGAGTTCCTTCACGTACGGCTTGAACTTCTTCGGGGCGAACGAATAAACGAACACCTTTTGCTGCCCGTAGAACACGGTCCAGGCGGTCGCGTCCTCGCTCGTCTCGAGCCTGAGCGTTGCCGCCGCCGCGCGCGGCGCAGCCAGGCAGAACAGCAGGCCCAAGGCCAGGGCAGGAACCATGAAGCATGGAATTGGGTGTGCAGCCGCTCTCTCCTCAATCGAACAACCAGGGTAGCTCTTCATATTGGTCCTCAAGCTTCTATACGAATCTCCCGCGCCTGTCCAGTCCGGCGCGCGTAGCGGGCGTGCCCATTGGCGAGAAAAGCAGTTGTGCGGCGGCGGGCCGCGGGTCATGCTCGGTCCATGAATATGCCGCTTGTTGTCGGCCTCAGCCTGAGTCTGGCCGCAGCCTCCGTGGGCCTTGGGGCCAACGGGGAGAACTCCGGCCCGCCCGCACAACACTGGGCCGCGGTCATCTCGCCGGACGATTCCCTCGAATTCCACTTGGCCAAGGACCAGGAGCGGGTGGCCCGGCTGGGCCTGGGCGGCTGGGGACCGAATTGGCAGTGGGTCGGGCTCTCATCGAAGGACAAAGCCGCCGGCGAAGGACTTGTCACGACCGTCCCCTTTGTGGTGAACCAGGCGAAGGGCGAGGTCATCGAGATTCGGTTCCAAGCGGCGAAAACCGGGCCGCGGCAGGTCTCGTTCCGCTATGGCTTGAGCGCGGCCAAGGATGTTCCCATCACAATGGTCATGGCCGGCCTTAGCGTGGATAAGGCCTTCGCGCGGGGCCGGCTGAAGGTCTTTCAAGCCGACGGGCAACAGAGCGAGCAGCCACTCCCGTTTGCCCGGGGGTCGCTGCCGGCGGTTTCAAACCTGGTGCTCCACTTGGAGAAGGGGGGCGACCTCGCCCTCGCCCTGGACCCGCCTTGCCCGATTTCGTTCGACGGGGACATGCGCCTATTGCTGGCCTCGGAGGTGTTCAGGGCGGGCTCCCGCACCAACACGCTCACGATCACGTTCCCTTCCAAAACCGGGTTTGCCGCCCGGCCGGAGGACCTCGCCCCCTTCATCCGGACCGTGGCCGGCCCGGAGTGGTTCCCGTTCGCCCCCGCGGATGACCCCGGCGCGAGCGTCATCAGCATGGCCCAGTGGCTGGACAAGCCGGCGGGCGCGCATGGCGGCGTGCGGATGGCGGGCGATCATTTCGAGTTCGAGGACAAGACCCCCGTGAAATTCTGGGGGGTTAATCTCTCCTACGGCGGCGGCTGCGCGCCCGACAAAAAGACGGCCGACTTCACCGCCGCCCGCTTTGCCAACTACGGCGTGAATGGCGTGCGTCTGCACAAATTCTCGTACCCCGCCGACCAGATGGGGATCGGGGATTTGAACGACTCGACCCGAATGACGGCCGAGGGGCTGGATCGGCTCGATTACTTCGCGGCCCAGCTCAAGAGCAACGGCGTCTATTTCGGCTGGTCCCACACCTACGGTTTCCACGTCGGCCCCGCCAACCGGGCGCGGCTCCTCGCTTACGACGAAATCGAGCGGCATCTGAACCGCAACACGTACGGCTTCGTCAACTTCGCCGAGGATGTGCAGGACCTGATGATCGAGATGGTCGTCAAGCTGCTTCATCACCGCAATCCCTACACCGGGCTCGCCTATGCCCAGGAGCCGGCGCTCTCGTTCATCGAGTTGCAAAACGAGGACGACATCTTTTTCTACACGTCGGAGAAGGCATTCACCGCCTGCCCGACCTATCGCCACCACTTCACCGCCCGTTTCTGCGACTGGCTCGCGGCCCGGTATGGCGCCGAAGAGAAATTCGAGCGGGCCTGGGCCGGGGCGCTCAAGCCCGGGGAGAGCCTGGCGGCAAAGAACATCGAACCCCAGACCAACCCGTGGTTCTTCGGCCAGGACAATCTGCCCCGGCAATCAGGCGGGCCGCGCCAGCGCCTGCTGGATAGCGCCGCCTGGCTGCACGAGATTCAAGACCGCTTTTACGCCCGGTTCGCCAAGGCCATCCGGGATGCCGGTTACGAGGGCCCGCTCTGCGGCTCGCCCTGGCAGGCGCCGGCCATGCTGCCGCATTACTACAACCTTCGCTCCGATGCGCTGGCGGGCTACATCGACCGCCATAATTATTTTGGCGGAGGGCTTTTCGATTCGATGCTGGCCCATCCCGGCAGCGGTTACTTCTCGTCCGGCTTGCAGCAGGTGGCCAACCGGCCTTTCGGGTTGAGCGAATGGATTCACGTCTATCCCTCCCTTTACAGCGCCGAAGGCCCCGCCATCATCGCCGCTTACGGGATGGGCCTGCAAGGCTGGGATGCCAGCTATGAGTTCCAGGCGCAGGCCGCTCCCCGCCTCTTCGGCGACCGCGTCGGCTGGCCTCCCTGGGGCGTCTGGGAGGCCGACGTGCCGACCCAGCTCGGCCAGTATCCCGCTCTGGCCCGGATGCTCTACCGCGGCGACGTGCGCGAGGGCGACATCATCTCGACGCGCCGCGTCAGCCCTGACGAGCTTGCGAGCGGCCAATTCGCTTTCTCCGACACCGTGACCCAGGAAGGCGACATCAAGTCCTTCGGCGGGAGCGTCCCGCCGGAAGCCCTAGCCGCCAGTCGGGTGGTCGTCGAGTTTACCGATACCCCGCAGCCTTCGACTTTCCCGGATCTCACGAAGTTCCGCGCGGGCGCGGCGATCGTCTCCGGCACCGGCCAGCTTGCCTGGGACACTTCGGGCCGGGGCTTCTTCACCGTCAACACACCGGGCACCAAGGCCGTCGTCGGGTTTGCCGAAGGCAAGGAACTCCGGTTGGGGGACGTCACCATTCGGCTCGCGTGCCCCTATGCCTCTGTCTTCCTGACCGCCCTCGAACGCGGCGCTACGCTCACGAACGCCGGGAGCGCCCTGCTCTGCGCCACGGCGCGCAACTGCAATAGCGGCTTCAAGTACTTCACCCTCGACTCGCACACGCTGGACAACGGTCAAGCCCCTATCCTGCTCGAACCGGTGAGGGCAACGGTCGCCATCCCTGGTCGCACTGTGGCCGCGGTGAACGTCCTGGATCACAACGGCCGCCGCACCGGCAAGTCATTGGCCGTCGCCGAGGGTCGTTTCAGCATCGACGGGGCGCGCGACCGGACCCTTTATTACGAAGTCCAGTTCAAATGACGCAGCCCGGTCATGAACACCCCCCGCCAACCACCATTGCCTCAATAAGCCATGAAAACGCCCACTCCTATGAGTTTCTTCCCCGCGACGGCCGCCTGCCTTCAAATCTGCCTTTTCGGCGCGGCGCTCCCCGCCGCCTTCGCCGCCGATCTCAACTGGATTCAAACGGCGCGGGTGTTCCTGGTGGACGCGTACCAGCCGCCCTTTGCGCCGAAACTCGAGTACGACGCCGAGGCGCTGGCGCGGACGATGGTTGAGATGCATGCCAACACAGTCCGCATCTCGACCATGGGAAAGTACGCGACGATACAAGGAGTCCGCTTCTCCACTCACCCCGATCTTGGCGCGCGCGATGCGCTGGCCGAGACGATCGCGGCCTGCAAACCGCGCGGCATCCGCACCGTTGCCTACATTTCGACGGGACACAAACTGGCCTGGTCGATGGTGACCAAGGATTATCCGGAGTACGCGCAGCGGGTGCGTCCGGGCGGCGGACCGAGCCGCGACCACATGTACGTCGGCGAGGATCACGGGACGGTGTGCTGGAACACGCCCTATCGCAAGGCGTACCTGGACCTGGTGGAACACGTGGCGCGGGACTATGCGGTGGATGCGCTCTATTTCGACACATGGCGCCCGTTCTACTTCTGGCCGGGCCTGAAGGTCTGCTATTGCGACGGATGCCGGGACGGATTTCAGAGGGCCTCGGGCAAGGCCCTCCCCTGGCATGAACGAGAGGCGGATTACACCAAACAAGACCACGAGGTCATCGAGGAGTATCACCAATGGTACCACGAGCAACTGATGGGAGTGCTTCAGGAGGTCCGGCGGATAGTGAAAGCCCACAAAGACATTCCGCTGATCTACAACGTGAACAATGGGGACAACATGGCGAATGAAGACCCGCGGATTCTCAAGGCGATGGACGCCTTTCTCTACGAGCGCGGCCACTCGCTGCTGGAGCGCGCCGAAGGCGTCAGCCTGGCACGCGCGGCCGGATTGGGCGTCTGGCCTTACGTGGGGGTTTACAACAACTGGCCCCGGGCCGTCCCCAACGGGCTGGACTATCAACAAGAGATTTTCGCCACCGCGGCCTTTGGGGGGGCTCCTATCATTGCCCAACCGTACGCCTACGTGACACAGCCGGAAAACCGGCGCTGGGTCAGTTTCCCGTTCTCCGTTTTGCGGGACCACGAGGCGGAATTCGAGGGGGCTGAGAATGTGCCCTATGTTGCCGTGGTGCAAGCCACCCGGAACCCGCCCGGCCATGCGCAAACCGGGTGGTTTTGGAGCGCGGATGTCCGGTCATCGACCCTCGGGGCATTCGCGGCCTGTCTCTACGGTCATGTCCAGGTCACCTCCCTTCCCCAGGCGGCACTGGATGAGCCTGAGAAATTGGCCCGCTACCGGGTCCTGTACCTGGCGGATGTTCCCCAGCTCACGGCCCGCCGCCGGGAGAACCTCGAACGGTTTGTGGAGAGCGGCGGCGGACTGCTGGCTTGCTTTGGAACGTCCCTCTACGGCGCCGCCGGTGAGCGCCTGGACCGCTTCGAGCTTGAATCCCTGCTGCGCGTTCGTCCAGCGCATCCCCAGGGGGCGCTTGCCGAGACCCTCACCAGCTACCGGTGCATGACCGGCGGACCCAACGACCTGTATCTTACGCGGCACGGCGCCCTCGATGCCCCGCTGGTCCCCATCGGATACCTCGAACCGGTCGAGCTATTGGAGGGCGGGTCCGCGATGATGGATATCGTCACCGGTGATGGACGCCGTCCGATCCTGCCCGGCGTCGTCACATCGACCCACGGCCGGGGCCGGGTGGTGTACCTGGCGTCGTCGGTGGAGAGTCTCTACAACTCGACCAAGCAGGCGGTCCTGGGCGATTGTCTGCGGAACCTGGTCCAATATGCCGCCGGTACGCCGCCGCCTTATCAGGTCACCGCGCCCAGCTCGCTGATTGCCAACCTGACCCTGAACGGAAACCGCCGCGTGCTCCACCTGTTGAACTGGACCACGGAGCCGGACAATGAGAGCGGCTACTTGCCTGCCGTGGAGGATGTTCGCGTGCGTTTGAGGATACCCGAGGGCCGGCGCGCGACCCGGCTGGCGGCATTTCCCGAGACCTCCTTCCAACAAAAGCAATCCGGGGAGGAACTGGAACTGCGTTTCCCTCGCATCGAGGCATACGAGGGGATTAGCTTTGAGCTGCAATGAGGGGGTCCCCTCAGCGCGGCCCATCGCCCGGGCCGATCGTTACCGAGCGCTCCGCGATGGCTCCGCGGCCACGGTTGTCCCACACGACCAACGTAACACGGTAAGTCCCCGCGCGACTGTAGGTGTGGACGCCTTCGGACAGCACGCCCGGCACACCTTCGCCAAAGTCCCAGAGCACGCGCGCAATCCCGCCGTCCACGGCGCTGGACCTGTTGGTGAACGCGACCGGGCGGCCCGCAGCCGCCCCGGGCGGACAGATGAAGTCCGCCGTCGGCTTGGGGTTGGCGAAGCCGCGGGAGACCGGTTGTTTATTGTCGCCGTTGCCCGCCACGGTGTTGTTGGTCCACTCGAAATCGGGCCCGGGATTGCCGGTCACCGCCGCGAAGCCATTGCCGGTGATGTTGTTGTTGACGATGCTGATCTGGTCCAGGCCGGCGCCGCCCAGCTCGATGCCTTCGGCGGGGTTGCGGCTGATGTCGTTGCCGTCCAGGGTCACCTGCCGGCAGTTCCCGTTGAATCGGAATCCCCTGCCGTCCGCGCCGGGGTAGATCGCCGCGGGATTGCCGCGCTGCATCGTGAGGAACTGGTTCTTGTAATAATAGAGCATCCGGGCGCCGGTGTGATCGCCCTGCAACTGCGCGCCCCACTGGACCATGTTCCGAATCACGTTGTGGCCGCAATACTGCCGTTCATTGTGGGCGTCATTGGACACCGAGACGCCGATCTGCTGCCCGCCATCGACCAGATTGTCGGTGACCACCACATCCTGGGCGATGACTTCCAGCCCGATAAAGCCGATGTCCCCGGAGGTGTCGCTGACGGTATTGCGGCGCGCCGCGACGCGCGAGCAGCCGCTGAGGCTCAACCAATGGTCGATGCGGTTATCCTCAATCACGGAGCGATCACAATCTCCCCAAATCTCGATACCGAGTTTGGAATCCTTCCGGCCCGAGCGCGACACCGTGTTGCTGCTGATGACCAGGTCCATCGACCCGTTATCGGCAAAAATGCCGCCGCGCCCGGTGTTCTCCACCACGTTGCGCAGGACCCTGTTGCGCGAACTGCCCCAGGACAGGCGGATGCCGCCGCCCCAAGCGGAGGCCAGCCCGATATTCCGGATCGCGTTGTCGGCAATGACGCAATCGCTCACGCCGTTTGTGTAGTTGCCGTCCGCTCCGATGAAATGGATTCCAAGCGGGCCGTTGGGGCTGCCCAAATTCTGGATGGTGAGATGGTGGATGAAATGCCCGCCTCCCGTGCGGGCGAAAATGCCGTTGCGCGCCTTGGCGTCGCCCTTGCCGTCGATCGTAAAGCCGGTCAACTCGACATTGCGCGTGCCGGACAAATCGAAGAAATCGATTTCGTGATCGGCATCGAGCGCGATGATCGTCCGCTCCGAGCCCGCCCCGCGAATGCTCACCCCCGACTTCGCCCGCAGCGCGCGGTTGATCAACAACGTTCCCGCCGGCAGAGTCACCGTGTCGCCTGCGTTCGAGGCGTCGATGGCTTTTTGGATGGCGGCCGTGTCGTCGTGGTCATCGTCGGGGATGGCGCCGAAGGCGCCCACGTCCCGGGTCGCGGCGGAGGACGCGATCGGAGCCAGGGCGATCAAGATTCCGGCCAGCATGCCGGGTCCTTGCCTGGCGGGACTCTCCAGGAGCCACCGGGGCAGCGCGTTCCAAGGGCGGGTCTTCCAGTCCATATTCCTATTGGGTTGAGACGGCCTTTCGACTTGATGACGATCACCGCTCCTGGGCGCCGCCCAGCCACAACAGAGCATCCAGAATCAGCTTGTTCTGGGTTTCGTTATCGAATGTGAGGGACAAGTCCTTGTTGGTCTTGTGCTCGTAATCGATGTCGTTGTGTCCCATGTTGAAGTAGATCATCCTGTACTTCTTATTGGTCCAAACCACCGGGTAATCGCCGCTGTGCCAGATTTCATAGGGCTTCGGGCCGGTGCCCAGCGGGAAGCTGGAAGGATCGATGGACAGGAGCACTTTGATGTCCGGGTTGGCCCGCAAATCGTTCTTCCACCGATACCACTCGTTGGGCGCGGATTTAAAAGTGCCGGGCAGGTTCCTGGTGGCTGGATGGTCCTTGTCCTCCACGCGCAACACCGCCGAGGTGGGCCGCCAGGTGTTGCTCACGTACTCGCCCGCGCCCAGAAACGTCCGGTGATACCAATCCCAGTTCTGCGGAACCTCCGAGGGCGTCAGAGCGAATGCGGCGTAATGGAATCCCATCCACGCGCCGCCATGCTCCATGTAATTTTCAAGGGCGGCGCGTCCGGCGGGGTCCTCGGGCCGGGTATCCAGGAAGAGCACCACCTGGACGTGCGACAAAAAGGCCGCGTTCAACTGACTCCAATTCGTGGTCGCCTCAAACGCGAAGTTGTGGGCGGCCGCCATCCGTGGGAACCAGAGTTTCGCCTCGCGCACAAAGCTGATATGGGCTGGATCCTCCCGGCCGGTGTAGAAGGCAACCGCCCTGAACTTGGGCGCCGGAGTTTGCGCGTTGAGACTCGCTGAACATAAGCCGACCGCAGCGAATGCGATGGCCCGCCTGCCCATTGTAATGAATGAGACCATGTTTTTTCCTCGGTTAGCCGGCGCTCTGCCGTGCGCGGGACCCCGCGCGAGGGCGATAGTCGCATGGCCGCCGCCAAATGCAACGTCGCAGATGGCAGCCCGGATAAAGAACCCCGGTGCCAGGTTTTGGCTTGTGCAATGCGCGCGGCCCAACTTCAATTCGCGAGGATGGAAATGCCAGGAGAATCGGGCGTTCGGACCGCCGCCCGCGGCGAAGAGGCTGGCGCGCGGGGTGGAGCGGGCCGGGGGCGAGTTGCGTCGCGGCTGGGCGTGGGCGACGTGCAGCTCTACTGGGTCTGCGAATCGCTGACGGAGGCACTGATCTACCTGATGGTGATTTTCAGCCCGTGGGCGTTCGGTACGACGCAGGATTGGTCCATCCGCATTATGAACGCAGGGGGGTATGCGCTGGGAGGGTTGCTGGCGGTCAAGCTTGGCATCCGGTGGCTCAAGGGGTATCGGCCGCCGCGCTGGCGCGCCAACGCGTGGTCTTCGGCGCATTCCGATTCGGGTCCCTTCCACTTGGCATGGCTGAATCCCATCGCGGTGTTGAGCGTCCTGACCGTTGCGATTGTGGCTTATTGCTGGGTCAGCGCCTGGAACGCGCGGGCGGACTGCGACGCGCAATCGTTGCTGCCGGTTTACCGGGACAGCTACATCGGATGGCTGCCCCACAGCATGGACGGCAACCAGAGTTGGCGGGCGTTTTGGAATTACCTGGCGCTGGCCTGTTCGTTCCTGGCGGTGCTGGATTGGCTGTCGGGCAAGACCGGCGGGGAGGAATGCGGCGAAGGCGGGCCGGGCCGGCGCGGGAGACATTCCCGCTCGAGTCATCCGTTCCCAGTCCGGTTGCGTCGTTTGTTGTGGGTCCTGACGATCAACGGGGGATTGCTGGGACTGGAAGGCATCATCCAGCGCGCGGAGGGGTCGGGCTTTCTGCTCTTCATGGTCCGGCCTCACATCCACGTCCGGGCGTTGGACCAGTTTGGGCCGTACGCTTACCGGTCGAATGCGGCGCAGTATTTCAACTTGCTGTGGCCGATTTCCCTCGGTTTTTGGTGGGCGCTGGTGCGGGGAAGCGGCTTCGGGCAAGCGGGTCCTGTCTGTGCGCTGGTCTCCACGGTGATTATGGCGGCGTGCCCAATCATTTCCACCACCCGGCTGGGCGCGGCGGCAGCGATAGGCATGTTGGCCGCGGCCCTGCTTTGCCTGCTGGCCATCGAAGGGCTGGACGGGAGACGGAAGAGGGACCCAGGGCAGGGCCGGAGGGCGACGCTGCTCCTGGTCCTGTTTTCGCTGGCGGCCTTGGGCTTGGGTCTTGGGCTGGGCTGGAAGGCTCTCGGGCCTCGGCTGGGGCGCATCGAGATGCGCGAGGGCTTCGAGGGCCGCCAGGAAACATACGACCGCGCCAAGCCGATGGCCGAGGATTACCCGGTCTTCGGCACCGGACCGGGGACCTTCGGGACGGTCTTTCAATTCTATCGCAAGCCCACGGAGGCGCAGTGGTGGGTCCAACTGCACGATGATTGGCTGGAGACCCGGATTACGTTCGGCTGGGTCGGCTGCGGATTGATTGGACTGGCCTTTGTGACCGTGATCCTGCGCTGGTTCGGCCGCGGGGGAATTCACGGCAGCCGCCGTTTCATGGTCCTG
>CAZZFF010000136.1:0-17218 GCA_964653485.1 uncultured Verrucomicrobiota bacterium | reverse complement strand
ATTTTATTCTGCAAAAATCTTCTCCGGCCTCACCCACCTTTAATCATGCCCGGGCAGGGCAGGGGACGCTACCCTAACGCAGATGCGGTCCACCCCCGTGGGCAGGCCATTCGATCCCAGCCTTGACCACCCGTCATGCCTCTGCATCTTTGACCGCATTGCCGGCAAACCGGTCGAGCAGGTTCCCCTCAGCGAAGATGAGTTCATCTGTGCCTTGCACCATGGGATCCAGGGTTCGGGCGCTGCCGAGTTTGTCGCCCAAGCCATCCGAGAAAAGCTCGCCGCTGCCCCCGAGCGGATGGCCCGGCCCACAGTTTCCGATGCTCAGTTGGCCAGCATGTTCGGGGCGATTGACAATCTGGAACGGGAATTCGACAAATACATGGTTCTCGTGGACGCGCTTTTGGACCGCCTCAATGAGTGGGCGCCCGATACGTCGTTATGGCCACAAGCAACCCGGATCATGTCTGGATTATGCGACCTGGCGATCGAACTTGACCAGACCGCCAGGTCAAAATACTCCGAGGTTCTGGCTCGGTGGCGCGCCATCAGTCCGGGGCTTTCGCCCAGGATGGCTAAGCAGTTGGACAACGCCGCCACCGCCCAGGCCGAGGGGAGGGCGTCATGAGGGCCTCCGTCGCGCTTCAATCTCGAGCTTGCCTGGAGGGTCGTTCGGCCGTAATTTCCATTCACCTGGACCGGGTGCTGACAGCGGCCATACCTGGAAAGGGTGACCTCGGCGGCTGATCCGCCGGCACGGTCGTCTTGGACGCTCCCACGCCTGGACGCGGCCAGTGTAGGCCAGGTGCGCGTAGGCCCGCTTGAATCAAATCCTTCATCGGGTTCATCGTCCAGTTAGTGCCTTTCTTCTGCCGTGGACTGCCGGCGCTCCCGATTCGAGCTTGCAGGGCCGGGTCCGTCTGAGGTAATCTCCCTTTGCCTTAACCGAGTGCCGACAGCGGCTATACTCGGAGCGGGCGATCTGGGCGGCTGATCCACCTGCACGGTCGATTTGTTGGGGGCGAGACGTTTCGATGCCCGCCCCCGCGGGTGGTCGCATATCGGTGTAGGCCACCCGTGCGTAGCACTGGCCGAATTGTTGAACTTCGCCAGCGTCATCGGGCATCGCGCCATGCGGCTGGGGCCGCTGGCCCAGGCGCAAGGCTGGGCTTCTCGCGTGTAAATCCGCACGGACCGAAAACACCTTCGAGGCTGCTAGACATGTCTCACGGCATGCCTCCAGCGACCACCGCTTCGATACTGCCCAGAACGGCTGCTGTCAAGCCCGGAGCACCGGGCCTGCAAGCGCCTTGAACGTGCCTTTCGGCGCGTGCAAACATTGCACTTTCGCCAAGCGAATCGGTTCAAAAAACCGGGTAGGCAACTTCTGCCGGGTCCTCGTTTTGACCAAAAGCGACATTCCAGGTTGCACTCCTCGATAATTCCGCGCAGTTATGTCAATCAAGATGTCCAGTATCGTTAACGTTATTGCGCTGCAAGTAGTTGCGTTTGGACATTCCGCCTGCGCGGGATTATCAGGACCTGTATAAAAATGCGCGGAATTGTGCCTTTCCAGCCCCGCCCAATTGCTCTCGTAAGTCCTTGCTAGACGCCATATTACGCGCTATCACGCCCTAATCCGGTTTGCGCGGATTTGTGGACGAAGACTCACTCAGGTCGCACCAGGGAAAAGGCGGCTGCCAATAATTGAATATAACAAACATTGTGCGAACTCTAGTGCGTCTCGCTGGGATGGCTGATCCGGGAGGGATTCATGAACCCTCTTCATCACAGCCGCTTGGTCCATTGGCGATCATGGCGGGCAGCGTGAATGACGGCAAAGACATGGACGCTCTGCGCCTCCGCGAACAGATTCTCTCAGTGGTAGCCCCAGCCGAAGCGTTCGGTGATGGGCCAATAGACAAAGAAGGACTTGCCGATGGCCTGTGAGGCTGGGAAGTCGCCCCAGAAGCGCGAATCCAGGCTGTTCATGGTGTTATCGCCCATGACAAAGAAATGCCCCGGCTCGACGGTGTATTTGCCGCCCGGCGCCAGTTGCCGGATCATCGCGTGGCCGTAGTAATGGTTCTCCTTATAGGCGAGGGTCTGGGTTCCAGGCTGGCCCTTTGGATTTGGGCGGGTTGGGGCGCCGTAGAATGAATAGACGTTCTCAAAACGCGGCGTGGCGGCTGTGATCGGGCGGTCATTGACGAGAAGGTTGCCCACCGGGATGGGGCCCGGGTCCGAAGGGACGCCTGTGACGATGTAATCCTGGCGCAAGCAGAGCGTCTCGGAGCCTAGCCCGCAGAGTCGTTTGATGTAAAACTGGTCGGGAGGCAGGCCCTGGATGCCTTTGGTCTCGAACACAAAGATCTCGCCTCGTTCGGGCGAGCGGAAGTTGTATGTGAAGCGGTCCACGAAAAGGTGATCGCCGGCGGCGATCCGCATTTTCACGATGTCTTCGCCTTTGTGGAAGAACTGGCCGATGCTGATGCCGGCGCGGTCCTGGAGGAGTGGTTGGCCATAGTCGGGCGGAAACCAGAGGATGTAGGTCTTCCCCCCAACGACCAATTTCTGCCAGATGTTGAAAATGAGGATGCGGACCGGAGGGGCGACCTCATCCAGGGTCCCGTCGCTTTGGGCCACGACGTGGATGTAGGAGACGCCCTCGAACCACTCGCGGACGCGTTTCCAGCCGGTCGGAATCTCGAATGTCGCGGCGGCGCGATCCCGGGCGGCCTCGGCGAAGTCGCGGCTCCTGGAGCAATCGGGGGTCGAGGTCACGCCATAAAGGGTCGGCTGCATCGAGCCGGTGGGGATTTTAAACGGCTGGAGGAAGAAGGTGCGGATGCCCATGGCGACGGCCAAGGCGACCAGCAGCACTTCCACATTTTCGCGGTAGCCCGGATTGGGGTAGGGCTTAAGCCATTTATTGGCGGCCTCTTCAAGCTTCTGCATCTGACCCTCCAACTCGGGCTTGGGCGCGTTGGCGGAGACGGCTTGGCGAAGGGCGGTGATCGCGGCTTGGATGTTGGTCACCGCCTGCGGCGAGAGGATGTCGACCTGGTGATCGAGCAGCTTCTGGACATGCTTGCGCATGGCGGTGGCATCGCGAACCGTTTTGGAGAGAAGCCAGTGAATCATCTTCATGCCTTGAGGACCTCGATGAACGCCTCCTGCGGAATATTGACCGAGCCAAAGGACTTCATGCGCTTTTTGCCTTCCTTCTGTTTTTCGAGGAGCTTGCGCTTGCGGCTGATATCACCGCCGTAGCACTTGGCGGTGACATCTTTGCGCAGGGCCCCGACGGTTTCTCGGGCGATGACTTTGCCGCCGATGGCGGCCTGGATGGCGACGGCATATTGCTGGCGCGGAATGACCTCCTTGAGCTTTGCCGCCAGGGAGCGTCCCCTGCCCTCCGCCTTGTCACGATGCACGATGCAGGAGAAGGCGTCCACGGACTCGCTGTTGACGAGCACGTCGAGCTTGACCATGTCGGAATCCTGGTAGCCGGCCTGCTCGTAATCCATGGAGCCATAGCCGCGCGTGAGGCTCTTGATGCGGTCGTGGAAGTCGATCAGGATTTCATTGAGAGGCAACATGCTTGTGAGCATGACTCGGCGGGCGTCGAGGGTCTCGGTCTGGTTGACGACGCCGCGCTTGTCCGAGATCAACGCCATCATGTCGCCGATGTATTCGTTGGGGCAAATGATGAATGCCTTGACGATTGGCTCCCCGATGGCGGCGATGAAAGTCGGCTCCGGCAGGAAGGCCGGATTATCGACCTGTTTGGTGGTGCCGTCGGTGAGTTTGACACGGTAGATGACGCTGGGATACGTGGCGATGATGTCCATGCCGTACTCGCGGCGCAATCGTTCCTGGACGATCTCCAGGTGGAGCAGGCCCAGGAAGCCGCAGCGAAACCCGAAGCCCAGGGCCACCGAGGTCTCGGATTGATAGACGAAGGCCGGGTCGTTGAGCTGGAGCTTGGCCAGGTTGGCCTTGAGATGCTCATAATCGGCGGTGTTGATCGGGTAAATGCCGCTAAAGACCATCGGTTGGATTTCTTTGAAGCCGGGGAGCACGCTGGACGGGTTGCGCGAATCGGTGATGGTATCGCCCATCTTGATTTCCTGCGGGGTCTTGATATTGGCAGTGATGTAGCCAGTCTCCCCGACCTCGAGCTTCTCGCGGGTGTAGGGTTTGGGCTTGAACCCGCCGACTTCCTTGATCTCCACGTTCTTGCCGGAGTGCAGCAGCTTGACTTGGAGGCCCGGCTTCAATTCGCCGTTGAAAACGCGCACGAGGATGACCACCCCTTTGTAAGTGTCGAAATAGGAGTCGACCACAAGGGCCTGGATGGAAGGAGCGCCGGTCGGCTTGGGGGCCGGGATGCGTTCGATGATCGCCTCAAGTATCTCATCGATGCCGATGCCTTCCTTGGCGCTGGCCAGGATCGCCGTGTCGCCCGAGATCGCCAGGATGTCCTCCAACTGCTGGCGGGCCTGGGGCACGTTGGCGTGGGGCAGATCGATCTTGTTGATGACCGGGATGATGGCGAGGTTCTGCTTCATCGCCAGGTGGACGTTGGCGACAGTCTGGGCTTCGACGCCCTGGGCGGCATCGACCACCAGGAGCGCCCCCTCGCAGGCGCTGAGGCTGCGCGAGACTTCATAAGAAAAGTCAACGTGCCCAGGAGTGTCTATTAAGTTAAGCTCATAAATCTCGCCATTCTTGGCCTCGTAGCGCATCGTTACGGGATGCGATTTGATGGTGATGCCGCGCTCTTTTTCCAGGTCCATCGAGTCGAGCATCTGGTCTTCCATCTCACGGGTCGTGATCGTGCCCGTACGGTTCAGTAAACGGTCAGACAGCGTCGTCTTCCCATGGTCGATATGGGCGATGATGCTGAAGTTTCTTATGTGCCTTGCGTCCATCTGTTCAGTGACGCGGAAACATACTGAAATCCACCGCAAAGGAAAGGACAATCCGGCCATCGGGCTTTCGCGAGGGCGCAAGGAGCCCTTCTTTTGCCCTTCTCCCCTGCCCTTCCCTGGGCTAAACTGCCGGCAACAACTCTGATGATGAACCAGCGACAATTGACTCCTTCGGCCGTTTCGCGGCACTCCCGGCGCGCCCTGCCCCGGCTCCGCTGCCGCCGCCGGAAGGCGGGGCCCTGGAAAAGCCGCTTGTCGCATTCGCACTCGGCCCTGCTGGCGGTGCTGCTGCTGGCCCTGACTGCCTGTGAAAAGCCCGCCACCCGCCAGCGAGTAGAGACGCCGCAAACTCTCCCCATGGAAGCGCCGGAGGCCGCGGAGTTGGCCAGGACCCTGGCCAACCGGCAAGCCCTGGCCCTCTACCGGTGCGAGCCGTTCATCAACGGCCCATCGGTCGTCTGGACCAACGAGCATTGGTTCTGGCGCGCCCGCCAGGGACTTGGCGACGGGGATATGGAAGCGGTCGTTTCGCTCGCCGCCGATGGCTCGACCCAGAGCGTCCAGGTGCTCCTGCTGCATAGCAGCGTGCGCTAATGGCGCGTCTCCCGGCGCGTCCAGTGATTCGGGAGAAACCCCGCCCGGCAGCGCCATCACCTTTCCGCCTTGCATCGCGGAAGCCATCCGGGCTAGAATGCGTCCAACAAAGGCACCACGATGAATCGACGACATCCACCCGTCTCGCAGCAGAACACTCGTTTCGCGCTCCCAATGGCCCTCTTGTTCCTGGCCGCTACGACGGCAACGCCTCATGCGGCGCTCTCCTTGGTCCCGGAAAGGATTGCCCCGGAGGCCGCTGACCGGCAGGACTCTCAGACGCCGGATCGAGTCAGCCTGAGCGGTTGGGTGGGCTCCCGCATCAAGGCGAACGAGGCCAACCGATTGGTCAAACTGGACCCGGCCCGCCTGCTCGAGGGCTACCGCAAGCGGCCCGGCCGGCAGTCCTGGGACGGCGAGCACGTCGGCAAATGGCTGCATGCAGCCACGCTCGCCTGGGTCAATACGGGCGACCCGGCCCTGCGCCAGAAACTCGATTTCGTCGCCGCTGAACTCGTCAAATGCCAGCTTCCAGACGGTTACTTGGGCACGTATGTCGACAAGAACCGCTGGACCGAGTGGGACGTGTGGGCGCACAAGTACAACCTCATCGGTCTCATCACCTACATGCGCTACACCGGCAACCTGGAGCCGCTCCCGGCTTGCCAGCGCATCGGCGACCTGCTCTGCAAGACGTTCGGCGACGGCCCCGGCAAGCGGGACATCATCCAGGCGGGCGAGCATGTTGGCCTGGCCCCAACCAGCGTGCTGGAGCCGATGGTCCTGCTCTACCGCCTGACGGGCGAGCAGCGATACCTCGAATTCTGCCAATACATCCTCCGCGCCTGGGAGCAGCCCAATGGACCCAAGGTCATCTCGACTCTCCTGAACGCCAAACGGGTCGATAAGGTCGGCGACGCCAAGGCTTACGAAATGCTCTCCTGCCTCAACGGCGCCCTCGAATACTATCGGACGGCCGGCGACCACCGGCTCCTGGAGGCCTGCCTCAACGCCTGGCAGGACATCGTCGATAACCGCCTTTACCTGACCGGCGCCTCCAGCTACGGGGAGGTTTTCCACGACGATTTCGACCTGCCCAACGTCGACAACGTCGGGGAGACTTGTGTCACAGTCACCTGGCTGCAGTTCAACGCCCAACTGCTGCGCCTGACCGGCGAGGCCCGCTTTGCCGAGCAACTCGAGCGCGTCATACTCAACCAGCTCATGGGCGCCCAGCGGCCCGACGGCTCCGCCTGGGGCTATTATGTCCAGATGGAGGGCAAAAAGCCCTACAGCAGCAACCTCGACGGCCATTGCTGCCTCTCCAGCGGACCGCGCGGCCTTGCCCTCATCCCCACCTTCGCCATCACAACTGATTCCGATGGCGTCGTCGTCAACCTCTACGACGCCGGCCTGGCCACTCTTTCCCTTCGCGACGGCACCCCGGCGGCCGTCACCATCGACGGGGCCTTTCCGAGCGACGCCCGGGTCAGCATCCGCGTCGACTCGCCTTCCAAAAAGCCATTCATGGTCAAGATGCGCAAGCCCGGCTGGTCCTCAAACACCCTCGTCCGGGTCAACGGCAGGGTCGTCCCTGAACCGCCCGAAGTAAACGGCTACCTGGCCATTACGCGAAGCTGGCACCGACATGATGTCATCGACATCGAATTCAGCCTCCAACCGCGCTTGATTGTGGGCGATCACCTCAATGAAGGCAAAATCGCCCTGCTCTACGGTCCGTTGGTCCTGGCCGCCGACGAGGCGCTGCTCGGATTCACCAACCTCAACTTCAAGACCATAGGCGTGGCCGAGAAACAATTGGCCAGCCTGGAGTTCATACCCGAGCCCGCTCCCGGGCAATTCCAAACCTGGCCCGGGGCCCAGGTCTTCCGCATCAGCGGCATCGTCCGCCGTTCCACCGGCCCGCTATCGGCCGGCTCGCGCCTGCCCATCCGCCTCGTCCCCTTCGCGGACGCCGGCAGCACCGGCGCCGAGTACAAAATCTGGCTGCCGGTCGGCCTGGTGGCCACGCCGAACTTACTCTTCGAGGCCGCAGAGAGCCGCTCCCGGAAGGGCAATCTCTACGGTTCGATCACCGACGGCAACCCTTCGACCGCGGTGGTGACATTCGACGGCAAACCCGCCGATGAGGACTGGTTCGCCGCCACCCTGGACGGCCCCGCCACCATCACGCGCGTCGTCTTCATGCATGGGCGCGCCTTCCACGACGGCGGCTGGTTCGATGCCAGCGCGGGCAAGCCGAAGATTCAGGCCAAGTCCGCTGCCGACGCCGAGTGGCAGACGCTGGGCGAACTCGCCGATTATCCGGCCACGACCGCCACCGACCCCTCAAAGCTCAAGGACGGCCAGGCCTTCACCCTCAAACTGCCCAGCCCGGCCAAAATCCTGGCCCTTCGTGTCATCGCGAAACCCGCCTGCGGAGACGACCCGAGACAGGCCTTTTCCTCCTGCGCCGAACTGCAGGCGTTCAGAGACAAGTAACTCCGGCCCGGAGCTTGTCCGCGCGTCAGCGCGGATAGGTGCAGTGTGCTTCGAGCCACTTCACGTCGCGGTCGGTCGGCGAGGTGTAGCGGCCAGGGTGGGCCTGCCCTAGAGGCACCAGGGTGGTCGCCTCCAGCCACCGGTGCGTTTCCACGTGGCCGTCGGCGAAAGAGACCTGCCCCGCCCCATTATGATAGCTGGCCGGGTAATCGATGAGCCAGTAGGGCTTGCCCGTCCCGGTGCCGTCGCGGGAGCCGGTGTTGGTCATATCGACGGCAAAGTAGCCGTCGTTGATGCTGTCGCTACGTTCGTCCAGAATCACGAAGATCCCCGCCGGCCCTTGTACTTGCGGCAGCTTGCGGAAAATCTCCCATGGGCTGTTGCCGCCTTCCATGAAGGCGGGCACGCCCTGGATGCGAGTGGGGTTCATGCGGCAGTTCATGGACATGCTCCGCACCAGTTTGCTCTTGTCGCCGGGGCATTTATAGACGCCCGCGCTGGGGATGAACCGGGCGAGGGAGGATTGCTGTGGATTGATCAGCATCGCCGCATTGGTCGCCTCGGTGGGCATGGTCATGGTGCCGGCCACCCAGTTGGTGAATATCCCCTTGCCGTCCTGGCCGTCGGCATTGCAGGGCAACTGGCCGTTGTTTTCATCGCTGTAGATGAACCAGGCCTGGATGAGTTGGCGGAGATTGCCGGCGCAGTACGTGCCTTGGGCCGCCCGCTTTGCCCGGCCAAGGGCCGGCAGCAGCAGCGCCGCCAGAATGCCGATAACCGAGATCGTCACCAGCAACTCGAGCAACGTGAAGCCGGCGCGGCGTCGCTCCCGCGCAACCGGTTCACAAGGCCGGCCCAAATCCCGACTCGTCGGGACGCTACGCTTTGCCGGCGCACTCCAGGAAACCGCTCCGTCGGCCGCCGCGCCTGGTGACTGAGGACAATCTGGTTGGAGCGCTCTCATTTTCATAGTGATGCCAGGGGTTTTCATGCCAACACCCGCATGTAAAAATCCGCCAAGCCGAGGAGGAGCGCCCCCGCCACCACCGAAACGGCGCACCGCCCCACCCAGCCGGCGCCGTGCCAGAAGTGCCCCAGCCCGAGACCGCACAGGCAACACAGAGGGACGAAGGCCTGCGCGAAAAAGCGCATATTCTGATTGCAGGCGAATGGGAACTGGATGGCGTAGGTGGTCGTGATGGCGGTTTGGCAGCCCGTCAAAACGAAGCATGTGATCCAGACGGCCCGCAACCCGGCGCGAGGCGCGACGAGCGCGCCCGCGGCCAGGCGGCGGCGATGCAATAATAGAGCGGGGGCTGCCAGGTCTCCCAACCTCGCAGGACGGCCGGCAGCGCCCGGTGCGCGCGCAGATGCTCGACATACTCGCGATGGCCGCCGACATCGTGTTGCCTGACCCACGGGGTCGTGACATCCAGGTACTGCACCGCCAGGAGGCCCGCGAGCGCCACGGGCCAGCTTGCCCAGAGGCCATACCCGCACCGCCTGGCCAGCGCAAAAGCACCCAGCCCCCAAACCAGCAGGCCTAGCACCTTCAGCCAGGAAAGCCCGTGCGCCCCTTGAAAGAAAAACCGGAGGCACTGGACCGAGGCATAAACATCGGCCCAGGCCACTTTAAAGGCGTCGGCCGTTTCGTCCCAGGAGAGGTGGCGCGCCCAGCGCGCCAGCAGCAAGCGGAACCCGTCGCAGAGCCGGTGCTTGCCCGTCGCCCACGGGACCTTTTCGACGAGCACGCCACAGGTGGGGCACTTGACCCGACGCATCGTGTAGACCACAGCCAGGGCGAATTTGAAGAGGGGTGGCAGGACCCACACCCGCGGTTGGGGTGCGTGGTCGTAGGTGGGGCCGGGCCGACCGCAACCGCTGCACCGCGGTGGCGAGCCCGTGCGCGGCACCACCACCACCTCGATGGTGTCGGACACCACGGTGGAGTAACTCACCCGCTCGTACACGAACCCCTTGATCGGCTGGACTTTGTTGGGTATAGATTTGAGTGTAATGGAATACATGAGGGACTGGCATACAACGGCCCTTCCGGGTCGGCCAGTCTCTCAACTCCCACCTTGACACCCGCCATTCCTTGTTCCGCAATATCCACAGATTCTCGGCAGGAGGCACTCTCGGGGGGGTCTCCATGCGTGGTTGCTGTGCTGTTGAGGATTTTGTAATAGCAGACTGGCCGTCCAGTCAAGCATGGAGTATCTCCCCAAATCCTCGCCTAAGATGTTTTTGAGGAACTGCGGAATAAGCGGAATACGCGGAAAAGGAATGGTTTTCCGCGTATTCCGTTTATTCCGCGGTTCTCTATCTTCTCTCGATTGGCATGAGATTTGAGGGGCTTTGATTCTCCTAATCTTCCTTGCATCCGAAGGTCACTAGGCGAGGATTTGGGATCTCGACTGGCCCTCAAGACCCGTCCTGCGACGCCACCTGGGACCCGGGAGCCTCACTTGCCGATGCAGAACTGGCTGAAGATCACGTCAAGGAGGTCTTCGGTAGTTGTCTTACCGACGATCTCGCCGACGGCATTGACGGCGATGCGGAGGTCCGCAGCCACCAGGTCGAGGCTCAGGTCCGACACCAGAGCATCCGTGGTGCGGAGCGTGGCAGTCCGAGCCCGGTTGAGGGCGTCCTGATGGCGGGAGTTGATCATCACCTCCAACATCTCGGCTTTGATCTCGCCGGACCAGGCCAGTTCTTTTATGGCGTCCTTGAGAGCCTCTATCCCCTGCCCTGTCAGACAGCAAACGTCCACGACCGGGGCCGCCAAATCCGGCGCGAATTCAAGCCGGCGCGACAAGTCGATCTTGTTGCGAACCAGGATGCGCTTTTTCGCGGCAAACTCGGCGAGATAGTTCCCATCCACCTCGGTCAGAGGCTCGGAGGCGTCGAACACGTGCAGGATGAATTCGGCTTGCCGGAGGGTCTGGCGGCTGCGCCGAATGCCCTCCATCTCCAGCTCGTCCCCCGCCTCTCGCAGACCGGCTGTGTCAATGAAAACCACCGGCACCCCTCGAACGTTGGCGGTTTCCTCGATCGTATCCCGCGTGGTGCCTGGAATCGGGGATACGATGGCCCTGTCCCGGCCCAGAAGCTGGTTGAGGAGGCTTGATTTCCCCGCATTGGGACGGCCGATGATGCCGGCGCGGATGCCACGCCTCAGAATCTGCCCCTCGTTGGCCGTCCGCAGCAATTGGTCCATGAAGGCGACCGCCCCATTGAGGCGGCCCAGAAGTTGTTGGCGGGTATCGGGAGCAATGTCCTCATCGGGAAAATCGATGTGCGCCTCGATATGCGCGAGAGTCTTGACCATCTCGTCCCGGAGTCGGTTGATTCGCTGCGAGAGCTTGCCGGCAAGCTGTTCGTTTGCGGCATGGAGCGCCAACTCAGTCCGGGAATGGATCAGGTCGGCCACCGCCTCAGCCTGGGCCAGGTCTATCCGCCCGTTCAGGAACGCCCGCCGCGTGAATTCCCCCGGCTCGGCCAGCCGCGCGCCGTTGGCCAGGACCGTATCGAGGACCAGTTTGGCCGGCAGCATCCCGCCATGGCACGTGATCTCGACCACGTCCTCCCGCGTGAAGGTCCGCGGCGCGCGCATCACCGCGACCATCACCTCGTCCACCGTTTGCCCGGCCCGGACGATATGCCCGAAATGGAGCGTGTGGGTCGGCGCCGCCGACGGCTTGAGCGCCCCGCGTCCCTTGGGCACAAAGCACCGGTCTGCCAACGCCAACGCCTCCCGCCCCGAAAGCCGAATCACCGCCAGCCCGCCAGCGCCCAGCGGAGTCGCGATTGCCCCTATAGTATCTTCAGACCACAGTTCAATTCGGTTTTGGTTCATTCGTGGAATGACCCGCTAGGAAGGGTCTGTGAGGTGAGACCTCAGACGCCTTTCACGCAGCCTATAGAGGGCGAAAACGGCGAGCGGCGCCACGGTTACGGTGGCCAAGGTGACTGGCACCCACCACCGCCGGGGCGACCGGTGTCTGGCCAAACCTCTGTACTCTTTCAGGATGGTCGCCAAACTCGTGCCGGGTGGATAGGTCTTGCCCCTGGTTCTTGCTAGCCTGGCCGAAAGATAATCGGCCAGAGCCTGTTCCGCGGCGGAAATCTCCTTTGGATCGCCTGAGGCGCGTGCCCGACGGACTTCGGCCCATAACCGCATGTCTTTCCTATGGTCTTCTTTTCTCGCCGCCATGTCCCGCCGCGCGGCATCGAGATTCGAGAGCGTAAACGCCGATACGGCAGGGGCTGGTATGCGGAGCCCGCGCGGTCCAGATATAGGACGCTGGATTGCAGCCTCGCCCGGCCCGTTGCTCTGCCCGTCTGGCCCGGGCGGCTCGGGCAGCTCGTGGACCCCGGGGAGAGCGGGCATGGGCGGCAGCAAGGCCGCTTGTCGCATCGCCCGGAAAACCTCGACTTGAGACGTTCTGTCGATCTGGCAGTGGCCCTGGCCGGCGCCTGTCAACAATAGGAAGCCGAGCCACAGTTGGAGAGCGTAGTGCGGCATCCTTGGAGGGGGCGGACGACCGAATCCTGACGGACTTCGAGGTCCACCGCGGTTCGTCGGTCTTACTGCGGCACTCCGGTGGCTCATATACGCAGCCTTTAATCCAGGGCTGGCGGACCCGTCAAGAACGATCGGACCAAAGTGGGATTCCCGGAGGCTGCCAGAGGAGCTTTATCCGCCCGGCCACGTCCCATTTGCGGATGCGGAAGTGGCTGACCATCACGTCGACAAAGCATGCCTCTGCCCAAGAGGGTGCCTACGCTCTTTTCCTCATTGCCAGCCGTCCCAGGTTAAGCTATAGGACCAGTATGAGGCGGGGCCCGCAAAACGCGCGTTGCTCGGCGGATGATTCCCGCCCCCCACGGCGCGCCCCGGCGCGCTCCCGGGCCGGGTTCATGCTCCTTGAACTGCTCATTGTGGTGGCGATCATCCTCGTCCTGACCGTCCTCTACTGGGGGTCCGGGACAGAAAGCCGCGAGCACCGGCAAAGAGCCGCCTGCCAGCAAAACCTCCAGGGCATCTACATGGCCTTGAAGATATACGCCGACCAGCAGTCCGGGAGATTTCCGGTCGTGACCGGCGCCCAGACCGCGGCCGAAGCGCTCGATGTCCTCGTGCCGCAGTACACCGTCGATACCTCCGTCTTCGTCTGCCCGGCCAGCAAAGACCGGCCGCTGCCGCCAGGCGAATCGATCCGGAAACACAGAATCAGCTATGCTTATTACATGGGACGCCTCGATGCCGGCGGCACGGAGGTCTTGATGAGCGATTGGCAAGTGGACACGTCGTCCAAGACCTCCGGTCAGCTCGTCTTCTCGACAAGCGGCCAAGCCCCTGGCAATAACCACGGCAACACCGGTGGAACCCTCCTGTTTACGGACGGTCATGCCGATTGGTGCCCGCCCCGCGCGCCCGGCTCCCTCGCGTTCACCCAGCCAGTGGTCTTGTTAAACCCCTGAGTCTTGTGCAACAACAAATTCCGAAGGTCGAATCCCTTGAGCGGGGGCGGTTTGCCAGATTATGAAGATTCAATGCGGATGCGGAGCAAAGTATGAATTCGACATCACGCCCGACATGGCGCGGAACCCGGTGCGATTCGTCTGCCCGGCGTGCGGCGCCGATTCCTCGGCCCTGGTAACCGATCTCGTCCACCAGCAGTTGGGCCAGGCCCAGCCCATCCCCATGCCACCGGCCTTGAGCGTTCCTCCCCGAGCCGCCCCTGCCCTTCAAGCTCAAGCCCCGCATTGTCCGAGGCATCCGGCGGAAATCGCGCTGGAACAGTGCATCGTCTGCTCCAAACCGATCTGTCCGAGATGCATGGAGTTGTTTGGCCATGTGTGCGGCCCCCTCTGCAAAGCCAAGGCCCAAGCCAAGGGCCTGCAGGTCTCCAGCTATGCCGGGCTGAGGTCCGCCGCCGATGCGCGGCGCTGGCGAAGCGTCGGGCGCATTGCCGTCGCCGCCGGCGTGGTCATCGCCGCCGCCTTGGGGTTCTGGCTCTGGTATGCGTGGTTTGGCTCCGTCCCCAGGGTCGCTTTTTCCGTCCGTTTCGCGGAGCCGGCCTATTCCGGCCAGTCGGCCTTTGCCGGGGAGGACCAAATCGTCTTTTTGCACGGCAGCCTCCTGGCCCGGCACGATCACAAGGCAAACAAGGAAATCTGGTCGCGCCAGTTGATCGATGAAAAGGACCTGGATGCCGCCGTGGCCAGCCAGCTCAAAGAGATGCAGAGCGCCGTCGAGCGCGCCGTCCAGAACGACCCCGACAACGCGCCCAGGATGCCATCGCCCGACCGCGTCAAGCTCCGCATACAAAGAGAGGCCGCCGCCGGGTTAGACCTTCGCGTCTATGGCACCAATGTCTGGGTCATCTCCCCCGGCACCCTGACCCACTACGACTGGGAAACCGGCAAGCCGGACAAAGAGGTCGCCCTTCCCCCCGGCGCGGGCGGCATCATTGCGCGGGGCGACGAATTGCTCCTTATGGCGGTCGCACAGGGCGGAGAACCTTGCGTGACCCGCATCAACCTGGCCACTTGCAAGTCGCGCACCGAGACATTCGGGGGAATCCCCGTCACCAATGCCCTTGCCGATGCCCAGGCTCCCGCGCGCCGCGCGGGCGCCTTGGCCGGCCTGCCCGTCGGTCTGCCGGGAAGGGACGCCCGCAGGCCAATGGACCCCGGCAGAATCGCCCGCCAGGCCCAACACATGTCCCTGCCCGCCAGGATCGCCCTGCCTGCCGTCCTGGCCAGCAGCCGCTCCCAGGAACGCGCCCTGGCCGAAATGCGCGATCCGTCCGCCCGGCCCCCCGGGCCTGACGGCCCCGCCACTCCCGCGGAGAGCTCTACGCTCATTCCCACCAAGGACGGCTTCCTCCAGTTCTCCACGCACCTGCTCGAACGCCGCGTCGTGGCCCGCGGCACCATGAAAGCCCCGCCCGCCAAGTCCTCCCTGAACGGCGGCCTCAGCGTGGGCAAGACGGCCGACGCCGCCAACGAAATCCTCAACGACATGCAGCGCGAGCGCGGGGGCGACATGGTCCAGGAGGACCATAGCCGCTATCTGGTCAAGCTCCAGTCCCCCGGGGCCAAAGAAGGCTGGAGCGCGGAGGTCGTCGGCCCGCCGTCTCTTTTCCCGCTCCAGACGGTGAACGTGGTCACGGCCGACAAGTTGATCATCGTGCTGGACAAGAGCGATAACAAGCTCTGGCAAAGCACCCTGAGCTACAACGTCAACCCCTACCTCGGCGCCGGGCAAGGGGAGAATGGACTCTTCGGCCAAGGCCCTTGTGTCGAACACAAAGGAGGCCTTTACGTTTTCGACCAAGGCGGCTTGGTCGCCTTCGACCTGGCCACCGGCGCCCGGCGCTGGGGCCTGCCTTCCGTCGGCATTGCCGGCGTGTTCTTCGACGGCGAGGACAACATCTACGTCAACTCGACCACCGCCAACCTCGACTCCATCAGGTTCTCCCGTCAGATCGACATCTCCCAAAATGCCCGCCCTGTCGTCTTCAAGATCAACTCCGGCACCGGCAGGCCTCTCTGGACCCAGCGCTCGGCCGGCATGATCAGCTACGTCTCCGGCAAATTCGCCTATACCGTCCAGTCCTATACGCCCGAGGAGCCTGACGAAGACGGTCCCGCCCCCGTCGAGACCGGCTTCGAGACGCCCCCCTCTTTGCGAATAACCAGGCTCAATCCCGGAACCGGCGCCCCCTTGTGGGAACACTTTCAGCAGCGCGCCCCCCTGGACGTCCAGTTTGACGACAACCGCATCCGCCTGGTCTTCAAAAAAGAGGTGCAGGTCCTTAAGTATCTGGCATTCTAACCCGGCAATGAGCCTCATGGAATATGAAGCGGTTATCGGGCTGGAAACGCACGTCCAGTTGAAGACCAGGTCCAAGATGTGGTGCGGCTGCGCCAACCAGTTCGGCGCTCCGCCCAACTCCAACGTCTGCCCCGTGTGCCTGGGCCTGCCCGGCGTGCTGCCCGTCGCCAACGAGGAGGCCCTCCGCCTGACCGCCCTGGCCGGCTATCTCCTCAATTGCAAGGTCTCCTCCTACGCCAAATTCGACCGGAAGAACTATTTCTACCCGGACATGCCCAAGAACTACCAGATCACGCAATACGACAAGCCCTCGACCCAGGGAGGCTACGTTGACTTCGAGTTCAACGGAGGATTGGCCCGCGTGCGCATCACCCGCGCTCACCTCGAAGAGGACGTGGGCAAGAACTTCCATTTCGACCGGAACAGCGGCGTCGATTTCAACCGCGCCGGCGTGCCGCTCATGGAGATTGTCTCCGAGCCGGACCTCACCGGGGCCGATATGGCCTACGAGTATCTCAACGCCCTCAAGGAGATACTCGTCTATGGCGGCGTAAGCGACTGCGACATGGAGAAAGGCATGGTCCGCTGCGATGTCAACGTGAGCGTGCGGCCCAAAGGCCAAAAGGAACTCGGCGCCAAGATTGAGATCAAGAACATGAACAGCTTCAGCGGCGCCCGCAAGGCCCTCCAGTACGAAATCCCCCGCCAGGTCTCCGTGCTCCGGCAGGGCGGCAAGCTCATCCAGTCCACTCGCCGCTGGGACGATGCCGCCGGCGTCACCGAGGAGATGCGCACCAAGGAATACGCCCACGACTACCGCTACTTCCCCGAGCCGGACCTCATGCCCTTCGAGCCTGCGGAAGCCTGGCTGGCGGAGGTCCGCAAGCGCGTTGTCGAACTGCCCCTGGCGCGCAAACGGCGCTTCATGCGCGATTACCAACTGCCAGCCTCCGACGCCCAGACCTTCGTCTGGGACGTGCCGCTGGGAAATTATTTCGAGGGCATCGCCTCGCGTGCGAAGAACCCCAAGGCCGCCGCCAACTGGGTCATCAACAATCTCCGAGGCAAACTCGCCGAGTCCGGGACAACGCTCGAACAACTCAAGTTTCCGCCGGATGCCATCCTGGAGCTGATCGAGATGGTCGAGAGCGGCAAGCTCAGCAACAAGATTGCCCAGGAGGTCTTCGCCGAGACCTTCGCTACCGGGCAGGCCCCCGGCAAGCTCGTCGAAACCAAGGGCCTAGCCCAAGTCAGCGACACCGATGCCATCGAGCGATTCTGCGACCAGGCCATCGCCGCCAACCCCGGCCCCGCCGCCGACTTCAAGGCCGGCAAG
>CAZZFF010000135.1:0-17383 GCA_964653485.1 uncultured Verrucomicrobiota bacterium | reverse complement strand
TCTCGCTCTCGCCCACGTACTTGTCCTTGATCTGGGAAGCGTTGACCGGGAAGAACGCGGCGTCCAGTTCCCCGGCGATGGCCTTTGCGATGAAAGTCTTGCCGTTCCCGGGCGGGCCGTACATGAGCACCCCCGCGCCTGCCTTGGCCTTGAAACGGTGGAAGACCTCCGGCTTCTGGAACGGGAGAAGGACCTTCTCCGTCAGCGCCTCCTTGACCTCATCCAGCCCCGCCACGTCGGCCAGCTTGGTCGTCGGCTTCTCCTGCAAAGCCCAGCCCGTGCCGGCCGCATCATCGCCCGCGGCGCCGGCTGTCTCCTTGAGGACCTTGTCCACCGTGCTCCGGTCCTGCGACTGGGCCTTGGCCTTCAGCTTCCCGGCGATTTCGATGAGTTCCCTCGCATCCTCGACATAACGCCGCGCGACGAGACCCTCGCTTTGCTCGGCGAGCCGAAGACCAAAATCGGCGGCTTTGGCGGTGTGAAAGAACGCCTTGGCATAATCTTTCTCTGCCAACGCCGCCTCGGCCACGGATTCGTGCTCGCGCTTCTTGTCGGCGATGAAGCTCATTTCTCACCCTCCAGCAGGTCCTTGAGCCGGCGGCGGCCCTCCCCGATTTCCTCTTTGATCCCGCCATCCGTGGTGGACGTCACCTTGCCCGTGGCCGGGTGTTCCTCGCCAATCTCGGCCGCGACTTCACCCTCCAGGTCCTTGAACATCTGGTCCACGCTGGGCACCGAGTCGGTCATCTGGCTGCCGGTGCCCTCCATTTCCTTCTCGTGCATTTTCTCCCAAATCTTGTCTGTGTCCACCTGGTCGCCCAGCTTGTCTTCGACTTCGCCCAGCACGTCCGCCACCGCGTCGGGGTCGATCTTGACCACCGCGTTGATGGCGCTGAGCGCGCCCGTGAACTCCTGGTCGGTCTTCGCCAGGTCGAGCTTGGTGAGGAGTTGCTCGAAGACCCACCTCTTGGTTTCGAGCTTCGCCATCATGACCTCGCTGGCGCGAACCGTCTGGAGGCACCGCTGCGATGCCGCCTTCTGCCCGTCCTTGAGATACACCCGTGCGTCGGTCCACGCCTTGTCCCGCTCGCCCTTGAGTTTCTTGACGCGATCCTTGACGGCATCGACCGCATTCTCGGCCTCGCGGAAGGCTCTGCGACGCTTGCCGCGCGCGTCGCGCTCGCGTTCTTGTTTGGACTTGAAAAGGTCACCAATTGCCATAGGTCTCGTTTCCTTTCGGTTCGATTCAGTTCGGGAGCTGCCTAGCCCTCCGTTTGTTTTTCCAGTTGTTTGAGGCGTTCAAGGGTCTTTTCGGACAAGCCGGCGTCCGTCTCGGCCGGGCCGGCCAGTTGGCGCAGCCGCTCTTCGACATCCACCGGTTCGGTCTCCAGACCGCCGTGGTCAAGGTCCTGAAGCCCCTTGAGGGCGCCCACAACCTGCTTGTTCTCTTCGATGGTGTCTTCCGTCAAGATGGAGGCTTGATCCAGTTCGCCCTCCGTTAGCCGGCGCGCCTTGGCGTGGTCCAATTCCTTGATCTTGTCCAGGGCGATGGAAAGAGCTTCGATGTTATCCACTATGATCCTGACCTGCTTCTCTTTGCGGTCAAGCTCGCGAAAGGCCTGCTCGATTTCCGCGCCAATGATCTTCCGCACCGGCCCGCGGGCCTGCTCGAACTTCCCCTTTTTCTGAAGGATGCGGGCCTCCAGTTGCCGGACCTCGTCCTTGAGGGCTTCCAGCCTGTCATGGTTGTCGGCTTTGTCCTGGGCGTACCGGGTCTTCCAGCCATCCAGTTGCTGCTGGTCGGAAGGTTCCAGCCCGAGGCCCCGCCTCAAGCGCGAAGCAATCGAGCTAACGAGGTCGTTGAAATGTTCCATGGGGGTCCTTTCTTCGCGGTCAATGCAAAACGCCGGATCATTGCTCCATCTTTAAGGCGAACGTCATGATGAAGACATTATAGGCGAAAGCGATGCCGACGACCAGCGCAAAGAGCAGGGCCGAAAACACAGAGGAGACGCCGGCCCCCAGCAGCAGGTACGCCAGCAGGGCGTCGGCCCCGGTATAAATGCCCAGCGTGAAGCCATTGGCGCGGTTGGACTCCTTGCGCACCATCGCCCGGATGAACGAGATCGTAAACACCGGCAGCAACAGCACGATCACGCCCCACGCCAGCAACCGTTGCACGCCCCCGAGGCCGCTCGGACCGTCCTCGATCGCGACGGGGCTGAAAGGGCCGCCGGGGACTTCCTTGCTGTAATGCTTGGTGAAAAGCACATGGCCCTCCGCCACGTCGGCGAGGCTCATTTCCAGGTCCATCTTCGCCCCGCCCGGGTAGGACTCGAACGAGTGGACCTTGCCAAAAATGACCCCCTGCGCCCCCAACTTCCGCCCCTCGCGCACGGCGTCATCGAGGTCTCCGACCGAGGCAACCCGCAGGTTCAGTGCGCGTTCCACTCTCTCGATCAGGGGCTGATCCAGCAGTTCCATGAAGCCGCTTTGCTCGATGTTGGCTCGAAGCTGGTCCGTCACGCAATCCGACGGGTCATTGACCATGTGCGGAAATGCGACGGTCCGGACCGAGCTCTTGTTATTCCGCAGGTCTTCAAGCACGGCGGAGACCACCTGCGCGGCCACCTGTCGGCGCAGGGCGCTGACCTGGGGCCTGCGCGGCCCAAAGTGAGTCCACCCAAGCCAGGCCAGGCAGCCAACAAGCGCCAACGACCCGGCCAAAGTCAGGAAGCCAAACAGCCATCGGTAAAGTCGAATCATAAATGTACCTTTCCGGGTTAAAATCCGCGTCTTTGCAACCGTCACAACCTCTGGCTGCCTCGGACCGCCCCCGCCCGCCGTGAGCGTTCCGAGCGCCACTCATCCATACGAAAAGAAGGGAAAAGCTATTCAGCCCAAAACCGGCGGCTCACGAACCGTGAAGAGGACGAAGACCGCGAAGACGAACCATCGCGCTTTGGATATGCGCGGGACGGGTTCCAGATTCCCCCCCGGAATGCGCGAGCCGGTGTGAGGAGGGACCCGTTGCCTCTCCGCGACCATTGCGGTCTTTGCGGTTACACCGCTTCCACCCGGAACTTGGCCACGCCCGCGGCCCAATGGTCCCGGCCCATTCGCTCCAGGAGATCGAGCGCCCCCTGGAGTTCCGCCGGGGAGAGCTCGATGACCGGCGCCTTGTCGCGCGAGCGGCCCGCCACGGCCGTCTCCATCAACGGTTCATCCGAGACGATCACCACGATATATTCCCACCCCGCCGGGCCGTTTTCGTAATAATCCAGACCGGCGGCTTTGAGTTTGTCTTCGGGAAGCAGCTCCGGGCCGGGCACTTCGTACGTGCGGCCCTCCTCGATGCGCGGCGTCGGACAAAAGGCGTTGGGGACGTGCAGCCAGAATTTCCCGCTGGTTCCCGGGTTGATAACGGTGACGTAGCCAGACCGGGGACTGGTGAACTCGAAATCGACCTTCTCGCGGAAACACAGGGTGTCAAACTCCATGTCCTGGGCCGGCCCGGTGACGATGTCGCGGGCCGGGTAGAGCTTGCGCTTGAGGTTGTTCTTGCGGACCTGGACGGTCGAATCCTGCAGGCGCTCGATGAAGTTCAGTTGCGTGTCAATGCCCATAGCCTTGAGGTGTTGCGCGCTAAAACCGTGGGAGGTGATCGAGCTGGCCGCGTTATACGCCGCGGCCGGGCTGTGCTTGAAGAGGTCCGTTAGAACCTCACTGTTGATTCCGCTGAACAGCCTCCTCAACTCCCCCTTCAAGTCCCCCAGGAACTGGGTCTGGGCCTGGTATGACTGCTCCGCCTGCCGGCGCTGCTCTTGCACGCGCTGCAAATCTTCCCGCGCCTGCCGCACCGCCAGTTCGGCGTTCTGGCGTTCGAGTTCGGCAATCTTCGCCCGTTCGGACGCCGCCTTGACCTCCTGCTCCGCCTGGTCCTTCTTTAGGCACAGCAGTTCGACCCTGTGCTTCGCCGCGTCTTGTTGCTCGGCCGTGGCTGCCGCCGCCTGCTTCGCCGCTTCCTCCGCCCGGGCCAGTTCGGCCGCAAGCCGCCTGGCTTCAAGGTCGGCCTTGCGCCCGGCCTCCAACTCGACGCGCTGCAGCGTTTCCGCCTGCTGTCGATCCCGCTGGCCGGCCGTTGCCCGCAGGGCGATTATCTCCTGCTCGTGCTCCAGCGCGCGCTTTTCCGCCTCGCGCTGGAGGTCCTGCAGCCGCATCTCCCCGGCCAGTTGCGCCTCGCGATACCTCTGCTCCGCCTGCAGCCGCCGCTGCTTGAACTCCTCCTCAACCCCCGCCAGTTGGTCCTGGCTCGCCATGTTCTTCATCTTCAGATCGCCCTTGCGGTCGATCTCCGCCGCGTCGATTTCCGCCAGGCACTGCGTCAGTTCCGCCTCCCGCCGCGCTTGTTCGAGGCGCTGGCGGTCCTGTGCCTCCACCTGGCCCGCAACCTGCCGTTGCGCCTGGCGCTCCCGCTCCGCCCGTTCCGCCCAGCTCGAATCGGCGCTCTCCCATCGCACACCCAGGTCCGTCAGTTGCAGACCTAAACGCTCCAAGCCGGGGGCAAATTGTCTTGACCACCACTCTGCCGGCAGCACGCTTTTCTCGCGCAGGTCCTCGAACGATTGCTTGCCCAGCTCTGCCCGCAAGCAGTCCTGCACGGCCACGCCAAACTCCTGCGCCAGCCAGGCCGCCAGCCGATCCCGCCGCAGCGGGGCCCCTGCCGAGACCAGCCCCAGACCCCGCTCGGCAAACCGCTCGGCGTCGGCCACCGTGAGCGTTCCCTTGCAAACCAAGTCCCACGCATGGCCATGGCTGTCCGTATGCTGGCGCGGAAAACACAGCGGAAACTCCGCGCAGTGCCGCCGCACGCGCGCCAGTAGGTCATAAGGTTTGCCGGCAATCCTCCCTCCCGCCTCCCGCGGCGTGAGGGCTCTCAATTGACGCGTCCCGTCCGGGGCAACGACAACGTGGAACAACACGTGCTCCGGGTCGAAGTCAGGGACCCTGATTTGGCCGCCGCGCAGACCAAAGAGCCGGGTGGCGCACTCCGGCTTGATGGCTTCCAGCATAGGCGGGTTCAGGTCGAAGGTTGTGCTCATAAATCGGTCTCGTCGTCCTCCGTTACGTCTCTTATCGGCATTTTATTCTCGCAACATAGAAACTCCCACACCCACAGGCCAACACCCTGGGGAAGCCGGTCCTTCGTTGCAGTCCGGCCCCCGAAAGCCACCCCCGCCCTCGCAGCCCGGCGGGGCAGGCCCCCAACGGCACCAGTCTCCGAAAACCCTTACGCCGAAACCAGGGAAATCATTCAACCGCCGAGCCGCTTGCCCAACCTTGTTTCCGCCAGGAATTTCTTGCACTGGCCGCTCCCGATGCTATCTCTCTGCGGCTATGAACTACAAAATATCAGACCGAGCGGCCTCGCTCTCGCCTTCGCTCACGCTGGCGATTGATTCGAAGGCCAAGCAGATGAAGGCGGAGGGTCAGGATGTTGTCGGCTTTGGCGCGGGCGAGCCGGATTTTGACACGCCCCAGCACATCAAGGACGCGGCCATCAAGGCCCTGAACGAGGGTTTCACCAAGTACACGCCGGCCAGCGGCATTCCCGAACTCCGCCAGGCCATCGCGGACAAGTTCAAGCGGGAAAACGGGCTTTCCTACAAGCCCTCCCAAATCATCGTCTCCTGCGGCGGCAAACATTCCTGTTTCAACGTCATCCTGGCCACGTGCGAGGAAGGAGACGAGGTCATTATCCCGGCTCCCTATTGGCTAAGCTACCCGGAGATGGTCAAGCTGGCCTCGGCAACAGCCGTGATTGTCCAGACCACCGACCGGACCGAATTCAAGATCACTCCGCAGGCCCTGAGGCAAGCTATCACCCCCCGGACCCGCCTCCTGGTGTTGAATTCCCCCAGCAACCCCACCGGCTCGGTCTATAGTCCGGAGGAAATCAAGGCCCTCGGCGATGTCTGCGTGGAAAAGGGAGTGCTCATCATGAGCGATGAAATCTACGAACATCTCCTCTATGACGGCGCGGTGCATAAAAGCGTTGCCAGCTTTTCCCAGGCCCATTTCGAGCACACCATCATCGTCCACGGCTTCGCCAAGGCCTGGAGCATGACCGGTTGGCGCCTCGGATTCTGCGCCGCTCCCGAGCCGATAGCCAAAGCCATCGATGCCATCCAGAGCCACAGCACAAGCAACCCGACCTCGTTCGCCCAAAAAGGCGCTGTTGCCGCCCTCAAAGGGCCCCAAGACCACCTCAAAACCTGGCTGGCCGAATTCGACAGGCGTCGTTCCTTCGCATGGCGGAAGCTCAACAGCATCCCCGGCCTCTCCTGCGTCAACGCCAAAGGCGCCTTTTACCTCTTCCCCAACATCTCCAAGACGGGCCTGAAGTCCACCGAATTCTGCGCCCGGCTCCTCGAGGCCGAAAAAGTCGCCGCCGTCCCTGGCATCGCGTTCGGCGCCGACGATTACCTCCGCATCAGCTACGCGACCAGCATGGCCAACCTGCAAAAGGGCCTGGAGCGGATCGAGAAGTTCGTGAAGAGCTTGGGCTAGGGGTGCGCTCGTGGAGAGCGTGCGGAGCGTGAGGGCCTCCCGGCACTTGCCGCGCTCACACACTCCGACGCTCCACCCCGAGCCTTCAGTGCCGTGCCGGCTCAGGGGGCAGCCCGGCGGCCCATGCGCACGCTCGCCGAAACAACTCCTGCACCGAAGGCGTGCTTAGCGCCTTGACGTCGTGTCCCAGTGTGCAGTGGAAGCTGCGCCCCTTTCCGCAGTTGCTCACAAACACCATAGGGTAGTACTTGCCGTCCACCTTCGATTTGGCTTGGGCCAGCACCTCGATCGGCACATCCCCCGTAAGGCAGGTATAAAGCTCGTCCTGGGTGTCGAAGTCAGCCATGCCGTGCATGAGGGGATGGTCGGGCTTGACGATTTCCACCCGGAACGGCCCGTAAGAATCGTGCTGCCGGACCTTCTGGCCGGCCCAGACGCGCCCCGCGATATTGACAAACTCCGGCCACTCGTCATGCCAGGCGCCGCAGGCGAAATGCAGCAGCACAACGCCTTTGCCGCCCTCGACGAACTGGCGGAGGTTTGCGCGGGCATTGGGTCCGGGCGCCGGGTGGTCCCAGTTCTCAAAGTGCAGCACCACAACGTCGTAGCGGGCCAGCGCGGACGAGTCCAGGAATTGCGGGTCTTCGATTGTGAAGACCTCCAGCCGCGGGTCTTTGCGGAGGGTCTCCGCAAGCAACGGCGCCGTCTGGCGCCAGAGGTGGCCCGGATAATCCACCCCGGTCACAAGCAGCACGCGCGCGCGCGGTTTTGCGGGGGCGGGATCGGCGGGAGGTCGCGCGGCGGCGAACCAGACCCCGCCCGCAGCCACGAACAGGCACACCAAGGCCCGGGTCAAGGCCCCGACGGGCAGGCGAGAGGGCCGATTGGGATTCGTTTCCGTATTCATAATGTCATTTGGCTCAGATCATGATGGTCCTGCCGGGCACGGGCACAGGGTAGCTCCCACTGGCGTCAGGCTTGGCCGGCGGCTCCATGTCGTCGCGGCAGTCCTCCGGTTTGGGCGGGTAAAAGAACTCGGATTGGTTAATCTGCTCCCAGGTGACTTCCTTGCCGGTATAGCACGAAATCTGGCCCATCACGGTGGTCATGGTGCTGCGGGCCATGTAGGCGCCGCAGTTGATTGGATTGCCCGACCGTATGGCGGCGAAGAGCTTGTCGTGTTCGATCTGGTACGGGTTGCATCCTCCCTGCCAGCGCCAGTCGGTTTCGCCCCGTATCCGGCAATCGGTGACCGACGCCCTGCCTTTGCTTCCGAAGACCAGGCTCGAACTCTCGTCGTAGCACCCGGTGGTCGTGCGCGTCAGGGCATAGACGCGGACGCCATTCTCGAATTCATAGACCACTGAATGATGGTCGAAGACATCTCCATAGACCGGTTCGACCATCGAGGAGCGGCCGCCCAAGCCGTGGCATTTGACGGGCACCTTGTTGCCCAGCACCCAACTGGCCCGGTCCATGTTGTGGACCAGCGACTGCGGCACGTCGTCGCCCGAGAGCCACCGGAAATGATACTGCGTGCTGCACTGCCACTGCAACTCGGTCAGCCCCGGTTTGCGCTCCGTCACCCCATACGGCGAACGCAGGAAGTTTTCTTCGATGCTGACGACCTCCCCGATGGCGCCGTCCTGGATGCGTTTGACCGTCTCGATGTAGCCCTCGTGGAAGCGGCTGTGCAAGCCCGACACGATGCAGAGGTTCTTCTCTTTGGCCAAATCGCAGGCCTGCTGCATGAGCCTAACCCCGCGCGGATCGATGCCGTGTGGTTTCTCGACAAACACGTGCTTGCCGGCCTGGATGGCCGACATCGCATGGAAAGGATGGAACTTGGCGCCGTTGGCAATCAACACCACGTCCGAGGCATCGATCACGTGCTTGTAGCCCTCGAACCCCGTGAAACAGTGGTCGTCGTCCACGATCACCTGGGCGCCCCGGGCCGTCTTGATGTTCGCGCGCTGCGCCTCGATGCGGTCGCGGAAGATGTCGCACATCGCCACCAACCGGGCTCCAGGATCGGCGGTCAGGGCTTCGACCGCGGCCCCGGAGCAGCGCCCGCCGCAGCCGATCATGCCCACTTTGATGATGTCGCTGCCGGCCGCGTGCGCGCTCAGGCCCAGGTCCAGCGAACCGACCGCGGCGGCCGAGGCCGCCACGGCGGAACTCTTGAGGAAATCCCTGCGCGTGAGAGATTGAGGGGGAGTTTGGTTTTTCATAACGGTTTTTTTATCAATACGAGATCTTTAATTCGGTCAGGGTCTTCCGCAACCAGGCCAGGGATTGTTGGATCAAGGGTCCCGCCTGGCCTTCGCACTCGATGCTGGCCACGCCCTCGTACCCGCTGTCCCGCAACAAGGCCAGACATCGGCGGACATTCTCGGCATTGACGCCGCCCCCCAGCGGACAATGGCTTACCGCAATCCCCGTCTGGCCGCCGCGAACCGCCTGGGCCAGGGACTCGGAGACATCTTTCAGATGCACGTGGCTGACCTTGCCGATGAACCGCCCCAAAAAGGCAACCGGGTCCCGCCCCGCGATGAAGGTGTTGCCGGTATCCATGTTCATCCGCAGAAACGGGCTGTCGCTGAAGGCCAGCATCTCGGCCATCATCTCCGGGTTGGTCGTGAAGTAGCCATGCGGCTCGATGTTCACGGTGACGCGGTGCGCCTCGGCCACATTGAGGATTTGCCGGTAGCTGCGTTTCATCAGCGCCAGGGACTCCTTGTCGGACAAGCCCTCGGGCGCGTGCAGCCCGTCCGTCGTGTCCACGCAGGGACACCCGATTTGCGCTGCCCAGGCGATGGCCTTCATTACGTAAGGCACCCCTCGCAGCGGGCCCTCTTCCCCCGAAAGCGGAAAGGCCGCGTCCACCTGCGAAAACTGCACGCCGAATTTATCCATCTTCCGGCGCAGCAGGACCGGGTCTTCGTACATCGCCACGTGCGGCTGGTAACCCAGGCCGTGAATCCAGCTCACCCCGTCTATAAGCCCGCACTCGATGTACCCCACCCCGTTCTGCTGCGCCCAGGCCAGACACTTGTCGAACGACCAATAGGCCGAGTTGAAGGCGTCGGTGTGAAACCCAATTCTCATTCGGCGGGTCCTTTCAATAGTGTTGCTTTATTCGGGCCTCAGCTTGGCGCAACGCGAACGGCCCTGTAAAGCCATTTTTGCTCTCGCGCTTTTGGCTTGGCCGTGACGTCTCGTTTGCTACCGCCCCGGTCGTACGGCGGGCTTCTGCCTGCCCCGCTTCACAGGTTCGGCCCTTTCGAAGAACGCAAGTTGTGCTGCCTCCTGGACGACCTTGGGTCCGATTTCTCCCGAAGCTTCGGTGAGCAGCCGCATCGCCGCCAAATCCAGGTCTGTCAACTTGCTCGACAACGCATCCCCCAGCTCATCCGCAGAGCGCCCCGCGCACGCCGCCACCAGAAACTGGCTAATCACGATCACGCGCCGATCATTCACGGAGAGACTCAGTCCGCAAGATACCAAACGCCTGGCCTTGTCCGTCGCGCGCTCCACCGCTTGCTCGACCGCGGCGCCGCAATCGCTCCTGCGCCGGCGGTCCGCCTCCAGCTTGCGGCACACCAACACCACGTCCAGTTGAATCGGCTCCTTGGCCTGCGATTTTGGCGCGGCAACCGACATCTCCGCCTTGAGCGGGTGAGCGTTTACAACGCCAAATCCACCTCCCACCACCGCCTCGGCCAATGACGTCCACCCATCCGCCCTGGAGTGGTGGTAAGTGAAAACAAGCAACCCGTTCGGACGCAATACCCGATGGCACTCGCGGAGCACAGATCGGAGCTTGCTGGAAAACTGCTCCGCGCTGGCGTCCTGCACCTCTTCCGGGTGGCGGGTCGAGCTTCGCCGGTTCACGAACGGCGAGGGCCCAAGCCGCTGCCAGGCAAAAAAGAAATCAGCCAACTCCGAATAATGCACGTTGTCGAAGAACGGCGGATCGGTCACAATCAGGTCCACGCTCGAAGCCCCAAGGCCGGTTGCCGCCGAACTCCCGCACGAAAGAAAAATGGTCCTGGGAACGGTCGTTCCCGGCGGAGGCCAGGCGGTCTCAACGCGCCCGCTGAACGGCGGGCTGCTTCCGAAGACCCGCTTCCCTCTTTTGCGTCCATCTCCTTTCTCCAGGGCCACTTCAAAGGGTGCCATCCGGTATTCCATCGCCCGCAGCAACCGGGACTTGAAGAGCGTCGAGAACGAGCCGGAGCTTTTGGAGGTGCCCCATACATTGCCCTCAATCGGAACGCGCTCGGGCTTCAGAATGTGGTGCGAGAACATGTGCCTAATTGCCCCCGTGCCTTCCCCCTTGTACGAGGCAAACATGTTGTTGAACTCCAGCGCCCCGGAGAACACATTCAGCATCGCCGCTCGTGCCGCATCATTCGGCAGCTCCAGGATCGCCTGGTGCAACCAACCCAGCGCGAGCAGTTGCCGGTCGTTGAAGAACTCGCGCCATGACCGATACGCGTAGTTGAGCACCTGCTTCGTATTGTGCCCCTCCTCCAGTTCCAAGACCGGCAGCGCCACCCGGCTCCGGCCCAACTCATCCGAGCAATGCTCGTAAGCTAACTCGTCCTCCCGGCTGACAGGCAGATACATCTTGTCCCCCGCTTCTGTGAGCACAAGTTTCGCGAACATCCGGTGGTCTGGCGGATGCCCGCGGGCCTTCACCGCTTGCGCGATCTGGAAGACGCTCCGGCACCTCTGGCAGGTTGCGGAAGCCCCGGCAGCCGGCCCGGTGTGCAAGTTAACTTCATGGCCGCAGTGCGGGCATCCGGCTTGGGCATCATTCACGTTCGCCGTGAATATCCCCCCGCAAGCTGGGCAGCACACGCGAACGTCCGGCTTCCGGCCAGGATAAGCGTTCCGCGCGAAAACGTACGAAGAGAAAAGGTCCACGCCAGCGGAGCATGCCGGGCAGGGCACCACCTTTACCCAGAAGAAGTACAGCGCGTCGCATTCATGCCCGGCTTGATCCTCAGTCCGGTAAAGTCCTCGAATCCTCTCCCCCGCACCGGCGGAAAGCTGGCCAAAAGCCACCAACAAGGCATCCCGGTCCAGTGGCCCCAGCGCTACCCGCACCGACTCACACGCCACCGGGTTGATGTCCCGACCCAGCGCCGTGAACCCAAGCTTGTGCGCCTCGCCCACGGTAGTCCCACTGCCCATGAATGGATCGAAGACCGTCAACCCGGAGTAATCATGCTGGCGGTAGAACGCCTCGACCAGATTCCCGCCCTCTGGAAGAACCGAGCCGAGTAACACGGCGCGGAAAACCGATCCCAGCCGATTCGCCCACCACTTGTGTATATGATAGACAGGCCGATATACCTCCTTGCGCCAACTCTCCATCTCCGCCAGTTCCGAAACAAACTCGAACGGAAACGAATCCGACTCGATAAGCTTTCGACCGAAGCCTGCGCGATTGCCACCCGGCGTGATATTACTCATTGCCTTCGTCATCCTCAGCCTCAACCGGGCCCTTTGGAACAACCGGTCGCATGGCCACCACGTCACCCCGCACCCCCTTCAGGCGGTAGGCTCGGAATTCATGCTCCTTCCCGGCAGACGGATTGTCCACCAATCGTGGAGTCAATGTGTTCGTGCGCGAGTCGAACGTGTAGCCGACGATCAGCTTGTCAGCTTCGTTCCGGACAAGCCGTCCAACCTCAACAAATCGGGCGTCCACCGAAGCTCCGCCAGGCAAGATCAGCGTCTGGTTGTGAGCGGTGCCCGTCGTGAGCCCAAAAGGAGTCGGAGCCACATACATCTTCCTGTCCCGAATCATGATGTCGCCGTAGCTTCCGAACCCCTTCACGCTTTTGTTCTTGTGAACATAAGTATGATCCGCGTTCAGAAAAGCCCCATGGCACACAACCATGTCAAGCACCGGGTAGGTGTCGCCGTCAGGCTCAGCCGGATACCGCCCGAACACGTAATGAATCGTGCGGCCATTGTGATTGCCTGACGGCGCCTGACTGTTGCAGTCGTAATTGGCTTCACGTCCGGGATACGCCAGTCCTTTCACCTCGAACCCGTCAGCCGTGGCCACCAGGCGAAAGTCCGGATAGCCGTTTCGCCCGCCGACCTCGAAGTTGAGGCCCGTCTCGACCAGTCGCGCCTTGAACCAATTCTGAAAGTGGAATTCCTTGTCCTGGCGGTTCTCGCGCGTGATCAGCTTGCCTCCTCCAATCCCCTCGGCGCAACGCGCGAATACATCGAGGCAGGGCTGACCGCCCTCGCTTTTGTCCAATTCTCGCATCGATGCCGATGTTCCGCCTTTTGCCTCCGCCCCGCGAGCCTTTTCTCCGCTTCCGGACAGACATAGGCCCTTCAACTCATCTGCCGAGGGACGACTGCGGCCGCGTGCGGCTACAAAGCAGCGCGGGCGGCCGTCAGCTTCGGCGGCAGCGCCTCGGAGCCGGGCAGTTCGACCAGGGGCGACTGGGCGACCAATGCCTCGGCCATCGCCTCTCCCCGGTAGAGCGTGAGCGACACCCTTTCGTTCTTGCGGATGCACTCCTTGATGGCTTCCGGCTCCTTCTCGCATTGGAGAATCGTCTTCCAGGAGTAGATATGTTTGGGTTTGTGGAAATCGCTATTGGCCAGGTAGGCCAGGCGCTTGAGACCCACCGGCGTGAAGATGTTGTTGCGATTGGCGATTTCCCAGGCATCGATGATCGGGACGAAAACATCCTGGTTTTCCCAAAGAAACAGCGTGTTCTTCCCCCACTCGCTTTTCATCAGGTGCGGATGCGCCGCCACCGCCAGGCCGCCTTGGCTGTGGATTTGGGCGATCGTCTCGACAAAGTCCAGCGACGGAGGGATGGGCGCTTTGAGGTCGATCCCCAGGAGATGGCCGGAGGTCTTCTTGGTGAAACCCTCCTTGTTGAACTCCAGACCGGTCATGACGAGCATGTCGTACTTGCGCCAGGCTCGCCTTCGTTCCCGCTCCAGCATGTCGAAGTATTCGTCCATTTGGCCCGCGGCCACCGTGAAATTGAGCAGTTCGCTGTATCTTCCGATGAGCCGCCGGGGATCGGCCACGTGGTCCGTGATGCAAATGCAGTCAAATCCGCGCCGGCCGTAGAAGTCGATGACCTCGGGCAAGGTCAGCCGCCCGTCGGAATAGTTCGTGTGGATGTGGAAGTCGCACAGTTGGACGCGCGAGGCGCTCTGAGAGCCCGGGGCAGCCCCCTGCCGGCATCCGTCGAAGCCCTCGAAGAGTCTCAGCGGACGAGGTGTTCCGGCCGCCTCTCCGGCCTCCTTCAGGATCAACTCGGCAATTCGCAGCGCGGCGTCCGGCTGGCTGACTCTCTCCAGGTTGGCGCGCCATCGCAGCCATTGGCGGCCCCGGTGCGCAAAAGCCTCCTCCACCAATTCAGGGACCTCCTTGTTGCCCCGGCTTACCGCCCCGATGTCCAGCGTCTCGATCAACTGGGCGTTGCCTTCCTCCTGGCCTGGAATGACCTGGTTGACGATCATCGGACAGTGGGCGGCCATCGCCTCCTGGACCGTCGCGCCCCCGGCTTTGCCGATGACCAAATGATGCGACATGAGCAGCCTGGGCATCTGGTTGGTCCAGCCGTAAACGCGCGCCCGGTCGCCGTATTCGCGCAGGCGATCGGTCAACCTGGCCTTGAGCGAGGCATCACGCCCCACGGTGATGGTCAAATCCAGGTTGTGTACCTTGAGCAGCCGCTCGATGGATTTGCCCGCCTTGGCTTTGCCGGTGTTGATCACGTAAAGCACCTTGCGGCGATCCCAGAAGTGGCGCGCCGGCTCCAACTCCACAGGCTCGCGACTGAACAGGGGGCTGACCGGGAAGCCCAAAGTCTCGACGCGCCGAGCCGGAATCCCCGCCTCGATCAGCACCGCGGCGGTCGGCTCATTGGCAACCACAAAACGATCGCTGGGCGCGCGATACCAGGCGGAGCAGACGCTGATCGAATCCGTAATGACCGTAATCAACCGAAAAGGCCGCTCGGCGTGCTCGCGGTAAATGTCCTGCACCAAATGGGCGTATACCGGGTACGTGGACACCACGACGTCCGGTTCCGTCTCGTGCAAGACCCGGGCCAGGGCCTCGGAGAGCTTGCCCATCATCCCCATCTGCCGCCGGAACAGCCCGGGATTATCCAGCACCGAAAACACCCCGGACCACACCCCCGGCGCGTAGCGGACGAGGCCATGATAGGTCTGTTTCAGCAGCGTGTTCAGCACGCCATAAGTGGATTCGAACAGGTCGAGCACTTCCACCTTGGCTTCATCGGTCACCAAATCAAGAGCATCGCGAAGGTTTCGCGCCGCGGCATTGTGGCCGTCCCCAAAGCCGGCGGTGAGAATCAAGATTCTTTTCATCAATCACATCCCAAATTGCCCGTCTGATGTGACAGGCCGGTGGCGGCAGGGTTAAGATTCAGCCACATTTCCGCAGCAGCCCGCTGGGCGAAATCCGAAAACCGAAATCCGAAATCCGAAGGAAATCCGAAAACCGAAAACCGAAAACCGCATCCGATCCCTCATTCAACGTGGTTGCCATGCGACACGGAACGGCCCGTAGCCTCCGGACCGAGTTCACAGCCGGCGCCCGACATCCTGCGTTCGGATTTCGGATTTCGGATTTCGGATTTCGGATTTCGGATTTCGGATTTCGGATTTCGAGCCGAATTCCCTGCGTTATCCCTCCTTCGCGCCGCCGAGCGCTTCTCCCCCTTGACACCGTCTCCGCGGTTTTGTAACAGGCCAGGGTGCAAGTTAGTGAAACCAAAGGCCCGAGGTTGCTGCCGCTCGTCCTGGTGCTCTTGGGCCTGATCTTCGCCTTGCACCTGGGAGGCGCGTTGCTGGGCAAGCCGCTTTATCGCGCCAGCCATCTGGGCACCGCCCTGGAGTACGCCCACGGCTCCATCAATCTGCTGCGCCCGGTCATCGTCGGCTTCAACGCCGCCGGAACGCCCACCGCCCTCGAATTGCCCGTCTGGCAGGCCGCGGCCGCCCTGGCCTTCAAGCTCGCTCACTCCACCTGGTACGGGTGGGCCAACCTGGTATCGCTCCTCCTGTTTGCCACCTCCCTCTGGCCCTTCTTCCAATTGGCGCGACAATACGTCGGCCCTCGCGCCGCTGGATGGGCCGCCGCCTTCTTCCTGGCCGAACCCTTGATTGTCATCATGGCCGGCGAGGCCGCTACGGACGGCCTCTGCCTGACGGCGATGCTCTGGTTCATCTTCTTCGCCGACAAAATGGTCCGCACCGAAAACGCGGGGTGGTGGTGGCCCGCCGCGCTGTTCGCCGTCCTGAGCGCTCTGCTCAAGGTGCCCCTGTTCTTTGCCGCCGGACTCTTCACCCTCTGCCTGCCCCTGGCCAACGGCCTCCGCCCATGGCGCCCGTGGACTCTGCTGGCGGGGATGGGAGCGGTCGCCGCCGTCGCCTTCACCCTCTGGACCCGGCATACTGACTCCCTCGCCGCCCAGGCCCTCTACCCCTATACCGAATTGCGCCTCAGCCGCAGCCCTTGGCTGGTCCATTGGTACTTCGGCGACCTGCATTACCGGTTGAGCCCCGGCCCTTGGCTCAAGGGCGGTTGGCGCTTTCTCCATGGAACCATGGGCACACTGCCCTTGAGCGCGCTGTTCGTCGCGGCCTTCGTCCGACCGGGCAACCTCCTCCCAAAACTCTGGCTCCTGGCCGCCTTCCCCACCACCTTGCTCTTCACCCACTTGGTCCTGGAACACTGGCACTTCTACCTGATGTGCGCTCCCGCCGTCGCCATGTTGTGCGGGGCCACCCTGGCCCGTTGGGAACCCTTCTGGGCTGCTGAAATGCCCGTCCCCTTCCTGCGAATCGCCCTGGCCGGCGCCGTGCTCCTCTTCTCCGCCCTCGATGGCGTCATCACAATGAAAGTGGCCGCCGACTATGACTACTTTCCGCGGCAGATAAGCGCCGAGATCCTCCGGCATACAAACCCCGGCGACCGCCTCCTGGTCTATACTTGCGACCCCATCTGGGGCGGCGAAGTCCTCTTCCGCTCCGGCCGCAAGGGCCTCTGCGTGCCTGTCCTCCAGGGGGGACCTGACGGCCCCACGCCCAAGGGACTCTTTGATCTCCTCGACAACCAGGCCGACCTCAACCGCCTCAAATCTCTCGGCTACAACAAATTGGTCCTCGTCAGCGAATCCCCGGTCCGCTACGCCGTCGCCGCCTCCAATCCCGGGAGCAAGCGTTTGCGCGCCCGCTACCCCGACAAGCTCCCCGCCCGCATCGAGGCATGGCCCGACGTCTGGCGCACCGAGGACATCCTCATCAAAGGAATTCCCTGAGCTGACCGGGCCGCGCCCGCGGTGGCCCCACCGGACGCGGAACCGAATGCGACCTTCGGATTTCGGATTTCGGATTTTATTGCCTCTTGGCCAAACGGCGGCTGTTAGCCTAAACTTCCGTCCATGCCGGACAGGCCACTGATGTCAACCGCGGGCGCTCTCCCGCCGCCCAGTTCGCGTACCCAGCTTTTCCGCGTGCGCCAACTGACCAAAGTCTATGGAAGCGGCGCCGCGGAGGTCCGCGCTTTGGCCGGCGTGGACCTCGACCTTTTCGAGGGCGAGTTGGTTGTCCTGCTGGGTCCTTCCGGCAGCGGCAAAACCACCCTCCTCAATAACCTGGGCGGCCTGGACTTCCCCACCTCGGGAGAACTCAAATACCGGGACATGGACCTCGCCGGCGCCAGCGAAGACCAACTCACCGCATTCCGCCGCGAGCGCGTCGGCTTCATCTTCCAATTCTACAA
>CAZZFF010000134.1:0-17762 GCA_964653485.1 uncultured Verrucomicrobiota bacterium | reverse complement strand
CTATGGCCCTACGCCGGCGCGGAATCCGGAAAACCCCACTTTGGGGACAGGCTCTGGTTTAGCGCCAGCCCGCCGCATTCAGTTGCTTCCCACCTTGACCCGGGGAATAGTTCTTCCCGGCAAAGTGTCACAACGAATCACAGGCTTGGAAACCGAGTACGGCTGTCTGGTCCACCCCCCGGCCCAGGCGGTCGACGTGCTCGGGCGCATCCGGGATTGGTTGTTCGAGAACCAACGCTACGGACTCATCGACCTCCACGCCCGAGGCTGGGACGAGCCGGCCGGCAACGGCGGGTTCCTCTTCAACGGCGGCCGCGTTTACCTCGACATGGGCCACCTCGAATACTGCACCCCCGAATGTGCCTCCGCGCTGGACGTGGTCCGCTACGACCGGGCCGGAGACCTCCTGTTGCTCGAGGCCCTCCGCGCCCTGGGCCTGGCCTCTCGCGTCAGCTTCTTCCGGAACAACATCGACCATTACACCGGCGCCACCTTCGGCTGCCACGAGAATTATTCCATCCGGCGCACCGTGCCGCTCACCAAAAAAAGCCGCCTCTCGCTCCTGGCCTTCCTGACCTTGCGCGTCTTGTTCACCGGCGCAGGCCGTGTCGGCTCCAGCCGCCCCAACTTCTTCGGCGGCCAAGACCTCCCCGGCACCGAGTCCGTTCCATTCCAGATCAGCCAGCGCGCCGATTTTATCGTCAACGACTGCTTCGAGTGGGTCCAGCACAACCGGGCGATCATCAACCTGCGCGACGAACCCCTCGCCGACGCCCAGCGATTCCGCCGGCTCCACTTAATCCTGGGCGACAGCAACGTCTTGCCCTCCGCCCTCTTCCTCAAAGTCGGCGCCACCCGCCTCGTCCTCGACCTCCTCGAAGCCGACGAGTTGCCCGCACTCACCCTGGCCGACCCCATCGCCGCCCTGAGGTCGCTCTCCCGCACCCTCGACCCTCCTTGGCGCGTCACACTGGCCGATGGCAGGACCGCCGACGCGCTGGCCCTGGCCGGCCTTTACTGCCAGAGGGCCAGGCAACTCTTCCGCGGACGCGACGCCGAAACCGACGCCCTGCTCGCGCTCTGGAGCCGCGTCCTCGAAGCCCTCGTCGCGGACCCCGATTCCCTGGTCGGCGTCCTCGACTGGGTCAGCAAGAGATACCTCCTGAACCAATTCCGCGCCCGCCAGGGCCTCGCTTGGGACCATCCCTGGCTCGAATCTCAAGACCTCGAATTCCACCACATCGACCCCGACCGCAGCTTCGGCCTGGCCCTGGCCCAGCCCCATGGCTTCTGGAACCCAGCCGGCATGGAACGCGCCAAACTCGACCCTCCCGGCGACTCCCGCGCCTGCGCCCGCAGCCGCCTCATGCGCAAAATCCAAAGCCGAGGCTGCTCCTATTTCGTTGACTGGGAAGAAGTCAGCGTCCCCAACCACAAACGCGCCCTCCTCCTCGACCCCTTTGGCCCCTCGTCCGACGCCCCTTCAAAACGAGCCGGGTAAGACTTGAAAAAAAGACACCGCGCCGGCCGAGTTTGTTCTCGCCAATTCCAGTCGAAGTTGTAAAAGGGCATGCGGAGCGGGGGGGTGGGTTCTTCCCGGCGTTCCGAAGTATGAGCGATGAGCATGGAACAACTGCTTGGGCCACATGGCTGCTCCCACTGTTCTTGCTGACGTTTCCCCCTTTGGCGCGGGCGCAATGGATTTGCGCGACCAACGATGGCGCCATCACCCTTACAGGGTACACCGGTCCTGGCGGCGCCATCACCATCCCCGTCACGATCGACGGCCTCCCGGTTACGGAAATCGGCTTCCAGGCGTTCATTAACTGTTCGAGTCTGAGCAGCGTCACCATCCCTGCCGGCGTGACCACCATCGGGCAAAATGCCTTCTATGGCTGCTCGAGCCTGACGAACATCTCGATCCCCGAAGGCGTGGCCGGAATCATGGACGGTGCGTTTGATTCCTGTACCAGCCTGCCGAGCGTCACCATCCCCAACAGCGTGGCGACCGTCGGCTGGGAGGCCTTCGCCGGCTGCTCGAGCCTGACGAGTGTTACCATCCCTCAGAGCGCCGCCAGCGTCGGGACGGACGCCTTTTACGGGTGCGACAGCCTGAGTGCGATAACGGTGGACCCGCGAAACCCCTCATACACCAGTGCCGATGGGGTGTGGTTCGACAAAGCCAAGACCACTCTCATCCAGTACCCCGATAGAAAAGCCGGGAGCGACTACGCGATCCCCGGCGGCGTGGCAATCATTGCCAATGACGCGTTCTTGAACTGCCCCAACCTGGCCAACGTCACCATCCCCGGCAGCGTCGTCAGCATCGGAGCGTCCGCGTTCGAAGGCTGCACAAGCCTGTCGAGCGTTGCGATTCCAAATAGCGTCACGAACCTCGGAGACTGGGCGTTCTATGATTGCACGAGCTTGACCAACGTCGCCATAGGCACCGGCGTCACCCGCATCGGGAGCATGGAGTTCACTACCTGCTCGAGTCTTTCCGGCGTCATCCTCTGGGGCGGCGTCACCAACGTCGGCGAGATGGCATTCGCCTTCGACTCAAGCCTGGGCAGCGTCTGTTTTGCGGGTAACGCTCCCGCCGTGGACCCTTCCGCGTTCTCCGGCGGGGATGACACGACCGTCTGCTATCTGCCCTGGACAAGCGGATGGCGCGCGACGCTCGGCGGGTGCCCCACGAGAATATGGGAGGCCACACTGTATCCCGGCATCCTCGCGCCGCCCTTGACCCAGACGGCTGAGATGGGATCAGCCGCGTTTTTCTCCGTGGAAGTGACGAACATGCCTCCGGAAGGCCCTTGCTACCAGTGGTACTTTGACGCCACAAACGCGCTCAGCGGCGCCACCAACTCGTTCCTCGGCCTCACCAACCTCCAGTCCGCCCAGGCGGGCGCTTACACCGTGGTCGTCTCGAACCCCTACGGAGCCGTGACCAGCGCGCCCGCCGCGTTGAGTGTGATCGCCCCAGTCGATCGAAAGATTGTTCCCGCCCTGAATCTGACGGCCGACCTGGGCAACCTCGTGCAGTTGGACTATGCCAATGGCCTCGGCCCCGGCTTCCAATGGCTGTCACTCTCGAACGTGACCATCCAGAGCACGCCGCAGCTATGTCCTGATCTTTCGGATTCGGTGCCCGCGCAACGATTCTATCGCGCCTCGCAGACCGCGCAGGCGGGTCAGAGGCCCATCCTGGACATGAGATTGGCCACGGAGATCCCGCTGGCAGGCGAGATCGGCGGTTCGGTGCGCATCGATTATATCAACCAACTCGGCCCCACCGACGCCTGGGTGACGCTGGACACGGTCGTCCTGACCAACTCGCCCCAGCTTTACCTCGATGTCACCATGTTTCGCCAGCCCAGGCGGCTCTATCGTTTGGTCGCGGTCCCCTGACCTTGCGTCTGAAAAGGCCATCGGTCGAGCAGGTCGCGGCAGTTGAGAATCTTCTCCGCCAGGTCCGCCCGGACGTAGAAGTAATGATTCGAGGCCTCGAAGCCGATCCGCGAATCCTCGGACTGGATACGATACAAACGGCGGGCCAGTGAGATTTCGTCCTCGAGCACGCGCCGGAGCGAGGCGGCATGAGGCCCGGCTTCAGCCGGGACCGTCGCCCCCGCCAGGGCGCGTCGCGCCAGGACGAACCGCGCCTGGTTGGCGGCGCTGCGGAAGTGAATCGAGACCGCCTCCGCCACCCGGCACTCATCGGCGAGCGCGCGGCGTTGCGCCGCCGTGGCAAGTCCTTCGTCCTTCGCCCCCTCCTTGCACAGGCGCTCCACCGCGGCTCCAAAGCCCTCGGCGACCTTTTCCATCTGTCCCGCGAAGACCTCCGGCGGGTAAATCGCGCGCCAGCCGTCCAAGTCGTCGTAAGGAAACCCGACCATCGAGGCGTGATAGCCGGTGGAAGCGGCCCACAACAGGTTGGCCGGACCAAGCTGCTGCGGCCCGGAATACAAGACGCCAACATTGAACGGGAACTCGGAGAAGGCGGCGCTGAACTCGACCCACGCCGCCACCACAGACGGGGCCAGCGGGGACCCAAACCGCCGCTCCGCGACGCGCCTCATCCCCTCATCGGCCCTGCCACAGGCGAGGGTCTCGGATACGGCCTCCAGGTTGGGCGATGGGAACCCTCCGAGCGTCCAGCCAAGCATGAGGCTGCTCACGCCCGCCCCCCGGAGTTTTTCCGCATGGCGGGCGGCGTTTTCCACAGCGGGAATGTAAGGCACCGCCGCGAGTTCCCACGTGTTCCCGGCTTGAATCTTGGCCACCGCTTCCAGGCCATGCTCCAGCGCCAGCCGCCAGTGCCGCTGCGCCCGCGGACCCGGCCCGACCGCCGAGAGGCAATACTCGCCCACCTCCGATTTGACCCCGCCACGCTCGATCGGCAATCCCCATTCGCTGACGCTCATGAAGGCCGCCCCGGCGGGGAGCCGGCTGATGGCCTCACCCGCCCAGGCATCGTCCCAGCCCCAGTCCCAAACCAGGAGCCGCGCCTGTGTGCCCGCCTGCCTGATGCCCCGGTAAAAGAGGCCGTTGACCTCGGCGATGACCTCCGGCGCCGAGCGCGCCGAGCAACGGGGACATCGCGCCCCCTGGCCGTGCGACCAGCAATTTGTCAAGTTCTCCGAGGCGCTGATGCTGAAGAAGCCGCCCAACTCGGGCACCGCCCGGCAGACCGTGGCCACGGACTCAACCAGGAACTCCCGCACCTCCGGGGCGCTGGTGCATAGCGCCGCGTGGTCCTCTTCCACCACCCCTTTGAGTCCCGGGCGATTCGCGAAGAACCGCAACGGCATGGCGCGAGGCTCGTTCAGATATAAAAAGACGCGGATGCCCGCCTTGGCCGCTCGAACCGAGAGCTTTCGCAAGTTCTTCAGGCGGGTCTGGTATTGCGCGCTCCGCTCCGGTTCCCAGGCAAACGGGGCCAGCTTGTAAAGCACCGCCTGCAGCCAAACGCCGTTCACCCCCGCCTGCGCCAGGCGTGCCAAATACCCGTCCGGATAGGGGTCCGATTCCCCTCCGAGCAAGGGGTCGCCGTACGGCGCGAAGTAGGAATAGCAAAACCTCAAATTGCCGGAGTTGGACAGGCGGGCTTGGGCGGCGGGCGGCCTTGAAAGAGCAGCCACAAAACCGAAGAGCGGGTCCTGGGGCTGGGCGGGTTCTCCGGCCAGTTCCTCGCTCAGGATGCGCGCCATCTCTCGCTCGCGCTGCCGGGCGCTCTCTCCCGGCGCCTGCCAGACCAACCGTTCACACCGCGGCTTCAGGCTGCCCAACTTGATGAAAAAGAAATCGTCCTCGCGCAGCGTGTAGGCCAGTTGCTCCGCCGTCCAGCCCAGCAATCCCAAAAGCTGCTCGTAGGGGAGCAGGTGCCAGTTGCGTTTGATAATGGTGAGGTAGGAGCGGCTCTGCTGGCCACGGGGAATGCGGGGCGGCTCACCCAGACCCATGGCCCGCCCCATGCGCGCTACCTCCCCCGGCTCCGCCCCCACGACCCGCGCCATGCGCTCGACGGGAACCAGCGGCCAGTTGCGCCACACAAAGGCATGGAGCCGGTCCGGGAAATGTGGAAAAGAAACCGGCTCTGGCGCCGGGCCCGCCGGGAGCTCGGAAGCCGCCCCCTCCGATTGTCCGCCCGCCTGTCCAGCCTCAGCCCAGATCGGGCCTGCAAAGGCCAGCCCGCCCGCCATCGCGGAAGTCGCCCTCATGAACTCGCGGCGCGAGAGTCGTGTTTCCATGGCGCTGGAGGGTAAGTCGTTCCGCTGGGAGTTCGAGGATGAAATCGCTGAATAATGTCATCGGCTGGGCGGCAAATCGGCGCGCCACCCCACCGGGTTTCCGTCTGGAGCGCTGACGACTTCGGTGTTCTGCGTGCCTGGCGGAGGCCGCCAGTTTTCATCCAGATGGACCTTGGTGGTTTTGCCAGGCTCAATGACCACTGGAACGCTCACCGACAGACAATCGCTCGCCCGGGCCCTTACGGTGTAACTCCCGGGTCGCAGTGACACCAGGCGCGGAGCGGTCGAGTAGTGCCCAAGGGAATTATCCACGCGCTCGACCAGTTTCCCGCTCGTGTCATAAATGGTATAGGCTGTGTGTTGGTACCAAATGGGACTGGCGCCGCTGCCCTCCTGGTTCTGATCATCGCTCTGCTCGGCCAGGCTGGAAAAAACCTGCAACTGTCCTGTCCCGGAGGAAGAGGAGCGGCCCGCGAAGGGCCCCGGCCCCACGGGCACCAAGGCGATTGGCGGCGGCGCGCAGCACGTCACCAGTGGAATGACCCCAAGGAAGAGGAGCGTTCTACTGATGTTCATGGCTAAGTCCTTGTGTCAATGAGGAGCGCATGTTGTTTCATAATTCGGTCTATGGTCGTTTAGGGGGTCCAACTGCCGCGGCATCCGTCCGTGCCCGGCTGTGCCGCTCGTGCTCCGGTGTTCTGCCCGGCCCCGCCCGTTGGTGCGCGACTCCGAACTCGCGCCATTCGCTCCAGCGACCCGGATGGCCACATCAAAGGGTGCTCCGCACACGTAGGTTACAGGGATTTGGCGCGTCCCGCCCCTGGTTTCATTGTGTTGTCTCCGCCTCATGAGCTTCAAAACGGGTTAATGCAGCCTGCTGCTCTACACGTTTTTCTTTTCATGGCCATCGCGTCCAATGCGCGGCCTCGTTCCTGCCAACGTGTTGAAGCCTGTTCCGTGCCAAGACGGGCGGAGCCATGAGTGCCGCGGATTTCCGAGGTTTCCTGATGGGACCGGACTGTCGAGCGACCAAATGATGGAACATCTGGTTTCACCTGTGGTCCCAGGCATGCCAGCGACGACCCGGCATCAGTCGGTCGGGGAGTGCCCGGTCTTCTCCCGTGGCGGTCAATGGTACTCGGGCGCTCGGTCGTCCCGGAGAGGATGCCTCCGTCAAGGTTCCGAGGGGATTTGCGAGTCGGCCCGCCAACCGGCGATTTCTCCATCAGGCAAGCGCACCGGATTGGACTGGAGGAGGGCTGCTTTGTCCGGCCATGAAGGGCTTCCCTCCAAATGCACGGTCGTAAGCCGGCCCGCCAGAATGACCACCGGAACCGTGACGGTCGTGTAGGCATTGGCCTGAGCGATCACGCGGTAATCGCCCGCCGGGAGCTCGAGCATCCGGGGACCGTCCACCGGCTTGCCGTCACTGTTATGCACAGTCTGCAGCAGTCCTCCGTCTTGCGAGAGGAGCCTGTAGTCCGTGTAATGATGAAGATAGGGAAGTCCGTTGAAATCGGCGTTGGGCTCAAAGGCGGAGTATACCCTCAGCGCGCCCTTCGCACCGGCAGCCGCGGGGTGGAGCATGGACGGCCCGACCCTATCCAGAACAACCGTCGGTTCGTGGAGGGCGCAACCCCACAACAGAGCGACGCCTCCAAGAGATAGAGTCGCCACGACAAGCTTCATAGGCGCTTTCCACCGGCTTTGCTCATTTCATAGATCGCCGCTCACGTCGTCGCCGACCCACAGAATACTCGCTCCTGACGATCGCTCGGTCAACCCGCTTTCAGCTTTGGGTATGCCAAGGGAGAGAGAAGAACGGTTTCACGGTTTTTCCGAGGTTTAAGGGTCCCTTGAAAGCAGACACTCTTCCGCCCGTGGCACGCCGGGGACCACCGATGGAACGGCATGCTCCATCGGTGGCGTGGCTCGCCGCTTCGATCCATCAAAAAGCCCTGCGAGTCCAATGGGATCATCCCTTTCATCCGAGGTGGCACGAGAGAAGCTTAGCAAGGCACCGTTGGAGTCGCACCCTCTGGGAGAGGCGATGTCTATAGAACAAAACCGTTCAAACGAATGAAGGAGAAACAGCTTGTGCCAGCCAAAACGGCAGTACCTACCAAGGCTCGGGTGTTGGTATTGGCCAGAGATTCGAGCATTGAGAGACAGATGGTCGCGGCGCTCCCGTCCGAGCGGTGCGAGATCATATCGGCCGCCAACAGCCGCCAGGCGCTCGACATAGCTCGCACAGGCCGCGTCGATGTTCTCGTGCTGGATTTCGACAGCCACTCCCGGCATCTCTCGCGACTCGCCGCAACGTCCGGCCGTGCGCAGCGCCCTTGCCCGACACTCGTCCTTGCCGATTCCCTCGAAGAGTTGACCCTCGCCAGTGAGACCGGCGCGGATGGGGTTTTGATAAAACCGCTGGACCCCGAACAGGGACGGACTCTAATCCACAACCTCCTGGCCGAGGCGGGCACGCCAACTTTTGCCGACTGATGGCATCCTGTCCGAGTTACCGGCTCGAACCAAGTTCCTTGTACGAACGCCACAAATTCGGCGCCTGGAAGTGCCCGGTGTGGTGCTGGTAATCATATAGGCGGCGAACCCGTGCTTCAGCCGGTTCAGCGAGCAGTTCGTCCATGGTTCGGAGCAGGGTCGGCGCATCGATCGGTTTCTCCATCAGGGCGTCCACCCCAGCGGCCAGGGCCGTCCGGTATTGGTTGGGCATCCCGGTGATGATGATCAGCGGTATCGTTGGATGCTGCGCCGTCAGACGTTCAAAGACCTCCCACCCGCTCCGAAACGGTAAATTGAGGTCCAGGAGCACCAAGTCGATCCGCTCCGGGACGAATCGAGTGACCGCCTCCTCGCCGTCAGCGGCTGTCGTGACTTCATACCCGGCCCCTTTCAGCACTTTCTGTATTGACTCGCGGACCGAGGCATCATCATCGATGATGAGCACACGCTCTTTCATAACGGAACTGGCGGCGTCATACTCCCGCTTTCATCTGATTCGCTCTGTTGCATTCGCGTCACAGTGGGTTAGAATAATTCCTTGCCTGAGACGTCTTTCTTCTTATGGCCATCGCCTGTCAGGCGCGGCTCGATTCTTGCGGGAGTACTTTTAGCCTGTTCCGTGCCAACGCGGCCAAGGCCGCGATTGCCCCGGATTTTCGGGGTTTTTTGATGGAGCCAGACGATGAGACAATTCAGTGATGGAACATCCGGTTTCACCGGTGGTCTCCAGCGTGCCACTTGGAAGAACCCGCCGTTTCAGGTCCGGCTGGCCGGGTTCGCTTTAGCCGTCGCCGCGGTCGCCTGCCTGATTGTTGGGATTGACACCAACATTTGGCGCGCCCAGGAGCACCTGGAGGAGGGGTTCGCCGCGATCAGAACGGAGAAGTTTTATTTTGGCATCAATCTCCGAACGAGACTCCGCACGCTCCACGTGACGCTGCTCGATTATCACCTCACGGGAAATCCGGCCGACTTGCAGGATTTTCGCCGGGAAGCCCTTGACCTCAACACCTCGCTGCAGGCCAGGAAACCAGGTTTTGGCGCACAAGGCGAACGGGAAGCTCTGGCGCGTTTGGAGGCGGAATACTCGGCCTTCCTGGCTCGCGTGGATCCTCTGGCGCAAACCAACGGCTCCCCTCCGGCGGGGCCGCAGGGCTTCGCCGCCGTTTACGAGCGACTGAAAGAGGATTATCTGCCTGTCCTGATGGCTTGCAACGACGTGATGCGGGCGGAACATAGCGGGTTCGATGCGTTTCTCAGGCGATCGGACCGGGCGCTGCTTTTGCTGCAGCGGCTGTTCGTGCTTTCGTTGGTGCTGCTGGTTGTGCTTGCGGCTGCCTTGGCTTTGTTGGTTTACCGCGGCATGATCGCCCCCCTTCGCGCTCAGCTCAGCGAGAGCCAGGCCCTGATTGCGCGCCAGGAAAAGCTGGCCTCGCTTGGCGCGTTGGGCGCCGGCGTCGCCCACGAAATCCGAAACCCGCTGACGGCCATCAAGTTCCGCCTCTTCAGCCTCGTCAAGTCCTTGCCGCCCGGGTTTGCGGATAATGAAGATGCGCGCACCATCAGCCAGGAGATCAACCGCCTGGACCGGATTGTGAAGGATTTTCTCCAATTCGCGCGTCCATCGGAGCCGGACCTGTTGCGCATCCCCGCCGAGCGCATCCTGCGCGAAGTGCATGACCTCATGAAAACCGAGATGGAACAGGCCGCCATCGATCTGAGGCTGGAGGTCTTGGAGCCGGCTTGGGTTTTTGCCGATACCTACCAGCTCAAGCAAGTGCTCATCAACCTCATCCAGAACTCCGCTGAGAGCATTGGGAGGAACGGCCTGATCACGCTCGGCCTCAAGACCGGAGCCGGAGCGCTGGCCGGGAACCGCCTGCCCGCCGCAATCCTCTCGGTGGCTGACACGGGCAAGGGCATCCCGGCGGAGGTCCTGAAGCGCATCTACGACCCGTTTTTCACCACCAAGAACGGGGGCACCGGCCTGGGTCTGGCAATCGCCGCGCGAATCGTTGAGAAGCATGGCGGGGTCCTGCGTTACAAGACTGAACCAAATCGAGGCACCACGTTCGAGATCGTGTTGCCCGGAATAGGAGACGATGCAAGCGAGATTACTGCTCATTGAAGATGACCCGGGCACCGCGTCGGCGTTGCAGAAGGTGCTCCGGGCGGAAGGCTATGAGGTGGAGTTGGCGGGCCGCGGCGACGACGGATTGGCCCAGGCCAGGTCCGGGTCGTTTGATTTGGTCCTGACCGACTTGATGCTGCCGGGGATGAGCGGCTTGGAGGTGGCGGCACAGCTTCGCGCCGCCAAACCAAAACTGCCTATCATCATGATGACGGCCCACGGCACGACCGACACCGCCATCGAAGCGACCAAGCTCGGGGCTTACGAGTACCTGGTCAAACCCTTCGAGGCCGAGGACCTGCTCGACGTGGTCGCCGCCGCCGTCGCCCATTCCCGGCTCATGTCCGAGCCCGTCGAGATGGGCGAAGCACGGTCCGCGCGCTTTGCCATCATCGGCAAAAGCCGCGCCATGCAAGCCATCTACAAGGAAATTGGCCGCGTCGCCGCCACCCCGGCAACCGTCCTCATCCGCGGCGCAACGGGCACCGGCAAAGAGCTCATCGCCCGGGCCCTTTACCAGCACGGCGACCGCGCGGACAAACCGTTTATCGCCGTCAACTGCGCCGCGATTCCCGAAACGCTGTTGGAGAGCGAATTGTTCGGCCACGAACGCGGGTCGTTCACCGGGGCCCAAGCCCGGCGCATCGGCCGCTTCGAGCAGGCCCATGGCGGCACGATCTTCCTGGATGAGATCGGCGATCTCAATGCCAATACCCAGTCCAAATTGCTGCGCGTGCTGCAGGAACGTTGCATCCAGCGCCTCGGCGGCGACGCCGCCCTCTCGGTGGATGTTCGCGTCCTGGCGGCGACCCACCGCGATTTGGAGACCGCCATCCAGGAACGAGAATTTCGCGAGGACCTCTTCTATCGCCTGAGCGTCGTGACGATTCACCTCCCCGCGCTGGGCGAACGGACCGAAGACATTCCGGACCTCGTTCGTTTCTTTATCCAGCGCTACGCCGGGGAAACGGGTATCGAAACCCCCTCGATTCAGCCGGAGGCGGTCTCGTTTCTCCAGACCCAAACATGGCCCGGCAACGTCCGGGAACTGGAAAATGTCGTGCGCCAGGCGCTGCTCCTGGCAAGACCCTTTGGCATTAGCGTGGAGCATGCGCGACAGGTTCTGGCCAAAGCCCATAAACCGGCAAGCGTTGCGGGCCAAACCCACGCGGCCTACATTGCGGACCTTCTGGCCCGGGCTCAGCGAGGGGAGGAACAGAATGCTTTCCTGAAAATGATAGCCGACATCGAGCCGGAACTCTTTACCCAGGCCATCCGCCTGGCGCAGGGCAACCAGGCCAAAGCCGCCCGCTGGCTCGGCGTCAGCAGGCTCAAAATGCGTGAGAAGCTGAGCCAGCTCGGCCTCCATCTTCACACGGCGGAACAGAGGGGAGATGACCCCGCCGACGGATCGCCTATGCAGAAGACGAGGCGCGCGGCCCAGCCTGACCCGGAGCGGAGGAAACCGCCAGGTGGTTCGCTTTAGACCACCCGTGGAACCGGATAGGCCACGGGCGGACCGCCCGCGCGCCTCGAACGACCCAAAACCCCCGAGAAAACGGTGAAACCGCGAGTGCCCACCCGCGTGGCATACCCAAAGCTATTAGAGCGGATTGACCGAACGATCAAGTTAGGTTGTGGGTCCAATGACTATGAATACGGAGGCTCGATACGGTGCTTATGAAACCGCGGTTGATGGCCGGCCCATCCGCACGGTGCTGGCGGATGATTCACCGACCGTGCTCAAAACCCTCAGTCTGCTTCTCGAACGCGAGAACGGCTTCCAGATTGTCGGCACTGCCACGGACGGATACCACGCCATCCGCCGAGTGATCGAGCTGGAGCCCGACCTGGTCCTGATGGACGTGCGGCTCCAGGGAATCAACGGATTGGACGCCGCCCGCCATATCAAGGCGCGCCCCCAGGCGCCGACGGTCATCATGGTCACGAATGACGATACTCCCGCCTGCCGAGCCGCAGCCAGCACAGCCGGGGCCGATGACTTCGTCGGAAAACAGCGGATGCTCACACAATTGCCGGCGGCGCTCCGAACACTGTTTCCACGCGCGGCAAAGAGCGTCTCGGTCGGTCTCAGGAGGGCGGCTCCCGAAGAATTCGCCATCAGCAGTGCGTAATATGAAAGGACCGGTTTTATGAGAATATCTCTGAACGCCCCGAGTATTTGGCTGATTTCGCTCTGTCTGTCGACCGCGTTGCGGGCGCAGCGCACACCCGCTCCGGGGGACGCCGCCCCCATACAAGCCATCCAGCAAGCCGCCGATCCCTCGGGCGCCGTGGCGGCTTACGCCAACGGCATGGCCCTTGGACGCCAGGACCCCGGACTCTATGAGGCTTACATTGCCCGGATGGTTGATTTTGGCCTCCCCGAGTTGGCGTATCACCAGGCCCAGGCGCTTACGACCCTGCAATCCAGCAACGGCTTGGCCTGGGGCGTCGTCGCCTACGTGGATGCCCGCCGCGGGCAGATGCCGGAGGCCATCCTCGCCATCAATTTGGCGGGACAATTCGCTCCCGAAAACAAGTTCGTTGCCCATACCGCCGGCGAGTTGGTCGCTTGGTACGACCTCAAGGCCGACAAGACGGCATTCCCGGACAAGGCCAAGGAGGGCCTGGCCAAAATCCGCGCTCTGCTGGACAAACAACCCGGGTTCACTGCCGCCTACGACACGGCCCGCAAGGCCTACCAAGCCCAGGCGGAGGCCCAGTCTGGGCAATCTGCTCCCTCCCCTCAAAACCCCGGCGCCCCTTCCTCCCCGGCGTCTCCCGCTGCCCCGCCGCCCCCGCAAACTACGGCGCAGGGTGACCTGATCGCGCCCCTGGGCTACACGCCGCCCCCGCCTCCGCCCCCTTACTATCCGGACTATTCCGATTCCTACTACGGCGGGGCGCCCGATTTCTGCGACGATTGGGGCCCCGGCTGGGTCGCGCCCGCGCCAGGGTGTTGGTGGCAGCCCTGCGGCTTCTGGGGCGGATGCGGCTTCCTCCCGTTCGGCGCGGTTTGCGTGTTTGGCGGTGATTTCGATCGTCGCGGCCACTTCGGGCATACCGACCATTGGGGTCGCAATGGCGCCTTTGGTCCTGAGCACAACCCGGGCGTCTGGCATGCGTTTGCGCAGGGACGTGACAGCTTTTTTGGGACCCCGGCCCGGCCAAGCGACGCGATAGCGCAGCGGGCTACTGAGGGTTCGCTCTCCGGCGCCGCCGAGCGAGGCTCTATCTCCGCCGCCCGCTCGAGTTGGACCGGTCGAATCGGTGACAACCTCAGCTTTGCGGCCCCGCGCGCGGCCTTGCCCGCCGCCGGTCAGTTGGCCAGGTATGGAACCATGCCGGTTTACCATTCCCAGGTCTATGCGTCGCCGCATTGGGCGACTCCGGGTGGAGGCTCTTTCGGCGCGTACCGTCAAGCCCCCTACTCGGGCGGATTCCACAGTCGCGGCTCTTTCGGGTCGTCCGGGGCGTATCGCGAGGGCGGCTCTCGCTCCGGCGGCTACAGCGGCGGGTCTTCGGGCGTTGGCCATTCGTTCGGGGGTGGATTCCATGGAGGCGGCTTCGGGGGCGGCGGTCACGGCGGCGGCGGCCATCGCTGATGGTGAACAACAAAGGAAGGCAGTTGGCGGTTGGAAACCGCGGCACCACTACACCGACAGCGACGTCGTGCGGCTGCCGGGCGGTGAAATAGCAGGCTGGCTCGCAGTCCGCTAACGAAACGGCTGCCGCTCAGCGCAGAGCACCGACTTGGAAAGTCAGCACGGACCGCTGGGTCAGGTATTCGTACTGGGTGTTGGCCAGGGAAATCTGCGCGGAGAGCAGAAAAAGCTCGGCTTGGTTGAACTCGACAATGGAGGTGAGTTGATTTTTGTAACGCGCCTGGGCCAGGTTGTAGGATAGCCGGGCGTTTTTCAAAAGCTCTCCGCTGATCCGGTAACGGTCGAACGCGTTTTGCGCGTCGAGCCAGGCCACCCGCACGTCCCGAATCACATTGTCCTCCAGATCGCGCACGCTCGCTTCCTCCGCCTGGGCCTGTAATTCGGCCGCCCGTTCGCGCGCCCGGTAGTACCCCCCGGCGAAAATCGGCACGCTGATGACCACGCCCGCCGCCGCATAATTGTCCGACAACGCAGCCTCGCGAACGGGAACCAAACCCGCACTGCCCACGGCGGCAACGGTCGGATACCTAATTTCCTTCTCCGCCCGCGCAAACTTGAGGGCCGCATCCCGCTGGTTTCTGAGGCTGATCAAGTCCGGCCGGGAACTCAATGCCTGTTGCACGAAGTCGGCGACGTTGGTGGAAACCTCCGGCGGCAGCGTTTGTTCGACCAGCACGTAGCTCTTGGATTCACGCAGACCCATCAGTGTCGAGAGCTGCGCAAAGGCCGCCTGCAAGTCATTCTGCGCCTTGCTCAGCAACAGTTGGGCATCCTCGACGTTGACCCTGGCAAAGCTGGCATCCATCTCGGACTTCAGTTGGTTGGTGGCAAGAGTGCTGACCTGCTCCAGAAACACCTGCCGCTCGCTCACGGTCTGCTGGGCCACGCGCGTGATCGCCTGCGCTCGCTGGGCGGAGAAGAAGGCCCCATCGACGGCCAGCAGAATCTGCTGGCGCGTCGCCTGCGCGCTGTTGGCAGCGGCCTCGGCCTGGAGCCTGGCGTTCCCCGTCAAGTTGGCCGTGCGGCCAAAATCGGTAATGAGCTGGCTCAAGACCAGGCCCTCGGCGTTGCGTTCGAAGATAGTCGGGCTGTTCAATGCCCCAATCGCCGCCAGCCGGGTATTGCTGTCAGCCGTGCCAACGCCCACCGCATTGGCGGAGAGGCTGGGGAAAAACCCGGACCGAACCTCGCGGGTGACCTGACGCGCCGCCAGGGCTTTTAAATCCGCCACACTGATCGCGGGGTGGTTGCGTAGCGCCGTTTCGTGGGCTGCCTGGAGAGTGAGTGGCGGCAATTCGCCCGCGCCGGCGAGGCAGCAAGCAGCCCCTGCGGCAATTGCGACAACGTTTCTGGAGATTGCTTTAGCCATAAGTTTGTTCGGGTATCATGCCGATCGAGTCCCGTCGGGCGGTGGGGCGGCCTCATTGGCGGAATCGCCCGCCGCCCGGTGACGATAGATCAAGTAATAAGCGCAAGGCACAATAAAGACGGTTAAGACCACTGAAACGGCCAGCCCGCCGATAATGGCCTGCGCCAAGGGCGCGTAAGCCTCGCTGCCGGTGCCCAGTTTGGCGGCCAGGGGAATCAGGCCAATCAAGGTCGCCAATGAAGTCATCAACACCGGACGAAGCCGCACGCGGCATGCCAGCGACACCGCCTCCAGCAGCGGCCGTCCCTCGGCCCGGAGCCGGGTGGTAAACTCGACGATCAAAATGCTGTTGGACACCACGATGCCCACCATCATCACCACACCCATTAGAGACATCACGTTGAGGGTCGTGCCGGCCGCAAACAGGATTAGGAGCACGCCGGTCAGCCCGGTCGGCACCGCCAGCAGAATGAGAAACGGGTCCATAAAGGAGCGCAACTGCGCGACAAGGATCAGATAGACCAACAGCGTCGAGAGGATGAGCCCCAAACTGAAACTCTTGAAGGACTCGCGCATGGCCTGCACGGACCCGCGCACGTTGATCGTCATGTTTGGCGGCAGACCGGTCCGGGCCACAATTCTCTCCACGCCCGCATAGACAGCGCTCAGGTCCTCCCCAGAGGGCGCGACATAAACATCGATGGTCCGGCGGATCTGATAATGGTCCACCTCGGTCGGCGCTGGAGTATGCGAGATGTGAACCACCGAATCCAGACGCGTCGGTTGTGTGAGATTGGCCCCTCGCAGCGGCATCGAGCCTAAGTCGGCGAGGTTGTTGATGAGATTCTCGAAATACTGCACGGTCAGCAAGTAATTGTTGCCCGTTTTGGGATCGATCCAGTAACTCGGGGCGATCATCCCGTTGGAAGTCAGCGCCGTAATGAGGCTGTCCACGACCTCTTTGGCGTTGAGCCCGAGCTCGCTCGCGCGCTCGCGATCGATGTCGATCTTTAGCGCCGGATAGTCCACGTCCTGGGGCACCAGCACGTCGCCGATGCCGGGCAGGGCGCGCACTTGGCGCGCCAGTTCGGTGGCAATCTTATGGGCCGCCTGCATATCCATCCCACTGACCTGAATATCCAGCGGCGCGGGCATTCCCTGGTTGAGGATCGCATCCACCAGGCCGCCCGTTTGGAAATAGGCGCTCACCTGCGGCAACTCCCGGCGCAACCGCTCCCGCACCAGGTTCATGTAGGCAAAACTGCCAAGGCGGTGCCCCTCGTTAAGCCCCACTTGCACAAAAGCGGTGTGCGGCGCGGAGTTGGGCGTCAGAATCGACGAAAACCCGGGGGTGATACCGATATTCGAGACGATGATTTTCAAATCCTCCTTGCTGACGACATCGCGGACGATCTCTTCGACCTGGCCCACAAGCTTGTCGGTCAATTCCAACCGCGTGCCCGAGGGCGCTTTGACGTTGATCACAAACTGGCTCGGATCGGTCCGCGGGAAGTAGGACTTGCCCACCATCGGGTAGAGCGAAAGACTGGCGACGAAAATCCCCGTGAGACCAAGGACCGTTGTCAGTGGGCGCACCAAAGCGACGCTCAGCGTTCTTTGATAGAGATCAAGCATCCGCCCGAACTTGCCGTTGAACCACGCATTGAAGCGAGAACCCCAGCCCCTCGCCCTGGCGCCCTCGCCTCCACCGTGCCCCCGGTGGGCCTTGATCAAGTTCGCGCAAAACAACGGCACCACTGTCATCGCCACGAAATACGAGGCGAAGAGCGACAGGACCACCGCCAGGGCCAGGGCTGAAAACAGAAATCGGCTGACGCCATAGAGGAAAGTCACCGGGAAAAACACCACGGCCGTCGTGAGCGTGGCGGCCAGCACGGGCAACGCCACCTCCTGGCCTCCTCGTTCGGCCGCAACCACCGGCGGCTCGCCCATCTCCAAGTGCCGGAAAATGTTCTCCAGGACCACCACCGAATTGTCAATGAGTCGTGAGAATGCCAGCGCCAGACCTCCCAGAATCATTGTGTTGACGGTGCTGCCTCCCAGGGCCAGCGCGATGAAGGCCGCCAGCGCCGAAAGCGGGATCGAGAGAAAAACCGCAACCGTCGCCCTCATGCTGCCCAGAAAGATCAGAATCATGGCCCCCGTCAGAACCAATCCGATGCCTCCCTCATGAATCAGATTTTCGATGGCGGATTTGACGAACACCGATTGGTCAAACACCACCTCCGGGATGAGCTGCTTCGGCACATCCAAGAGATGGGAAGTGATCCGCTTGATGCCCTTGACGACCTCCAGGG
>CAZZFF010000133.1:0-17792 GCA_964653485.1 uncultured Verrucomicrobiota bacterium | reverse complement strand
GATTGCCGTTGCGCATAATCAAGACGCGGTCCTTGCCGATGGACTGGCAGGAGTGAATCTCCGTTCCGTGTGGGGCGGGATAATCCCACAGCACCTTCTTGTCCGGGCTGACCATGCCCGCTCCCGACATGCGGGAGAAGACGACGTTGCCATTGGAGAGCAGCGTGGCGTCGTCGAATTCTTGGTTTCCGCCACTGGCGGTTTTGATCGGCATGGAATACTGCCAGACGATCTTGCCTCCCCGGACGATGAAGATGGACTGCTCTTGGGGCTTTCGTGTGTCCCATTCGCCGGCATATAGAAACGGATGCTGCGCCGCTCCCTTGCCCGGCAGCACTGCCGAGGTGGGCGGCGTGACGGCTGGAGCTCGGTTGGCGCCAGGTGCGATCTGATATTTTGCCAACAGATACTTCTCGACGGCCTGCCGGTCGGCATCGGAGAGCTCCACATTGTAAAGCAGGATTTCTGCGATGTCGCCTTGCCAACTGCGGCCGGCAAACGTGCGGTCTTGGGCCAACTGGCCGGCCCGGACGGGACCGGTGCTGAGGATCGAGATGAGGCTGAGTCGCTGGGGGAACGGGGTCTTGGAGGCGTCCATCGCCTGTCCGTTGAGCCAGGTCTTGCCATCGTGCAGGTATTTGGAAAGGTGCCCGGGGTTGACGTCCGTGTTGAAGATCGTGTCTTCGGTCCAGCCGGCATGGAAATCGTTGGACTCTTTGTCTCCGACCACGAACTTCTCGTTACGCTTGCCGCAGGCGGCTGGGTCTTTGCACACGACCCAGAAGGCGGTGCGGATATCCGTGAGTCGCTTGAAGCCAAAGGCGATGTTGGCGCCGGAGAAACGCAGGACCGGTTGGCCGCTGACCGCGTCCTTGGCGAGGGCGGGGTTGGAAGCCGGGGAGGCCGATGGAGGGTCGCGTCGGGCGTGGTTTTCATTGCCGCTGAGGTCCTTGATGAGGGTGACCACGCCATCCACCTGCTCCACTTGGCTGGCACAGAGCCAGAGTTGAAGACCGGCCCTGGGAAAATCCCCTGCCGTTGGTGTTGCCTTGAAGGTGTCCGCCGCTCGCGTATCCGCGGAGTACGTGCTAATGGCCGAAGCCGCGCTAGCGGCAATCGAGGCGAGTTTCAGGAACGCGGTGGCGGCTACGGAACAGGCAAGGACTCTCTTCATAATCTGATGAGCAGGCATTTGATGAGCGGTTTTCAAATCTGCGCTTCACACGCTTACACACGTACTCCCGCACGAATCGCCAAAACCTGACAAAAAAAGTGGTGACTTTCAATCCCTGGCAGGATTTGCTCCCACCGAGGCCAAGAACGACTTGCCAGCAGCATTCAGCCGTGCCGCTATCTCCAGTCCTTTGTTTCCGTTCAGCGGCTCGAAGCCGCCCCGGCACCGGATGCTTTGGGTTTTTTGGTGAGACGCTGTTGCCTGCTGGAATGCACCTTGAACAGAAGTGCGTTTTGGTTACTCAATCAGCACGACGCGCGTTTCAGTGAAGGTGCAAGCGCAACGGCGTGTGCCGAACTCGAGCAACGGCCGGACGGGCGGTGCGTTGCGGATCGCCTCCAATTGCCAAACCGCCGGTTCGGGCTTGCCCCTCGGCCATACCCTGGCCTGAAGTTGAACCTGGCCTTCGCTCAAACGAGTGAGCCGGATCTTGAGTTGGAAGGTTTGCCCAGTTTGAAAAAACAGCGGCGTGCTGACCCGTCGGTCAGTTTCGCCGCCCTCCAGCCGCGGTGAGCCCTGGATGACAAAAGAATACAGCTTGGCCACCCCTTCTCCGACGGGGTTTCGCTCGCACATGAAGCTGAAATGCTTCCGGTCCAGAATCAAAGTCAAACCGAAATGGGAGTTGCCGAGCGGTCCCGGGTCCTCGACCACGGCGTCCAACCGCGCCTGCGCAGTAACTTCGATATTGCCGGCGACCGGAATCTGGCGGCTGAACCAGGAAAATGGATTCTGGTAGAGTGGTCCGGGTCTCTTAGTATCCGGCAGCACGGAAACTTTGCTTTGGCGCACCGTGTTCCCCTCGGCCTCCCAGGCGCCATCACCGCCGGTGTTCACCACGCGCGGGTCCACCGGAACGGGAACCCTCAGGCCAGTTCGACCGATGGGCCGAGCCTTCAATTCCAGATTGGTTGCCGCCACCGCGAATTGCCCGGCAACCACGGGCTGCCAGAGGTCCCCCGATTTGTCACGCAACTCGACTTCGCCCTTCAACACTTTCAGCCAGGTGGCCTCCCATTGACTGGACAAAGTGAATGTGGTGCCCTTGACGCTGGCTTCGGTTTGAGGCGTTGCCACTTCCAATCTCTCACCGGCCGGTTGGCGGGCGACCACCGCCTCCAAATTGCCGCGATGAAGCACAAAGTGCTTGCCCCTCTGCAATTCCAACAGGCCTAATCTTGTCTCTCCGCCCAATTCCAGACGCGTGCCCTCGCGCGCGAATTCGACCACCGCCGATTGCCCTGGCCCGGTTTCAACTATGTCACCGGGTTGCAGATGCAATTTGCGCGCGGCGGGCAGTCGCTCCTCACCCCGTTGCACCTCGACGCCGGCACTGCTTCTCCGCAACCGCGGCAGGTCATCCTTGTCAGGCCAAGCCCAATACCCGATCACAAGAGCGAGTGCCGCCGCCAGACCCGCCGCCCAAAGCGCGGTGCTGCTCCAGGAGTGCCGTCGGGACGCCGGCAGAGCGGCTGGAAAGGGAAGCTCACTCAGATGGCTCGCTGGTGCCGGACCAGATCTGGCGGACCATGTCGGTTGGCGATCGCAGCCCGGCGCGCCGCTAAGTTCCCGCAGCAGGAGGTCGATTTCCATTTGCCCAAGCAGGGTCTCGCCCAGGGAAGGTCGCGCCTTGAGATGTGCTAACAGCCGGGCCGCTTCCTCGGGTGTGAGCTCGCCGGAAACGTATTGCTGAATCAGCACCTCGGCTTCCCGAGGGTCAATCGGCTCAGGCATGGACGCCTCCGTGGGAAAGCGTCCGATAGATGCACTCGCGCAACTTGCCGCGCAGACGGCAGAGCGCCTGGCACACGGCATCAGGGTGCGTTTCCATTTGCGCGGCGATATCTATCGTGGAAACGCCCGTGTCGTAGTAAAGCTCCAGCAAGGCGCGGCCCTTTTCGGGCAGCCTTTGCAAGCAAATCCGCAACGCGGCAATTTTCTCATCCGCGCACGCCGGGGCCTCGTGCTCTTCGGCCAGTTGCCGCACATAATCCGCCAACTCGCGCATCACCTCGGGCATGGCCCGCTTCCGTTCCCGCCAGTGGCGAGCGGCCACCAGACGGGTCATGGTGGCCAGCAGCGGCCGGAGGTCTTGCTCCAGGTCCCACTTCTCCTGTTTGGCCAGGAATTCGAGAAAAACCTGTTGGCTGATGTCATCAACCAACCCGGGCCACGGTGCCAGTTTGAAGGCCAACGCCTTTACGAAGGCGTGATGAGCCAGCACGAGTTGGGCGATTCTGGTCTCGTTCGACAACATAACTTTCTCACCATTATCCCGCACCAGCGTTCAAATCCTGACACGAAATGTCAATAATCCATCCTCAGCATTGCATCGAGGCATTCCGAGCGATCGCCCTGGCGCACGGGTAGGCAGCACCCACCGGGGAAACCTCGTCTTCGTGCATGTCTTTGACTGGCCCTCGGACATGCTGCATCTGGGCGCATTACCCCAAAAGGTCACCCGGGCCCGGGTCCTGCCTGCCGGAGCGGAGGTTTCCTTCACACAAAGCCGGCGTGGCTTGGACCTAACGGTTCCCGCCGCGCTGCGCGACCTCCCGATCACTGTGATCGAACTTACCCTGGACCAACCGGCCCTCCGCGACCAGCAAGTCGGCCCGACCACAAATCCGTGAAGCCTCTTACTTCCAAAAGCCCCGCACCACCCGCTCCCATTCGTCGGCCATGAGTTGATGGCCACGATAGGTGGGATGCACATTGTCCCAAATCCAGTAGTCGGCCGGCGCCATTTTCGCGGCTTCATCGAAAACACTTTGGAAATGCACGAGTGCGGCGCCATGCTTCTGGGCCAGGCGCGCCACAATCTCCTGCCGCCGGCGGATGTCCTCGTCGAGCGTGCCGGCCGGCTTCACAAAAGGCTCGCCGAGCACCAGCCTGAGCTTCGGGTTCGCGGCCTTGGCGGCAGCGAGGATGCGGTCATAGACCTGCTCGAACTGGTCGAGCGAGATTCCCTTGCCGTGGTCATTTACGCCAATGAGGATGCTCAGGAGGTCCGGCTTGAGGTCCAGCGTGTCCGCCTGCCATCGCTGCTCCAGGTCCAGCACCGTGTTGCCGCTCACACCGCGATTGAGGAAGTCGAGCCGGGCCTCGGGAAAGGCGGCGCCGTGACGGGCGGCGATAATGAAAACGTAGCCGTGGCCCAGGATATGATTGGGGTCCAGGCTGCGGCCTCGATTGCCGTCGGTAATCGAATCCCCTTGAAACAGGACGCGTGCGCCGGGTGAAAAAGCGGCGATGGGTTCAACCGCAGGGGTCGCTCGGCCAAGCAGGTTGATTTCGCGGTACACATTGAATCCCAGCGGACCATCATCGAACTCGAAACGGACGGCCACGACCCCAGCGGCCTTGACTGGGACGCGCAATTGCCTCGCCTCGCCAGTGGACGCCTGCGACGCGCTAGTGAGCTTGACGAATCTCGAGGGATCGCCGGCATAGGCGGCCAGCACGGTGTAGGCTTGGCTGGCCCGCGCGTCCGGGTGAGCCGAGAAAGTGCGGACCTCGCTCAGGTCGCAGGGCTGCTTGAGCCGCAGCAGCAGCCAATCCCCCTTCCCATAGCCACGGAACGTCTGGCCGTCGTCCTCCGTACTGGCGCCGCCGGAGCCATTGCGCGTGGTGCCGTTGAAGAGCGCGCTGGGATTGGTCCCACCGCCGGTGTGCGTGCAATGGTCGTCGGCCGTGAGCAGGAAGCGATGCAGTAGATCGTCCTTGAGCACATCCGCCTCATGATCCTCTTCACCGACATCGTTCCCCTTCTCCTCTGAGGTAACTGGCGGCAGCGGCTTCAGTTTCCCGGTGACCTCAAAGCGATAGATGCCGGAGGCAAGGTGGACCGCCCGTTCGGCTTTTTGTCCGTCCAGGGTGATCGCTGGCTCCTCGAAACGGGAGGTGGGCACAGTCACCTCGGCTTCTGTGTTGGCAGGAATGCTCACAGTCAGCACCAGCTTCTGATCGCTCAGCGCCCAAGCGACACCCACCTCGCCCTGGGGTGTCGGCACGCTGCCTCTGGCCCAGGTCAGATCGCATACCAAAGGACGAATAACCACCGTCTTGAAGCCGGGCGCGCCCGGGGTCACTCCCAGCACACGCGAGGACATCTGCACCAGCGGCGTCGAGCACCAGCCGTGGCTCAGGTCGCCGCCGCTCCACATCTCACGGAAGGATTGCGTCTCCGGCACGATGCGCCAGCGGCGCATCTGGCGCGCGCCGTATTGCTCGAACAGGTTGGCATGATCAATGGCCGAAAAGACCCAGTGCATAAACCATGGCTGCGTGTTGAGCGGCCGTGCCGCGAGCACCCGCTCGACGATGGTCGCCTGCTGTTCGCGCGGCGCCAGACCGTAGAGCACCGCCAACAGATTCACGTGCGGGCTGAACGTCTCGATGTCCTTGTCCGCAGGCAGCCACTGGCCCGGTTTGACCAAGCTCTGGAACGGCTTGCCATCCCGGTAGAGCCCTTTGTCGGCCACCCACAGTTCCCGGTTGAAGGCTGCCGCAATTTCGGGCCGCAGCCTGGAGACCTTCTCCGCCTGGGCTGTGTCGCCGTCCATGGCCGCCACGCGCGCGGCCAGCTCCAGCCCATGATAATACAGCGCCGTGAGATAGCCCTGCCCAATCACCGCGGGCGGGTGATGGCAGTTGAAGCCCCCAATATCCACCCAGTCCATGAACATGTAATTGGGCGCCTCGGAGATGAGCCCGTTGGTTCCGCGCCACGAAGCGTAGGTGTCCAGCAAGGCGCTGACATTGGGCGCCAGCTCCCGGACCAGCGACGCATCGCCGGTGTAGTCGTAGTAATCCATCAGCATCTGCAGCCAGGCAATGGAGTAGCTGGTGTGGAAGTTGCCGTAGTGCTCGTCTTCCAGGAGCCAGGCGAACTTGCGCAGGTCCTGCCGTGCGAGCCACGGCTGGGCGAAGGCGTAGTGGTTGACCATGGCCTCGATCACGTAATCGCCCGGGTCGCTAATTGGCTCCTGGTGATTGGGGGAGTCCAGGTGGTGCGTCTGCAAGCAGACCTGCACCGCCCAGCGCGCCGCCTTCCAGATGGCGTTCAAGTGGGTATCGCTGCATTCGAAGTTCCCTCGATACTCCACCGGCTGGGAGGTGAAATTGGCCCCCACGTCCAGGATTTCCAATGGCGACGTGAGACCCTTCACCTCGACCATAAAGGCCGGCGCGATCTCAGTCATGAACGGAAACTCGAAGTACCGTTCACCACCATCCAGAATCACCGAGGCGGCCTGCTGCGCCCGGAGCGTGACCCGTGCCCCCTTGCCGCCCTTGACCTTCAAAGTCGGGTAAGCGCTGAGCACGCGGTCGAAGACCACGCGACAACTGCCATCCTGGGTCATGATCTTGCCCGGCAGCCTCTCGATACGTTGGACCGGATAGCGGGCCTCCATCAACGGAGGAATCTCGCTGGGCACCAGTGGTTTCCAAATGTCCTTTACCCCACGGCATGTCGGCCAGGCCGAATCGTCGAAGCCAGGAGAGCGCCAACCGGCAGGCTCCTTGCGCGAATCATACGTGGCGGAATCGGGAAACTGCGCCGCCGGCAGCGCCCGCCAGGTCGTGTCAGAATTGACTGCCAGCTTCTCTTGGCCCGGTAGCGTGACCTCCGCCTCGAACAGAAATCCTGGGCTGCCGCGCGAGACCGTGAAACCAATGGGCCATTGACGGAACACCTCTGCCGCAATGACGTTGCTGCCTGCCTGGAAAAAGGGTGTCAGGTCCCGGCAATCATAGAACCAGTGGTGGGTGTCACCGCCGGCGTAATCACGGCCCATGTCCACGGGCCCGCGTGAGACGAGCCGGCCATTGACGTAAAGCCGGTACTTCATATCGGCGGTCATCCAGGCGATCACCCTCGAGGGCGCCCCGGCCAGCGTGACCTCTTTGCGGAACATTGCGACCGACGGCGAGGACTCCAGCCAAATCCATTTTGCCTGCCAGGGCGAGGGCTTCCGGCATTCGTTGACAAAAGTGTAGCCCTTCACCTGAACGCCCTGTTCGTTCACCAGCGGCGCCATTCCCGGGTATTCCACCGGCCCGCGCGGATCCACCGGGGCGCCGAGAATGCCCGTTGCCAGGGACCGCATGGTCAACAGCACGAGCCCACACAGCGCCATCGCTTGAGTCCTTATCATCGCCCAAGCTTGCCGCGTTCCGAGGCGATGGTCCAGCAAATCGCCGTCGGGATCACTCCGCTTCCCTACACCCAAGGCCGCATCACGGCCATCTCGGCCGACAGACAGGTCTATGACATCGAACTCTTTGACGGCTATCCCGACGCCAGCATGGTCCGCAATCCTGGTTTCGCCCGAGTATTGGTGGCTGGAGGCGGGCAGCGCCAGCGACCTGAGAATTGTCGGCAACCGCATCGCCAACTGCGGGGGCGTGCCCGTATGCGTTGAAGCGACGGGCGCCAACGGCGCGATTGCCCCGGCCGGCGCGCATCGGAATGTTTTGATCTCCGGCAACACCGTGACCGGATGCGCCATGCCGGCCATCCTGGCGACCTCGACGGTCGGGCTGCAAATTGGTTCAAACACTCTTGAGCAGTGGATCGACTCCAAGCGTATCCCCGAGCCGATGCGCCGGATGGGCCTGACCCAGATGGAGCCCACCATCTCGATCAACTGCAAACCGGATATGGACGCACAAAGGTGATCTCAACCATGACCCTGCGAGCGTCTCTCAACATGAGTTTCAACAAACCGGGGACCGGGCAAATCGCCAGAAAGGGCGAGGCTGCGAAGGCCAAGGTTGAGGCGCTTGCTGGAACGGTTCAAGTTCCTGCTGTGGGTCAACGGGAATGCGCATCCCAATTCGGCGAGCGAGGCGTATTACATGGGGAAATTCAGGATCCCCGCGCCGGTGATGATAAAGAAGCACTGGGGGCCGACCGGTTTGACCGAGATTGCGGGCGAGGTGTTGGCTTTGTCCAAGATGAATTGGAATACCTTCGACCTGCACACTCGGCTATCCCCGTAGCGCTCGAAAGCGGAATCGAGGAAAGCGAATCCAGGCCCTGGCGCGACGGCAAGCAGTTCCATGTCCGGTCCCATCTGGGCCGGGACTGAGGCTGGCCGGGCTGCCGCTACGACGTGGCCTTCCTGGCCGACTATGTGTTGCAGCTCAACGAGGCCGGCGGCGTGGTTCGCCTTTTTGCCGCGCAGCCCGAAGATCGACCGTGAGATGCTCGAAGCCCCGGCAGTGGTCCGCCGGGCCGCCAAGGAAAGCGGCTGGCCCTCCCTACGCGCCTTTGCCCCGGACGAAGCCGGCGCGCCCATAAGTTCCGCCTTTGCCGGTCTCTGCTGCGGCTGATAGGCCCTCGGAACGGCGGGGGCCTTGAGGCCTTTCAAGGCGACAAACAGTCTTGGTCTCCAGGACCATCGGCGATACCTTCCGCGAATGAAACCTTTCAATAAAGTGATCGGGGTCCTGGCAGTCAGTCTGCTGGCCTTCGCGGGGCCGGCAGTCAAAGCTGCCGAAATGAAAGTCTATAGCGACCCGGAGCAGGTGGACGCGGATTTCAAATTCCAGGGTGAATATGGCGACGCGGGCGCCAAACTTGGCGCGCAGGTCCGGGCGCTGGGAAGTGGCGCGTTTCGCACGATGTTCTTTGCCGGTGGCCTGCCCGGAGACGGTTGGGACGGCAAGACCATTATCCAGAAAGCCCCCAGCACCGATGACACCACGCCCGCCGACGCTCGGCTCCAAGGCGATAAGGTCGTCATTGACCAAGTGTACCATGCCGTTTGCGACGGCCAAACCATCACCGGCCAGACCGACACCGGCCTGAGATTCGATTTGAAGCGCGTCCACCGGCGCAGCCCCACCCTCGGCGCGCCCGCTCCGGCGGGAGCCATTGTCCTCTTCGACGGCTCAAACCTCAACGAGTGGCAGCCAGGGGCACAGAGGACGCCTCAGAGGTGGATTACCTCGGCCGGCGGAGCGACCACCCGACGGAAGTTCCAGGACTTCACGCTCCACGTCGAGTTCATGATCTCCTACATGCCCGAGACCCAAACCATTTGGCAGCGTCCCAACAGCGGCGTCTATTTGCAGCAGCGTTACGAGATCCAAATTCTGGATTCCTTCGGCGTGGTGGAGGGCCGGCACGATTGCGGCGTCCTCTACGCCCAGGTTACGCCCGACATTAACATGTGCTACCCGCCGCTGACATGGCAGACCTACGACATTGATTTTACGGCCGCCCGTTACGACGCGGCCGGCCGGAGGACAAAGCTCGGCCGCTGCACCGTGAAGTTCAACGGTGTCACCATCCTGGACGATGTCGAAATCAAAGGTTCGACGCCCGGCGGGATTGAGGAAAGCCCGGACCCGGCCGGCATCTACCTCCAAGCCCATGGCCACCCGATCTTCTTCAAGAACATCTGGATCGTGGACAAGAAACAGCACATCGGGAATTCGTGATGCTCCGGTCACTGCCCGTGGCCGTTGAGGGCCGGGCCTTGTACATCGCGCGCACGTCCAATCTCATGCAAACGCCTTCTGTAACCCACCGCAACTTTCTCAAAGAGTCGCCTGTCATTGCCGGCCCGATCGTGGCCGCCACTGCCAGTCCGCTTGCTGCCGTGGCCGCCGTGCTGCTGGCCCTCCAGGCGGGCGGGGCAGAGATCCAGCTCGCGCTGGACCCGGCCTCAGCCGGGCGAGAGTTCGAGGGCATCGGCGCCTTGAGCGCCGGCGCGTCCTCGCGGTTGCTCATGGAGTACCCCGAACCCCAGCGCAGTCAGGTGCTGGATTTCCTGTTCAAACCCAAATTCGGCGCCGGCTTCCATCACCTGAAGGTCGAGATCGGTGGAGATGTCAATTCCACGGATGGCACTGAGCCGAGCCATGCGCGCACGCGCGAGGAGTTCGAACATCCCCGGCCGGAGTACTTCGACCGCGGCTATGAATGGTGGCTGCTGCGGGAAGCCAGACAGCGCAACCCGGCAATCCTCACCGATATTCTCCAGTGGGGTGCGCCGGGGTGGATCGGCCAGGGGCAATCCGACGCCGGGAAGTTCTTCAGCCAGGACAACGCGGATTTCATCGTGTCGTTCATCCAAGGTGCGCGCCAATATCACCGGGTCGAGATCAACTACTGCGGCATTTGGAACGAGACGCCGCACAATGTCCCCTGGATTAAGCTGCTGCGCCGCGCGCTGGACCGCTCCAACCTGTCGCGCGTCCAGATCGTCGCCTCGGACCAGACGGGCAATGATCCCTGGCGCATCGCGAAAGAGATGGCCGCTGACCCCGAGTTGCTGAACGCGGTCCACGTCATTGGCGCGCATTATGTGGGCTTCAACTCCACGCCCGAGGCCTTGGCCACGGGCAAACGGCTGTGGTCGAGCGAGGATGGCCCATGGCGCGGCGATTGGCAGGGAGCGCGCCAACTGGCGCGCGTCTTCAACCGCAACTACGTCCTGGGACGCATGACCAAGACGGTCATCTGGAGCCTCGTCACCGCCTACTACGACACTTTGCCGCTGCCGAACTCCGGTCCGATGATGGCGAAGGAGCCTTGGTCCGGCCACTACGAGGTTCAGCCGGCCACCTGGGTTATCGCCCATACGACCCAGTTCGCCCAACCCGGCTGGAAGTATATGGACCCGGCGTGCGTCTCTCTGCCCGGTGGCGGCAGTTGCGTGGCGTTGCGCAGTCCATCGGCCGCGCAGGACTATAGCATTATCGTTGAGACGATGGACGCCAAGGAACCACAAAGGCTCGTCTTCCGCGTGGCCGGCGGATTGGGAAAAAGGCCGATGCATGTTTGGCGAAGCAACGAACGCAGCCAATTTGATCGGATGGAGGATCTCCCGCTGGACTCCGATTCATTCACCCTCACGGCCGAACCGGAATCGGTTTATTCGCTGACAACGACGACTGGACAACAAAAGGGGCATAGCCAGAGCCCGCCCTCGGTGGAATTCCCGTTACCTTACGCGGAGGACTTTGAATCGAGCACCGCCGGGAAATACGCCCGCTATTTCTCGGATCAGGGAGGTGTGTTCGAGGTGTGCCGGCGGCCCGACGGCGTCGGCCAGGCCCTGCGCCAGGCGGTCGCCGGGCGTAACATTGACTGGCCGTTCCACCCAACTCCGGAGCCGTACTCGCTAATTGGCTCGCGCAACTGGCGTAATTACACAGTCGGTTGCGATGCCAGGGTCGAAACGGCCGGGAAGGTCTCCCTGTGGGGACGCGTGGTTTTGTCGCCGCAAAGCGCCGATCCGGCCAAAGGCTACTGCCTGAGTATCGGCACGGATGGCCACTGGGTTCTCAATGCCTTCACGCGCACCCTCGCCGAGGGGCAGACGGAATTCCGGCCCGGCATTTGGCACAAGTTGGGATTGCGTTTCGCCGGTCGCCGCATCACTGGGCTCGCCGACCATGTCGAGCTTGCGTCGGTGGACGATTGGACCTATTCCCGAGGCCAGGCCGGCTTGGGCACGGGCTGGAATGAGGCGCTGTTTGACAATTTCCTCGTCCAACCGTTGAGCGGGCCGGAACCACCCGAACCCGTCAACCTCGCCAAGGGCGCCCAGGCCACCGCCTCCAGCCAATGGGATGACCAATTCTCGGCGCGCTTCGCCATCGATGGCGATCCGCAAACCCGGTGGAACTCCGCGCCCGGCAAACTGACGAATGAATGGGTGGAGCTGAACTTCCGCACGCCGGTGCGATTCAATGCCGTGCGCCTGGCGCAGTTCATGAAGCGCATCACCAAGTACCAGGTCCAGTATTACGACGGCACCGCCTGGCGCGAGGCCCTGGTGGCGACGCATCGAGGCGAGGATGAATGGGTGGATTCGTTTCCTCCGGTGCAGTCGACCCGCATGCGCATAGTCGTGCTGGAGGTCAATGGCAACGACGCCCGCAACAGTACGCCATCCCTTTACGAGATTGAAGTGTATGAGGCCCAGGCGGGTGAACCACGGAAACGCGTTGGCGCGGAGGCGGGGTGGTTCAGGGGACTGCTCGCATTCCCCTACACGAACCGGTTGGATGAGTTGCCCCTGCTGTTCCGCCACGCGGAGAGCCCCTATCGGACGGTCGAAGTTGCCTTGCGCGGCTTAAACCCGGAATGCAACTACGCGCTGACCTTTGACAATTCCGGCGAAACGCAATGGGTCCGAGGAGCAGACCTGATAAACCATCTTCCCTTGCGTCTCGACGCCCGGCCGGGTTCGGAGTTGATCCTCTACCGGGAGATTGCAGAGTGAAGCTCAGGCGCCGGGCGATGGGGTGACGTCAATCGATTCCTTCGCGGCCTGGCGGGCAGGGCGTAATCGGCATAGATCGGTTCGTTGAGGCAAGAAGGAGGACTCGCGGAGTGTCGCTCATTCATGATAAGGCTGGATTTCGATGAAGTTGAAGGCCTGTTCCTGGCCGAAAGGAGCGGCCGGCGGCCCCGATTCCGGCCAATCGCTGACGGTGAGTTTCGCCTGGGTGCCTTTGGCGCGAAAGACTTTCCAATAATAGGTAATGCAAACGGGCGTGGCCGGCTCGGGATTGGAAGCGTAGGTTTCCGCGAAGGAACGGGCGGGGTCCACGTCCGCCCCGTCAATCACCACGCTGGCGCTGGCTTTGGTCTGCTCCGGTTTCTTCGGCTTGGGCGCGCGGAGGTCGTTGTAATCACAAACATACATTTCGAAGGAGTAGAGCCTGCCGGGCTGCAAATCCTTGATGGTTTGCGAGAATGTGTTCGGACCTTTTTCGCTGCGCTTCATCGTGAGGAAGGTATCACCGATATGCTCCGGGTCCGGCGGACTAATCAGCCCCATGTAGCGGCCTTCGATCCGGCCATACCGAGCAAAGCGCTTCACCGCAATGGTGCCTTCCTCGGCCGGATGCAGCGTCCAGCCCTCGGTCCCATGCTCGAAATCGGCGTTTTGGATATGCGTGAGGAAGAGGGGATCGGTCGTGAGCAGGTTGGTTTTTCCTTCAATGGCGTAATGGCGGTAGAGCTTGCCGACGAAGCGCACGGTTTCTTCATCGGCAAGGAGGGAGGTCCACCAGTTGAGCCCGGCGATGTGGTGGAGGGCTGGGTCGGTGGCCACAGTGTTCACCTGCTGGTCCATCCAGACGTGGTAATCGACGTTGGGCTGCTTGTTGTTACTCAGGTAGGGCATGGAAAAGAGCGCGAAGGTGACCACCATCTGTTTTTTGACGCCCGGTTCCTTGGCCTCCCAATCCGCAAGGCCCTCCGCCAATTCCCTCAGCCCCCGCCGCGAGGCCTCCTCGCTGGACCTTTCATAAACGTAGCGTTCCGGCACAACGAAGTAGCCGCAATCGATCAGGGTGCGAAGGACGTTGGTGCCGATGATCTCCCGGTTGAGCTTTATTCCGCTGCCGCCGACATAGACATAAATGGCCTTGCCGTCAAACTGGTGGTCGGCGCGGATTTGCTTGAATGCCTGCGAATAGAGTTCGTAATCCGCCTTTTCCTTGTCAAAGCGGGCCTGCCGCTCCGGCGACACAACCGGGAGCCACTCCGAGATCGGCCGGTTGACGATGAACTCATCGATGATAATGCCGTCAAGGAACGGGGCGTTGCGCAGGAAGCCGGTCCAGTAAGCGGCATGTTCGTCGGCGGTCTTGGCGGCTGCGTTCAGACCAGTCTCCGCCAGAAACCGTTTCCCTTGCCGGTGCCAACCGTTGATCACCGAATCCTCGAGCTTGAGGCCGGCGGGTATGATCAGCGTGGTGATGTTCGGCAGAACGTCACGCTGGAGGAACGCCATGTCATACGTGCCGAAGGATTTGATCAGCGGATTATACCCCAGCCCGGAGTAGATCAGTTCCGGGATGGCTCTGATGATGATCTTGTTGACCGCCGCCGTGCTGCCGGCGGCGGCACGCAGGACATGGTTTCCCGCCGTGACGTGCCGGACCGCCTCGTCGGCCGGCCCGACGCCGCCCCTCAGCAGGATCGGGTCCTGTTCGTTGCCATCCAGCGTCAGCCGGGCCTCGACACCGCCGCTGGTGGCGGCGGAAATGAAAATCCAGCCGTCACGCGGGTGCGTGAAAGAGAAGCTCTCGTCGGCCCTGGTCGGTGCGGCCTCCAGGAGCAGCGCTGTGAGATTATTGAGTCTCTGGGGCTGCGGTTGGGCCGGGCCGCAAAGCGGCCAGGTGGCCACCAACGCGCCAGCGAAGAGGGCGAAGGTGTTCCAACGCGCGGCCAAACGGCGGCAGAGGAGGGCAGTTTGGGGCGGATTATTCATACCCGAAGGCTACCTGCTCGCGGCCAAAATCAAAACTCAAATCTGCCTCGCCCCTCATCCACGAAAATGACGACCCCGACCTCCACTGCGATTTCGTCCGCCCGGTGCCGGAGGAGTGGAAACGCCTATCCAACTGCCTCGAATTATCATACACGGTTACAACATGACTGTCAGATTTGTGTGCGCTGCGTTGCTGGCCAGCGCGACGTGGGTCCACGCCGCCTCGGACGATGGGCAACGGAGCGGGCTTCAAGTGGGGGCCGACAGCGCTCTGATGCGCCACGAGCATCCCCGACTGCTCTTCACCCGGGCCGAGCTCCCGGCGCTCCGCGCGCGGATGGCCACGCCGGCATTGCGCGGCGTCTATGAGCGCCTGAAGCGGACCGTCGATGCGCAGTTGGCGCAGGGGATGGATCATGTGCAATCCCAAGGCGCAGCCAGGATGCTGGTGCCGCTGGGATTGCTCTACCACCTCACGGGCGAGCCGAAGTACGGACAGGCCTGCCGGGAGCTGACTCGGAATGCGCCCTTCGGGGTTTATGCGACCGAAGGAGCGTATGGATACGACCTGGTTTATGACCTGACACCATGAGAATTATTTTGCCCAGACCATTGCCCACAACTCGATCACCGTCGGTACCAACAACGACCCCAGTCCGCTCTGCCATACGGTGTTCGGCGGCCAGGTTTCGCGCGTGCCGTTCGACTGGCTCAAGGAATACGGCCTGCCCGCGACCGACGAGAATCGTTGGAGCCGCCAGGCGGGCGTGATTCAGGCGTATGAAACCGCGCCCCAGTTCTCCTACGTGGCCGGCGACGCCCGCCATTCCTACGATCCGAAGGTGGTCACCGCGTTTACGCGGCAGTTGCTCTATGTCCGGCCGGGCGTGGTGGTGATCTGCGATCTCGTGGGCGCCGCGGCGCGAGGACCTCTTCCTGCACGTGCTGTGGGCCACTGACGATGCGGTGCGGGCGATGTTCCCGGTGGAGGTGATCGAAGCCGCCTCTTGGACCGGGGCCAAATTCTCCGTGGATGGCCTCGACGTGACTGCGACCTTCGCCGCCACGGGTGAGGTCAGCGCCCATCTCCGGCTGGCCCGGCACGGTGAAGTCATTTGTGATCGGCCTCTCGCCAAGGGAGTCGAAGATGACTATGCCAAATGGACGAGCGATCCGCGCTTCAACGCGTGGAGGACGAACCATTACATGCGAGCCGCCATTGGGCTGGACAGCCGCCGGGTGTGGACGGGTTCCCGCGATGAACCTTGAGCGCGTTAGGTCCTGGCTCGACCCGAAGATGCCGTAAAGCACGAGCCAGGCGGTGCGCTTATTCTGAGGGTTTGGGTGGGATCGAAGAGGAAAGTCATGGTTGCGTTCGGGGGACTGGTATAGCGGAGAGACTGGCCGTTGCGCCAGACGCGAAAGAAGGTCTCCTGGTCTTTGAGATTGTTGACCACGACCGCAATCGAGCCGTCGGGGTTGAGAGCCGCCGTGGCGATAAAATCGTCGGAAGATGAGGTGCAGGCAATCCGTTTGGCCCCAGGGCGGAGGAAGCGAGAGAACTGGCCGAAGATGTAGTGTGGGGGATTGAAGGAGAGCTTGCCCGTCGTCGTGTCGGCGTTGACGATCGTACCGGAGCCGCGTCCAGGAGTGCCGCCGGCGTGGCGCGGGCCGCCGTCCTGGTCGCACATGAGGTTCCAAGCCACCCAGCCTTCGGTCCAGTTGTTGAGGTCGTAGATGACGTTCTTGGCGAGGCGCAGAGCCGCGGCCCAACTGCCACCGATGCCGCCCTCGGTGTAAAGGAGGTGTTTGTCGGGAAAGGCGTCATGGACGAGGCGGACATTATCCCAGTGGTCGCCGGTGTACCAGTGGAAGGCAGCGCCCCAGATGTACTTCGAGGCATCCTTGTCGTCATAGGCGGGTTGGACGTGCTGGTAGATGAGGCCGCGGTTGTGGTCCCAGATCATGAGCTTGACCCCGGAGAGATTGGCTCTCTCGAGGGCGGGGCCGAGATACTTCTGGACGAAGTGAGGGAGGCCGGGAACAGCATTGACCTGCCGTCGGCCACACCATACACATCACCCCCGGCAAACGGTCTTGGTCCCGCGGACTGCCAGCTATGGCATTGGCGAATGAAACCTCTTTGCGAAGTGATCGGTCTGCCAACTGCCAGCGCGCTGGTCGCTGCGGAATGCCTTCACCCTCCGGATAAAGCCGGCGAGCAGCAGGGCGGACAGGAACAGGCGTCGTTTCATTCGTCTTCGCTCAAGGGCTGTCCCCTGGAATTGTGCCGGCCTAAGGCTTTCCTGACGGCTCCTAACTGGCGGCACAGGATGATTCCGTCCCTCGCCGGCAGCATGAGGGAGGTGGCGGGACTGCCGTCGTTCGTGGCAGGGTCCTGCTTTCCCTTAAGACGGCAGAAACCGGCGTCCAGCGTTACAGTGACAGCTTCTTTGGTTGGATTCACCAGGGCGATCCCGTGCTCGAAGTCGCGCCGCCAGACCCCGCTCTGCCACGGGCCGGTCGGCGGCGGCGTGACGGCAGCGCCCAATTTGCAGTCGAATTCGTCAAACCAAGTCACGCTGCTATACTCTTTATCCTTCGCGGTGAAACAGAAACAGCCGTCATCCAACAGGCATGAGGCGTAAGCGTAACGAAAGAACCGATAGTCGGTGGGATCGCCATGCACGTTGAAACCAACGAGGTGAGGTGCGCGGGTGTTCGCCATGGCCGACTGATATCGACTCATCACTTTTGACCAACCGCCCCAGGCCTCGATGGACCAGCTCTTACCCATCAGCCCTTCCAGAAACGCCCCTTCGAGCTGACCGGCGTATTCCGGCTCCGACAGATCGCCGTCGGCGTTGCCCATCAGGGGAAGACCCGGATGAATGCGCCGGATATGGTCCCACTCGGCGTGGTGACCCGCGCGATACGCGGCCGCGACAGCCGGATTCTTCGGGTCGCCATCGGCGCCGACATGATTCCAGTCTGCCGTGACTCGCGGGCGGAAAAAGACATTGTCGCAATACCACAGGTCGAAGGGCGCCGGCTTGAAGAACACGCGGTCATCTCGTTCGGCCAGCCACTGGGGAAAACGCTGGCCATTCGCATCGGACCGGCTCCCGGCCGTGAAATTGATGTCCCACGACCGGTATTGGGCCGTCCATTGCACGCGGCTGCCATCGGCCTTTCGCGCCCACCAGTCCATGTCGTTGAGCTTGGTCTGTATATCCAGGCTGGCGCCGTTCTCGGGTCAAGTCCTGAAATAAATTTGGTACTTTGGTGGTCGATTGTCTGTCGGCTCC
>CAZZFF010000132.1:0-17955 GCA_964653485.1 uncultured Verrucomicrobiota bacterium | reverse complement strand
CCGATCTGCCCACGGAGGGTTGCTTGAACGGTGCAGTGGTCGAGTTCACCTTTTTTTGGAAAGAAGCTCAGCGCCCGGAAGGCACGAACTATTCAGTCAAGGTCAGCGGACCAGATTAAGAGGGCGCCGATGATGCAAAAACCGGCAAAATGAGCGTGCCCGGCATCAAGGCCAGGACCGGCAGGCGGATGGAAAACAGAACGCCCATCGTGAGACCTTCGCCCATCGTGCTGACGATCGGGCATTCCACCCGCACGCTCGAGGAGTTCATCGACCTGCTTCAGGCCCACGGTGCGACTCGCGTTGTGGATGTGCGCACAGTGCCGCGCTCCCGGCATAACCCCCAGTTCAACAACGGTTCATTGCCCCTGGCATTAAAAAAAGCCGGCTTGGGCTACGTTCACCTGCCGGGATTGGGCGGCCTGCGTCATGCGAAGCGCGATTCGCTCAATGTGGGCTGGCGAAATGCCTCCTTTCGGGGTTACGCGGATCACATGGAGACACCAGAATTTGAGCAGGGCCTCGAAGAATTGATCCGGTTGGCGAACCAGGACCGGGTCGCACTGATGTGCGCCGAAGCGGTGCCATGGCGCTGTCATCGCTCGCTCATCGCCGATGCCTTGCTGGTTCGCGGAGTCCGCACCGAGGATATCATGAGTCCAACTCGCCGCCAGGTTCATGTGCTCACTCCCTTCGCCAAAGTCCGTGGCACCACGATCACCTATCCGGCCGCGGTCTTACCAAGCACTCCGAAGAAGCCATCGGCCAAATGTTCGAGACCACGACCAATTAAAACTGCCTGACGCACACCGGAAACCCATTCTTCATGCAGGCATTCGACCAAGTCCATCAAGCGGTCCACTATCCACCGGATCGCCGCTTTCGGGTCTGGATCAACCCCCGGTTCGTCTGGGCCTTTGCCGTTATCGCTCTCGTTCCAGTGGCAATGGCCTGGGGACAATATCTGATCGCAGGACTTCCAACAGAAACTTTCCTGCCGCCAATCAATCTGGAAAACCCTCCCACTCCGCATGGGTTCCCCGCCTGGCTTCGACTGACCCATTTCGTGAACTTCTTTTTCCTGATGCTCCTGGTTCGGAGCGGACTCTCGATTTTGATGGATCACCCACGACTTTATTGGAATCGTCATTGCACGCCGAACTCGGAGTGGATGCGGTTTACGCCGCTGAGAGTCCCGACCGACCGTTTGTGGACGGCGAAGGACGACGCCCGTTACATTTCCCCGTGGGCGGCCTTGCCCGGATACCGGCACACCGTGGGTATGGCGCGAGCGTGGCACTTCCTCTCCGTCCATGGATTTCTTCTGAACGGGTTCATTTTTATCGCACTGCTTTTCTTCACGGACCAATGGAGGCGTCTGGTTCCGGTTTCATGGGAAATCATTCCGGCTGCCTGGAACTCATTTGTTCATTACGCCACTTTCCACCTGCCGGCGGAACCCAATGGCTTCTACCAATTCAATCCACTGCAACAGCTCTCATACTTCGCTGTCATTTTCGTCATGGCCCCGCTGTCCATGTTGACCGGAATAGCGATGTCTCCGGCGGTTGATAATCGGTTTCCCCTTTTTCCTAAGCTCTTCGGGAGCCGGCAGGGAGCGCGATCCATCCATTTTATGTTGGTGATGGGGTACCTATGCTTTCTGGCGGTGCATGTGGGGTTGGTCGTCATCACTGGATTTGCGAGGAATATGAACCACATCGTTGCGGGGCGTGATGACGCGCGCCTAATCGGGTTGATTCTCGGCCTGAGCGGCATTGGCCTCGCGGTGCTTTCCTGGGCCCTCTGTCATTTTATCGCATGGAAATACGCTCGCACGATGCAGCATCTGTATAGGGCCCTCACCGGGTTATTTGACTGGAATGTCTTAAGCCGCCTCACGCCCGACGAACATTATACCAAAAAGGACATTTCTCCCTTCTTCTGGCCGAACGGCAAGCTCCCAACATCCAACCAATGGAAGCAACTCGCGGCGAATGGCTTCCGGGATTTCAAACTGAAGATTGGAGGTTTGGTGGAACATCCGCTGGAACTGTCTCTTGAGGAGCTTCATGCGCTCGGCAAGGAAGAATACATCTCCATGCATCATTGCATCCAGGGCTGGTCTGGAATCGCGCAGTGGGGTGGGCTTCCGTTCAAGCGATTGATCGAGGTCGTAAAACCCAGGCCCGAAGCAAAAGTCGTCGCTTTTTATTCCTACGGCGAGGCGCTGTACGGCGGGGAATATTATGACACGCAAACCATCGAAACGGTGCTCAAGGCCAGATGTTTGCTCGCCTATGAAATGAACCAGGCTCCGCTGCCTGATGTATATGGTGCGCCGCTTCGCCTCCGTGTTGAGAATCAGCTTGGCTATAAAATGGTGAAGTGGATCGAACGCATTGAATTCGTCGAAACGGAAAAGACTCTTGGCAAGGGAGAAGGGGGCAAAAACGAGGATGATGAGTACTTTGACATCCTTCCCAACATTTAAAGTCTCAAAGAGCGCGCGGACACTTTGTGTGGGCGTCAATCCGCATCCTGGTTCCCATCGACGCGGTGTTCCATAATTCAAATGCGCGCGCGGCCATGCCAGCCAGGCCGGAACAGTAGCTGGTGTGGGCGCCGAGCGCGATTGGTCGCGGTGTAGAGGATGCCGGTGGCAGAGTCAAAGCACGGCGAGGCTGTGTGTGGTAAGATACGACGGATGACCCAATTGGATGTGCTCATCGTCGGTGGGGGGCCGGCAGGCTCGACGCTGGCCGCCTTGCTGGCCAAGGCCGGCTTCCGGGTCGCCGTGTTGGAACGAGAGATGTTCCCCCGTTATCACATCGGGGAGTCTCTGGTGCCGGAAGTTCTTGAGGTGTTGGAAGAGTCCGGCGCCCTCCCGGCGGTTGAACGCGCCGGCTTCCTCCGCAAGGAAGGCGGGGTATTTCGCTGGGGGACAAACCCCGAACCCTGGACCTTTCGCTTTGACGAGGCCAAGGACCGTTACCGGTTCTTCTACGCGTACCAAGTCCTGCGATCCATGTTCGACAAAATCCTGCTGGACCATGCGGCCGCTTGCGGCGCAGAGGTCTTCCAGGGCGCGACAGCTCGCGAGCTTTTGGAAGACCCCGGCGGCGGCTCCGGCCCTGTCGGCGCAAGAGTTGTCGCCAGCCGCCCTGACGGAGAACCTCTGGAATTTGCCGCCAGGCTTGTGGTCGACTGCTCCGGACAGGCCGGGTGGCTGGCCTCCAGGTTCAGCCTGCGAAAATACGATCCATTCCTAAGGAACATCGCCATATTCGCTTACTTTCGTGATGCAACGCGTTTGCAGGGACCGGATGCAAACGCCATTTTTTGTGAGGCGATGGAGTTCGGATGGTTTTGGAACATCCCCCTCCATGACGGCACGAACAGCGTCGGCCTGATCACGAAAGCGGAGCTGTCCCCGTCGGCCAACGACCGGGAACAGTTTTACGAATCGGCGATTAAAAGGAGTGTCTACACCCGGCAAATGCTCGCCCGCGCCGCGCGCGTCACCAACCTGCGCTGCATTGCGGATTATTCCTATCGGCCCAAGCGGTTGGTCGGCCCGGGCTTTCTCCTGGCTGGGGATGCGGGAAGCTTCATCGACCCTATCTGGTCCACGGGTGTCATGCTCGCCACGACCACCGCCCGCCTGGCGGCCCGGGCCATCGTCGAGTCCTTCCATTCTGGGGCCAACCAGCCATTGCTCGAATACGAGAGGTCGGTTCAGCAGTTGGTCGGCCGCTATCGGCAATTCATCTATTTCTTCTACCATACCAACGCCTGCCCAACCGACTACTTTTGGAAAGCCTACTCAATGGTCGCCGGCGCAACGGACCCTAAAGATGCGTTTATTCGCCTGGTGTCCGGGCGTTTGGGGTGCTGACCGCCGGGCCTCGTCGCGGGCCGACTCGAGTGATTGCCAGGCTGCCGGGCCGAACGTCTGCAGATGGCTCCCGAGTTCGTCGAGCACTTCGGCGGACTGGATGCCGCCGGCGGCCGGTTGCCGCCGCCGTTGATGGACCGCCTGTTCGAGATCAAACTCCCCTTGGCCCCAGCGCGACTCTATCCGTCATCGGCTCTGTCGATCCGGGCCTTGCCGCGCGCGGCGATTAGTCGGTGAAGTGATCGGGTCCTGCGGGGTGCGAGGCGGGCTGCGCGTAGTTTGCCATCCCGGTGATGTCGATGACCACGACGGGGTCGTTTCCGACCACCCATGCGTCGTGTCCGGGCGGAATGAGCGCCACGTCTCCGGGGCCAAATTCCTGTTCGCTGCCATCGTCCATGACCGCGCGGAGACGCCCCGATACGTGGTATTGCAAGTGCGAAACCTGACAACTCGCGGTCTTCGCAACGGGTTTCACACAAGTTGACCACTTCCAACCCGGTTGCAACGTCGCCCGACCGAAGGTCACGCCGCCCAAAGACACGAGGTCAACCTGTCCCTTGTCGAACGTTCGCCTCTCGTCCGGCTGCGACACTGTCTTCTTGTGCATTTTGTTCATAACATGTGCGGCTTTAGTCTGTGGTTTTGTTCAAGAACGTTGTAGATATTAGCATTAGTGACATCAAGAATCAACTCTCCTGTCACACATCGCGCGCTGCTCAACCCAACCCCATTAGGGGGCCTTTTGCGCGCGCTGAATCGCCAAGCCCATTGACGCGGGCTCTTATGCCGGTATACTCGGGGCATGGCTCATCGTCTCTGCCCGCGGCGGCTCGGATACCTCCTGGCCAGCCCCTTGCGGCGATGGCTTCAGGACCCCGGCGTCATCCTCGGGCCTTACGTTTCGGAGGGGATGACCGTCCTGGAACAGGGGCCGGGCACGGGGTTCGCTCTCGAATCGCGGCCTGCGATTGCGCGCGGCCATGCTGTTCTGCTCGTGAAACAACAGCATCATCGCGCCTCGGTCGCGTGACCGGTGTCGCTCTCACTCCGATCGAGATTCTCAAAGATGAGCCAGACAACATTTCTTGTAGGCATTGATTTGGGCACGTCCAACTGCGCGGTGGCGTATGTGGAGCCGGCGCAAGGACCCGAGGCGCCGGTGGTGGACTTTCCGGTGCCACAGCTTGAAAGGCCCGGGGAGGCGGGGCCCCGGCCTCTGCTCCCGTCATGTCTTTACCTGCCCAGTCCGCACGAGATGGCGCCGGAGGCGACCCGGTTGCCCTGGGGGGAGGAGCCGGAGGTCATCGTGGGGGAATTTGCGCGCTGGCGCGGGGCGCGCGTTCCGGGCCGGCTGGTGGCGTCGGCCAAGAGTTGGCTTTGCCATGCGGGGGTGGATCGGTCCGCCCCGATATTGCCTTGGGGTGCGCCGCCGGAGGTGAAGAAGGTGTCGCCCGTCGAGGCCTCGGCGCGGCTGCTGCGGCATATCGCCCGGGCGTGGGACACGGCGCATCCGGACGGGGTGCTGGCGGAGCAGGAGGTCATAGTGACGGTGCCGGCGTCCTTTGACGAGGTGGCGCGCGCCTTGACGGTCAGCGCCGCCAAACAGGCGGGGCTGGAGAGGTTCACGCTGGTCGAGGAACCGCAGGCGGCGTTTTATGATTTCACGGCGCGCCATCGGCATGACCTTGGCCCGGCCCTGGAGGGCATCCGGCTCGTTCTGGTCGTGGATGTCGGGGGCGGCACGTCGGATTTCACCCTGGTCCAGGCCGGCGCATCGCCGGAGGGACCGGTGTTGCGGCGGATTGCCGTCGGGGAGCACTTGATGCTCGGAGGCGACAACATGGATGCCGCCCTGGGCCGCAAGGCGGAGGAACGGATGCTCGCGGGGGGACGCAAGCTGAGCGCGGCGCAATGGAGCCAACTGGCCCAGGCGGCGCGCGCCGCCAAAGAATCTCTCTTGAGCGAGAGCGGTCCGGAACAATTCAATTTGTCCATCACCGCCGAGGGCAGCCGGCTCATCGGCGCCGCGCTCTCGGCGCGGATCACGCGGGCGGACGCGGAGGGGATCATCCTGGAGGGTTTCTTGCCCGCGTGCGGGCCGGAGGAGGCGCCCCGGCGGGGCGGTCGTGTGGCCCTGCAGGAGCTTGGGCTGCCTTACGCCCACGACCCCGCCATCACGCGCCACCTGGCGGCGTTCCTGCGGGCGCACGCCCCTGCGGGGTTCGCGGCGCTGGGGGCCGAGGCGGCCAGCCCGGGGTTGCCGCGCCCGGATGCCATCCTGCTGAATGGCGGCGTGTTCAATTCGCAGAGGATAGCCGGGCGGCTGGTGGAGGTGATCTCGGCCTGGTGGCCGGGGGCGCCGGCGATACCGTTGCTCCGGCACGATTCGCTGGAGCTGGCGGTCGCGCGGGGGGCGGCCTATTACGGGCTGGTGCGGCGCGGCCTGGGCCGGCGCATCGGCGGGGGCGCGGCTCACGCCCTCTATGTGGGCCTGGAGAAGGCCGCGGGGCGCGAGCCTCTGGCGCTGTGTGTCATCCCGCGCGGCCAGGAGGAGGGGGAGAGCGTGGACCTGGGCGGGCGCGTCCTTGAACTGGCATTGGAGCGGCCCGTGCGGTTCCCGCTGTTTTCCTCCGCGTCGGACCGTTTTGAGAAGCCTGGGGAGGTCGTGCCGGTGAGCGAAGACATGCGGGCGCTGCCGCCGATCCACACGCTGCTCAAGGGGGGCGCCGGAAAGGCGGGAAGCGTTCCGGTGCATCTGCGTTCGGGCCTGACTGAGATCGGGACCCTGGAGTTGTGGTGCGTGGCCCAGAGCGGGCGGGAACGTTGGCGCCTGGAATTCGAGCTGCGAGGCACGGAAACCGAGGCCGCCCCGACGGTGACGGAGTCCATGCCGGCGGCCTTTGCTGATGCGCGCCGGTGGGTGGAGCGCATCTTCGGGGGCAAACCGCGTCCGGTCCTCGATGCCAAGGGCACGCCGCCCAAGGACGTTAAGCAACTGTGGGTTAGCCTCGAACGGACGCTCGGTCCGCGCGAGGAATGGCGCCTGCCGGTGTTGCGGGAGATGTGGAGCGTGCTGTTCGCCGGGGCGTCCAAACGACGCCGTTCCCCCGACCATGAACGCATCTTCTTCCAGCTCTTGGGCTACACCTTGCGGCCCGGGTTTGGCTACCCTCTGGATGAATGGCGCTGTGAGCAATCCGCCCGCCTGTTCTCCGAAGGCGTCCAGTTCCACAAGGAAAAGGCCATCTGGACCGAATTCTGGGTCCTGTGGCGGCGCGTTGCCGGCGGCCTGAGCCAGGCCCGGCACCAGGAGATTTGGAACTGGCTCAAGCCTTATCTTCAAATCCGCGCCTCGGTCCATGCGCCCAAGGCCGTGCCCAAGCCCAAGGGTATTCAGCCCGAGGGGCTTGACGAGATGGTGCGCCTGGGCGCCTCGCTCGAGCACCTGGACCCGGCGGACAAAGCCGCCCTGGGCGCCGCCATCGTTGCCCGCCTGCGCGACCCGGCCGCGGCGGGCGGGCCTTGGCTCTGGGCGTTGGGACGCCTGGGCGCGCGCGCCCCGATTTACGGCAGCGTCCACAAGACCTTGCCCGCCCAACAGGCCGCGCAATGGGTCGAAGGGTTGCTGGACCCACGCATCGTCAGGCTGGATGGCGCCGTGTTCGCCCTGGCCCAATTGGCCCGGCTTACCGGCGACCGTTCGCGCGACCTGGAGCCCGAACTCCGCGCGCGGGTGCTCGATGCCCTCCGGGCCGCCGCCGCCCCGCCATCCTGGGAACGGATGGTCCGCGAAGTCGTGGCCATGGAGGCCGCGGACCGCGTCCGCGCCCTGGGCGATACGTTGCCGGTTGGGTTGGCGATTAGGGATGAACCGGAGCGACCGGAAGGCACCGGGACGGGGGCTGTTCATGAACGGCTACAGTTTTTGAAAAACGGGACGATAACAACAAACAGCCGGGCATGATGAAGTGTCGCCGAGAACGAACCAGGCCGTTGGCGGACAGGGGTTTGACGTCCCTGCTCGCCGCCTTGGACTGTGAACTGCCGCCGCCTCAGGGGGGCAGGTATGGCTGACTCTGCTTTTCCACCCAATCATCGAATTCTGGTCATCGACGACAATCGCGCGATTCATCAGGACTTCCGGAAAATCCTCTGTGCCAGGGGGGAGCACAAGGGGGTGGAGCAGGCCGAGGCGGCCCTCTTTGGCGAGGAGACGAACACCCCGGCCCCGGAGACATTCGAGGTGGAATCAGCCTACCAGGGACAGGAAGGACTGGCAGCCCTGCGCCGGGCAATCGAGGCCAGCCACCCCTTCGCCTTGGCGTTTGTGGACGTGCGCATGCCGCCCGGCTGGGACGGCATCGAAACGGCCGGCCACCTGTGGGAGGCCGATCCGGACCTCGAGATCATCCTCTGCACGGCCTACTCGGACTACTCCTGGGACGAGATGGCCAAGCGCACGGGCGCTTCGGATCGGCTGGTCATCCTGAAAAAACCTTTTGATGTGCTCGAAGTGCTTCAATTGGCCGGCGCCATGACCGAGAAATGGCGGCTGGCCAGGGAGTCCAAATCGCGGATGGAAGACCTCGAACGGTTGACACGGCAGCGCACGGACGCCATCAACGCCGCCAACGCGGAGATCGCGGACATCGCTGCCCGGCTTGAATCGCTCGACCAGGAGCAGTCGTTCGCCAACCCTCAAGACCTCCGGGAGGCTCTTCGACGCGAGTTGGCCCGGCTCCAGGACGAAATCCGTGAGGGGGTCAAGACGTGTGCGCCGCCTCCCTGAGGCGGACAAGCGTTGCGCCCCAGCCTCCATACTCGGGATGGTCCAGCGTAAAGGAAACGACCTCCGGATGCCGGGCCAGAATGGCATGGACCGTCCGGCGCAGGTTCCCGATGCCCTTGCCGTGGATGATGCGCACCTGGCAAATACCCCGCTCCCGGCAGGCCGCCAGGTAGTCCGGGACGAGGTCTTTTATCTCGCTCGGCCTGAACGTGTGCAAGTCAAGCACGCCATCGATTGGAATCTCAAGCGGTTCGTCCATGCTTCACTCGTTTCTCAAAACCGAGATCGGGTCCGCTCGCGAGGCCCTTAGCGCCGGGATGCAGCACCCGAGCAGGGCGAAGGCCAACAGGAACCAGGGAACGGCCATGAACGTAATGGCATCCCTGGGGCTGACACCCTCCACCAGGCCCGCCATGAGGCCCGTCAACACCCATGCCAGGACCAAACCAAGCGCGATGCCCGCCAGCGCCATGCGCGCGCCCCATTTCAAGACCAGAGACACCACCTGGGTCTTTTGCGCGCCCAAGGCCATGCGCACGCCAAACTCGTGGGTCCGCTGAGTGACCGCGTAGGCGACGACGCCATAAATCCCCACTCCCGCCAGCACCAGGGCCAGGCCGGCGAAAACGGCCAGAAGCGTCGCCAGGAGACGAGTCCCGCTGGCCCCATCGTCCAGGAGATGATAGAGCGTTTCCACCTTTGGCGCTGGGACGCTCCGGTCCACCTCCCGAAAGAGGGATTGAATCCGGAAGGCCATCTGCGCCGGATCGACGGCGGTCCGGACCACCAACGTCTTAACGTTGGCGGACTGCTGGCAAGGCACGTAATAGCCGGCATGGCGCCCGCTCTCGAGTCCGCCTGGCCGAAGGTCGCGCACCACCCCCACTACGGTAATCCACGAGGTGTGACCTTGCCCTTGGCGGCAGGCGAAGCGCTTGCCGAGCGGGTCCATACCCGGCCAGCAGCGCCGGGCCATGGTTTCTTCAACCACCGCCACGTTCGGGCAGCCCTTGCGGTCCTGGAGGTTCAACTCGCGGCCGCGCACCAGCGGGACACCGATAGTGTCTAAAAACCCCGGACTCACGGTGCAAGCCATCGTCCAGCGCGCCGGGGCATCCTCCCCCTCGGGCCGATCCTCCAGCACGATGGGCACATTCACTCCGTTGCGAAAAGCAATGAATGAGGCCGCCCCGACCGCCTCGACGCTGGGCCAGGCATTGAGCCGCGCGATTGCTTGCTCGAAGAACCCCAACCGCGCCGCCTCGTCGGAATAACGCTCTTTGGGCAGACTTACCTCGACCACGAGCACCCTCCTGGGGTCCGCTTTCAAGCCGAAGTGCAACAGGTAATAAGTGCTCCGCAGGGCCAAACCCGCCCCAATCAGCAGCACCAGGGCCAGGGAAACCTGGACCACGACGAGGCCGGAGCGAAGCCAGCCAATAGAAGGGTCCGACGCACTCCGCTGTCCGCCTTGTTTGAGCCTTTCGTGCAGGTCGGCCCGCCAAACCCGCCAGGCCGGGGCCATGCCGCAGAGCAACCCGGTCAAAACGGCCGCGGCCAGGGTGAACCATAAGGCCGTGGCATCGATCCGGATGTGGGCGAACCGCGGCCAATGCGGCCCCACCCAGGCCGACCACACGCCTCGACTCAGGACCACCGCGACAAGACCGGCCGCCGCTCCCATAAACGAGAGCAAAAGGCTTTCGGCCATCAACTGGCGAACCAGGCGTCCATTTCCGGCGCCCACGGCTGCGCGGATGGCGAGTTCCTTCTCGCGGACCAGGCAGCGCGAGAGGAGCAGGTTCCCCAGGTTGGCGCAGGCAATCAGCAGGATAAACAGCGCCACGGCTGCAAGGATGGGCAGCGTCGGCCGAATCCGCGCAATCATCTCGGCGTGGAGGGAACTGACGCGCGCGCCGCAGTCCTGGCTGGAGCTTGGAAACCGCGCCCCGAGATTCCTGGCGATGCCATCCATCTCGGACTGGGCCTGGGCGAGGCTCACCCCCGGACCGAGTCGACCGATAACCGAGCCAATTTTAAAGCCGCCGTCATTGAATGCGGAATGAGTGCCCGTTCCGCTCAGCGGCATCCAAAGCTCGGCGCGCGGCGGGAAGTTGAAGCCCTGAGGCATCACGCCGACGATCTCGACCCGCTGCGTGTTGACCAGAAGGGTTTTGGCGGTGAGATTGGTTTCCGAACCAAACCAGCGGCGCCACAAGTCATAGCCCACGACCGCCACACAGCCCGCCTTTTCATCCTCTTCCAGCAATCCCCGGCCGAGCAGCGGAGCCACCCCCAGCGCCGGGAGCATTTCCGCGGAACAGCGGCAACCGTCCACTGACCGTGTTTGCCCGCCTTCCGTCAGCGAAAAGAGGTTGTAATGGTACATCCCCATATAGGAGAAGCTCCTGCTGGCGGCGCGCCAATCGCGGTAATTCGACACCAACACCCCATGCTCCGCCATTCGTGGTTCCTGGCAATGGCTCTCGTTGATCTCGACCAAGCTGTCCGGGTCCGGGAAAGGCAGCGGGCTGAACAGCACCGATGAAATAATGCTGAAGATGGCCGTGTTGACCCCGATTCCCAGAGCCAGCGTCGCTGCCGCCACGGCGGTAAACCCGGGGTTCTTGCGCAGCGTTCTCAGGCCGTAGCACACGTCCTGCACGAACTGTTCGAGCCACAGAACCCCGCGTTGTTCTCGGCAGGTTTCCTTGATGGACTCCGCCCACCCGAACTCCCGCAGGGCCGCGTAGCGCGCCTCATCGGGAGCCATCCCCGCATCGAGGTTCTCCTGGGTTTGCAGCTCGATGTGCGAGCGCATCTCTTCCGCCATATCGGCGTCCAGGTCTCGCTTCCGGGAGATCGCCTGGACCCAAAAGGGCAGCTTTCGTTTCCAGTTCATATCCGCGTTCATGCCAACATTATGGGCCTGACCCTGTCAACAGATTTGACGCTGCTTCGAGCAGCAGGCAATCACCCCTCAGTCAGCCAGGGCCGGGAGCGGCGCGACATGCCCGTCCATGAAGACCACGTTCTTGCCGGATTTGCCCGCGCGGGGGTGGAACTCCTCGTAATCGAGCAACAACGGCGTCGTCTCCGGGGGATAATTCGCCACCCAGTTGGTCTTCCAGACGGTAACGCCGGATTGCGTTAGCGTCGAGGTCACATGCCACGTTTGGGTCTGATCGATGCGATGGCCGTTCAAATCCATGTTCCATTCGTAGCTGGAACCTTCGGCCGCGAAGAGGCCCACCTTGTCCATGGGGCATTTGAAGACGCCGAGCCTGTTGGTGTTCGTGCCGGCGGACTGGCCGGCGTAGCGCGCCAGCACGTCACAGATGCGAGGCAACGGGTTCTGCGGATCGACGGGCTGGGTGGGCAGGATTTCAGCGCTGGGCAGCAGGTTGTTGTTGTCTTCGGAGTACAACCGGGTGGCAATCCCCAGTTGCCGAAGATTGTTAACACAGACTGTGTTCTGTGCTTTGGTTTTTGCCCGCCCCAATGAGGGCAGCAGCATGCCGGACAGAATGCCGATAATCGCAATGACCACCAGCAACTCGACAAGGGTGAAGGCGCGGCAGGCCCGGCCCGTTGGCGGGCGGCTTTGGGCCGCGATGCGGAGGCTTTCGGAATCAGTCGGTGTTTTCATAGCCGGTCCATCAATTGAAATACGTTCTCAGGCTCTTCCTGGGTTGCGGTCATCTTCCCTCGCGTTCTCGACGCTCACGGAGTTCCCGGTACTCTCGGGCGCGTTGCACCCGCTGGTCAGGCGTCAGGCGCACGAAACGGTCGTTTGGACCGAGCTTGTTATTCTGAGCGAGCTTGGATGGATCGAACCCCGGCGGCGGAGGGCCGCGAAACCCTCCGCCGAAGCCGCCGCCGGTAAAGCGAAGGCCTTTGGGCATTTGGGCCAACGCCATGTAGGTCGTCCAGCGGCCGTTGACCCTTCGCGCCAGCCGGGCGGCGGCCTCGGCCGTTGCGCCCTCTTCGGGCTCGCCGCCCAGGCGCTCGCTCAGCGAAGCCTCGATCAGCAGCCGGGGCAGGGGCCAGGTCATCCTCATCTGGCCCGGCAAATTCATTGCCGGCGGCTTCAGCGCAACCCGCGCCCAGCCCGCTGGTTCGATCTTTCCGTCGCCGGCCAAGGCGGAATCCAGCGCGCCCAGCGCGCGGCTCGAGCTATAGACGGCATACAGCCTGGACCAGCGGGCGCCGGCCTGGTCGCCGATTCGTTTCAATACATACGAGAGCGGCTCGTCCTTCACGCGGAGCGTGATCCGGGCGTCCAAGGCCTTTTCCGCCCGGAGCTTTGTCCAGGTCTGCCGCTCGACCTTCCGCAAGACCTCCGCCAAGGGCGCTTCCCGCACGTCCAAACTCACAAGTTCATGATGCGCTCGCCACGCCGCTCGGCAGGCCCACAACCCTCCGGCCGCGGCCAGCACGGCTGTGCCTATCAGCAAATATCTCGTTTTCATTGGTTTGATTGGTTTCGACCTTCTTCGCGCATATTATTCCTAGATGTTCTACATGAGTCTAGCCCCTGTTCCTGTAGAATGTCAACAGGAAAAAAGAAAAGACGACCCGCGTTTGTAGTTGCCCTCGAGGACGTTTTCGGGCCTATTGGGCCGATGATGAGCCGCCAGGAAATGCTCGATATGTATTTTACGGAGGCGCGCGCCAAGCTCGTTGACGTCGCGGCTTTTCTCGACCGCGTGGACCGGGCCGAGGGCCGGGCTGATTTCCGCCTGGCTGCGTTCATGCGGGCGGTCGAGGAGTTGGGTCGTTCGGACGGCTCGCGCGCCGAACGCGTGCTCTTATGCCTGAGCGACCCCACCGTTGACCCTATCCCCGCAGCCACCACCAAGGCTGCTTGCGGCGCCTGGGCTGGAAATCCCTGACCCGGTATGCGCTACATCGAGCCCCACGCCCACATGGTCAGCCGGGTGACCGACGACTACCGCGCCATGACCGCCGCCGGCTGCCTCGCCATTTGCGAACCCGCCTTCTGGGCGGGTTTTGACCGCGGCTCGTCGGCCGGATTTCACGATTATTTCCGCCAATTGACGGAACACGAACCCAGGCGAGCCGCCAAATTCGGCGTGCCCCATTACTGCTGGCTGTGCATTAACCCGAAGGAGGCTGAGGACTTGGCGCTGGCCCGGGACGTGATTGCCTTGATTCCCCGGTTCCTGGACCGGCCCAACGTGCTCGGCATCGGCGAAATCGGTCTTAACAAGAACTCGAGGAACGAGCTGCGGGTTCTGGAACTCCAGGTGGACCTCGCCGCCCGCCATGACCAGCTCATTCTCGTCCACACGCCTCACCTGGAAGACAAACTCAAGGGCACGCGCTTGATCCTCGACGTGCTGCGCAACGATAGCCGGATACGCCCGGACCGCTGCATCATCGACCATGTGGAGGAACATACCGTCAAGGGCGTCCTGGACGTGGGCTTCTGGGCGGGACTGACGCTGTATCCGAACAGCAAATGCACCCCGGCGCGCGCGGTGGATATTGTCGAACGCTTCGGGCCTGAGCGCCTCTGGATGAACAGCGCCTGCGATTGGGGCGAGAGCATTCCCATGGCGGTGCCTTACGCCGCTTTGGAAATGCGCCAGCGCGGCCATTCCGATGACGAGGTGGATCGGATGATCTATCAGAATCCGCTCCGGTTCCTTGGGCAATGTCCCAAATTCGTGCTGCCATCCTCGCGCCGGACATGATGCTCGACGTGACCCGATGCCGATGGATACTCCGCAAACTCGCCGGCCCTGGCCTGCCTTGAGGGTGCTCCTGGTCCTCGGCCGCATCTCCAACTGCCCCACAGTCTGGTCAAACTGCCTGGCGGCGTGGTGGATCGAGGGCGGGACAGCCTGGAAGCGGTTCGCGGTCCTTTGCGGCGGCACAACCTTGCTCTACACCGGCGGCATGTTCCTGAACGACGTGTGCGACGTGGACTTCGACCGGCGGTATCGTCCCGAGCGCCCCATCCCATCGGGCGACATCAGCCGCGGAGTGGTGTCGGTTCTCAGTTTGGCGCTCCTGCTGTCGGGTTGGCTCGTGCTGCTGCCGCTGGGAGCGGCGCCGGCGGTGTTTGGCGGCGTCCTGTTGGCCGCTATCGTGCTTTATGACTTTGTCCATAAACGCTCGAGCCTTGGCCCGCTCCTGATGTCCCTCTGCCGCTTTCTGGTTTACCTCCTGGCTGCCGCATCCACGGGGCGCGGCCCGGGCTTGCCGGTCTTTTGGCGCGCCCTGGCCCTGGGCGCCTATATCAGCGGTCTGAGTTATCTGGCGCGAGGCGAGGCAGCGCCTCGCTCCGCCGGCGCGTGGTCTTACGGACTGCTCCTGGCGCCCATCGCCCTGGCGCTGGCGGCCGGCGGAACAGGCGCGGCCGTCTTGCTGCCGGCGGGCGCCTTGGGGCTGTTGTTGCTTTGGTGTCTGCCCGGAAGACGGGTGTCGGGCCTGTTGGCCGGCATAGCCCTCGTCGACTGGGTGGCCGCGGCACAGAGCAGGCCCGAGATGGGGGCCGTTTTCGTCGCGCTCTTCCTCCTGGCGCTCGTGCTTCAGCGGTCGGTCCCGGCAACCTAAGGTGTCACTAAGCGATGAAGCGCACCGCGGTCATCAATGTGGTGGGGTTGTCCACTTCGCTCCTCGGCTCTTGCATGCCCCGCATCGAGGCCTTTCGCCGAAGGGGCGCCCTCTGCCTGATCGAGCCCGCATTCCCGGCGGTCACCTGCACCGCGCAATCAAATTATCTCACGGGTGTTCCACCCTCCAGGCACGGAATCGTCGGCAACGGCTGGTACAACGGCGAATTGGCGGAAGTCCAATTCTGGAAACAGTCCAATCATCTCGTCAGCGCCCCCAAGCTCTGGGACTCCCTGCGCGCGGCTGACCCCGGATTCACCTGCGCCCAGCTCTTCTGGTGGTTCAACATGTACAGCGGCGTGGATTGGTCCATAACCCCGCGCCCGATGTACCCGGCGGACGGGCGCAAGGTCTTCGATATCTACACGTGGCCGTATTCCCTGGGCTCTCAAATCAAGCGGGACCTGGGTGAATTCCCCTTCCCGGGATTCTGGGGGCCGGCGGCCGGCGTGAAAACCTCCCTCGGCCCGGCGGATGCCGCTTCGCGCTGGATCGCCCAATCCGCTGAATGGATCGAGCGGAAGTTCAATCCCACGCTGAGCCTGGTCTATCTGCCGCACCTGGATTACGCCCTGCAACGGCTGGGTCCGGAGCATCCCGGCATTCCGTCGGACTTGCGGTTGATCGATCAGGTCACGGGCGGCCTGATCGAGTTCTTCGAGCGGCAGTCGGTGCGCGTGGTGCTTCTTTCCGAGTATGGCATTGGCGCCGTGGACGACCCGATCCATCTGAACCGGCTGTTTCGCGAGCGGGGGTGGTTGACGGTGAAAGAGGAAATGGGACATGAGTTGCTGGATTGCGGCGCCAGCCGGGTTTTCGCCGTCGCCGACCACCAGGTCGCCCATATCTACCTCAACGACCTATCGCTCCAGACCGCCGCCCGGAAGCTGCTCGAGGAGCAGCCGGGCATCGGCGAAATCCTGGGTGCCTCAGAAAAACGCGCCGCGGGCTTGGACCATCCGCGCGCCGGGGATTTGATCGCGGTGGCCCGGGACCGGTCGTGGTTCACCTATTACTACTGGCTGGACGACCTCCGGGCGCCTGATTTCGCGCGCACGGTCGACATCCATCGCAAACCCGGCTACGACCCCGTCGAGCTGTTCCTGGACCCTCGAATCAGGTTTCCCAAGCTGAAAATTGGGTGGCGCTTGCTGCGCAAGCGTCTTGGCTTCCGGATGCTGATGGACGTGATTCCCCTGGATGCCGGGCTGGTGCGCGGCTCGCATGGCCGCCGGCCCGCCGAGACGAACGAGTGGCCCGTTCTGATCAGTTCGTGCTCCAATCTGGTGCCTGCGAACCCGATTGAATCCACCCGCGTCTTCGAGGTCCTCCGCGATCATGTCCTGGACTGAAATGGGCCTATCCGAAATTAGTCACCTCCGGCGGCGGAGACCTCCAGCCGGTGGCCCCCGGCGAACGGGGTGATTACCAGAGAATGGCGACCGGCTTCCGCCTGACCAGCAATTGACCCGCGCGGGGCAGGGTGGAGCGTGACCGGAATGTAACAGGCTGGGAACTTGCGGAGAAACCAGCTCTCAATTAGCGTCCGGGACCGAAATTGTATGCAACATATCACTGGAACCGCGCGCCCTCTGGAATCCCCGGCCGGGAGGAGCGTTGCCGGCAATTCCCGCGCGCCCGCCCCGGGCTTCACGCTGATCGAATTGCTGGTCGTCATCGCCATCATCGCCATCCTGGCGGCCATGCTCCTGCCCGCCTTGGCCAAGGCAAAGGAACAGGCCAATCGAATCACCTGCCTCAACAACCTGAAACAATGGGGGCTGGCGATGACCATGTACGCGGACGACAACAACCTGTTCTGGCCCGCGTCGCGGGACCTCCTCTATGTCGCCAGTCCGGACCATAACCCGGTTTGGAGTGAGATGTACGCGGATGCGACGGCGTCTCCCCCCATTGGGCTGTCCGATTGGTTCAATGCCCTGCCTCCCTATGTATCCAGCCTCCCGCTCTGGACATACGGGGCCAACAACGTCAGCAATAACGTCTTCACATACTCCCGGTCCGTTTACATCTGCCCCACCGCCGCCGCCATGCCCACCATTCCCCCGGACCCAAATCCGATCACGGGCATCGAGCCGGGGGTCGGGCCGGGGCCCACCTTTAATTACGGCATGAACCAGCGGATCAACTATAATCTGCCCAGCCCGGCCAACCTCCCGGAAACCCCGTTCAAGGTTACTCAGGCCGTGCATCCCTCGGCTTTCGTGGTCTTTTCCGAACAGCGGGTGCATGCCGCTGAAACCCCTTATTACGGCACCAGCCCAACGGACCTCAGCAGCACCTACAACTGGTGCAACCGCTTTTCAGGCCGGCATAGCGCCGGCGGGAACATCGTCTTCAGCGACGCCCATGCCGCGTACTTCAAATACGGTTATGTCGTTGCTTCGGTCAACGGCAAGATCTCCGATCCCAAAGACCCTGACATCAATTGGGAGTACGACGGCCAGTAGCCGCGGCGCGGCGGAAACCCGCGACCATGCGCAACCGCGCCGGCGAAGACACGGGGACGCCATGCCTTTCGCGAAACGCTGCTCTGCGCCCGGCGCAGCCCCCCGCCTCAACCCGCCGGTCCCTGGCATCCCGACATCGACTGGGCCGG
>CAZZFF010000131.1:0-17967 GCA_964653485.1 uncultured Verrucomicrobiota bacterium | reverse complement strand
CGATGCTGCGCCCGAGGACGGGCGCACTCCGCCTCGTTAAGTTAGCGCCTATGCCCCTTCCCCCCTCCCATGCGCTCGGAGCGCATGGGAGGGGGTGATCATCCTTGCCCGGTACCCAGGGCGGCGGCCCGCCCGCGCTCCCTCGCCGCGCCCAGCCAGAACCCAAATGCGGCGCAACAAATGTGTAGCTAATTCGGGGACACCACACTAGAGAATCCCGCCGTCGACTTTGAGGGCGGAGCCGGTGATGTAGCTGGCTTCGGGACAGGCCAGGAAGCGGACCGTGGCCGCCACCTCTTCGGGCCGGCCAAATCGGCGCATGGGAATCCTCATCTGCGCCGCCCGCCTTTCCTCCGCACCCAGATGGGCCAGCGCCTCGGTTTCGATGAAGCCGGGACAGACCGCGTTTACTGTGATTCCGAGGCGGGCCACTTCCTTGGCCACCGACTGTGTCAGCGCGACCACACCTGCCTTGGCGGCGGCGTAGTTGGCCTGTCCTGCCGGGGCCATGAGGGCGCTGAGGGATGCCAGGTTTATGATGCGGCCGCTGCGCTGGCTGATCATGGCCGGCAGCACGGCCTGGCAGCCGTGGAAAACGCCATCGAGGTTGGTCGTCAGGACCCGCTGCCAGGAGGCCGGCGGCATGGTGGCGAGCAAGGAGTCCTCGTGTATGCCGGCATTGTTGACCAGGACGTCGAGGCGGCTGTGGCGCTCGAGGATTTCGGCGACCGCCAGCTTCCATGATTGAGGAGAGGGGACCTCCAAGGTGACAGCGAAACACCGGTCGGGGTTCTCCCGCACGAGTTGGTCCGCGTGTTCACGCCGCGTGCGGACGCCGAGCCAGAGGAGGTTGGCGGACGACTCCTGGAGGAAGGCGCGGGCGATGGCCTGGCCCAGACCGCCGTTCGCCCCGGTAATCAGAATGACCCTTGAACTCATGGCGCGAGTTTGCACGCGGACTCGCCCGTGGACAAATGAGAAGCGCCTGAATCCGCGCTCACAAATCTCGCTCCCAAGGCCTGCTGGTTCGACCCAACCAGGCTGACATTGGCCGCCGCAAACCGCCCGTTCGCCACTGCCGCGCAGGCCGCTACGCATTGCCACGCAGCGGCAGCCATCAACCCTTCGCCCAGGAGCTTTTTGGGGCTTAGACGGGCCCCGGCCCAATCGCGCCACGCGGCAAGCTCCGAGGCATCCGCACGCGGGCTGCCCGCAATGCCGTCGCAAAGCAGTTCGTCGCGAGAGCAAGAGGGCAGTTGAGCTCGCATGGCTTGCGCGGCCCGCGCGCGCCCCCGGGACATGCTGTAGGTATGCGCGTCGGTGATGACGCTCAGTTCGACGCCCAGGGACAAGGCCGGATCGCGGCTCAGGCAGACGGCCCCGGCCCCGCCGCTGATGACGGCCTGATGCTCGAAGTGCCAGAGTGCGTCGGCCAGCAGCCAGTTGGTTTCCTCCGCGCCGATGACAAGGCATGCGTCCGCGCGGTCCCCCTCCAGCCACTGGACGCCGAGGGAGATTCCTTGCAGGAAGGAAGCCGGATCACCGACCAGGGTATAGACCAGGGGCGTGGTCTCCAGCACCGCGGCGACGTGACTGGCCGGAGCGGCGAAGACCGTTTCGGGGAACAGCAGCGGACTGGCGGTGGAGGGGTCCCGCAATGCCTCTTCAAAGAACCGGCAGGAGTACAGGACGCAGCCCGATTGGAGGCAGGTGATTACGCCGAGCCGTTGGCCCTCACCCTGGTGGGGGCGCCGCCAGCCGAGGGCCTCGAGCGCCGCCGCGACGGCATAATGCGTGATGGGGCTGGCGCGCCGTAGGCGCGGGTGTGCGAGGAACCCGGGCCGCGCGGCAGGATTCGGCACCGGACGCATTCGGAGGCGCCTGTCCCATCCAGGCCGTTCGAGCGTCTGGATCGGCAGGGCGTCTCCCTTTTTTAGAACGTCATTCAGGGCAGGGACACCCCAGCCCGCCGGAGAAACCGCCCCTAATCCGCAGATGAAAGCCCGGCTCATGCCCACCTCCGGAAGATCAAAGACGCGTTCGCCCCGCCGAAGCCGAATGAATTGGACAGAACGATGTTCACGCGCGCATCCCGGGGTTGGCGCACGATCGGGAAGCTGCAGGCCGGGTCCGGAGTTTCAAAGGTGGTTTCGGGGGGCAGCCATTGCCCGCACAAGGCCATGAGGCAGACCACAGCCTCCACTGCTCCCGCGCCGCCAAGCAGGTGGCCGATTCCGGCTTTTGTCGAGCTGACTGGCAGGCTGGCAGCGCGGTCGCCGGCCCAGCGGCGGATAGCGAGGGCCTCCGCACTGTCGTTCAGCAGGGTGCCGGTGCCGTGGGCGTTGACGTAGGAGATGTCGGAGGGCGCCACGCGGGCGCTTTGGCCGGCCAGGGTCATGGCCGCCGCCGCCGCGTCGCCTTGCGGGTGAGGCTGGGTCAGGTGGTGCGTGTCGAAACTCGTGCCGTAGCCAATGAGTTCGCCCAGGATCGCGGCGTTCCGCCGGCGCGCCAGATCGAGTGTTTCGAGGCTGAGCATGGCCGCGCCTTCACCGAGCGCCAGGCCGTCGCGCCGCGAATCGAAGGGACGGCAGACGGTGGGCGAAAGGGCCTGCAGTGAATCGAAGCCCGAGAAAACGAGTTGGTTGAGAGCGTCGTACCCGCCGGCGAGGGCGCGCGCGGTTTGGCCGCGCCGAATGAGTTCCCAGGCCTCGCCGATGGCGTTGGCGCCGGAGGCGCAGGCGTTTGAGAGGATGAGGACCGGTCCACAGAAACCCAGGGCCTCGGCGACGGTCCGCGCCTGGACCTGGGCCTGGTAGTGAAACGCCCGCGTGGGTTGTTGGCGATGGCGGTGGGGCGTCCGCACCGCCTGGCGGAAGTAGTCTTCGCCATGGGACATTCCACCGGCGGTAGTGCCGAGCAGCAGTGGGAGGTGGTCGGATGGCTCCCAGCCGGATTGCTGCCAGGCTTCGTGAGCTGCCAACAGCAACATCCAGTTAGCGCGGTCGAGCCGGGCGAGTTGGCGCCTGCCGAGGCGAGTCGCCGGCAGCGCCGCCGGCAGGTCCACTTCCGCGGCGGTCTTGGCGCGTTGCCGGCTGACGTCGAAAAGCGAGACGGGACGAAATGCGCTACGGCCGGCGCGGAATCCTTCCGCGTTCGCGTTCCATCGTGTGCCGAGCGCGGTGATGACGCCCGCACCCGTAATGACGACGCGGGGCGGCGTTGAGGGCGGGGACTGCGCGGGGAAAAGCATGGCGGTCTAGTTGAAGTCCCGCGCCGTGCGGGCGGTGGTTGGTTTGCCATTTCTGCCTGGGATATTCATTTTCGCGCGGTTCAGGGGAGATTCTTGACGCTTTGCCGGAAGCCGACATTCATGGGGTAGAAGAAACTTTTCCAGGCGGTCGTGCCCCAGAGGCGCCTGAAGATGGACGGGATGGAATAGATTTCTTTGATGACCCGGCTGTACCCTTCCATCAGCTCGTCCGGCGTGAGGGTCTGCGGACGATAGACCACGTGTTGGCCATCGTATAGAGACCAGTCCTGGCTCGACAACCGGCCTTCTTGCGCCAGCCGCCGATGCAAGCGGGTGCCGGGATACGGCGTGAGGATGGAAAAGTAGGCCACTTCGAGCCTGGCTTTGAGGACAAATTCGAGCGTGCGGTCGAACACGCCAGGGTCGTCCGTATCGAAGCCGAACACAAAGGAACCGTCGATGCCGATGCCGTGATCATGGATTTTCCGCACCACGTCCAGGTACTGGTGGGGCCGGTTCACGCGCTTGCCTACCGCCTCGAGCGTCTCCGCGGAGAGAGTCTCGAAGCCGAGGAACAGCCCGACACATCCGCTTTTCTGGCAGAGCTCAAGTATCTCCGGGTCGTTAGCGATATTCATGGAGGCCTGCCCAAACCAGTGCAGGCCCAGGCTGGCGATGCGGTTCAAGAACTCGCGGGCGTAAGGGCGGTTGCTGATGATGTTGTCATCCACGAAGAACACACAGTTCTTGAGCCTGAAGATTCCTTCGAAAGGCCGCAGCGCGCGCAACTCCGCGAGCACCTCGTCGTGTGGGCGGTTGCGGTAGCTGCCTCCGAAGGCGTTGCTGACGGCGCAGAACTCGCAGTCGATCGGGCAGCCGCGCGTGGTTTCGACGAAATGCACCGGAAGGTACTTCTTGGCGCGATAGAGTTCCCAGTCCGGGCGAGGCAATTGCACAAGGGGAGGCAGGCGCCCTTCGTGCCGATAGAGAGGCTTGAGGGCGCCGGCCGAGAAGTCCCGCAGCAACGCGGGCCAGAGGGCTTCCGCCTCGCCGATGACCACGCTATCGCAATGCGCCAACGCTTCCTCAGGCAGGCAGGAAACATGCATCCCCCCCGTCACGACTTGGGTCCCCCGACGGCGGAAGTGGTCCGCAATCTCGTACCCCCGTTGGGCGGTGGTAGTCATCGTGCTGATGCCGACAAGGTCCGCCTCCTGGTTCAAATCGAGCGGTTCCACCTTCTCATCGACGATGGTGACCCGCCAATCCGGCGGCGTGAGGGCGGCGATTTTGAGCAGGCCCAGAGAGGGCATCCGGAAGAAAAACCCGCCGCCCATGAGGCTTTGCTTGGCCAGCGGCGCGATCAAGAGGAGATGTTTCACGGGTTTCCCTCCCTGGCGACGCCCCGTGGCCACAGGCGCTGAAGCATGGCGAAATAGCTCCAGAGCGGGCCGGCCACCCCGCGTTGGCGCAGGCGGGCGACCAGGCCCCTGTAAGCGGGGTCAGGGTCGCCCACAATCCAGTTGGGCGCGCGGCGGGCGAATTCCTCAAGCTGCCCAAGCACCGCCTCCGCGGTCAGGCCGGGCGCCAGGTAGTAAGTCGGCGCGAGCAAGTCTGTATCGGCTTTGATGCGCCCTTCGGAGAGGGCTCGCTTGAGTAGATCAGTACCGGGATAAACCCTCATGCCCACCACCGCCAGGATGACCGCGTCTTTGAGCCGCTGCGAATTCGCAAAACCCTCCTCCAGCGTCGCGCGCGTCTCCGCAGGCCCGCCTGCTATCAGGAAGTGGCAGACATCGATCCGCGCCTTGCGGGCCAACTCGCTGGACTGCAGAATATCCTCGAACGTCAGTTGCTTGCCATAGGCGGCCAGGACGGCGTCGCAAAAACTGTCGGAGCCAAACTCGATGTGCGCCAGCCCCGCGCGTGCCATGAGTCCGACCAATTCCGCCGTGAGGCCTTGCGGCCGCAAGAAGCAGCCCCAGGGCATGGCAAGCCGGCGGCGAATCAATGCTTCGCAGGTCTCGACGACGTGTTGCGGCGACGAATTGAAGATGGAATCAACGATGCAGACGTATTTCGCACCCGCGGCCCGAAGCTGCGCCATTTCTTCGGCCACCGCCTCGGGTGGGCGCCGCCGATTCGCCCGGCCTTCAATCAAGGGATAGGTGCAGTAGCCGCAGCCATGGCGGCAACCCCGCTGGGTCTGGAGATTCAACATGCCGCCGGACGCCAGGTAGTGAGCCGTAAGGTGGGCGGGCCGGTCCACGGGCGTCAGGAGAATCTCCGGTCCAGACCGGGACGGGGGGTTGACGACGATCTCCCCCCCGTTCCGATGGACAAGGCCCGGAATGGAGTGGTATTGGCCCCCCTGGCCAAGGGCCGAGACCAGCGCCGGCAGGCTCGCCTCCCCTTCGCCCTGAATGCCGAAGTCCGCGCCACTGAGTTCCAGCAATTGCCGGGGGAAAATGGAGAATCCGCTCCCTCCCAAAATGATGACGCCCGGATGCGCGCGGCGGATGTCGCGGCACATCTGAGGCAGCCCGTCGGAATAGGTCTCCCGCTTGCGGATGAGGACATCATCAATGTTGCGCAATGAAATGCCAATGCCATCAGGACGATAGGCGCGGAGCACTTCGGCGAGCGGAGCCGAGGCGGACTGACAGTCGAACCAGCGCGAGTCATGGCCTGCCTGCCGCAACGCGGAGCTCAAGTGCGCAAGGCCCAGGGGGAAAACCGGGTCGGGTGTCGTGCAGCGATTGGTGCTGATCAAAAGAATGCGGCTCGCCATGCCAATCTCACCTGGTTGAATTGAGAGCCTATGCCGCGGCGTGGAGAGTAGCAATGATAAAACGCCGAGAAGCCGATAAAACGCGGATTTGCTTTGGCTTTATGCCGCCCCTGCTTAGGATTTGAACATGAACTGGTGCCCAAGCTGCACTGTAGTCATTCCCTGCTGCAACGAGGAGGCATCCATCGCCGGGCTGGTTCAAGCGGTTCATCAACATCTGCCGGAGGTCATTGTGGTGGACGACGGTTCGCGCGACCAAACCGCGGCACGCGCCGCGGGGGCGGGAGCGGAAGTGATCCGGCTGGAACATAACCTCGGCAAAGGTGTTGCACTGAGAGCCGGTTTGGGCAGAGCGTCGGACCAGAACAGGGCTTGGGCGGTGGTGATGGACGGGGATGGCCAGCATCGGCCTGAAGACATCCCGGCCTTCCTCAATTGCGCCGAGCAAACTGGCGCCCTGCTGATCGTGGGCAATCGCATGCACAACGCGCAGGCCATTCCTCGGCTCCGCCGCGTCGTTAATCGCTGGATGAGCCGGCGTATTTCGGAACTCGCGGGCAAATTCCTCCCCGATTCGCAATGCGGGTTTCGGTTGGTCCATCTGAAGACCTGGGCCGCCTTGCCTCTGGAGACAGACCGCTTTGAAATCGAATCCGAGATGCTGCTGGCCTTCGTGCAGGCTGGATATCGGGTTGAGTTTGTGCCCATCCACGTCATCCCCAACGGCCGGCACAGCCACATTCGTCCGGTTCGAGACACCGTGAGGTGGTTTCGGTGGTGGAGGCGGGCCTTGGGCCGTTGAGCCTCGGGCGCATTATCTGCTTGCCTGGCTTCACGCCGCCGAAACATGCTGTGACTTGTGGCAACGCCGACCTCAGATCAAACATCGCCCGCCAAGCGGGTGTCCTGGATGAAGAGGATGGCCGTGAAAGCAGGAACTTTGGTCCTGCTCGGATTGGTGTTCGGTTTCGCCTACGACCTGGCGGCTCCGCGGTTGTATGCCCCCGAACTTCTCCCCGGCTTCAGACTCGGCATGCTGCATGGCGCGCTGATGCCCGTGGCGCTGCCGAGCCTGCTGATGGGAAAGGACGTCCCCATCTATGCCGGAAGCAACACCGGACGAATTTACAAAATCGGATACATTGCGGGCATCAACCTCTGTGGGCTGGCTTTTTTTGGCGTCGCCTTCCGGCAGCCCCGAAAGCTCCGGAGATAGCGACAACGTGGAGCCCTCAATTCGTCGGCGAAGGCCAGGGTCAATAAAGGCCGCCCAGATACATCTCGAACACATTCAACGCTCCACCCGCCCAATAAAGCGTCCGCGGGAAATTGAAGGTCTTCGCGGCCCGCTCATAAATGAGCTTCAGCGGACGATCCGGGATGTTCGGGTCGTAAACTTGGAATTGAGTGTCTCCGTCCGACTGGGTTGAACCGAAGAGCACGACCCCGTGGTTGATCGTAATGCGGGGGAAACGGTAAAGATGCACAATCGGCGCGCGACCCGTGGAAAGCGCGTCTCTCAATTGCTGGGCCATCCGCTCCTGGTGCTGTCGCCCTGTCGGGGCGACCATGCGCCAATGGCTCCGCACAAAATAGGATTCCCAGGGGCCGCCCAAACCGGCTTTGAGGATCGGCTCGCACGCCCGGCTGAAGGAACGCAGGCAGTCATAGCCGGGAACCACCACTTTCCGGCTTTCCTGGCTTGGCCTGCGCGGGGAGCGCGAAACGACTTGACGAATGAGCCTTTGGTAAGTCTGCCGCTCCGCGACGGGGAGCGCCGGATCAAACCGTGCATGATAGAAAAACTGCCGCGCCGACCGGACCATTACGAAGCAGCGGTGGGAATAGGCGGGAGGCGGGTCAGTGCGGGAAACGGTTGTTGCCCCGGTAACAGGATCGAAGCGGTATTGCCAGATCAGTTCGTTGGCAAACGTGAATGTGTCCCGCTCGAAAAGGAAAGGACGCGCGGGCTGTTCGGCGGTCGAAATCATGCTTGCCGCTGAACCTAGCGATACGTTAGTAAAATGCAAATGCTTTACGAACGGTGGCGCCGGATCGCTCGAGAACGAGACAACGAAGTTGCCTTGCGCGAGCTTTCCTCCGGCCGGCACTGGAGCTTCGCCCAACTGGCTCGCCTTGGGGGAAGCCCCGGAGCGGGCGGCGGACCTGTCGTTTACCCCCAGGGCCACTCTGTTGAATTCATCGTCGCGGTTTTGCGGGCCTGGCGCCAGGATGCCGTCGTGTGTCCCCTGGAACCGGAGCAGAAGCCGCCACCGGTTCCTTTGCCCCCAGCGTCCTGCCGCCACCTCAAGATTACTTCTGCCACCACAGGCGCCCACCGGGTGATTGCCTTTCGAGCGGAGCAGTTGGCCGCTGACGCGGCGAACATCGTGGTCACAATGGGACTGCGCCCGGACTGGCCGAACGTGGGCGTGATTTCGATGGCCCACTCCTACGGTTTTTCGAACCTGGTGCTGCCGCTGCTGCTGCACGGCATTCCTCTGGTCCTTGCGCCGTCGCCTCTGCCGGAGGCGCTGCGGGCCGCGGCCGAATGCGAATCGTTTCTGACACTGCCGGCTGTGCCGGCCCTTTGGCGCGCATGGCTTGAAGCGGGAGCGGTCCCGCGGAACGTGCGTCTGGCAATCTCCGCCGGTGCGCCGCTGCCGCTCCGTCTGGAGCGCGCCGTCTTCGACGCGATTGGGCTCAAGATTCACAACTTCTACGGCGCTTCTGAATGCGGAGGCATCGCCTATGATGCGACCGCTGCTCCGCGCGCCGACGACGCCTGCGTCGGCGCGCCCATGCGGAACGTGCAACTGGCCCTTGATCAGAACGCTCGCATCCAGGTGCGCAGCGGAGCCGTGGGCGAAACGTACTGGCCCGATGCGGACGGCACCTTGGAGGCCGGCTGTTTCCAGACCAGCGATCTTGGCAGGTTGGAAGATGGCGGAGTCTTTCTTTGCGGCCGCTCGAACGACCAGATCAACGTGGCGGGACGGAAGGTTTCCCCGGCAGCGGTCGAACAGGCTCTGCTCGAGCACGAAGCAGTCAATGAATGTCTCGTCTTCGGCGTGCCGAGCAACGACCCTGATCGAATCGACATGATTGTCGCGTGCGTCGTGACCAAGGGAAACGGCGACACCGAGGAGTTAAGACAGTTCCTGCTCCGGAGACTTCCTGCCTGGCAGGTGCCACGAGACTGGTGGTTCGTGAAATCGCTGACCCCCAACCCGCGCGGGAAGGTGTCACGCGCCGACTGGAGGCGGAAGTTCCTTGAGATGCGCGACGGGCGCGGGGCGCCTGTTACGCCGGGGCCAAGGCCGCGCAGGGAGCCCCAGCCAACGTCAACTCCGCCGTCAGCACCAGTCGGCCGCTGACAAAGGCCTGCGCCTCGGCCTGGATCAAGGCGCCCAACCGCCCGCTAACACGGGCCTCGATGCGGACCAATTCACCAGGGCGGGCCGTGCCCAGGATCTTCACGGCCCGGAGAGCGGTCAGTTTCAGTCGCGGCAAGGGTGGAATGGCGGGATCGTTTTGGGCCACCACGCCGGCAAGTTGCGCGGCGGCTTCGACGAGGAGCACGCCCGGGAAGAGCGGGTTGCCGGCGAAGTGCCCGCGCAGAAAGGACTCGTCGCCCCTTACCAGGTATTCACCGACGCCTTGCTTGCCGGGCGCAAGGCTTAGCAACCGGTCCACAAAGCGGAACTCCGGGCCGTGGGGCAAGCATTTCAGCGCGTCCTGCAACAGTCCTGGCGTGGGGATCATTGGCGCAGAGGCTCCACTACCGTAAAACCCGGCTCAAGCGTTGCCTGGAAAACCCCTTCGGGCAGCGGCGCGTTAAGCACTGTGTTGGTGAAATCACTGCGCATGCTGGAGCCATCGCTGAACTTCAACTCGGTCGCCGCGGGCGAATAGTCGTTGGTGTGAAAGCTGACCTCAATTTGGCTGATGAATTTCCGAGCGGCGGCGCTCTTGGGCTGAAGCGCCAGTTGCACCAGCGAATTAGTTTGCCGCGCTGCCAGCACGCGAAAGTGCGATTCCAAATCCGTCCGGTTCCGAGGGAAGCTGGCATCCAACAGGGCCAGCGCGTCTTTCCAGGGACCTGGCTGGGCTTCATTAAGGGGATACCTCTCCGCGCGTTTGAACCGCGGGTAGATGAGCAACAGTTGGTCCGGTTGGCGTAGCGCGATGGTTTGCGCGGGCTGGCCGAGTTCCCAGCGGAACCGGTTGGGGGGCGCCACCCAGACTTTGCCGACAGAAACCAATGGCTGCGTCAGCACCTTGAGGGAACGGGTCTGGATGAGGTCCGCCGACCAAGTCTGGATGTTGGTTTGTGCGGAGCACCAGCGGTCGAGCAGCCCGTTGAGGTCTTCCGCGCGAGAAACGAAAGCCGCCACGCAAAACAGGAGCACGGCCCACACTACGGGTTTTTCGGCCAGATAGGAACGAACTGGTACCATTGGTCAAGATGTTTGCGTATCTCCGCCTCGAATGCACGCACGATTTTCTGCGTCAACTCGCGGCGCGCCTCCCGAGTGCCGAGCGCCTGCCGATCGTAGGTGAACTCCGGGAGCACCTTCACCGCGTAACCTTCGCGGCTGCGCAGAATCGTCACCCCCACCAGCGCGCAGCCCGACGCCCGCGCCAGTTCCCCTGCCAATGGCGGGGCCTGAAACGGCTGGCCGAACAGTTCCACGCGCAAATGGCTCCGTTCAACCGGCCGGTCGATCGCCATGGCCAGCGCCGCCCCGGTCTGAAGCCGTTTGATGACCTCCACGAGGGTGAAAGGGTCCTGGCCGATGATGAGGGTCTCCATTCCCAGCCTGGCCCGGGAGGCTATGCGCATTCCAGTCAGCCGATCGTCGGGTTCCGCCAGGCTGATCACGGTCAACTTGATGCCCAACTCGGCCAGCAGCAGGCCCCCGTGTTCCCAGTTGCCCAAGTGGAATGTGAGGAAAAGCACGCCGCGTCCCCGTGCGGAGGCGGCCTGAATGATTTCCAAATCGCCCGGAGTGGTCCCCCAGTTCCGCACGGGCGCGCCGCTTTCCAGTCGCCAGAGGTCGGCCAGCTTCACCGCGAAGCTGCGATAGAGCCGGTGGACGGTTTTCTCCGCCGCCGACCGGTCCCCGGAGCAGGCCGGGAGCAGGTTGGCCACGACGACCTCACGGTGTTGCCGGCGCAGCCGGAAGTGCAGCTCCGCCCCGACGACACAGAGGCCATTGACCAGCCAGGCCGGCAATGCCCTGACGGTCGCCAAGCCGAGCCGCCACAACCCCGCGCGATAGAGCCAGGAAACAGGGGCCTGGCTAGCTGGCACAACCGAACCGTCGCGGCTGACACCGCTCCGGCCGGCGCAGGCGCGGCGCCACCAGGAGGGAAGAAGAAACACCGAAATCACCACGTTGGCCCCGATGCCCACGGCGCATACTTTGCCCAGACTCGCCATGCCGCCGTACCCGGACCAGGCCAGAGAGCCGAACCCGGCCACGGCCGTCCCGCCGCAGAGCAGCAGCGCCCTTCCGATGGAACGTCGGACCAGGCGGAGGTCTCCGCCGTGTCGACGCAGGGCCAGTTGCATGAAGATGCCATAGTCCACCCCCGTGCCGAGCATCAGAGGCAGGGCCATCAAATTGAGCAGGTTCCAGGACCAGCCGGCCACGGTCATCGTCGCCAGGAGGCACAGCCCGCTCACGAGTAAAACCGCCGTCCCCAGGAGGATTTCCCTTGCCCGATGGAAGGCCAACCAGAGAGAAACCAGCACCAGGGCAATCATCGGCGCGACCACCCACCACAGCCGCTTTTGCACGCGATTCAGCGTCGCATTCCCAAGCAATCCCCAACCGGAGAGCAGAACGTGATTCTCGGACAACCGGGAGGAAAGGTCCGCCAGGGCCGCGGCTTCCACCCGGTTTGTAGCGGGATAAACCAGACCCATGACCAGCCACTCATTGGTCGTGCGCGCCACAAACCGATTGAGCAGCCATTGGGCCGCCGGGTTGGTCGGCCAGACCACGCCAATGCTGGCGCCGGTGCGTGCCCAGGTGCGAACCAATTCATCGGTCAGGAACAGGGCGTTGGTATTGAAACCTTCACCCAACGCGGCCTGGCGCAGAGCCGGCCCCTGCGTTCCCAACCGAGCGGCTGTCGCCCGATTGGCATTTTGAAACTCAGCGCGCGGCCACATTGCCGTTGGCAGAAGATACCGGTCGATAACCCGGTTGGTTTGCGCTGCCTTCAGAACGGCCTCGGCCAGGCAAAGGCGATCATAGACTTCAGGCTCTCGATTCCCACGGACGATCACCCAAATCGCGTCCTGGGGAATGCCCATCTCCGAGGTCATTTCGTCCAGCGCGGTTTGGGCCGCACCGTGCTGGGGCCGCAGGGCGTTGCCGGTGCGGTCCAAGCCGGGCAGGTGGAAGCACAGAACGGCGCCGGCGATAGAGAGCATCAAGGCCGTAACCAACAAGGCCCAATGGCCGGAAGGTTGATCTGCCTGTGCAAGATGGAGCGTCGCCGTTCCCCGTGGTGCAATGAAGTAGGACCGCCAGCCGTGGGGGCTTGCAGCCAGACCGGGCTTCCGGCGTTTCGGAAAGAGCGGCGGCAAATAAATCATCACCATGACCAATGCCGCCAAGCCAACCCCGATGGCCACGAGCGAGCCGAGTTGTGCCAAGCCCGGCAATCCGCCCAGATTCAAAGCCAGGAAGGCGCTCACCGTGGTGATGGCGGCCCAGAGAATGCTCGGCGCGATGGCTCGCCGAATTTCCGGCACGGTCATTTTGGGGTGCGCCAGGGCCTCCTGGTAATGGACGACCGCATAATCCACCGCCAACCCGAGCAGAACGGCGGCAAATCCCATGCTCACCACATTGATCGGACCCAAGACCAGCCCCCCCAGCGCCAGCGTCGCGACCAGGATGAACGCCAGCAACACCAGCAGCCATAACATCGGCAACCACCGCCGGTGGCTCAGCCAGAACAGCAAGGCGATGATGGCCGCCGTCGCCGCCACCGAGCCGCTCATGTCATGCTGCATGATCGAGGCGATTTCCGTTAGGAACACCGGCCGCCCAGTGTAGCGAACCACCACGCCCGCCCACTCCTGGTTCGACGGATGGGTCTGCAGTTCAGCCACCACGGCCTGAATGGCTTTGAGCCAGGTCTGACACTGACGATAGCCGGCCAAATCCACGCCGGCATGCACAAAGAGCACGCGGAAGGTCCCGTCAGAGGAAGCGAACATCTGCTGCCCCTCTTTCATCGAGAAGCCGCTCAGATTGGTCAGGGCCGGCAGGTCCAGCAAATCGAAGGGATCGACGGCGTGCCGGGCGAGGTCCATCGGCGACATCGAGGTGGCGAGCGTTTCCTTGGTTTGGGTCAGCACGGATTTCAACTCGCCCGGAGCCAGGCGATTGGTGAGCGCGCCGAATAACTCCGGCGGTTGGTTGAGCCACAACCAGCCGAGGAGTTCGGCCATTTGGGCCGGCTCTTCCATCCAAGGCGGTTGCCAGGCCACCTCCGCCACCAAATTGGTCTCCAGACGCAAGCGGGCGGCCAGTGCGCCCGCCAACCGCTCCGCCCGATCGGCCTCCGGGGCGCGCAGGGTGATGACCAATTCCCGGGCGTTGGCGAAGCACTGCTGGTAGAGTTTCAGACCCTGCACCGTTGGCTCATCGGGAGGCAGTAAATTCAGGACATCAACATCGAACCGGAGCCGGCACAGGCCAACACCGACCGCCAAGACGAGCGGCGCCCACCACCACCGTTTCAGAAATGAGCTCACGGCGCGAGAAACCCCTCGATGGTCTCTCCCGAGCGAGTGTTTTCCAGCCGCCAGCCCCCCTCGGGCTTGCGCTCGAAGCGGAAGGGCGCAGGAAGGGCCTCTCCGGAAAGGGCCGCATGCAAGTAAAGCCAGGCAAAACGAGCGGGCGGCGCCCCGCATCCGGCAAAGCTCCTCCGCTGCGGCGCGAACGCAACAAACCAATTCGCGCGCGTGGTTTGTGCCAGCACTAGCGGCAGGGGCGTTTTCGCAAACTGGATGACAGAGCGCCCGTCATCATGGCTGGTCAACACCAAGTCTCCTCCCAGTTCCGGAAACCGCCGGCCCGGCCGCCACAGCGCCTGGCCTTCCTGCACGCGCCATCCCGGGCCGGAAGCCGTAAACAAAGGCCCGCGTGCCGTTCGACAACCACAGGAAAGCACGAGAAGGGCCAGCATTGCCAGCCACGGCACGGGACAAAACGACCGACCCTCAACGGTGCGCATACAGAGTTGGCAATTCTTGCCGGAACGAGGTCCTTGTCAACACTTTCGTTGTTTTCTGCTTGTGGCGGCGCCCCGCTGCGCCGTAGCTTTGGGGTTGAGAATCGACGGAACAGTGTTTGATGTGACGCAAGGAATATCATGATTGAGACCAAACAGGATATCAAACGCATGATAGTGGACACGCTCATGCTGCAAGTTACGCCGGAGGAACTTGGGGACGACCTACTGTTGTTTGGCTCCGGCGGCCTCGGCCTTGACTCTGTGGATGCACTTCAGTTGGTGGTGGCGCTCGACAAGGAATTCGGTCTCAAGATCGCCGACCCCGAGGCCGCGCGGCAAATCCTTCGAAGTCCGGCCTCCATCGCCGCCGCCGTCGCCGCACACAGCAACAAACCGTGCGGCAACCGCTAGACCGTCCTTCGCTTTGGTTTATAAGTGGCTGGTCGTGACGTAACTGAACAGCGAGGGCAACTCGGCAGTTCCGCCCAGCATGCGGCTTGGGAACCGGCCCACACATGCCGTGGAGACACGATGCCATCAGGCTGTTTGACAAAGGGCCACGTTTGGGCCACATTGGGCACATGAGCGCAGTAGCCAAAAGCCGTATTGACCCCGAACTGAAACGCCAAGCTGAAGCCGTCTTGGAAGAGATCGGACTGAAACCCCGGGCCGCACTGGAACTTTTTTACAAACAGATCATTAAGCGCCGGGCGATCCCTTTCCCTGTCCAAGCAGACAGCCCGGAGGATGACGTTTTGAGCCCTGCCGCCCGCCGCAACGCCCTGGCTGACGAGTTTTAAGCATGAGAACTGTCCCACAACCCGGCGAAGTTTGGTTCATTGACTTGGGCGTGGTTGGTAAACCGCGTTATGCGCTCGTGTTGGCGGCTCAAACCGATGGCCGACTGGCACTGGCCAGCGTGGTTTTGATCACCAAACAGTTTGAGGACACGCCTTACGAGGTCACATTGCCCCGCGTGCCGTGGTTGCGGGAGCAGAGCTACATCAACGTCCAGAGCATCCAGCCGGTGAAGTTCACCGAATTCGTCCGCAAGGCTCCCGGAAAGTTTGACGCTCGCATCGTTAGCGAAGTGGAAGCCGCGCTCAAACGCTGGTTGATGCTCTAATAATCCACGCCAAACCCTACCGTCCGGCCAAAAGTGCCTAACACTACAGCGTCATTTGGCACGTGCGTCCGCCGCGGGCATGCGTTGGCTCGGCTCGCGTAATTTAATGGCGCTGGGCCAGAGATAATCGCACCGCGGGTAATTCGCGGCCGAGCGATCACTGCTGCGGACCTACAGGCGGTGAGGCGGTTGCTTGTCGAGCTGCCTCACGGCGGCTTGCTCCAGGCCGCTCCATCAGGACCGGGTCAGGGCGGATCGGGGCGGGCGGGATGGTCGCCGATCTTGTTGTAGGCACTCCTTCACGGGTCATCCCGGACCTCGTGCGGAGACGCGGGAGGAGCACCGGCTGGATCGTCCGGCGAGCTTGCTCGGCATGGGGGACTGCGCTGTAATTCCAGGTGAAACCCGGGTCAAGGGTGGCGCAGGCCATAAAGGTAGAGGACGGCCGCCCAACCGCTGGGCAGCACCGTGGGCACCGTATCGAGCGCTTTGCCGTAGCGGATTGCATACTCAAGCATGGCGCGGGCGTGAAAGAACGCCTCCAGGATTGGGCGAGTTTCATCCCTCCAGCGTTTATTGTGCCGCAACCGGAACTGCTTGTCGGTCCCCTCCCTGACGATCTGCTCGAACATCCCATTCAGAGGGCGGTCGGGCAGGAGAGATCGCAGCACCTTGACGACCTCCGCCGTGTGGAACTGGACCCGATACACTTTGAAGCTCTGGTGGTAGAAGCGATAAAAGCCATCTTCCGCATACCAGTGGGACGACATCTTTTCCAGGAGTTTCTCCAGGTCCGGCAACCGCGCCTTGATATTTCGGAGCAACTGGAGCTCTAGCGCGTGGGACTTCTCGAACTCAGCCTGCTGGTTCTGGTCCGCGTCCTGCGCCTCGCCGTTTTTCCTGCCCTTGGGTTTCATAATCTCAGCCCCAGGTGGATCATCTTTTCTGGGCATTTTCCGTCTGCGCCGGAGGCGTCCAAGCAGGCGTGTCGCTTTCGAGGGACTCACCGGACGGACGGAATGCACCAGGGGAACTTCGCTGTCTCGGTGAAGATGCTGGTCGTTGGAGGTCTCGACGGGCAGGCATGAAGCTCCGAAGTACTCAGTTCTCCGGCGGGTTCAGCGGCCCGGCGGCTATCTGCCCGAAGGGGCTTCCGGCGTCCACTGATACATGGGAACCTTGGATCTCCAGTCCTCCTCGACAAGGACCAGGTATTCGCCGTTGGAACCGCGCATGGCTTGGATGCCTTCCGGGATGTCAACCCAGCCCACGTTCACCCCCGACCCGCCGCGTTCGTGCCGTCGAAGAAATCCTGTGCAAGCTCGCAGATGACATAATTACGATGACGTCATCGTATTTATGTTCATGACCACTTAGCCATCGCCGCGCCCGGCCCCGACGCCTCATTCGTTTTCCTGGTAGAGCCGGGCCAGCGGCAGGAGGAGGGTCTCGAGTTGGCGGTAGTAGTCCTGGTCCGGCAATTGGCCCTTTTTTTCACGATGCAGGAGAACGGCGCGTTCTAGGGCGTCGCGGCGGGAGCGTTGTTCGGGGGTGAGCTTGCGTTCTGACGGGCTGGGGACCAGGCAGAACCGGTGGGCCAGCGGGCCGTCCAGGGCGGCGTTGTCTTTGGGCCTCTTGATGGCGCGCAGACCGCGGAACCAATCGGCCGGCGTGCCCAAACCGTCGCCGTTGTCGTCCAGCAAGGCGTGCTCGGTGACGAGCCGGCCCTGGAGCTTGTAGAACTCGGCGGCCTGGTGCGAGGCGGTCAGGAATGCCTCCAGGAGAGAGACCTGGCCGTCTTTGTCGAGGTCGGCTTCCGGATCGGTGAGGGCTTGGGCCAGGTATTGTCCGAAGCGGGTGAAGTTCTGTTCGTTGCCGCTGCGGGTGGCGGTAATGATGACGCGGTTCGTAGCCGATAACAGGTTTAGAAACGGGGCGCTGCACGAGGCGGTGTCAATGACGGCCAGGGGACGGCGGAAGGGCTTGAGCCAGAGGGCCAACTCGTCGGCCGAGACATCCGGCCCGCGCAGGTTGAACCTGGCTTCCTTGCCGTCGAAGGTGCCATGGCCGATCAGGACAAGCCACAACGGGAGGAGGCCCTCCTTAGGCTGGGCGGCGAGCGTGTCCTTGAGGCTGTCGTAATCGGTGGACTTGGGCGAGGGCGCCAGGCCGATCTTGATGCATCCGCATTCCCCCTGAGCGCAGGCCTTTTCCCAGAGGTCTGCCTGGCGAAGGAAGTTGGCGCCGAACTCCTCTTCTCCGGCCGCTCCCACTACCAGGATGACGGCGCCGCGATCGGTGGCGGCGCCGAACGAGGGGGACGGGAGAAGGAGGAGGGCGAGGAGGGCGGAAATCCGAAATCCGAAATCCGAAATCCGAAGGAAATCCGAAATCCGAAATCCGACCCGCCTTCGCCGGCAGGAGCGGCCTACGGCGCGGCGGCCGGAGGAAAACTCAAAGCCGAAAGCCCTGTGATGTCGGCGTTCGGATTTCGGATTTCGGATTTCCTTCGGATTTCGGATTTCGGATTTCGGA
>CAZZFF010000130.1:0-18278 GCA_964653485.1 uncultured Verrucomicrobiota bacterium | reverse complement strand
GAGCCTGGCGCGGCTCACCATCCCCGACTCCGTTACTAGCATCGGAGCTGGGGCGTTCTCCCGGTGCTCCAGCCTGGTCAGCATCGTCATCCCCGGAGCCGTGACGAACATAGGCGAAAATGCGTTCGGCTCCTGCGCCGGGCTGATGGCGATCACGGTGGATGCGACCAACGCCTTGTACAGCAGCACTCCGGATGGAACCTTGTTCAACAAGAAACAGAGCCTCCTTATCCAATGTCCCGGAGGCAAGGCTGGAGGCTACACCGTCCCCGCCGGCGTCACGGGCATCGGCAATTATGCGCTTTACGGATGCTCCAGTTTGACGAGCCTGACCCTCCCTGCCAGCGTTGCCAGCCTGGGGAACGGGGCGATGGGTGGCTGCTCGAGCCTCAGGGGAGTTTATTTCCAAGGCAACGCCCCCGCCGCGGGGTCGTCTGTGTTCGCCGGTGACGACGCGGCGGCCTATTACCTGGCGGGGACGGAGGGCTGGAGCGCGACGTTTGCCGGAATTCCCGCTTTTCTGTGGGACCCCGTGGTGCAAGCGACGTACACCGCCTCGAACGGCGCGATCACCATCACCAGCTACACCGGTCCCGGCGGGGCGGTGGCCATCCCGGAAACAATCAACGGCCTGCCGGTTACGGGCATCGGAGACTCCGCGTTCTTTGGCTGCACCAACGTTGCGAGCGTCACGCTCCCCAACACGCTGACGAGCATCGGAGCGTGGGCGTTCTCGGACTGCACCCGCCTGGCCGGCATCACGATACCCGGCAGCGTGACCACCATTGGGGATTGGGCCTTCGAGTACTGCACCAACCTGGCGGGGATTACGATACCCGACAGCGTCACGAGCATCGGGGAGGGGGCGTTCGATTACTGCACGGGCATGACCGCCGCCACAATGGGCAACGGCGTCACGGACATCGGAAGCTATGCCTTCGAGTACTGCACCAACCTGACGGCGGCCTATTTTCAGGGGAATGCTCCCGCCTTCGGTTCTTCCGTATTCGCGGGTGCGCCGGCCAGGGTCTATTACCTGGCCGGGACCACGGGCTGGGGTCCGATCTTTGCGAGTGTCCCGGCCTCTTTGTGGGACCCTCAAAGCCAATTGGCCTACACGGTTGCAGGCGGCCAGGTTACGGTCACAGGGTACACGGGTCCGGGGGGGGTGTTGGCCGTTCCCGGCGCGATCACCGGCCTGCCCGTCACCACCATCGCAGATTGGGCTTTCTTCCACTGCACCACTCTGACCGCGATCACGCTCCCCAACAGCATCATCGGCATCGGGATGGGCGCGTTCTATGGTTGCACCAACCTGGCCAGCGTCACGATACCCAACAGCGTCACGGGCATCGGCAACGAGGCCTTCTATGGGTGCGCCAACCTGACGGCCCTGAGCATACCCTGGAGCGTGACTTCCATCGGAATCGGAGAGTTCGTCTGGTGCGTCAGCCTCACGTCGATAACGGTGGACCCGCTCAACCCGGTCTATAGCAGTGTGGATGGGGTCTTGTTCGATAAGAGCCAGACCGAACTCCTCGCGTTCCCGCCGGGGATTTATGGAAGCTACGGCATGCCCCAAGGGGTTGCCAGCATCGGCGATTGGGCTTTCGATTACTGCACCAACCTAATCGCCGTGATGATTCCCGCCAGCGTTACCTACATCGGACAAGGGGCCTTCTCCGGCTGCACCAACCTCATAGGAGTCTTTTTTCAGGGCAACGCTCCCACCTGGGACCCGTCCGCGTTTTCCGGTGACGACGCCCCGGCCTATTACCAGGCTGGGACCACAGGCTGGGGCCCGACGTTTGGAGGAGTGCCCGCCTCTCTGTGGGACCCGCTGACCCAGGCGGCCTACACGGTTACAAACGGGGCCGTCACCATCACGAAGTATACCGGGCCCGGAGGGTCGGTGGCCATCCCGGCCACGATTACCGGCCTGCCGGTGACCGGCATCGGAGACTCGGCATTCTCCGGTTGCACCAACTTGACGGCCATCGTCATCCCCGACTCCGTCACCAATATTGGAGACGCGGCCTTCTACGGCTGCACCAACCTGCCGAGCGTTACCCTCCCTCCGGGCATCACCAGCCTCGCGGACCAACTGTTCTACGGCTGCTCGAGCCTGACCAACGTCGCGATGCCCGCCGGCCTTACCAGAATCGGACATGAGGCGCTGGCAAATTGTTCCATCCTGGCCAACGTCGTGATCCCCGACACCGTCACGGTCATCGGAGACTGGGCGTTCGAGTCCTGCACCAACCTGGCCAGCCTGGCCCTCCCCGGCGGCGTTGCCAACATGGGCGAGGCCGCCCTCTGGGGCTGCAGCCGCCTGTCCAGCGTTACCATTCCCAACAGCGTCACCAGCCTCAGCGCCACGTTCGGCAACTGCGCGAGCTTGACCAACGTGACAATCCCGGACAGCGTCACCAACATCGGGGTCTCAACATTCTACGGATGCTCCAACCTGGCCGGCATCACCATCCCCAGCAGCGTCGTCAGCCTCGGGGACGAGGCCTTCGTCTATTGCACCAGCTTGACCAACATCAGTATTCCCGGCAGCGTAACCAGCATCGGAAGCTGGCAGTTCGCCGGCTGCGCCAGCCTCAGGGCGATCACGGTGGACCCGCTCAACCCGGTCTATAGCAGTGTGGACGGCGTTTTGTTCGACAAGAACCAGACCGTGCTCCTCGAGTATCCCGCGGGCGTTTCCGGAGCCTATACGCTTCCCGGTAGCGTGGCCAGCATCGGGAGTTGGGCCTTCGAGTACTGCGCCAACGTCACCAAACTCACGATTCCCGAGGGCGTCACCAACGTCGGAGACGCCGCATTCTACGGCTGCACGGGGCTGACCAACGTTTATTTCCAGGGCAATGCACCGGACGCGGGTTGGGAGATATTCGACGATGACAGCAACGCCACGGTCTATTACCTGCCTGCGAGGACGGGCTGGAGCACGGCGTTTGCCGGCCGTCCGACGGTGAGCGTCGGGCTGTTCCTGCCGGTCATTGGCACCGTGACGGTCGACGAAATGAACATGCTCACGGTCATTGGCACGGCGACGGTCCAGAGCGGCCAGGCCACGCTGGGCTATTCCCTGGTCAACGCGCCGCCTGGCATGGCGATTGATACCAACGGCGTCATCACCTGGAATCCTCAACAGGTCCAAAGCCCGGGCACCAACATCGTGACGATCTCGGTCACCGACGCCGACCCGTCCGACACGGCCAACCCGCGCCTGATTGCCTTTGACACGTTCACTGTGATCGTGGCTGAACTGAACGCGGCGCCGGTCTTGCCCCTCATCGCCACGCAAACCGTCAATGAACTGACCCTGCTTCTCGTGACCAACACGGCCACTGAGTCGAACATCCACGCGACCCTGGGCTACGCTCTGGCCAACGCGCCGGCCGGCATGGGGATTGACGCCAACGGGATCATCCGGTGGACGCCGCAGCAGAGCCAAAGCCCGAGCACCAATCTCGTGACGACGATCGTGACCAACACGGACCCATACGACCTGGTCAACCCGTATCTGAGCGCCACCAACACCTTCACCGTCATCGTCAATGAGGTGAATGCCGCGCCGGTCCTGCCGATCATCCCCACCCAGACAATCATCGAACTGAGCCTGCTTACCGTTACCAATGCGGCGGTTGATGACAACATCCACTCGACCTTGAGCTACGCTCTGGCCAACCCGCCGCCAGGGATGACCATCGGCTCCAACGGCGTCATCAGATGGACCCCGTCCGCCCCCGGCACGAACGTGATCACGACCGTGGCCGCGAGTTCCGATCCTTACGACCTGATAAACCCCGTCCTGACCGCTACCAACTCCTTCCTGGTGCAGGTCGTACCCCCGGTGCAATTGGACATCGCGCTGGTCGGCGGCCAGCCGCAGCTCACGTGGAACACGGTCGCCGGATGGTCCTACCAGGTTTGGTGCAAGGATGCCTTGGCGGACGCTTCCTGGGTGAGTCTTGGGGGCGTGTTGACGGCCTCGGGGGAGACCCTGGCGTACACGGACTCGACCGCCGATGGAACCAGCGCGCGGTTCTACCGCGTGCAGGCGCTCGGCTCCCGGTGATGGGCGCCCCGAGCCGCCAACCGCTCCAGATATGCCCCCAGGAGCCGGTCACCGTAGTCCTGCCAGCCGTTTTGGAGCGAGCCCTTTCGACAGGCGGCCTCCCCCATCCGGCGGTTCAACTCAGGGTCGGTCGCCAGCCGCACCATGGCCCGGGCGATGTCCTGGGGGTCCCTGCCCCGGACGATGAAGCCCTCGATGCCGTTTTCGACCAGCGTGGTTGCGCCGCCCTCGTGCGTGCCAATCAAGGGGAGGCCGGAGGCCAGGGCCTCGATTTGCGCGCGGGCGATTCCTTCTTCCTGAGACGGGAAGACAAAGGCGGTGCAGGCCCGGAGCAACGGTGCCAGTTCCGCATGGGTGAGGCGAGGGTAATGGGTGAATGTTCCCTCCCACTTGGGGCGTTCGCGGCGGAAATCGCATTTGTAATCGCCTACGCACACCAGCTCGGCCTCAGGCAAACGCTCCTTGACGAGTTGAAAGGCGCGGAACAGGTATTGGTGTCCTTTGCGCAGGCAGATGGTCCCGACATTCACGAACCGCGGCTTGGCTGGAGGGGCCGTCCGCTTCTGGAAAACCGCCGCGTCGACCCCCATCGGGTTGACAAGCACTTTCTCCGCGGGGACCCCGTTGAGCTCCATCGATTCTTTGCAGAATTTTGACTGGACGATCACCAGGTCCGCGCGCTCGATTTCGCGGTTCATGCGGGCAAACATCCATCTCGGGATGGGGACTTTCTCCCCGGGACACCAGAGATCGCACTCGCGCTGCCAAAATCCGAAATAGGTTGTCGGGTGGCTGTTCGGACAATCGACGACCTTGAGCGCGCCCACTTGCCCGGCGCGGTCGAAGAGTTCGCTGGCGAAGCCGACGATGGCCTGGGCCACGTGGAATTCGGGGCAGCGAGCGGAGCGCAAGCGGGCACGCAGCCAGGCGCGCCAGAAGCCCACGAGCCAATAGGTCGCACGTTCCTGCCAGATTTGGGGCGCGAGATGGTAAAAGGGCTTCATGGCCAGATGGTAGGGCCAGCAGCGGCGGTAGAGGGCCGGGGGAACGCCGAGCCGATTCCGGTCCGCCATCCAAAAGCCGGCGAGGGCCTGCCTGGCGGAAAAGGCCAGGGCAGTCCGCTCCAGGTGCCAGGAGCGAGTCGTCGTCACAAGCACTCGCATAAGGCGTGAAGTATGAAGCAAGGGGTGTGAAGTATGAAGTATGAATTTTGTCGCGGTGGTTGAGGCAGGCGCGCGGCGGTGGACAATGTGCCCTTTTTGGAGTGAGCCGGCAGAGCGAAGCGTCCCGACGAGTCGAGATTTCGGGCACGCGGGACATCCAACACGCCGAACGCTGCCTGGGCCAAAGCGGTGTCGCGCTTCGCTTGCCACCGCACTCCAGGACGACCTCCTCGAACGACTCCGTCCGCGGGCGTGGAGGCAGGGGTATCCTTGGCTTTTTTTTGGGTGGCAGTTTCCGGCTCCGAATCTTAACCTTGCTCCCGATCTGAATCCTAATGAGTTTCAACCTGGGAAACAGCGAGGTCCGATGCGCGCGATGGCGCCTGACGCCGGCGAGCTGGACGCTTGTACCCGGCGGCGCGACTCGCGGCGGCCTTTTCTGGCCATGGACCGGGCGGCCTTCCGCCTGGGAGAGCGAATCGTCTTCGAGGGCACTTCGTGGGTGTTCCATCGCGATGAGCACTGGGGCATCGTTGGGCCCAATGCCTCGGGGAAGTCGCTGTTGGCCGACGCGGTGAGGGGACGTTTGCCCCTGGCCCGCGGAGAACTGCGCTATCATTTCGCGGCCCCGCCGGGGTTGACGCCCGAGGAGGCGATTGGCCACGTCTCGTTCGAGGTCCGGAAATGGGACGCGCAGGGTGCGGTGGTGCAGTCGCGTTGGAACAGTTTCGAGGAGGAGAGCGCATTGCGGGTGAGCGAGTTCCTGGGGTTTGAGCGGGTCATGGAGGTCAACCCGTTCGAGGTGACCGACAGGCACGAAGAGGGCCGGAGGCGTTTCGAGCGGCAGAGGCACCGGGCCGTCCGCCTCTTGAGGATCGAGCCGTTTCTGGAGCGGACACTGATTTCGCTCTCGAACGGCGAGCGCCAGCGGGTCGAGTTGGCGCGGGCGCTCTGTCATCCGCTCCGGCTGCTGATCCTGGACGACCCGTTTGTGGGCCTGGATGCGGGGACGCGCGAGCACTTTGGGCGTCTCCTTCAAACGCTCATGGCCACCCCGTTGCGGGTATTGCTGATCGCGACGCGGCTCGAGGACCTCCCTCCGCAGGTGACGCACCTGCTATGCGTCGACCGATGCCGCGTCGTGGCGGCAGGACCGCGGGACGAGGTTCTCCGGATGCGGCAGTCCAAGTCGTTGACGGCCTCCGGCTTGCCGGTTCGGGCGAGCGCCAACCTCCGGGACGCCGAGCTCGCGCGGCCTCGGCCCGCGATGCAAGAGGTCGAAGGATGTCCCCCCGCGGCGGCGACCGGATTCAAAGGCCGCGGCGCCCCCGCGGGCGATTGCGAGTTGGCGCGGTTGCGGGACATCACGGTGCGCTACGGTCAAACCACGATCTTGGAGGGCATCAACTGGACGGTGCGGGCGGGGGAAAGCTGGGCTTTGCTGGGGCCTAACGGCTCGGGCAAGACTACCCTGCTCAGCCTTATCCTGGGGGACAACCCCCAGGCCTATTCCAACGAGGTCACCGTATTTGGCCGGCGGCGGGGCAACGGGGAGTCCATCTGGGAAATCAAGCGCCGGATAGGGTCGGTCTCTCCGGAGTCGCACTTGCATTTCGACGGCGCGGTGACGTGCCTCGATGCGGTGGTGTCCGGCTTCCATGAGACTATCGGCCTGTTCCATCAACCCACGAGCCGGCAGCGCGCCCTGGCCCGCCAATGGTTAGGCAGGTTCGGGCTGCTGGGGTTCGCCCGGAGCCCTCTCTTTGCGCTTTCGGCGGGCCTGCAACGGATGGTCCTGCTGGCGCGCGCCCTGGTGAAGGGGCCGCGGTTGTTGCTCCTGGACGAGCCGTGCCAGGGATTGGACGCGGCCCATCGCCGGGTGTTCGTGAAGGCCGTCGATCACTTGATCCGCGATGGAGGCGTGACGGCTGTTTATGTCACGCACCGTGAGGAGGAAATCCCGCCGTCGATCCGGCGTGTGTTGCGGTTGGGTTAGTGGGATTGTTTGGGCAGGCAGCCCAGCTTTGCGAAGGCGAGCACATAGCCCAGGGAACCGGCGATGAGCAGCCACGGATTCCCCTTGGCCGCGAGCAGGATTCCCAATCCAAGGACAAGCCCGATCATCAAATAAGCCAGTATGGCCAGGACCAGTTTCATGCCTGCAACCTAACCCTCTTCTCTCGACGCGCAAGACCGGGCGTGCGCAACCAGGCCGGCCGCTGTCTAACTTCACGTATGAACAATAACACCCTGAGCATCTGGAGAAGACCCTGGAACGGCCCGGCGAAGTGCTTTGCCTGGTTTGCGCTGCTCGGTTTGGCTACCTTCGTCATTCTTTGCGGCATTAGCGTGTGCATAAGCCCGAGCGCTGCCACGCCGCTCGACTTGCCGGGAATCGCGCTGGCTTCGGGGCTGCTGGCGGGCCTCCTGGTGGCAGCCTCGCTTTTCCTGCACTGGCTTTGCTGCTGGCGGAACCTGCGCCGGTTTCTTACGGGGGTCGCCGCCGTCATCCTCGTGATTTTGCTGGGTTACGTCGAGGAGGATTGGCGTGGAAGGCATGCCTGGCGGAGCCATGAGCGGCTCCTGGAGGCCAGGGGCGAGCACCTGACTCTTTTATCCCTGGTGCCGCCCGGGGTGCCGGACGAGAAGAACTTCGCGCTCACGCCGCTGCTGCGGCCGGTGCTGGACTACTTCCACGGGCCGGAGCGGCAGGTGGTCTGGCGGGACACGAACGGCATAGCCCGCGTTGAGGGGGTATCCGCGGACCTGAACCCCCGCCGCAATACCAACGACCACCTCGTGGTTGGCCAATTGTACAAAGGGACGTTCGCCAACCTGCCGGCCTGCGCGCTGTTCTATCGCGGCAACACGAACTACCCGCAGGCGGCCCCTGACGCCGCCCCGGCACAGGTTGTCTTAACGGCCCTGGCGAGGTTCGCCCCCGAACTCAAGGAACTGCGCGAGGCGGCCGCCACCCGGCCCGAGTCGCGCTTCCCCGTCCACTACGAGGAACAGCCCTCCTGGTTCATGCTGCTGCCCCACCTGGCTCGAGTGAAAAGCCTCACCTTCCTCTCTCAGATGCGCGCGACCGCCCTCCTGGACGCGGGCCAAGCGGCGGATGCCTTTGAGGACCTGAAGCTCGGCCTTAGGCTCTCGGACAGCATCCGCAACGAGCCTATTCTCATAGATCACCTCGTCAGGCTGGCCACCATGGCCATCGACCTGCAGACCGTGCGCGAGGGTCTCCTCCGCCACGCCTGGAGCGACGGACAGTTGACCGACCTGGAGGGCCGGCTGGCCCAGGTGAACCTGCTCGCCGAGTACAAAAACGCCATGCGCGGTGAGCGGGCGTGCCAGACCGAGGGCCTGGACTTCCTGCGCCGGCAAAGGTCGGACCCCATGTATTACTTTGACGGCGAGGATGGCGGGGCCTCCACGACGCCGCCCCTCCGCCTCGTGCCCAGCGGCGTGTTCTACCAGAACATGCTCACCATCTCCCGGTTCTTCGAGGACTACACCCTGCCCACCGTGGACGAGGCGACCCGCCGGGTCTCGCCCGACCTCAGTGCCAAAGGCCGGCGCGCCCTCGAAGAGATGCGCCGGGGACCTTACACCTTCTTCGCCAAGCTCCTGCTGCCGGCCATGGGGAATGCCTCCCTGAAGTCAGCCGTGTTGCAGACGTACGTGGACGCCACCCGCGTCGCCTGCGCCCTCGAACGCCATCGCCTGGCCAACGGCACCCTCCCGGCCTCCCTCGACGCGGTCGCCCCGCACTACATCCCCGCTATTCCCACCGACGTCATCGACGGCAAGCCCCTCCGCTATCGTCTCGAGTCCGATGGCGGCTACATCCTCTACTCCGTCGGCTGGAACCAGGCCGACGACGGCGGTGTGACCGCCTGGTCCAAGGAACAGAAGGGCACCGTGGACACCGAGCGGGGGGACTGGGTCTGGCAGATGGCGGCGAAGTGAATCCACCGGGTTTCCAGCCGCCGGGCCGAGCCTCCGGAGGCCGTTCATGGTAACGAGAGGATCCTATAGAACCGTTGCGCCGAAGGATTCAGGGCATCGGATGCGGTTGCCGTAGCATCAGCGGCGGTGACGACGACGAGATTGACCCAATCCGCTTGGCTCAAGTCGGTTTTGTACTGCACTTGGAACATTTGGCCCGCCGTAGCGCCCCAGGAAAGGGTGACTGTGCCGCTGGGCCGGCCGGGGACCGGACTAATACTGAGAATGGCCTGCGGGGCGGCGGAGGCAACTGTCAATGTGCCGTTGACCAGCGTGACCTGGTAATTGGACTGGCGGTTGGCCGGGTCCACCAGGGCCGGCACAATCGGGTAGGCGCCCGGCGGGCTGGTGGTCGTGGCCGCGCAACTGTAAACTACCGAAATGCTGTCACCATTGACCAATCCGGTCATCGAGCCATTGAAGGCCGGGTTGGCGGCGCCGTAGAGGCGCGTGGCATTGCTCGCCGTCACGCTCAGTGGGGCTGGCAATACGACGAGGCTCACACTGGCTGACCCGCTGGTGTAATCCACCGCATCGTTTGGGGTGAACAACGCCCAGAGGCTGGCCGTGCCGGCATTCAACAGAGTGCCTGCGGCCGGGCTGTAGGCAAAACTCCCCGGCACGCTGGCCGTTGCGTTCAACTGGCTTTGCCCCAGGACGCTGCCGTAAACAATGGCGGCCGGGTCTGCCCAGGTTATCACAGGCGTGGGCGCGGTGGCGCCGATGTCCAGGAAGCCGGCGCTCAGAGAGTAACTTCCCCCAGCCATCGCGCCGGCGCCAGACTGGCCGATGGCGCCGCTGAGGGAATACCGGCCGCCGGCGCTGGCGCAGCCGCCACCGCCGGACACGTTGTACCAGTCGATGGAGTAATTCTGGGCGTGGAGGGTGGTGGTGAAGGCTGCCAGGAGGAGCGCCAGGGTGTTCGGATTGATTGTTTTCATAGCTCTGTCATGGATGATTCGTTCCGGGAGGCTTGGCGGCTTTCTCACTTGGTGATGGTTGCATTATATCCCTTCAAGGTGAGCGGGCGGTTTATGACCAGTGGAGCCGAGGAGAATGTGTTGACCGAGTTCGCCTGGAAGATCAGTGTGGCACCGTTGGGCGCCTTGGAGAGAGCTTCCTGGATGTTCTGGTACGGCGAGTTGGGCGAGCCGCGGCCCGAACTGCCGGCGCCGACGAAGCCAACCACGTTCTGGGGCGCCAGACCCGTCACATGGTCCATATTGTTGGTCAGGCCCCGTGGCACAGTGTCGAGGGAGTACCAACCGGGGGTGTCATATTGGCCGCCCCATCCCATGTTCATCTTGAACTGCCAGGGGCTTGTTGCCATGTTGTAACCGTAGATCAGCCACGAATGGCCCCCCGGAGGGCCGCTCCCGCCCATGATGAACGGCCGCAGCCATTGGATCTCCAGCACCATCGTATCAGGGTTTGGAGGATTAGTGTCGGCGGCGTCCGGATCGTAGCCGAAGTGGCTCGTCAGCGCCGCGGGAATGTTCCCGTCGCTGGAAAGGGATTCAGAGACGCCGTAATTCATTTGGACGGCCACTCCGACTTCGTAACACAGGTTGGCGACTTGCTTTTCCGCATTGTTAACGGGTGAGGGGTCCGACGGGTCCGCGTATGAGCCCTGCATCGCACCCCAATCAATCGGGGTCGTGAAGTTGGCAGAGAGAGTGTCGTGATAGGACGTGAGACGATTGTAAAGGCTGGTGAGGGCGTTTTCATAGGCGGCGGGGTTTACAGACGAGGCGTTTGTGAATTGCTGCGCTTGCGAGTACATCGAGCCGTCCCACCAGCCCTTTATCGTCAACACGCCGTTGGCCCACGAAAGATGCCATTGGAAGTCGCTTGGGATTCCAGGGTTATTTGCCAGAGAGGTGGTCAGCGGGGTGCTGGTCCCGGAGTAGTTGTAGGTATCGGTTCCACTTCCGACGCCGCTGTTGGGCCAGCGCCAGTAGTACATGAGCTGAGACGTTGAAGTGGCTACGCACCCTACGACGGTCAGGTTTGAAAAAGCCGGGGTAGCACCGGGCGGCAACGTGGGGCAGAAATCGCCCCACGGGGGGCTCTGGTCCCATTGACTGGTTACTGGCAGCACCATGGACACCGGCCCGGAGGGGCCGCCTTGTGGGACAGGGCCGCCCGGTGGGACAGGGCGATCCAGCGGCTGAGCGCCTCCTCCCGCGGGCGCTTTTCCGGAGGCCAGGTCCTCCCAGAGGCGAGCGCGGTGGGAAAGCGCGGCTTGATGGGCCTTTAGAGTCGCTCCTCCAACGGTTGCGTCCCTGGACAGGAACCCCTGCCGATCCGCAATCTCTGCCAGGATAACCCGACAATTCGGATTTTTCGCGTCATAGACACCCTTTGGGCAATAGAAATAGACCGGCAACACCAACGAGTCGGCGCCGGCCAGACAGTATCCCCCGTTGGCGAGATGAACCACGTAGGCCATTGTGAGGCCGTTTTCCCGATAGGGCTCGATGCGCTCAACAACGGCATCGGCCCGCGGTTCGGCTGTCACGTGGCGAACCCATGTCTCCACAGCCTTGCCGACGTTTTCCTGGCTGACCTGGGCCGCTGACGCCCAACGCAGACCCGCCAGCAGCGCAAGGCTGAGCGGCAAAGTTCTCAGGCCGGGCCAGTGGAGCCGGTTTCGCCGCTGTTGCGGTTCGGCGAATCGCCGGCGCGCGTTTGGGGCTTGTGCTCTTTTCATGAACTTCTCCTCCGGTGGGGTTATTGCAGAGTGACCAGGACGAGCACGAGGCCATCGCCCTCCTTCAATTCGGTCATGGCCTTACCGAGAATTGCGCCCTGGGCGCGGAGGTGATCACCGGCTTTCATTGCCCGCCCAGGAGCGCCGGAGGTGGTCAGCAGATCGCCGGGCTTGATCGGGCCCATGCTCGCATCCGCCAGGACATAAACACGGCCGCTCAGGGCGACCTTCTGGCCATGATCCAACACGCCCTCCTGCTGCAACGAGAGACCGGGCTGGATGCCGCCCGCCCCGCTGATGATGCCGGCCACGCGGGTGTCGTAAGCCTGGGTGCTGCGCCGCAGTTGGCCTGGGTTGGCGTCGTCGATCACCATCACCGTGCCCGGCTCAACCTGGTTTCCCGTCACCGGGAAGGGCTCCGCGACGTCCGCGCCGCCGCGAACTGTCAGCGACGCGGCCGACAGGTTGTTGCTCACCCAGACGTTGCCCTCATAATTCCACCAGAGCGTGACGGACTGAGGATTCTGGGTTCCGAGGGCGCCTCCGTTCCAACCATAGATGAACGGACCGTCTATGGTCGCGCCGTTGATAATGTCGCGATAGCCAAGCCCGTGATTACCGTCGGTCCCCGCGCGGAGGTACATGTCATTGTCGTCGATGCGGCTGGGGCCGTTGACTTCGAGGGTTTCGGTGGGGGTGCTGGTGCCGATGCCCACGTTGCCATTGTTGCCAATGGTCATCCGGTTTTGGAAGTCGGTGTAAAACTCCAAGTCGTACGGATTGGAGCCGCTGCGTTTGGAGGCGACGCCCTCCCCGCTGGACGCGCCGAAGGTCAACGAATTGGCATTGACGTTCCCAACGTTCAGATTGTTCGGGTCAACGCTGAGGCCGGCGACAACCGACAGATTGTTGCTGACCCAGATGTTGCCGTGCCAATCCCACTTCAAAGCGATCACCTCGGGCCCCGTGGTTCCCAGCGCGCCACCGCTCCAGCCATACAGAAAAGGACCGTCTGTCGAGATAGCACTGACACTGGCGCGATAGCCAAGCCCGTGGTTGTGGTCGGTCCCGGCGCGCAGGTACATATCATTGCCGTCGAGGCGGCTCGTGCCGTTGATTTCGAGTGTTTCGGAGGGAGTGGTGGTGCCGATGCCGACGTTGCCGTTTTGCCCAATGGTCACCCGGTTTTGGAAGTCGGTGTAAAACTCCAAGTCGAACGGATTGGCGCCGCTGCGTTTGGAGGCGACGCCCTCGCCGGTGAGGCCGTAGGGAGCGCCAAAGACCAGGGCATTGGCATTGACGTTCCCGGTATTCTGACCGTTTTCGTCAATGCTCAGGCCGGCTAAGAAGCTGTTGCCGCCCGAAGAAAGGGTGGCCGTTGCGGGCAGATTCAAACTGCCGCCGATCGTCACGTTGCCCAATGTCACACCCGTCTCATTGTTCGTAATCACGGCGCCCGGCATTTGCGCCAGCGCGATCGTGCCCGCCAACTGGCTGGCCGGCAGCGAGCCCAGTAGATTGCTGGCGCTGTTGGCCATGATGGCGTAAGGCGTGGGCGTGAGTGGTTGGCGCGGAACCAATTCGCTGAAGGCCCCGCCCCCGTTTGTGCGCACGCTGATGTCCAGCCATAAATTGGCCCCGGTGAAAACGCCCGCGCCAAAGTCGAGTGCGGCGGTGAAAAGCCCGTTGGTGACCCCCACGGCGGTCGGCGTGAGGGTGCCGCCGACCTGGCTCCCTCCGCTGCGGGCGCTAAACAGCGAAAAGGCCATGTCGTAGCTTCCGTTGGCGGGACTGCCCCCGTCATTCAAGCGCCCCTGATACGTGAACGCGGTCCCTTGCGCTTGGGCGGTTGAAAACTGAGAGTCGAGATACGAAACCGCCAGCAAGGCCAGCGCGATGTGTAAATGATGGAGTTTGGTTTTCATAAGGGATTCAGGATGCCGTTGGGCTTGCCTGGATGAGATGTCGTGACATACGCTTTTTCTTTCGCGAGGATATGCGGCCCCTTATCGGAACGGCCGCACGAGTCCTCAACTATGTAAGAAGAAACCCGGGCGGAGGATTACAAAAATTCTTGACTTTCTTTAGGGCGCCTAACAAAGTCAACGCGCCCGGCACCCTAACCGATTGTCCTGGCGCGTCGGAAGGACCACACCAACCCCGGCTTGAATCACCGCGGAAAGGCACAAAAGGCGAAGAGAATTAGGGTGCAAGAAGGCGCCTATTCCGCCGGCGCGGCCAGCAAGCGAAGCGTGTTGGCGCCTGTTTCCACGGCCAATGTGCGGCCATCGGGGGAAAACCGCAGCCAAACGCCCGCGCGCGGCTCATCCTGTGAAACCACCTCGCGGAGGGTCGGCAAGTGCCACAGTTTGAGCGATTCATTTTGGCCCAAGGAGGCCAGGGTCCGGCCGTCGGGCGAAAAGGCGACATCGGTCGTTTCCTGCATGTGGCCGGGCAGCGACGCGATGGTTTCGCCGGTGGCCACCCTCCAAAGACGGATCGTGGCGTCCATGCTGCCGGTGGCCAGGGTCGAGCCTTCGGGGGAAAAAGCCAACCCGCTCACAAAATCGCGATGCCCGGCCAACTGCCGTTCCGCGCCTGTGGCGCAGTCATAAACCCGGGCGATATTCTCCCGCTCGACGCAGACGGCGATTCGTTCACCGCGCGGGGAGAGCACGGCGTTACGAATGGGCGGAGCGGGACCGCGTATCGCGCCCGACCGCCGGCCTGTGCCCGTATTCCAAACATGAATCAAGCCCTCCGCGCTGATAGCGAAGAAAAAACCCTGTTCCGGCGACATGCCCATGTTGACGAAGGCCATTTCGTTCGTCGCGACTCGATCGAGAATGGTCTGTTTTTCCGGAACCGCGCCGCCCGGCAGCCAGAACTTGAGGCTCAAATCGCCGCTGTCGAAGGTGGCCACATATTTCCCATCATCGGAAAACCCGACGATGTGCCTGCCATCGGCGAGGTTTTGGGCAACGAGCCTCCGGGAGCGCGCATCCCACAACATGCAATTCCGCGAGCCGGGATTGACGGTGACAAGCCATCTTCCGTCCGGGGAAAAGGCGGGATGAAAACCCATGTCGTGGGGCAACTCCTCCTGTTGGCGCGGCGCCCCCGCCGGCCAAAGCATGACGCTCTGGTCCTTGCCGCCCGTGGCAAGTTGTTGCCCATCGGGACTGAACGCCGCGCACCAGACCTCGCTGTTGTGTCCGCGCAGGATGGACTTCGGTTCGAGCGTAGCGGCGTCCCACAAGCGGATCGTTTGATCCGAACTGGTCGTGGCAATCGCCGCGCCGTCTTGGGAAAACACCGCCGACCAAACGTGGAAGCGATGGCCGGACAGGATTCGCGGCGCCGAATCGACGTCCAGTTTCCAAACCGAGACTTCGCTCGACCAGTCGGCGGACAGGAGCCTGCGTCCATCCGGCGAAAAGTCCAGCGCCCAGACCGGTCCTCTCGTCGGCCACTCGCGCGCCAGTTTTCCAGTGGCTACCTCCCAGACCTTGATGCCGCCGTCCGCGCCGGCGACGGCCAGCAGTTGGCCGTCGGATGACAGCGCCAGCGCGCGTCCCGCCTGATCAAGACGGCGGAGCAGTTGTCCGGTGCGCCAGTTCCATATCCTCACGGCGCCGGCCGGTTGCCAAAAGAACGGGCTTGATTCCGCGGCGGCAAGAACCGTTCCGGTCCTTGAGAGCGCGGCCAGTTGGCCGGGAAAATGTGTCCGCGCCTGCCATGAATCGGTGTCCCACAATTCAACTCGTTCATTGCACCCGGTCATGAGGTGCTTGCCGTCCGGGGTAAAAGCGACCGACCAGACCGCGGTGGTGGTGACGTTGAGGACTGCGAGGCTGATGTGGTTGGTTACATCCCAGATTCTGGCGGTGCCGTCCATGGCGCCGGTGGCCAGGCGATCTCCCCGCGGGGAGAACGCGGCGCAAGTCACGGTCCCTCCGTGTCCGGCCATTGTTGCCAGTTGGTCCCCGCGGCACAGGCTCCAGAGATAGCTCCACTCGAAACCGCGCAGGTCGGTATCTCCGCGCTGTGGACGCAGCGCATCCAAGGTGCGCCGGGCGTGGCCCAGGTTGCCGTTCTTTATCGCCTGCGAAGCGACGGCTACGTCCGCCGCGTACAGATTGAGGCGCGTTCGAGCCGCGTCCTGCTCGGCCATGAGCCGTTGCCTCGATTCGCCTCGGGCGTGGAATTCCGCGACACGCCATTGCCAGGCGATCCCCGCCACCCCGAAGATGACCGCGGCCACGAATCCACCCGTCATCGCGGCCAGCCATGGCCGTCGCCGGCACCAAAGCCACGCCCGTTCCGGCGGGGACACCGCGCGCGCAAGGATGGGTTTGCCTTCCAGAAAACGGCCCAGGTCCTCCGCCAATGCCCGCGCTGAGGCAAAGCGGCGCGCCGGCTCTTTTTGCAGGCATTTCAAACAGATCGTTTGCAAATCCAGCGGAGTTCCGGGGTTCAACCGGCGCGGCGGCACCGGTTCGGCCTCTTGCGCCTGGGCGAGAATGGACTGCAGCGTTTCTCCCTGGAACGGTGGGCGGCCCGTGAGCAACTCGTACAAGATCGCGCCCAGCGAATAGACATCCGATTGCGCGGTGCTGTCCGAGAATTTCCCCGCCGCCTGTTCGGGGGACATATAATTGGGCGACCCCAGGACCTGTCCCGTGACGGTCAGTTGGGAGTCGCAATTCACCAGTTTGGCCAGGCCAAAATCGGTCACGCGCGGCTGATCGAAGACATCCAGCAGGATGTTCGACGGTTTTAAGTCCCGATGCAGCACGCCGCGCTGATGGGCGTATTCCATCGCCTCGGCGATGATCTTGAGGTAATTGGCCGCCCGCCGCGAGGGCAACGGCCCTTCGCGCGCCAACTCCGCAAAGCTCCGGCCTTCGACGTATTCCAACGAAAGAAAGTGGTTCCCGTTGTGCTCGCCGACTTCGTAAATGGCCACGATGTTCGGATGCCGCAGCGCGGCAACCACCTCCGCCTCGTTCCGAAACCGCCGCACAAAATCCGGGCTGGAAAACGGGCCGTGCAAAACCACCTTCAGCGCCACGATGCGCTTGAGGCTCAACTGCCGCGCGCGATAAACGACCCCCATCCCGCCCCGCGCGACCTCCTCGATCAGCTCGTAATCCCCCAACCGCAGCAGCGCCCCGCCACCGGCCTGGCCGGCCTCCGAAAAGAACCCAAGCCGCCCCAGGCACCTCAGGCACAAGCCCTCAGGGGCGCCGGCGGATATGTCTGAATTGCAAGTCGGACATTTTCTCACAGCGGTCATGGCGAATGGTCCAAGCCCACACTCAATTAAGAAGCAAATACCGCTCGCGATTACGAAAAATCATCGGCCTACCGATTCAACAAGGCAAACAAATGCCGCATTTCCTCTTCCAATTCGGTCGGGCTGGAAACCGTCTGGGCCACTTCCTGCCGCACGAACTCCCGGTACCGCTGGCGCAACCGGTGTACCAGCACCGGCACCGACGAGACCTGGATGCCGAGCTTTGTGGCGGCGAGGGCGTAATTGCCCGATGCGGCATCGGTCGTGAGGAATTGCTTCAATTCGTCGAACTCCCCCTGATTGTCCGCTCCGGACATTTCCTCCTTCAATTGGTGCAAGGCGTTCCTCAAAATCGTGTTCGCCCAGCCCAGATCATACGCTATTCCGGGCGGAACTTCTTCCGCCGGTGAAAACTCGTCCACCTCTTCAGACGGAAATTGATCCAGGGAGAAGGTCCTTTGCCCGCCGCCGCGTTTAAGCGCGTTGGCGCGGTCGTATTCGTTGGCCAGAAAATGCCCGAAGGCCGCCAACAGAAAGGTGCGAAACTTGCCCTTCCTGGGGTCAAGCCCGCTGAAATCCTTGCGTTCGAGCAAGAGCGCGAAGAATTGCTGGGTCAAGTCCTTGGCATCCTCTTCGTTCCAGCCTTTGCGCCGGGCGAAGGCGCAAATCGGCTGCCAGTAAGCGCGGCACAGCTTTTCGAGGGCCGCCGCGCTTTCCGGCGACCCCTCCTGCCCCGCCAGCAAAACCACGCTCCAGCGTGTGGTGCAAAACTGACCGGCAGGTCCTGAGACATCGCTGTTCACCGCTGTATGTAACGCGTCAAGTGCTTGCGCAGCATCCCAGAACTCTCCGCCCAGGCCAATCCAAAACGCACTGGCAAGCCGGGCTGCTTTGCGCCCGGGCCGCCGAGGCGAAACCAACAGCGCAGCCGTGCGGGGTGTGCCCCTACCCTGATCCTCGCCTAGTTTCCCAGCTCTCCAAGAAAAGTGAAGCAGGGGGCGC
>CAZZFF010000129.1:0-18368 GCA_964653485.1 uncultured Verrucomicrobiota bacterium | reverse complement strand
GTTGACAAAATCGGAGCCTTTGAGATGGGTGGCCCATACCTGCTGGCCCGTGCCACGATTCAGCGCCACGACCGATCCTTTGATGCCGATGAAGACCAAGTCTGAAGTTTTCATAGAATATCCGTTGTCACCGCGTCTGCTGGTTCAAGTTCAGTTCGCTTAGTGGTCATGAATTGGTCGAGTCTATGACGGCGGGCCAGGTTGTTCAATTACAAGGTCCATCGGCTTTCGAGGAAGCCCGCCGTCTCGCTCCGTTGCCGTGCGGTCCGGAATATGGTGTGCCAGCCTCATGCTTCAAACGCAGTATATGCGGCCTGCGTGCTCCTCGCGAATTCTCCTTGATAGACGTTAAATCGACGTTAAAATGACGTTGCATGAAAACGTTGCCCAAAATGGAAATCAGCGATGAGCTAAATGCCCACATCAACGAGGGCAGCAAACTCTCCGAGCTGTGCAAAGCCGACGTCGTGCGGCAAGCCCTCCGAATTGGCCTCCCACAATTTGCCTCCCGATTTCGACCGGCGCCACTATGGCTGGAAGAGCGACTCCGCGAAGCGCTTGCTGAACCCGCCGAGCCCGTGACCCCGGCCCAATTCAAGACAGCTATGAAAGCCATTACCGATGGCAAATAATCTGCGTGTCCATCCTGGCTTTTACCGTCGCGTCCGCCACTACCGCGACCGAATTGCCGTTCACGATGGGCGTCCGCAGACTGCCGAAAAGTTTGTTCTGGCATCACGGGATATCGTTCTCCAATTATTAGAGAATCCCCAACGCGGTCATTCCGCACGGTTCGAATCTTCGGACCTCACCGACATTTTGCGCGTTGCCGTGCCTGATTTTCCAGTATTTGCGGTTTTCTATCGTTGGGACGGGAAGACCCTCACGGTCATCACGTTGGAACATACGGCCCAGGATTTACCGGCTCGATTGGCGGCGGTTCTTTCCGCTTCCGCCTAAATCAGAAGCCGCCGAATTACGGATCAAGTCCCGAGGTCGTCTGGGCTACCACGCGTTGGTTTTGGCTGAGCGTCCAGAGCCAGTGGTTCATCATCTCGGCGTTGGTTTTGTCCACCCAGTGAGCGAACAACGGGGCCGCATCCCCCAGTGGGAGGCGCTCGAAGGTGGGATGAATTTCCAGTGTGAAGGAGACCGGCGCGGGGGCGATGCGCTCCATGGCTTTGGCCACAATCCGCCTGAGGCCGTTCGGGCCGAACATGGGGGGCGTGAGCCGCCGGCCCCGATATTCAAAGGGCAGGGGAATCTCGTCCAAAAAGCTCAGGTGATCGGCAACTCCGAACGGGCTGGAGGTGGAAAGAGGGTGGCCGTCGTGCAGGTGAAAATGGACTGGTTTGCCGAAAGAACCCAGGATGCCGATCAAATCCAAGACCGCCGGCAAGGCAGACTGGGCGGCGGCCTGCACCTCGGGCATCGCCTCCAGCAAGCCGGGCGGTTGCGACTTGAGCGCGCATATATCCTGACCGGGATGCGTTCTTGACCAGGCGTGCCGGGCCTGCCGGATGCCCACATGGCCCGTGTCGATGCATGCGCTGATTCGACTCAAGCCGCGAATCGCGTCGAAGAAGCCCGCGAACACGCCCGGCTCCAATCCGGCAGCATACTCGACGAACAACATCGGGGCGGTTTGAATCTCTCGCAGCAGGCCCTCCATTTCGCGGGCAGCCCGCAGGTACGCTTCCGGGCGCGACGCCATGTCCGGATGGTCGTGAAGGACCAAGCCGCAGACACGCTCGGCCAGGCGCGAGGCGAACTCCGCTACCCGCCGCCGGCCCTGGTCTTCCGCCAGGTTAAGCTCCCGGGGGAGGTGGACCACGACGGGCGCTTCCGGCGTGGGACGGAATCTCAGCCCGGCTTCCAATTGCTCAGGAGTGCTCCCATGCATCTCGGCCCCCAAGCCGGCCTGCCGGAATCGCAGACGCGCCAGCTCCATGAGGCTGTCGTCTCCTTCGATTCTCTTCTCAAAAAGGCCGAGGGTTTTGGGTTTAGGTTCCAAGGTGGCGCCTCCTTGCCTCATCCTCCCTACTTCAGCCCTTGTTGCGGCCGAGCCTGCACCAGGTAGATTTCCCTCTCCACCACGGCGCCCTCGATGTCTTGAGGGCCGCCGAGGGCCTCCTCGACCTGGCGTCCGATCCGGGCCAAACGGCCGCCCAACTCCTTTCGGGCCTCCGGGTCGCGCGACAACGGGATGCGCGAGTAGTCGACCGTCTGGCGCGACACGCCGCCGTCGGCACCCGGCCGCAGGGCCTGGCTGAAATTGGCGAAGGACAGCATGCGCAGGGTTCCGGATTCCTTGTCGCAGACGAAACGATAAGGACTCCCGCGCACCGCTCCGGATGCCAGCGTTTCGCCCAAGCCCGCCGCGGCTTCGGCATAGACCTCGCGCCGGTTGCCATCCAACGGGTTGACCGTATGCAGGACAAAGGACACGTCCGGCGCGAGCATTTGCTGAATGAGCACCGCCATCAAGGCCTGGTCGTGGGGAATGCGCGCTTGTTTTCGGCTCAATGCGGCGCGGGTTGTCCACAGCGAGGACCACACTGCCCGCACCGCCGCGGCGATATCCTCCGGCGCTACCCCGGCAATCGAATCATAAAGCCCGGCGCCGGCCAGTTCGGCCAAGTCTTCGCAGTTCGCGCTGGAGCGCACCATAAGCCGGTCTCGATCAAAGTGCCGGCGAACGGTCGCCGCTATCTCGGCCGGGACGGGGACCCGGCGAATCAACTCACGGAGCCGTTGGGTTGCCGTCGCGAATTCCCCGGCGGGCATTCGGTTTATTTCCCCCCGCAACCGCCGGTACTCCGCTTCCAAATGTGGGGCGGCCCTCAGGCCCTCGTCCATCACCCCGAAGGGGACCACCCAGGAGCGGGGCGTGTTGAATCCGGCGCCGGCGCGGCGCGCTAATGCCGCAAGGCGCCTGGCTCCGGCCGCCTTGCCGCCGCAGCACTCCGCCTCAACTTGTTCGAGACTGATGCAGGCCGGTTCCGACACCAGGCGCGCAGGGAGGAGGCGCGCCTGCCGGGTCTCGACCCGGGCCGGGGCGGGACCCCGGGCGGGTGCCCAATGGACCTTGTCCGGGAAGGCCGTCAACGAAATCACCTGCCCATCGAGGGATCGAAGCTCGTCGAAGGCCGCCTTGTCTTCGCAAACAACGAAGACCACGCCGGCCTGGCGCGCCCGGACGCCCAGGTGGGACAAATGGGGCATCTCGTGCGCAAGCACGATGCCGGCAACGCCCTTGGGGATTTCTTCGTCGCCTTCCGCGCTGCCAAGCACCGCCATTACGGCCTCCGGCAGGGCCTCACCCAGCTCCCCCAGGGTGCCAATCGCCCGCACGCGGCCCACCGTTTGCCCGCTTACCAGCACGTCCCACGGGGGTGACGCCAGTTCCGAGCGCAGGCGCCGCAACATCTCCGCGCCCAGCCTGGAGAGCTGGAAGATGAGATGGCCCCGCGTCTCCGCCTCGCAGAAAACGCGGATCGAATGTTCGGCCACGCCCAGCGCCCGTCCCAGTTTCCCGACGCGGGGCAGAAACAGCGACAGGATGCGTTGGCAGTGCTCTTCGGTCAGCCGCACGATGCGGCCCGCCGTCGCCTTGAGCCGCAACAGTTGTTCGCGGTCCGCCGGGCGAAACCCCTGCCTCCAGGCTTCAAGCTCGGACTCGACGGCCGTGCTCTCCTCCGGTTCCACGCTGCTCAGCGCCGCGTTTGCGGTTGCCAGGAGCACCGTCTCGAGCAAGGGCTCCCACGCCGCCCCCGCGGAGGGCGGACGGGAGCTATCGCCCGCGCCACTCTGCCCGTCGAACTCGTTGGCCATCCGGCTCAACAAGACGAAAGCGAAGTCCTCCAGCCCGATGTCCGCCAGCAGAAACTCCTGCCTCTCCGGGCTTGGCCGGGTTTCGGCCGCCGCCAGGCAGTGGCGGCGCAGGTCCGTCAGCGCCCTCAAGGCGCTCGCTTGTTCCGGCAGACCGGCGCCTGCCTTTTGGCTCGTGAAGAAGCGAATCAAATCGGCTTCGCGTCCGCTCACTTTCGGCAAGAGGGCGTTCAGCCGCTCATCGAGCGAGCGGGCGTTGAAAAACTCCCGAAGCTCTTCGTGGAAGGTCTTGAATTGTTCGACAAAGGCGGCCGAATAATTCGCGCCCGGGGCGGTGATTCGTTCCAGAATGGCGGTGGCGGTGGCGAGGTCTTCAGGCCCGGCGCAACGGTGGAGCTTGTTCTGGAGCGTGTGTTTGATCTCGCGCTTGAGGTCCTGGGGAATGTCGTTTCGATGGGCGATATCGCGAATCCGGGTCAGAGGCTCCGCTCGTCGAAAGGGCTGGGCCGCCGAAGGCAGCCAGGGATAGATTTTGCGCGCAATGAAAACCTCCGCCGGACTGGACAGCCGGGCGAGCCGGTCTTCAATCTGCATGGCAATCCGGGAGTGATGAGCGGGGCGGAAGTGGCGCCCATCCTCGGCGCAGGAGATTTCGCCGGTGCCCAGGAACCGCAAATAGGCGGCCACATCCACCAACTGTTCCTGCGTCAGAGGCCCGGTCTCCCGCGCCAGGCGCTCTCGCACCCAATCCAGCTTTTCCCGCCAGCTCCGGCAGCGCCGGTCCGCGGCCACGAGGGCATCCGTGAAGTCCCCCGGGTCAGGCCCGGGTGAAGGGACCGAGGGGGGAGGAGGGAGGGACGAGTGTCGAGTGCCGGGTGTCGAGGGGGGACGGGCAGTGCTTCCTCCACTCGACGCTCGCTCCTCTTCGCTCGGCAGCATTTGACGCAACCGGTCGCGCGCCGTGCTGAGCAGTGAGGGCGGCTGCGGCCATTGCTCGAGAATAATGGAGCCGGAATAATTCCGGACGCGCAACCGCTTGATCAGCCCTCGCACTCCGGACTCGTCCGCGGCGGAAGGTCCGGTAAAGAGCACCAGGTGGCTGTCGGCGTCGCCCCAGTTCTCGTGGAGGTGGAGGTGAAGGATGGGCACCTGCATGTCCAGCCGATCCAGGAAGCCCAGGTAATCGTTGCGGGTGGCCGCGCAGAGGTTCGCATGACCCACATCCAGGCACATCCCGATATGCGAGGCGAACGGGGAAGCTTCGCGGCGGATGCGCTCGAACAGCGCATTGAACAGCTCCGGGGCATGGCTGGGTGTGTTTTCGACGGTCACCGCCAGCCCGGCTTCCGATGCCTGCCGGACCAAGGGCAGTATCGCCTGGATGAAAGCGGGCACTCCTGCCTCGTCGAAGAGATGAATGTTCAACAGTGCCGCCCCCAGGTCCCGGGCAAGGGCGAGGTCCTCCCGGAGCCGGCCCTGGCAGTCGGGCAGCAGAGGATTCGCCTCCAACCGCGAGTGGACCGACAGCCGCATCCCCGCCGCCAGCGCGGTTTCTCGAATCTGTTCCCGCAACGGCGCCCCCAGATCATCGGGGTCCCAGCCGGCCGTGCCATGCTTGTCCGGAAACCACTCGAAGGCATCGAACCCGTTGGCCAGGGCGTAATCGAACGGTTCTGTCGGCGTTGCCGCGGCGAAGGAGGTCTGGTTGCCGATCGTGATCATCTTGCGAGGGCAGTCTTATGGAGTGCGCCGGCAGAGCGGAGCGGCGACGGCGCTTTGCTTCGGAAGGCAAAGCGGTGTCGCGCTTTGCTTGCCACCGCACTCCATGAGAGTCTGGCTGGCATCAGGTTATTTCAAGAGACCCCTAACGCGCCTTGATATAGTTGTAAATATTCAAGTAGTCCTGGCCGGAGTGGTTCCAGGACCAATCGTAGCGCATCCCATTGGTCATCAACTCCCTGAAATAGTGCGGGAAGGAGTACCATAGTCCGATTGCCCGGTGCAGCGCCGACTCCAGACCCGTCCAGTTGTAATCGTTAAACACATATCCATTGCGCTCGTGATAGGGTTTGTGCGCGTAATCGGCATCGAAGACGGTGTCGGCCAGGCCGCCCGTGTTGCGCACGACCGGCACCGCGCCGTATTTCAGGCCGATAAGCTGCGCCAGACCGCAGGGCTCGTACTCGCTGGGCACGAGCAGCAGGTCGGCGCCCGCGTAGATCAGGTGGGCCAGTTCCTCGTTGTAACCGATTTCGAGGTGGCAGTCCGGATTATCGTTGAATCGCTGTTTGAGGCGCCAAAAGGCCGCGTCGACGTTTCCGTGAGGGCTGGTGCCGAGCAGGACAAACTGGCAGCCGTGGTTGAGACAATAGGGCACCGCGTCAAAGATCAAATTCACGCCCTTCTGGTAGTCCAGCCTGCCTACGAAGGCCACGAGCGGTTTGAAGTCGTGCCTGAGCCATAACCGGTCCCGGAGCGATTCCTTGTTGGCGTATTTGTCCTGCAGCGTTCCGATGGAATAGCGGCGGGCGATGTGCGGGTCCACCTCCGGGTTCCACACGTTGTAATCGATGCCGTTGATGACGCCGCCGAATTTCTGGTGATGTACGTTCAGGATGCGTTGGAGTCCCATGCCCAGGTGGGTGCCCCGGATTTCCTGCGCGTAAGTTGGAGAGACGGTAGTGACGAAATTAGAATAGACCACCCCGCCTTTCATCAGGTTGGCGCAGGCGGGATAGCGGTCGTCGAGCAACCGGTCCGGGTTCATGAGCGCGCCGGGATTCAACCCGACCTGTCGCAGGATATGCTCGCCCTGGCGGCCTTGGTGCGCGACGTTGTGAAGCGTGTAACAGACCCGCGGATGCGTCATTCCCAGACGCTGATATGTCTCGTAGAGGAGCACCGGCGCCAGGCCGGTCTGCCAGTCATGGCAATGTATCACGTCCGGGTGCTTGTTGGCCTTGAGCATGAACTCCAGGGCCGCCCGGCAGAAAAAGGCGAATCTCTCTCCGTCCTGGTCGCAATAAAACCGGCGCCGGTTGAAAAAATTGTGGGCCGAGTGGGGATCGATGAAAAAGCACTTCACACCGTCCACAAAGCCGAAATAGACATCGCAGTGAATCCACTGGTCATAATAGGGCACCCATAAATCACCGAAGCACTTGGTAAGACCGAAGATGCGATCGTACCTCATGCAATCGTATTTCGGGAGAATGACCTCGACCGCATTGCCGCGGACGGCCAGTTCGCGGGACAGGCCGGACACCACGTCGCCCAAGCCGCCGACCTTGGCCGCCGGCGCGCATTCCGTGGCTATCATAATGATGAACATAGTTGAGTCTGGAAGATAGCACTGTGGCGGCCCGCTGCCACTTCAATCCCGCGCTCCTGCGACAAAGGAAAAGGCCGGAATCCGACGTTCGGATTCCGGCCTTCCTGCAAGATTCTCCAGGTGAGTGCTTGTTCGCGCGTTGCGGTTACTTCGCGGCGCCGTCGGAGGGTTTTGCCGAGTTCGTTCCCGAAGCGTTCTTCGCGTTCTGCATTTCCTTTTCGACGTCTTCGGGCTTCATGATCTTGGGCTGGGCGCCGTTCTGGATCTCCGCCGCGGAGGGCACCTTGATAATGTCGCTGGTCAGCGGCTTAGGGCTGGGGCCGACCCCCCGCGGGGCGGGCGGGGCCTCGATGCTGACCAGTTCCATTTCGAAGATCAATGTGGACCCGGCTTCGACACCCGAAGGGCCGGGGCGGTCGCCGCGCGCCAGGGCGGCGGGAAGGTAGAGTTCCCATTTGGAGCCGACCTTCATCATCTGCCAGGCGGCGCTCCAGCCTGGGTACGTGGCGTGTCCAGCCATCATCTTGGCGCCGCCGGGTCCGCGCTTGGACGAGTTGTCGAATTCCTTGCCGTCGATGGTTGTGCCGCGATACTTGACAGTCACGACGTCATTGCTCTTGGGAATGGGGCCGGTGCCTTCGGTGATGACTTTATACTGCATGTCAGCCTTGGTGCCGTTGGGGAGGGTCACGGTGTAGGTTTTGATCCCTTCCTTTTTCGCGTTCTCAGCCAGGAAGGCGTCGCCGAGTTTGTGGTTCTTCTCGGCCTCTTTGACGCGCTCTTCCTCCCGTTTGGCGTTGGCTGCGGCCTGGTAGGCGCGGATGCCCTGCATCATCTCCTGCTCCGTCATCCTCAGCGCGTTCGTGTTCCCGGCTACGGAGTCTTTCAAGGCGCTAGTCAGGACATCCATGTCGAGATCGATCAGACCCGCTTTGACGTTCTTGCCGATGCTCATCCCGATGCTGTAGCTCATCTGCTCTTTCTGGTCCTTGAAGCCGGGAGGCAGTTTCGCCGGCTCCTGCTTCTGCGGGGTGGGCGGCGGCGGCGGCACGGCAGGCTTGTTATCGGCCGCGGTCGCTGCATCGAGCGATGCGGCCGCGATCCCAATGGCGAAAATCAATCGCAATGCTTTCTTCATAGTTCTATGTAATGTGCATGTTCGACGTTTATGACGATGGTTCGGTTTACACAAAAACTCAAAAAAGTCCAGCACCAAGATGGTAAAAACCGGTTGCGCGCCGTGGATTTCCTGGTTCAATCCCGCGCATGAAATTACTGGTTATCGGTTCGGGCGGCCGCGAGCACTCGCTGGTTTGGAAATTGGCCCAGTCCCCGCTGGCGTCCGGGATTTGGTGCGCCCCGGGCAACGCCGGCATCGCGGAAGAGCGTCTGGCCCGCAACGGGGAGGCGGTCCAGTGCGTCAATATCGGCGCTGAAGACCTTCCCCGGCTTTTGGCGCTGGCGCAAGAGCGGCGAGTGGACCTTACGGTGGTCGGCCCGGACAATCCGCTGGCCCTGGGCATCGTGGACCTCTTCCAGCAGCACGGCCTGCGCATCTGGGGACCGAACCGGAAGGCGGCGCAGTTCGAGGCATCCAAGGCCTTTTCCCAAGCCTTCATGGAGCGGCATGGCATTCCCACCGCGCATTCCGGCGCCTTCTCGCAGCCGGGACCGGCCAAGGCATTCGCCGCGTCCCTCGGCGGGCCTTGCGCCGTCAAGGCCGACGGTTTGGCCCTTGGCAAAGGCGTGTTAATCTGCGCCACCCTGGCCGAAGCGGAGAAGGCCATTGACGAAATCCTGGTGCGCAAGACCTTCGGCGCGGCCGGGGGTCAACTCGTCATCCAGGAATTCCTCAAGGGGACGGAGGTCTCACTGCACGCGCTTTGCGACGGCAAGACCGCCAAGCTCTTTCCCACGTCCCAGGACCACAAGCGAGCCCTCGATGGCGACCAGGGCCTCAACACCGGCGGCATGGGGACGTTCTCGCCGACCCCGTTCCTGAGCCAGACAGGTCTGGCCGAGGCGCGTCGGAGCATTCTCGAACCGTGGCTGCGAGGCTGCGCGGCTGAAGCCATTGACTACCACGGCATCCTTTATCCCGGCCTCATGCTCACGGCGGCAGGGCCGAAGGTCCTCGAATTCAACGCCCGCTTCGGCGACCCGGAAACTCAGGTGTACCTGACCCGGCTGCGGAACGACCTCGTGGAATTGCTCCAGGCCAGCGTGGATGGCACGCTGGACAAGATCGAGCTCAAATGGAGCCCCGTCGTGGCCGTTTGTGTGGTGATGGCCTCCGGCGGCTATCCTGGCGGTTACGCCAAAGGCAAACCGATCAGCGGGCTCGAAAAAGCGGCGCAACTGCCTGACACCAAGGTCTTTCACGCGGGCACCGCGCGGGCCGGCGACCGCATCGTGACCAACGGTGGGCGCGTGCTGGGCGTGACCGCCTGGGCCCCGGATTTGTCCGCCGCCCGGGCCGCGGCCTATGCCGCGGTGGACGCCATCCACTTCGACGGAGCCCAATTCCGGCTCGACATCGGCGCGAAGGGGCTGGAGCGGGGAGCGTGAGAGCGTTGGAGCGCAAGAGCGTGAACGCGTTCCGACGCGTTCGCGCTTCTACGGTCTGACACTCGGCACCCTCGACACGCTCACTTCCCGGCCGCCTTCGTCCGGGCCTGTTCGAGCACCGTTTTGGCGCGGCCAGCCAGTTGAGCGTTGGCGGCGCCTTGAGCTACTTTCTCGAGCGGCTCGATGAGTTTGCCGGCGAGGTTGGCGGCCTGGCCGCCCTGGAGAATGCCGGTGGCGATGGCCACCGTGGCATTGCCGGCTTCGTCCCGGACCGCGGCATCATCCAGGTATGGCTGAATGAGGGCCAGAGAATCCGGGGACTGAATGCTGCCGAGGGCGGCGAGCAGGAGTTTCTTCTCGTCGTTGCTTTGGACGAGGCCGGCCGCCTGGCGGCACATGGCAAGGCGCTCGGGGCTCGGGACGTCCGAGTGGCCGGCAAAGCCGAGGTAACCCCTCAGACAAAGAAGCTTGTCAGTGGGGGTAGCCGCGCCGCGGGCCAGCTCGAGGAGGTCCGGCGCGGCCTCGGGAGTATTCCACCCGGCCAGGGCGCGAATGGCGGCGGCGTGGACTTCGGCATCGGTCTGGCTGACCGCCGCGCGAACGTACTTGAGGGCGGCCTTGTTACCCACGGACGCCATCACGCGGAGCAGGGCGCATTTCTGAGCGGGTTGGGCTGCGCCGAGGCGCGCGGCCACATTTTCGACACAGGCGGCGCCGTCGGCGCTCCGGCCACAGAGCGTGGCCAACGACTGCTCGGCCGCGTCAAGGTCCTCGGCGGATTTGGTTTGGCCAAGCAGATCAAGCAGCGCCGGCAGATCGCCCGTCTCGGCCAGGCCGCCCACTCTTCGGAACGCGGCCACGCGGACCTTGGCCTCAGCGTCCTGGGTTGCTTTGAGCAGAGCGGGCACGGCGGCCGTCATCCGGCGGCGGGCGATGAGTTCTATGGCGGTGACGCGCTTGTCCGGCTCGGCTCGGCCGAGCATCGAGAGAACGGCGGCATCGACTTCCTTGCCTTGCAAGCCGCCGAGGCTCTCCTGGGCAACCTGCGCGATCTCGTGGTCGGGATCATCCAGCAACTCGGTGAGCACGGGAGTGGCGGCCTGGGAGCCGAGTTCGGCGAGGCACCGGATAGCCGCGGTGCGGACGGGCTTTTCGCATTTTCGGGCTGCGAGGAACAGGGCCGGCAGGGCCTTGGTGTCCCCGCGCCAGCCCAGGGTTTGAATCAAGAGGATCTGGCGGTCGGCCGGGGGCTTCGCGAGTTCGCCGGCCAGGGCGAGCGTGACCCGGGGACCTGGCAATTCCTGGGAGATGCGGGCCGCGGCGGCGAAGAGAGAAAAGTCGTCGCTGCGCATGGCCTCGAGCAGCAAGGGCAACCCACGCTGGCCGCGGCTGAGGATGGCCCCGCGCCAGGCCGCCGTGCGTACTTGGTGCGCCACCTGGAGCGAGCGCAAGTGATCGTAGATTGCCGCGGCTTGCCTGGTATTGCGATTGGCCCCGAAGGCTTCGGCGCAGCGGAGCAGGCCCTCGCAGAGCGCGAGTTGGTTTGTCGCCGGCGCCCGTTGGAGGGCGGCCTCGAGGGCTTGGGCGGCGGTGGATGTGGCAATCCTGCCCAGGGACCGCGCGGCGGCTTGGGCCGCGGCGGGGTCGGCATCGTCGAGGAGGCCGGCCAGGGGTGTGACGGCGGCGGCATCCCGGCGGACGCCGATGCTGCCGATGACCCCCACCAGGGGCCTTCCGTGGAGCCGGCCCAGCGCCTCACGCAACGCGCTGTCCACCGAACTGTCGGGGATGGTCTCCAGTCCGTAGCGGGCCATGTGAGAGAGATTCTCGTCGCCCAGCAGCGCGGCGAGGGAAGCGACGGCATCCTTGGTGCCAATGCGGGCCAACTCGCGGCAGGCATCGGCCTTGTCCTTCTGGGGCGCCTCGGACTTGAGGACGGCGACCAGCTTGTCCACCTCGGGTTGGGTGGCGGACCCGGCGTCGGCAGCCAGGAGGGGCGAAGCGGCAATGCACAACGGGAGGGCAATGCTCAGCAAATTCAGTTTCAATGTTGACATGAGGCGGTGTGGTTTGAGGGTTCGATTAAAATCAGATGATCCAGGGATCGCGCATCGCGCGTGAGCGGAGGCGATTGGCTTCGGGGTCGTTGATGAATTCTTCTTTGATGGGATCGTATTTCATGTCCCGCTTGAGCCACATACAGATGTTGGCGGCGTGGACGGTGGACATCGAGCGGTGCATGACGACCGGGTTGGCCACGGTCAAGCGGCGGGACTTGACGCAATCGAAGAGATCGCGCACGTGGCTCATCGGGCGCCGGGTCCGGGCGGTGTAATCGTTGACGAGCTTGCCGAAATCGGCCAGCAGCGCCGGATTCGACACCTCCGGCGTGTCGTAGCCGTCGGCGATGGCCACCCAGCCTTCGGTGCCTTCGTAGCGCACGCCGCACGAGCCGTGCCACCACTTGTCGCCGCGGGAGAGCACCATCTTGATGCCGTTGGCGTATCGCACGACCATGCCGTCGCCGGTCGGGTTGTTCACATAGCCGTATTCGATGCCCGAGGTGTCGGCCGCGCCGATAGCGACCTGGCATTGGGCGAACGTATGAGCACCCCACTCCCCGATGCAACTGGTATGGAAGTCATAGTAGCCGCGCCAGCCGCCGGCGGTGTAGGCCGGGTTGTACGGCCGCCAAGGGCACGGCCCAAGCCACTGGTCCCAGTCCACCTCGTCCCGCGACGGTTGAGGGGCCGCGGCAAGCCAGTCGTATTTCATCTCGGCGGCGTCCCAGGGGGCAATGTGGGCGCGGACGGTGTGGACCTGGCCGAGGCGGCCGGTGCGCAGGAGTTCGTTGGCAAATGTGAAATTGCCTTCGCTCAGGCGCTGCGTGCCCGTCTGATAGATGCGCCCGTAGCGCCGGGCCGTCTCCACCACCGCCTGCCCCTCGGCGATCGTCATCGAGGACGGTTTCTCCGAATAGACATCTTTGCCGGCGCGCATCGCCATGATCGAGGCCAGGGCGTGCCACCGGTCGCCCGTCGCGATGAGCAGCGCGTCGATGTCCGTGCGCGTGGCCAGGAACTCGCGCATGTCGCGATACATGGCGCAATCGTGGTTTCCATAGCGGTCGTCCACGATCCGCTTTACGGCTTCACGCTGCGATTTCTTGGCGTCGCAGATTGCCACAAACTGCACGTCCCGCTCCGGGAGCATCCAGTTCAGGTCGCTGGAGCCGCGCGCCCCGACGCCCATGCCGCCCAGCACGATGCGCTCGCTGGGGGCGACTGCCCCGCCGAGCCCCAGCGCCGAGCCCGGGACGACGCACGGCGCCGCCAGCACCCCGCCCGCCACCACGGCGCGGCGGAGGAACTGACGCCGGCTCAACGAACCGGGCGCATTTGGATTGGGGGATGAAGAAGAACCAGGGCCGTTCGGAGGAAGCAATTTCTGTTGTGCCATTCCCGGACGCTACCAAACCCGCCACGATAAATGCAAAGCAAAGTTTTTTTGCGCGCCGAAGGACGATGGAGAAGAAATCACCCCAGCCACTCGCCCAGGACGCGGCGGCTGTCTTTGAGGGTTTGGAGGAGGAGTTGCCGGGTCTTGTTGCCTTGGGGCGCCCAGTCGAACTCAATGTGCATGGAGAGCGGGGCGCGATAGTCCATCTGGGCGAGCAATTGGAAAAAGCCGGTGCGGCCGAACTCGCCCTGGCCGAAGGGAACGAATCCAGCGGCTCGTTGGACATCCTTGACGTACACGACGCGGATATGGGGTTTGAGCCTCTCGAAATGCTCGCGCCATTGGTCGCCGTGCTCGACGAGGGCGTGGCCCAGGTCGAAGGCCACTCCGATCTGGCCGGGGTCCAGGTCCTTGACCATCTCGTAAAGTTCGGCCAGGTCGCAGCCGGCGTTGCGGTGGGAGTGGTTCTGTGGCGCCGAGTGGTTCTGATACACGCCGCAGACGCCCAGTTCTTTGTTCATTGCCGCCAGTTCCTTGAGGCTCGGTCGAATCTCGTCCAGGAGCTTCGCCGGCGGCCGCTCGGGGCGGTGAGACCAGTAGCCCAGACGGTAGTATTGGATTCCCAACTGTTTGCCGGTCCGCAGGATTTCGCCGGCATGGGGCGAGGACACGCCCACGATGCCCGTGGTGAGGAGCAACATGCGGACCCCGTGGCGGCGCAGCGCCTCGGCGTAACGGGGCATGTTTTCGGCCGCCTGTTCCGGCACAATCTCGCCGGCGTCGCGCACGGTGCAATCCACGCCGTCCAGGCCGGCCTGGGCCGTGACCTCGGCCGACTGCTCGAAGTCCAGCTTCAATTCCTGATAGACCTTGCTGAAAACGGCGACGGGGGGTGAAAAGCCGGACGCGCCAAAGGCCAAGCTCGCCGCTTGGGGGGCCAGGCCCAATGCCGCGACGGACGGAACAGCCGCGCCGATGAAGCGGCGTCGAGAGATCATCTGGTTCATCCTTTGGCCGGCCGCATCCAGATCAACTGCTCGTCTATGTTGCGGGCAAGCTTGTAGTGTTTGATGTGGTCTTTGAGGGCGGGGCCGACGATCTCGATCTTGCCGAGGTCCGCCTCGCCCATGCCGGTCTGGCCGCAATAATTGAGGTAGCCGAGCTTGGCAAAATCGATGCCCATCAACTCGACGCCCACCCGGTCCGCCGCCAGCCAGTCCTGGCTGACGACACACACGCGGTGGTCCACGGGCGTGCCGCCAACCGGTCCTTCGCCTTCCATGCCCTCGAAGCCGTCGATGACCGAGAGGTGCGGGTGCAGGCGGGAGGCCAGAGCGTAGAGGTTATAGTTGATGCCTCGGAAGCCGTTGCCGTGGATGACCGGTTTGTCGGTCTTGGCGCCGGGCCGGGCGCCGTTGCCCCAGCGGAAACCGGCATCCTTGATGGGCGCGCCGACGACGATGTTCTTCAAGGAAAGCGTGGCCACGATGCGGTCGTGGGTCTTTAGTTTGGCGGCCGAAATGATGAAGTTGTTCGGGTCCAGCAATACCTTGGACATCCTGCATGGGTGGGGGCGGAAGTCCGTCTCGTCGAAGCAATGCACGACCTCGAAGCCTTCCTGGTCCAGGTCCAGGAGCTTGGCGCCGTACTTCTGGGCCACCCTGTCGTACCCGTAATTGGCGAATCCATCGGGAGTCGGCCCGTTGGCGGCCGATTCGGCGATCGCCGTGTTGTGCTTGCCGATGGATTTGAGGAACTCGAGAATCCCCTCGAGGTTCTGCGCATGGCTGGCGGCCAACTGGTTGTCAATGGCGACGTTGTTGGGCTTGATGATGACCCGTTTGTTGCCGATTGCGGCGGCGATGCTCCGCTCGAAGGCCTTGAGTCCCCGGAAGGCAAGCTCGGCGCGGTCGTCTCCCGCGGTCAGGGCCACGCGGCTGGCGTGCCGCGCGGAGGCGGCGTCCGACTCCGCCGCCAGGACTCGATGCAGGCTCCACGGCGCGGAGAAGGCGGCCGCCCCCAGGAACGAGGCCTTCAGGAAATGACGGCGCGAATTGAGGGCTGGAGAGGTCATACAGTTCATTTGTTCTAAGTGCTGTGGCCGCGAGGCTAACCCTGAATCAGGCGCTTTGTCCACACAAAAGCGGGTGGAACCTACCCTGCCAGGGTACGTTGCGCATCAAACAGCATTTCGGACTGGACGCCGAAGCGTTGGGGTGGTCTAATGGTGGCAAGGCCGAGCAAGACGAGGGGGAGGCCTCGGCTCTTAACGGGCGGGTTTCGTGGCAATCAGAAGGAGCGGAGCGTTGGTTTTGGACTGCGCCGTGGCCGGTTTGGCACGGCACGCAGGGTGCTTATTGTTTGTGAATTGACTTGAAGCCTATTGCGCCACGACGAGACCGATCGGAGTCGCCGCCTGCCACGGCTGGGGTCAGTCCACGCTCACCTGATCGGCCCCCGACGCAGGGGGCAGGCATGAGAATCGCGCTTTGGTATGCCGCTCTCGGCTCGGCGTGGATTTTTTGCTCGGGCTGGTTGCTTCACCGGTTCGTTCACGACAGCGCCGTGGCAGCGACGCTGGAGGACCTGAAAGGCTGGCTCTTCGTCATCAGCACGGCGCTTGTGCTCGGTCTGGCCCTGGGACGGTACTTCCGCGAAATCCGTCGCTCGGCGCAAAGGCTCGAAGAGAACGAGGCGATGCTGCGGCTCGTGGAAGATAATCTCCCGGGCGGCTATGTCTATCGATACGTGCATGAAGCTGATGGGACGCCGCGTTTCACTCACATCAGCGCGGGTGTGGAGCGGGTACACGGAGTGGCGGCGGCCGATGTCCTTCGCGACGCCGACTGCCTTCACGCTCAAGTCGACCCAGACCAGAGGAAGGCGCTGGCTGCGGTCGAGGCCGAGAGCGCGCGGGGGATGACCGACTTCGAAATGGACTTGCAGGTGCGGCGCGCCGATGGCCAGGTGCGGCGAGTCCACGCCCGGTCGAGGCCCAGGCGCGATTCGGAAGGCCGCATCGAGTGGGACGGATTTGCATCGGATGTGACTGACCAGCGGCAGGCGGAGGAGGCCCTGCGGGAGAGCGAAGCCAAATGGCGTTCCTACATCGAGCACGCCCCGGTGGGCGTCCTGGTCGCGGATGCGGCGGGCAGACATGTCGAAGCCAACCGGGCGGCCGAGGAGATGTTGGGTTATGAGCCTGGCGGATTGATTGGCAGCCACCTCATGGATCTCCCGGCCGAGGAGGCGGCGAAGGCGGCGGCAGAGCACTTGGCCGAGATCACGACCAAGGGCCGGGCCGGCTTCCAGTGTTCGCTACGCCGCAAGGACGGCGGTCGCATCTGGGCCTCTATCCACGGCTCGCGCCTGCCGGACGGGCGGTTCACAGCGGTGCTCCAGGACATCACCGAGCGGAGGGCACACGAGCGCGAGATCGAACGGCTCAACCGGCTCTGCGCGACCTTGAGCCAGGTGAACCAGGCCGTCGTGCGCTGCCAGTCGCGCGCGGAGTTGTTCGACGAGCTTTGCCGGGTCATGGTCGAGTTCGGCAAGTTCCGGTCCGTCGAGATTGCTCTCCGGGCGGGTGAGGGCGGCGCGCTGACGACGGCCGCGCACCGGGCGGCGCCGGAGACGACTCCGGCGCTGCTGCTGCCAGGCTGGGCGGGCGGTTGCGGCGTGACGGCCGAAATGATGCGGACGGGTTGCCCGGCTGTTTGCAACGAGGCGCAGACGGACCCTCGCGCGGCCTGTTGCCGCGATGCTTTGGCCCGGTTGGGTATCCGGTCCTGCGCCGCGCTTCCGCTGACCTTGGAGGGGGAGTTGTGCGGCGCTCTTAGAATCTGTTCGGACGAGTCCGGCTTTTTCAACGCCGAGGAAATGCGGTTGCTGAGCGAGGTCGCCTCCGACATCGCCTTCGCGTTGGACCGTTTGCACGAACAGGAACATCGCCGGCAAGCCGAGAAGGCGCTGCGGGAAAGCGAGCAGCAGTTCCGCGCGATGTTCGAGGTGGCCGCCATCGGCATGGCGCAAACCGATCCCCGCACCGGCCGCTGGCTGCGCGTGAACCGGAAAATGTGCGAGATCACGGGCTACTCGCCGGAGGAGATGCTCCAGATGGTTGTGTTGAAAATCACACATCCGGAGGATCAACAGAGGGACTGGGAGCTGTTTCAGCGCGTGGTCCGGGGTGAAGAGCCGGATTACCACTTGGAGAAGCGATACCTGAGGAAAGACGGCGCCGTAGCCTGGGTGAACGTGAACATGACCGTCATCCCCGACTCCGAAGGCCGACCCGTTCGCACCCTGGCGACAATCGAGGACATCACCCAGCGCAAACGCGTGGAAGAAGCGCTCCGGGAAAGCGAGGAGCGGTTCCGCACTCTCTACGAAAACGCGGTGGTGGGCTTCTACCGCACGACACCGGATGGCCGTATTTTCATGGCGAATCCCGCCCTGCTGAGAATGCTCGGATATTCCACCCTCGATGAACTGGCGCAACGGAACCTGGAGCAAGAGGGATTTGAGCCGGACTACTCGCGCGCGGAGTTCAAGGGGCGCCTGGAACGCGAAGGACAGATCAGGGGCTTGGAAGCGGCGTGGAAGCGCCGCGACGGGAGTTCGGTCGCCGTCAGTGAGAACTGCACGGCCGTGCGAGACGCATCCGGGCGGACGCTCTTTTATGACGGCTCGGTGGAGGATATTACCGACCGCAAGAGGGCGGAGGCGGCGTTGCGCGCGTCCCTCGAAGAGCAAACCGCCCTGCTCAGGGAAGTCCACCACCGCGTCAAAAACAATCTTCAGGTCGTGGCCAGCCTGTTAAACCTCCAAACGCGCCGCATCCTGAACCCGGTCGCGTTGGCCGCGCTGCGAAGTACGCAGGACCGCATCCGCTCGATGGCCCTGTTGCACGAGACGTTATACCGCGAGGGGAACGCGGCGCGGGTCAACTGCGCGGTCTATCTGGGGCACCTCTGTTCGCACCTCAGCCACGCCTTCAGCCCGCAGACCGACCGCATCCGCCTCGAGCGGCGCATCGCCGCGATCGAACTGGACCTCGACGAGGCGATTCCGTGCGGGCTGATCGTCAACGAGTTGATATCGAATGCGTACAAACACGCGTTCCCGGATGAACGCGCGGGGCTGATCACGGTCGAGACGCGGGCCGAGAGCGACGATC
>CAZZFF010000128.1:0-18447 GCA_964653485.1 uncultured Verrucomicrobiota bacterium | reverse complement strand
ATCCCAGCCATCCCCCCCTGCTTATGCCGGCCCGAACGCCGCCTATGGCCAACCCCTTTACGCCCCGGCGTACGTCGAGCCGCCCCCGCCCCCGGAGCCCGCCCCTTCCACGCTCTATGTGATTCCCGCCACGTCGCCGTTTGCGCCTTACTACAGCGGTTATTACCCCTATTATGGAGGGTACTATGCCCCGGGAGGTTCCTTCGTCTATACAATCGGGCGCGGTGGCTATCGAGGCTTCTACCACGGCGGCCGCTTTTATTCCGGCCGCGGCTATCGCCGGTGACGGCCGCGTTTCTCCGTTCTCTCCGGTTCAACCCCAATTAAGCGGTAGTTCCTTCAACCCACCGCGTCGTACATCGCCACGACGTTCGCGGGAGGCACGTCGGCCAGGATATTGTGGACCTGCTGGAAGACAAAGCCGCCCCCCGGACGCCAGGCTTCGACCTGCCGGCGGACGTGATCGCGCACTTGAGCCGGCGTGCCGTGGATGAGCACGTCCCGCGTGTCGCAACCCCCGCCCCAGAACGTCAACCGCTTCCCGAAATCGGCTTTTAGGCCGTCGGCCTGCATGCCGCGGCACGTCACCTGAACCGGGTTGATGGCGTCCAGGCCCGCATCGATCAGGTCGGGCAGCAACTCGCGCACGCCCCCGCAGCAATGCAGCATGATCTTCAAGTGCGGCTTTTGCTTCTTGACCCGCTCCCAGAGGAGCCGCTCGCGCGGCTTGAAAAACTCCCGATACATCGCCGGCGACACCTGTGGACCGGACTGCATGCCGAGGTCATCGCCGAACACGATTACGTCAATGCTGTCCCCGACCGTCCGCAGAAAATGGTCCAGGTTCCGCAGGTGGATGTCCATGATCCGGTCAAGAAACCGGTGCGCACGCTCCGGCTCGCCCGCCAGCAGCATGAAGAAATTGTCATTCCTGTAAAACCACTGGCCCAATTCGAGCAGGTTCCCGCCGAACAAGCCGAGGATGGCGCGGCTGCTCTGCCGCCTCATTTGGCGCGCCCCCTCGGTCAAGAGCGCGGCGCCGCCGGGTCCATCGGCGATAGGCCCCGGCGGCGAGGCGATTGCCGACCACATGCACTCGTTCAGCTCGGCCTCGACTCGGTCCAGGTCCTCGCGCTCGAGGAAAGGAAAGTTCGTCTGCTCGAAATACCAAACGCCCTGGGGCATGGCGGCGATGACGCGCCCGCTGGTTTTTGCGCGCAGGACCCACCCCCCGTTCGCGCGTTCGGGCAAAGCCCAGGCGGGCATCTGGCACGGTGTGCCGTCCGGCAGCACCCAATCCGCCCAGTGCTTGTCCTCGTGGGCGAAAGCGCGGCCCAACTCGATGGTGTCGACCTTGAACCGCTGCAAGAGGTCCTCATCGACGATGGCCAGTTGCTGGACCGGGTCATACACGCGAATCGGACGCTTGGGCAGGCCGAGAAAATCCCTCAGCCGCCTATATGCCATGGCGGCAATGCCCGAAGAGCGGTGGCCTGACAGATCGATGGGAACACGGTCGGGCTCCTGGTGGTTTAATGCGGCAAGCACTCGTTCGCGTGATGTCATAAGACGAATTTCCCGCCGGCCTGCAAAGGCCGACCGCGGCCAGCTTGCCCGGAGCCAACCGCAAGGTCAAAGGAGAACTTTTGCCGTTGCCAGCGGCGGCAGGCTGCGCTTGAATGCCCCCCATGAAAACACCGCCGCCGCGCCCGCCCCGCGCCCTCCTTCTAGCCTCTCTCCTCTGTGTTCTCTCCTTCGGTCCGGGCGTCCCCTCGGCTCCGGGCCAGACCCCGGGCCTTGAGGACCTGGCCACCCTCACCCCCGGCCGCACCAAAGCGGAAAACGCGCTTTGGATCGAAAACGCCCTGAGCGCGCGCTTCAACTCCTCCAAACGCGTCGTCGTGGCCGACCTCAAAGGCCCGGCGGTGATCACCATGATTCACTTCGCCATGCCGCAAACCCTCAAGCTCAACCGCGACCTCCTGTTGCGGATGTACTGGGACGGCGAAACCTCCCCCAGCGTGGACGTGCCGCTGGTGGATTTCTTCTGCGACCCCGCCGGCCTGCGCGCGCAGGTCAACACCGCCCTGGTCAACAAACGCCGCGGCTTCAATGCCTATTTCCCCATGCCCTTCCGGCGCGCGGCCAAAATCGAACTCCTTTACGACGGCCCGGTTCCTCCAGGGGATGAGCTCTGGAAGATCATGCCCTGCTACAGCTACGTCACTTACCGCAGCGAAACGAGGCTCCCCAGGGACGCCGGCTACTTCCATGCAAGCTGGCGCCAGGAAGGATTGCTCCTGGGCAAGAGAGACTACCTCGCCCTCGATGCCAAAGGCAGGGGCAAGTTCGTCGGCTGGAACGTCACGGTCCGCAGCCCCGGCCGCGACGGCTACCCGGTGGACGAAAACGAGAAGTTCTTCATCGACGGCGAGGACACCGCCTCGGTCGAGTTCCAGGGCCTCGAAGACTCCTTCGGGTTCAGTTGGGGGTTCCCGGAAACCGAAAACCTCTTCCCGCTGACCGGCTACTTCCCGTTCTTCAAAGGCGCCGCCGCCTACCGGTTCTTCACCCAGGACGCCGTCAACTTCCGTCATTCCTTGCGCGTGGCCATCGGATTCGGCGTCAACGAAGACCCCATGTTCCGGCGCGACTTCTCCAAGCCCGGCAGCACCCTCCAGTTCTCGACCACGGTCTATTGGTACCAAGTCGAGCCGCACGCGCCCCTGCCTCCGATGCCGCCCGCCGCCCAGCGCGCTCCCGCCCCCGACGAGCCCTTTTGGCCGGAGAAGGAAACGCTCCCCGGCGCCGCCGAACTCCGCGCGCGCGGCGTCAAGCTCCACCTGCTCTGCGGCCGCCCCGGCAAGGAACTCATTTTTGCCGAGACCGGCTACGGGGCCGCCGCTCAACAAGGCTATGCCTGGAGCGGTTGGGGCCTGCCCGTCCATCACGCCCGCGCCGGCAATGACGAGGCGGCAATCCTGCTGACTGTCCCCAAAGGCGCCGCCGGCCTCGTCCGCGTCTTCGTCATCGATCCCGACAATTTCGAAGGCGGGCGCCAGGAGAAACTGAGCATCGCCGGCCGCGAGTTCGGCCCCATCACGGCCTTCCAGGAAGGCAAATGGATCGAATGCCCCGTCGGCGCCGACAAAACGGCCGACGGCAGCGTCCCGGTCCGCGCCACCAACCTCCGCAAAGGCTCGAATGCCGTCATCTCCATCATCGAGTGGATCGAAAAACAACCCGCAACATGATGGTGGCTTGGTGGTCATTGGGACGCGCTCGCCGAAAACCCGCTGCTCAATTGCCGTCGTCATCCGAGCAAGCACCCAGCCGCTGCGGCTTTATCCTTCCATGAAGGACCAATATGTGATAATTTATCCCCAGAACACGGATGATACGCGACGTGCTAAAACAGAAACTCGCGGACGCACTGGTGGCTCGGCCGCCCGATTCCACCGCAAGGGACGTGCGTTTGCCCGCCATACCGCGCAAGGCCCTGGCCGTGGTGGGCATGCGCCGGGTGGGGAAAAGCACGCTGCTCTGGCAGCAACTATCCGCACGCCTAAAAGCGGCCGTGCCTCGGGACCAGCTTGCCTTGCTCAACTTCGAGGACGAACGCCTCTCCGGCATCGCCGCCACCGACCTGTCTTGGCTATGGGATGAATACTGCCGGCTCGTTCCCTCCGCGCGGGATGGCCGATCCTGCCTGTTCCTCGATGAAATCCAGGTCGTTCCCGGTTGGGAAACCTTCGTCCGTCGGCTCATAGATACCGAGCCGGTCGAGATTTTCATTTCGGGTTCGTCGGCCCGGCTTCTGAGCCGCGAACTCGCGACGGTGATGCGCGGCCGCGCCATGGAGATATGCCTCTATCCGTTCAGTTTTCGAGAATTCCTGCGGCATCACGCCCAGCCGGCGCCGCCCGACCCTCGGTCCATCACCTCCGCGGACCGGAGCGAACTCGAACGCCACTTTCGCGAGTTCTTGCGGACGGGTGGTTTTCCCGAGGCACAGGGATTGGCCGTGGCCGATCGCATCCAACTGCTCCAAGGCTACGTGCAGACAACCGTGCTCCGCGACGTCGCGGAGCGCTACCAGGTTTCAAACCTTCATGCGCTACGGTTGCTCGCGCGGCAGCTCCTTAGCCAACCGGCGGCGCTCTTCAGCGTGCAGAAGGTGTTTCAGGACTTCCGGTCGCAGGGCGTGGCCGTGGGCAAGGACACTTTGCACCAGATGCTGGGTTACCTGGAAGATGCCTTCCTTGTGGCTACCGTGCCGATCGAAGCCGCCTCCGAGCGCAAGCGCCAGGTCAATCCGCGCAAAGCGTACCCGGTCGACCCGGGCCTGATTGCCGCCTTTGATCGCTCTGGCCGCGCCAACACCGGTCAGACGCTGGAAACCGCCGTCCTCGTTGAGCTCCTTCGCCGCCGCGCGGAAATTGCCTACGTCCGCACGCCCCGAGGCTTCGAGGTGGACTTCCTGGCCCGCTATCCCGATGGCCGCCGGGAATTGATCCAGGTCTGCGCCGACCCGGCCGATGCCGCCACGCGCCAGCGCGAGTTCCGTGCGCTGGCGGACGCCGCCCTCGCCTATCCCGAGACCCCCGCGCGGCTCCTCACCCTCAATCAGGAACTCCTGCCCGCCGCGCCGCCTGGTGTTCTGGTTCAACCCGCCTACGAATGGCTGCTCACGCCGCCGCCTGCCAGAGCATGAGCCATTGTATTTTCATCTTTGAAGCCCAAGCTGCCGCGTGCGGGCCATTCACAATGGCGGAGGAGCGTAAACCCTCGCCCGCCATCGCGCCTCTCACCGGGAGAATCTCCGTGCTCGTAGCGCCGCTGGCAGCTAGAATCGAGGCCGTGCATGAGAATTGACAAACTCCATGTCGAGAATTTTAAGAGATTTGCCCGACAAGATTTCCATTTCCATCCACGGTTCACATTGCTCATCGGCGACAATGGTTCGGGCAAGACCAGCGTTTTAGATGCCCTTTCCGTTGCGGCAGGTGTCTGGTTGGTCGAAGCGCCGGATTCAATGCTCGCCAACAGCGGACGAAATATTCTGGAAACTGAAGTCCGGCTTGAACCGCAGGGCAGAGGGGACCGGATTCAATTCCAGCAGCGGCGCCCGGTGATCGTGCAAGTTACCGGCAGAATTGGAGACCACGAAAACGTAACTTGGGAGCGCCGGATCAACGCGGATGGCAAACGCACCAGCAACGCACAGGCAAAGACCGCCCTCAAGTATGTGAAAGAGACATACTCCAGGGATAGCGCCGGGGAGCGGGTGCTGTGTCCCGTCTTGGCCTGCTACGGCGCCGGACGAGCCTGGTTGCCGTCTAATCAGCGCGTTCCTAGACAGAGCAAGTCCGAAGGGCCTGCCCGGCGCTGGGGAGCCTTTTACGACTGCTTCAGTGAGCGCATTCGGTTTGCTGAGTTGAGAAAGTGGTTCTTGAGCGAAGCTATCGAACGGGGCAACCGCGGCGGGCGTTGGCGTCCAGGGTTTGAGGTCGTCCGCAAGGCCGTACTTCGCTGTGTCCCAGACTCGGACGATGTTTGGTTTAGCACCGATCGAGACCAAATTGTGCTCTCCATCAACGGCAATACGCAGCCGTTTGACAACCTGAGCGCGGGGCAGCGGATGATGCTCGGGCTCACCGCGGATATTGCCATCAAGGCCGTGACGCAAAACGCATTCCTCGTGCCGCCGGACGAACTCGGACCTCAAGACGAACCTGTGCCAAAAGTACTCCGTGACACCCCGGGGGTCGTTTTGATCGACGAATTGGATGTTCATCTGCATCCGAAATGGCAAAGGCGTGTCGCGACGGACCTGAAAGAGACCTTTCCAGGCATCCAATTTGTTTGCACCACACATTCGCCGCAGGTCATTGGAGAGGTCAAGCCGGAGGAAATTCGGTTGCTCCAAGAAGCGCCCCCTTTAGAAGAAAGTCGCATTTCCCAGCCATCGCAATCCTTCGGCATGGACTCCAACTGGATTCTTGAGGTACTCATGGACGGCAAGGATATGGACCCCGGAGTCAAGAACGACATCAAGGCTGTTCAAGAACTGGCCGTCAGGCGGGAGTTTCAGCAAGCCCGTGCGCTTCTTGCCAGTCTGCGCGAGCGCGTGGGTAATGCGAAAGAAATCCAGCTTGCCGCCTCGACCGTCGACCGAGTCGAACTCCTTGGAAGATGAGATACCTTCGCAAACCGCCTGAAAGCGAAGCCGCGGCGTGCATTCGTGGCTTCATCGGAGAGCAGAGCGCCGGTCGTGCTTCGGGAATCCCATGGGAGGAGCTTAGACTCGACTACGGGAGCTTCACCCGGACATCCCAGCTCCGGGATCTGCTGATCGAGGAGCAGAAAGGGCTGTGCGCCTACACTGGCGCAGGATTGGACCATAGGCTGGTGAAACGTGCGCCCTCAAGGGACGATTATTCGTACAAACCGCACATCGAGCACCTGACGTCTCAGCGTCAATGCCGTGAGGAACTGGAAGCCCAAGGCGGCGTGGTCGGACGTGACCTCGGACAAGACCTGTCCTATTCCAATCTTGTCGCAGCCCTCGAGGTGGTTGGAACTGCCAGTGAGCATTTCGGCGCAGTGTCTCGCAGTGACAGGCCTCTGCCAATTATTCCCACGAACCCCGCGTGCTCAACGGCATTCCTATACGCGGAAACAGGCGAGATCCTCGGAACCTGCGCCGACGCGAATGCGACAATAAGAAACCTCAGGCTCGACCACCAAACCTTGAATGGCTGGAGAAGCGGCGCCATACAGGGATTGTTGCCGCTAGGCGCCAGGACGCCTCGCGCTACACTCGAGGCGCTGATCGAGGTTCTTGAGGATGAAGCACGACCGTCCCTGCCGGAGTTTTCATTTGTGGTCGCTCAAATCGCACGCGCGTTCCTGTCCATCAAGGATCGATCGCAGGACCTCTGAGCACGCAAAAACCGAAGGCTATCACCCGCGAAGCGGTACAGCCAGTGGCGCGGAACGAAACCAAATCGCTGACTTTTCATTTTTCAGCTATAAACAGGGAGCGTGCGCATCACAGTCCGGTCACTCGTCCTCATTGCCATCTCCTCCGCGCTCTTGGGAGGGGCGTGCGTTGCGCTGTACGAGGGGATGGCATCCCGGCGCCTCGCGACCAATCTGGTCCTTGACTCCGAGGCCGGCCTGGTAATCGACGATGTGAACACCCTCGCTCTTCTGAGGCGCAGAGGGACTGACGAGCTGGTGAACGCCAAGGAGCAAGACCTTAGCGGCCGAATCTGGGCGCTTTCCGAGGCATTCACGGCGAAGACTCTGCCTCCCAAAGGCCGCCTTGCCAAAGCCTTGAAAAGCGCCGCGAGGTACAGAGCCGGCCATCCCTTTGAGACGGGTGACACTCAGGTGGACCACTCGGTCGAGAGACTTCTCAAGAGCGTCGGGCCATAAACCAGTCCTTCGGATTGGTCTCGTCCGTTCTCATGCCAGCCGCACGCCGCAGCGGACCACCTCCGCATAAAAAGACCCCTGTTTCCTGGCGCGGTATTCGTGGTTGGCGGGCGTCTCGATGAGCAACTCAAACGGAATGGGGTCCCCGCTCCAGCGGATGGGTCGCCAGGCTTTCAGAATTTGCGCCGCTTCCCTCACCGGGCTTTGTTTGAGGTCCTTGACGATGAGCAAATCCACGTCGCTGTGGCTGTTGGGCTGGCCGCGGGCATAGGAGCCAAACAGAATGACTTGCTCCGGGCGGAATTCCTCCACCAGCAAACGCAGGTACGGCAGCAAGCGGTCCGCAATCTTATGGACCGGGAAACGGCAGTCACGCAACACGTCCTCATGGAGCACGGACGCCGCGCCGGTGGTTGGGTTCGTTTGCATCGCGTCAAATTCCAGTAATCCAAATATCTACTCAAAAGCCGATTTGGAAAAGCGGAAAACAGGAGCGGCCGAAAGGTGCCTCTGGAGCTTGAGCCAGGATGTTGATTCCATGTAGCGTCCGCAAGCGGACTGCGTGGATGCCTGGGCTCTGAAGAAGTCCAATCTCCCGCGGCCGGGTCCGCCGCTGGGGCCGAGGACTTTCCCCCGGGAAATTGACGAAGAGCGCAAAAGACCCCCATCCCATTAGCGCACCTCCCCGCCTCCATTTTTGCACTTTTAGTATTCTTATGCTATCTTCACAGCAAAATATGTTGAGGAATTGGCACCTAATGTGTTGACCAGGACCGATGCTTATTCTCAAATTAAGCGAGTATGGACGGCACCTTCCATAGCGATTTGATATATCTTTTCGCCTTCGGTCTGGCGGGTCTGGGCTTCGCGCTCGGCCCTTTCGCCGTGGTGTTCCTCCTCGCGCCCCGCAAGACGCGCCAGGCGGCCAACAAGAGCCTGCAGGCCGTCGAGTGCGGGATGGACCCGATCGGGGACGCCTGGATACGGTATGGCGCGATGTGCTACCTCTACGCCCTGGTCTTCGTCGCTTTCGCCGTGGATGTCCTCTATCTCATCCCGGTCGCCCTGGTCTATAACGACACGCAATTCGTGATTCGGGACTTTATCGAGATGGCCTTGTTTGTGGGCATCCTGTCCCTGGTGGTCGTCTATGCCTGGAAAAAAGGAATCTTCGAATGGAAGCGCAACAAGACCTCTCCCAACTCGTAAAGGACTGCTCTCCAATCGTCAGGTTCGGGCTCCTGGACGACTGGCTGGCGCTCGCGCGGGCCAATTCCTTGTGGCCCCTGACGTTCGGCCTGGCCTGCTGCGCCATTGAAATGATGGCCGCCGGCGCCTCCCGCTTCGACCTCGCCCGCTTCGGCGCCGAGGTCTTCCGCCCCTCGCCCCGCCAGGCGGACGTCATGATCGTCGCCGGCACAATCAACAAGAAAATGGCCGCGGCGGTCAAAACCCTTTACGACCAGATGCCCGAACCCAAATGGGTCATCGCCATGGGGAATTGCGCCATCTCCGGCGGCCCATTCGTCTTTCCAGGTCAATACGCCGTGGTCGAAGGCGTGGATAAGCTCTTTCCGGTGGACGTCTTCATCCCCGGCTGCCCGCCGCGCCCGGAGGCGCTCATCGAGGGAATCCTGAAGCTCGAAGAAAAACTGACCGGCAAACGCCGGTGGCCGAGGGTCAAGCCCGAGTGAAGGCCGGCCGAGCGATGAGAACTAACCGCAGAGAACGCAACGAGCGCAGAGAATTCGAGTCGTGAGCGAGACAAAGCCGAATTCGGAGACGAAGGACAACGGCGCGCCGGCGATGCCCAATCCCCTGGCGCACCTGCCGCTGCCTTTTCAAGCCGTGGACTACACCCTCAAGGGCTACCATCTGGACGCCGCCGTCCAGGCCGACCAGGTGGTCCTGGCGGCGCAATGTCTGGACCGCGAAGGCTTCTCACTGGACACCATTACCGGGGTGGACTGGCTGGCGCAGGGCCAAATGGAAGTCGTCTATGATTACTTCCACCCCACGCGGGGGCTTCGGAGTGTCGTGCGGGCGCGCGTCCCCCGCGAGAACCCGGAACTCCCCACCATCTCGAATGTCTTCCCCGGAGCCAACTGGCACGAGCGCGAGACGCATGATTTCTTCGGCATCCGGTTCCTGGGCCATCCGGACCTTTCCCCGTTTCTGCTGCCGGAAGACGCGGTGTTCCACCCGCTTAGGAAGGACTTCAAGGCGTGATCGTCAGCGAACCCATCTCTTCGAGTGTCGCTGGGAGCGCCCCCCACGAGACGTTTGTCCTGAACCTCGGACCGCAGCACCCGGCCACCCATGGCGTGTTGCGGGTCAAGATGACCATGGACGGCGAATACGTCCTTCGCGCCGAGCCGGTCTGCGGCTACATCCACCGGATGCAGGAGAAAATGGGCGAGAACCGGACCTACGCCCAATACCTGCCCAATACCGGCCGCATCGATTACCTCGCGGCCATGAACTACACCCACGGGTTCGTCGGGGCCGTCGAGCGGGCCTCGAGGATTCAGGTCCCGCCCCGGGCCGAATATATCCGGGTCATCACGTCCGAACTGGGCCGGATTTCCAGCCACCTGGTCTGGTGGGGCGCCTTCCTGCTCGACCTCGGAGGCTTTACCCCCTTGCTCTACGCGTTCGATGACCGCGAGAAAATCCTGGACCTGCTCGAAGGCATCACCGGCGCCCGGCTGACCTACTGTTATTATCGTTTCGGCGGGCTTTGCAACGACGTGGACGAAAGCTTCCTCACGGGCGCGCGCCAATTCGTCGCCCAGATGCGCCCGCGCCTCAAGATGTACCGCGCCCTGGTCACGGAGAACGTCATCCTCCGCAAGCGCCTCATCGGGATCGGCCCCATCAGCCCGGAGTTGTGCCGCAAATATGGCGCTACCGGGCCTGTCATCCGCGCCTCGGGCGTTCCCTACGATGTCCGCAAGGCCGAGCCTTATTCCGTCTATAACGAATTCCACTTTGACATCCCGACATTTTCGGAGGGCGACTCGATGGCGCGCTACCTGGTCAGGATGGAAGAGATGGCCCAGAGCCTCCGCATCATCGAGCAGGCGCTCGACAAGCTCCCTGGCGGACCCGTGATGGCCGAAAAAGTCCCCCGCGTCCTCAAGCTTCCCGCGGGCGACTACTGCTATGCCGTCGAGGCCGCCCGCGGGCGGTTCATGGTCCGGCTGGTCAGCGACGGCAAGGAAGTCGCCTATCGGGTCAAACTGCGGACCCCCTGCCTGTCGAATTTGAGCCTGTTCGAGGAAGCCAGCCATGGGATGCTCCTGGCCGACGCCTTGGCCATGCTCGGCAGCCTCGACCTCGTTATCCCGGATATTGACCGATGAACGCGCTCTTTGCCAAGACCTTCGCCTTCCTGGATACCGAGCCGTATCGGTTGGTCATTTGGGTGGTGGCCATCGTGAGTTTTGTGGCCCTGAATGCGGCTTACCTGGTCTGGGTCGAGCGCAAAGGCGCCGCGCGGTTCCAGCGCCGTCCCGGGCCTACCGAGGTCGGGCCGGCAGGGCTGCTCCAGCCCGTGGCCGACGGTCTCAAGCTCATGTCCAAGCAATTGATTGTGCCCGCCGGGGCGGATTCGATGCTCTTTCGCGCCGCTCCGCTGCTCGTGATGGCGCCCGTCCTGATGAGCCTGGCCGTGGTTCCCTTCGGGCGGGGCCTGACGGCGCTGGACCTCAACGCCGGCTTGCTGATCGTCTTCGCCCTCGGCCCGATCAACTTGATGGCCGTCATGGTCGGGGGCTGGGCGTCCCGCAACAAATACGCCGTGATGTCCGCCGCTCGAGTCGTCTCGCAGAACGTGGCCTACGAAATCCCGATGCTCCTGGTCGTCACCACCATGGCCATGGTCACCGGAACGCTGGACCTCAACCAGATCGTCCAGCAGCAATCCGGCGGCTTCTGGCACTGGAACCTCTTTCGTGTGTGGGTCAACCCGCTCATGCCGGTCACGTTTCTCATCTTCTATATTTGCATGTTGGCGGAGACGAACCGCGCGCCATTCGACCTGGCCGAGGCCGAAAGCGAGTTGGTGGCCGGCGCCTACACCGAGTACGGCGGAATGGGCTTTGGGGTTTTCTTCATGGCCGAATACGCCAACATCGTCCTGGGCTGCAGCCTGGCGACCGTCCTGTTCCTGGGCGGCTGGCAAAGCCCGTTCGGTGTCATGCCCGGCCTGGTCTGGTTCCTCGTCAAGTTGTACTTCCTCATCTTCTCCGTCGTCTGGATTCGCTGGACCTTCCCGCGCACCCAGTTCTACGGCCTGCTCAACCTCTCATGGAAGATACTCATTCCGCTCTCACTCTTCACCCTCATCCTCTCCGCGGGGATGATCAAAATTCTCAGGGCACTATCGTGAACGCTCTCCAGGAAATCTACGGCGGATTCAAGAGCCTGCTCATCGGCATGCGAATCACCCTCGGCCAGTTTTTCAAACGGACCGTCACCGTCCACTACCCGCATCAGAGCCTCAAGATGCCCCCGCGGTACCGCGGGCACATCGAGCTGGTGGGCAACCCCGAGACCGGCAAGCCCCTCTGTATTGTCTGCAAACTCTGCGAGCGGGCCTGCCCCAGCGGCTGCATCGGCGTCGAGGGCACCAAATATGAAGGCGACAGGAGGAAGACTGTCACCTCCTACGAGCTCGATTTCACCAAGTGCAGCCTCTGCGGCGCCTGCGTCGAGGTCTGCCGCGACGGGGCCATCCGCTTCTCCAGGGATTACAACCTCGCCGGGCTGACCAAGGAAGAGTTCCTCTTGGACCTGGTCCGGCGGTTCCATGCCCAGCAGGAGGCGCGGGGCAAGCCCGAAATCCGAAATCCGAAATCCGAAATCAGAAGTCCGGAGTCGGGAGCATCGGCGGAGCCGAAGGCGGAAACGGCGACCGCAACCTTGAATTTGACCCCATGAGCTCTTTCCCTGCGGCGAACCTGATCGTCACGGCCATATTCATCCTCTGCCTTGCGACCATGGCGGCCGGCGCGCTCCTTGCGGTGCTCACCAGCAAGCTCCTCCGGAGCGTCTGCGGCCTGATCATTTGCTGCCTCGGCCTGGCGGGGCTTTACTACTTTCTTCACAGCCCCTTCCTGGCCTTGATGGAGATTCTTATTTATGTCGGCGCGGTTTGCGTGATGTTCGTTTTCGCCGTCATGCTTGCCGAGCCGGAGGAGCCGGCCAACGACGAGAAACCGGGCGCGGTCGTTCTCTGGGGCGGGCTCGCCCTGGGGGCCGCGGGCGGGATTTTCTGGGGCCTGACGCGGTTGGGCGCCCGCGCCCCATGGCCGGCCCCTGAGACTCTCCCCCAGAGCGGCTCGATCAAGGCCATCGGCATCTCTCTGCTCACCACATACGGCCTTGCCTTTGAACTCATCTCGCTGGCTTTGCTCGTCGCCATCATCGGCGCCCTGGCCATCGCCAGAACCGGACGGAGGCGGACTTGACCCTTTATGAACGGCCCTCTTTACGACCAATTGAACGTGTATCTCATTGCGGCGGCCTTCCTCCTGGCGGTCGGCATCTACGGTCTCATACGGCGCCGCACGCTCGTCGGCATGCTGATTTCAGGAGAGCTGATCTTCGCCGCCGCCTCGCTCAACATGATGGCCTTCAACCGCTTTACGGTCCGCGACCAGGCCGTGGGCCAGGTCTTTGTGCTCTTCATCCTGGGGTTGGCCGCCGCTGAGGTCTCCATCGCCTTGAGCATCATCGTGGCCGTATACCGCAATTTCCGCTCCGTCAGAACCAAGGAACTCTCCGAACTGCGCGGTTAGCCGCCACAACCCCATGCGCGACTTCCGACTTCTCCTGGCAATTCTGGCGCCGCTGATTGGCGCGGGCCTCGTCATGGCCGCCGGCAAACGGCCCAACCTGCGCGAGACTTGCTCGTTCCTGGCCTCCGCCACCCTCTTTGCCATCGTCGCCTGGATGATTCCGGACGTGCTGGACGGCAAGAAGCTGCACTTTGTGGTGTTCCAATTGCTGCCCGGGGCGGCGGGCGCCACCGGGCTTCGCGTGGCGCTGCGCGCGGACGCCCTCTCGATGGTCTTTGCGGTATCCGCCTCCTTCTTGTGGATGATGACGGTGTTTTACTCCGCGGGGTATATGCGCGGGCTGCATGAACACGACCAGACCCGGTTCAACACCTGTTTCGCCCTGGCCCTCTTCGGTGCTATCGGCTGCGCCTTCTCGGATAACCTGCTGACCCTCTACCTCTTTTACGAGATCGTCAGCATCTGCACCTATCCGCTGGTCGCCCACCACCAGGATGAGGAGAGCTACGAGGGGGCCAGGAAATACCTCACTTACCTGACCGGCACGGCCAAGGGGTTGGTCTTCCCGGCCATGGTGCTCATCTATGTGCTGACCGGCACGCTGGACTTTGCCGCCAATCCCCACACCGGCATCTTCCCCGCGGGCTCGGATCGCTGGGTCGTCACCGCCCTCTATGCCTGCTGCATTCTGGGCTTCGCCAAGAACGCCGTCATGCCCTTCCATAGCTGGCTCCCCAGCGCGATGGTCGCCCCCACCCCCGTCAGTGCCCTCCTCCACGCCGTCGCCGTCGTCAAGGTCGGTGTCTTCTCGACGGTGCGCGTCATGCTTTACATCTTCGGCACCGACCTCATGGGCGCCTTCAATCTTGGCCTGCCCACAGCCTACTTCGTCTCATTCACCATCCTCGTGGCCTCCGTCATCGCCTTGAGCAAGGACAACCTGAAAGCCCGGCTGGCCTATTCGACCGTCAGCCAGCTTTCCTACATCATCCTCGGCGTGGCGCTCTTGAGCGACGCCGGCATCAAGGGCGGACTCATCCACATCGCCAATCACGCCTTCTCCAAAATCACCCTCTTCTTCTGCGCCGGCGCCATCTATGTGGCGACCCGCAAAAAGAACATCTCCGAAATGAGCGGCCTGGGCCGCGCCATGCCGTTCACCTTTGGCGCCTTTGCCCTTGCCTCGCTGAGCATGATCGGCGCCCCGCCCGTCGCCGGGTTCGTGACCAAATGGTACCTGCTCAATGGCGCCGTGGATGCCCATGCCATCGGCATCATGGTTGTCCTGCTCGCCAGCACGCTGCTCAACGCCGCCTACTTCGCCCTGATCGTATACCAGGGCTTTTTCGGCAAAACCTCCGAGGCCGACAGCCACCATCAATTCAGCGAAGCCCACCCCGCCCTGGTCGTCCCCCTGGTCGTCACCGCCGTCATCTCGGTGATCATCGGGCTGTATCCGGGCTTCTTCATGGGCTTCCTCCAACGGCTCTTTTCATGAAATTGGCCACGCTCATCGAGTTTCTCCGCAACCGCCTCAAAACGGTGGTCTGGGTCTGCGCCGCGGCGCTTGCCCTCCTGGTCTTATGGGATGTCGCCCTGGTGGACAAATCCCACGCCCACACAGCCATCGAGCGCCTTCCGGCGTTCTGGGCCCTCTTCGGTTTCATCGGCTGCGCCCTCATCATCATCCTCTCGAAATGGTACGGCCATGCCGGCATCATGACCCGGGAGGATTACTATGATGAGCCGGCGGAGAAGGAGAAGAACGACCGCCATGATTGATTTGACCCAATAGAGGCTCATTCCCTCCATGAACACCTTCTGGCTTCATCCTTCACTCATCCTGATCCTGGGCGCCCTCCTGCTGTTCCTGGTGCCGGCCCGTCTGAAGAAGGGCTACCTCTTGCTGGTGCCGATCCTGGTTTTCGTCCGCCTCATCACCATGGCCAAAGGCAGCTACGGCGCCGTGACCTTCTTCGAGACGACCTTGACCTTCGGCCGGGTGGATGCCCTGAGCTCGGTCTTTGGCTATATCATGGGACTGATGTGCATCCTCGGAACGCTCTATGGGCTGCACGTCAAGGAGAACGCCCAACATGCCGCCGCCTGGGTTTATGTGGCCGGGTCGCTGGGCGCCATCTACGCCGGAGACTACATTACCCTCTTCCTGTTCTGGGAGATGATGGCCTTCTCGTCCGTGTTCCTGGTCTGGTTCCGGCGCCGGCCGGAATCCATGGCGGCGGGCTATCGTTATTTGCTGGTCCACGTCTTCGGCGGCCTGGCCTTGTTGGCCGGGATGGTCCTGCACTGCAAAACGCAGGGCAGTTGGACCTTCGGCCAGTTGGACGTGCATCACCCGACGCCGGCCATTTATCTCATCATGGCGGGGTTCCTGCTGAATGCGGCAGTCCCCCCTTTGCACGCCTGGCTCCCCGACGCCTACGGAGAGGCGACCTTCAACGGCTCGGTCTTCATGTGCGCCTTCACCACCAAAACCGCCGTGTATGCCCTGTGCCGGAGCTTCGCCGGGATGGACCTCCTCATTTACCTTGGCGTGGCCATGGCCCTCTACGGCGTGGTCTATGCCGTCCTGGAGAATGACTGCCGGCGTCTCCTGGCCTACCACATCATCAGCCAGGTCGGCTACATGGTGGCGGGCGTCGGCATCGGAACCGAGATGGCCATCAACGGCGCCTGCGCCCATGCCTTCGCCCACATCCTTTACAAGGGCCTCCTGTTCATGGGCTGCGGCTCCGTTCTTTACATGACCGGCGAGAGCAAATTCACCGAGCTGGGCGGCCTTTGGAAAAAGATGCCCTGGACTTTTGTCTTTACCCTCGTCGGCGGGTTGTCGATCTCCGCCTTCCCGCTCTTCAGCGGTTTCGTCAGCAAATCGATGATTGTCTCCGCCGGCTTCGAGGACCACAAGCTGTGGGCCGGGTTCCTCCTCCTGCTCGCCTCGGCCGGCACCTTCCTCCACACCGGGCTGAAGGTCCCCTATTTCATCTGGTTCGGAAAAAATCGTCCGAAGAAAGAGGTCTGGGACCGCGCCGCGGAACCGCCCGGCAACATGGTCGCCGCTATGCTTGCGGCCTCTCTCCTTTGCATCTTCATCGGGTGCTATACGCCTTATCTCTACAACATGCTGCCCTTCCCCCGAGAGGCCCTGAAATACCAGCCCTACACCTCCTATCACATCTCCGAGACGCTCCAAATCCTCCTCTTTACCGGCCTGGGCTTCTTCTTGCTGCTCCGGAAGCTCAAGCCCGAGGCCCTCATCAGCCTCGACATGGACTGGTTCTACCGCAAAGGCGGGCGCGCCTTCCTTTGGCTCGCTCGAAAGCCCGTGCAGTCGGCCGATGCCTTCGTCGGCGAACTCTACCGCCTGGCCGGTCTGGTTCCGCTCATGTTTACGGCCACCCTGGCCGGGCGGTTCGACAATAAGATCATCGATGGCGCCGTGGACGGCCTGGCTGACAGTGTGCGCGGCCTCGGCCGGCGTCTCCGTCTGGCCCAGCGCGGCGAGATGCAGCAAAACCTCGCATTCGCCTTTGCGGTCGCCGCGATTCTCATCGTGGCGTTTGTGCTCTTTGTAAACAGGTGATGACTAGCCTCCCCCACAACATCCTGAGCCTGCTCATCTTCAGCCCCCTGGCGGCCGCGGCTGTGGCCGCCGTGATCAAGGGCGAGAAGCTTCTGCGCTGGTGGACCCTGGCGGCGACCACCGTCCTGGCGGTTTCCTCACTGGCGCTCTATTGGAATTTCGATCCCGGCACGCACCTCTTCCAGTTCAAGGAAGACGCCCGGTGGATTCCCGCCCTGAACATCAACTACAGCCTGGGCGTGGACGGCATCAGCCTGCTGCTGGTGCTCCTCACGACGTTGATCATGCCCCTGTGCGTGCTCGCCTCCTGGGGCTACATCCAGGCGCGCGTCAGGGAATTCATGATCTGCCTCCTCATCATGGAAACAGCCATGATCGGCGTCTTTTGCGCCCTGGATTTCGTCCTGTTCTTCGTCTTTTGGGAAGCGATGCTCATCCCGATGGCCCTGCTCATCGGGATTTGGGGCGGGCCTCGCAAAATCTACGCCGCCCTCAAGTTCTTCATCTATACGATGGCCGGCTCGCTGTTTCTTCTCGTGGCGATAATCGCGCTCTACACACAGCGGCACACATTCTATATCCCCGACCTCATGGGCCGGCCCTACTCGCCCGCCTTCCAATACTGGGTCTTCCTGGCATTCTTCATCGCGTTTGCCATCAAGGTCCCGATGTTCCCCTTCCACACCTGGCTTCCCGCCGCCCACGTCGAAGCCCCGACCGCCGGCAGCGTCCTGCTTGCCAGCGTCCTGCTCAAGATGGGGGCCTACGGCTTCCTCCGCTTTTCCCTTCCCATTACTCCGGATGCCACCCGCTTCTTCACGCCCTTCATCCTGGGCCTCTCCGTGGTGGCTATCCTCTATGGCGGCCTGACCGCGCTGGCGCAGTCCGACCTCAAAAAACTGGTGGCTTATTCCAGCGTGGCGCACATGGGGTTTGCGACGCTGGGCATTTTCGCCCTCAACCAGGTGGGCGTCGAGGGCGCGCTCATGGTCATGATCAACCACGGCGTCACCACCGGCGCTCTCTTCATCAGCGTCGGGATCATTTATGAGCGCCTCCATACGCGCGACCTCGGCCTGGCCTCGGGCCTCGGCAAAGCCATGCCCCTCTTTGCCGCCTTCGCCGGCGTCTTCGCCCTCTCCTCCCTGGCCTTCCCGGGCACCAACAGTTTTATCGGCGAGTTCCTGGTCATGAGCGGAGGCTTCGCCGTTTCCAAACCCATGATGGTCTGCGTCGTGCCCGGCGTGGTCCTGGCTGCCGCCTACATGCTGCGCATGCTCCAGAAGGTCGCCTACGGCGGCACCCACAACCCGGACCATTCCAAAATCAAGGACCTCTGCGGGCGCGAGGTCCTGGCGCTCGCCCCGCTCCTGGTCTTTGTCTTCTGGATCGGCCTGCACCCGGAGCCGTTCACCCGGGTCATGCATGCAAGCGTCCAGCACCTTTTGGAACAGAGCCGAATGCAGGCCGGCGACGAAGGGAGGGTGGCAGTCGCACCGAACGGCGAAGACCGAAGGGTGAAATCCGAAAGCCGAAGGCTCAAATCCGAAATCCGAAATCCGAAATCCGAAGGAAATCCGAAATCCGAAATCCGAA
>CAZZFF010000127.1:0-18773 GCA_964653485.1 uncultured Verrucomicrobiota bacterium | reverse complement strand
AGCCCCTCTTTCACCCCCGCCCCGGGTAACAAAACTTTTGGCGCAATTCGCCAGCCCGCGACTACGGCTGAATTGCTTGCATCGGCGCCGGCGTTCTGTTCCACTTGCGCCGGGGGAGGCGCGCGAGTTCTTCCCTCAAGACATATACGAGGAAATGAAGATTACGATGCTTTTGGTCGGTCTGATGAGCTGCGCGATCAGCGCTGCCCTCGGGCAAACACAACTCATTGTCAACGGCGGGTTCGAGTCGCCGAACGAGGGGCAATGGCAAATCTCCGGTCTCGGGGCGGCCATCAAAGACAACGCTGCTATTGCCTACGACGGAATGGGGTACTTGGCCCTCGGCGGGGCCAGCGCCGGAGGCCTCCAGACGGTCTATCAAACCGTAACGCTCCCGACCAACACCGTCGCGGCGGAACTGAGCTATTACTACAATGTCTATTCCACCAGCCAAAGCTCCAGTGACATAATGGGGGTGTTCATCGTGTCCCCCATCAGCGGAGCGGTGGTCGCCACGGTCGATGAAGAAACCGGCGCCAATTCCGTCGGAGGCCAGGGCCCCGGTTTCTACTATCGCATGAGCTTTGACCTCACTTCCTGGACCGGCCAGACGATTGACATCGAGTTTCAAGCGTTATCGGGCGCAACCACCCTCTTCAACATTGACGACGTGGCCGTTTGGGTGGAAACCACGTCCGATATCCCGCCCAATGATTATTTTACCAACCGCACGATCCTGACAGGAACGTCGCTCACGGTCCAGGGCAACAGCACGTTCGCCACAACGGAACCGGGAGAACCCAAAATCAAGGGCAATCCTCCTTTCAATTCGCTTTGGTGGGCTTGGACAGCTCCCAGCAGCGGCACCCTCAACCTGAACACCTACGCCACCTCGTTCCCCAACATTCTGGCCGTTTACACCGGCTCCTCAGTCAGCAATCTGACTCAGGTCGCCGCGGCGATCTCCGTCGACGAAAGCGGCAACCCGGCCCAGCTCCTTTTCCCGGTCAATGCCGGCACTCAGTATCAGATCGCAGTCGATGGCTTCGAGGGGGCCTACGGCAGCGTGGAACTGGCCCTGGCTTTCGAGGCTGACACCACCCCGCCCTCGGTTTCCTTTTCCTCGCCCGCCGCCAACGCCATACTAACTAATTCAACCGTCATCGTCACCGGCACCGCAAAGGACAACGTCGCCGTCGCCGCAGTCGAATACCGACTGGAGAACGCCGCCGGCACCAATGCCTACCAGACGGCCGCCGGCACCAATAATTGGTCCGCCACCGTCACCAATCTGCTCCCCGGTTTGAACACCGTCCGCGCCTTTGCCATCGACACCAGCAGCAATCTGTCTCCGACGAAAACCCGCTCGTTTACCTATAAAGTCGTTACGCCCCTCGTCGTCACGACCCACGGCGGCGGCACCCTCAAGCCCAGTAATTACAACGGCGCCGCCCTCGTCCTCAACGCCCCTTATGCCATCACTGCCACGCCCGCGGGCGGCTCCATCTTCGTCAACTGGACAGACAACGCCGGGAACATTCTGGCCACGACCCCGACGCTCTCCTTCACCATGACGGTCGGCCTCGAGCTCCAAGCCAACTTCATCCCCAACCCCTTTATCCCCGTCCAGGGAACTTACGCCGGGCTGTTTGCCGACACCAACGGCTTCTCCCCGGCCAGCGCTGGCTCCTTCTCCGCCACACTCACCAGCCTGGGCAGCCTCAGCGCCCAACTCCAATTGGCCGGGAGCACTTACAAATTCTCCGGCCACCTCTCGTCTTCCGGCGCCTACTCCAACTCCGTTGCCGGCCCGGGCGGCAAGCCCCTTACCCTCCAATTGCAACTCGACCTGGCCGGCAGTGAAGGCATGACCGGCTCGGTTGCCAACGCTGCCTGGAGCGCCGGCCTGTCGGCCTACCAGGCGGTTTCCAAAGCCGACCTCGCCCAGGCCGGCAAGAAGTACACTCTTGTGATGGTCCCACCGGAGCCGGCCGATCCTTCAGGCGAACCAGCCGGCTACGGCTTCGGAACCCTGGGCGTCAGCGCATCGGGCGCCGTCACCTTCAGCGGCGTGTTGGGCGATGGCACCAAGGTGACCGCCGGCGGCGTGGTGGTCGGCTCGGGCCAGTGGCCGCTCTACGTCTCGCCAGCCGCTTACGCGGGCCAGGGGCTGATATGGGGCTGGCTCAGTTTTGCGACCAACGGCGGCGGCAGCCAAACGGTAGGTTCGTTGAGCTGGATGAAGACTTCCGGCGGGTCCGGCACGCTTTATCCCAACGGCTTCATGTTTGTTACCAACGGGGTGCAGGTCATCGAATCGCTTTACTCGTACACAAGCAGCGCGCGCGTCCTCGACTGGACCAACGGGGTGATCGAGCTGGCCGGAGGCAACTTGTCCGCGGGCCTGACCAACGGGGTCACGCTGGGGGCCAACAACAAGTTCAGCGGAACCAACAAGCTGAGCCTGACTCTCACGACCGCCTCGGGCCTCTTCCAGGGCACCGTGCCCGTAACAGGAAGCAAAACCGGCATCTCCGTCAGCGGAGTGCTGCTCCAGGGAGATAACGCCGGCTACGGTTTGTTCCTGGGCGCCTCGCAGAGCGGCAGCGTGTTCCTGGGAGAGCCGTAACAGAAATCCGAAATCCGAAAACCGAAATCCGAAGGAAATCCGAAGGCCCGAAATCCGAAATCCGGTCCTTTATTCGGCACGATGTCTGCGCGACAGGCAAACGGCAGTAGCCCAGGCATCGGGCGTCGAGTTGGCGCCCGAGAGGGTTCGGATTTCGGATTTCGGTTTTCCTTCGGATTTCGGTTTTCGGATTTCGGATTTCACTTCATTTCGACCTTCGCCTCCGCCACCAATCGGTCCGCCAGGCGCGTCGGCTCCGGCAGACGATATTTCAAGGCGCAGGCCAGGACCAGCGCCTCCGCCGAGGCGAGGTCGAGACGATGGCCGATGCTCACATAGACCGGCCCGATCCCATTCTGCGTGCGGAGCACGGTTCCGATCACCTCATCCTTATCCAGCAGCGGCGCCCGTCCCCCGCGCCGCGCCGGCGGCTCATCGTGCGCGCCGACCAACCGGCTCTTGGCGCATCCGATTGAAGGCAAACCACAAAGCACTCCCAGGTGCGAAGCGATTCCGAACCGGCGCGGGTGAGCTATGCCCTGCCCGTCGCACATCAGCACGTCTGGCGCTTGCCGCAACTTGCGTAGCGCCGCCACCCAGGCCGGAACCTCGCGGAACGAGAGCAGTCCGGGGATATAGGGAAATCTCAGTTTGGCCGTGGCGATTTGCCGCTCCACCACCCGCCGCTCCCGCAAATCCCAAAGCACAACTCCCGCTATGCACCGGCTGCCGTCCCGCGAAAACGCCCCGTCCAGGCCGGCCACGAACCGGAATTCCTCTCCGGACCCCACCCGGCAGACCAAACCGCGCATTTTGCCTTGCAACGCGATGGCCTGCCTCGGGCTAAGCCGCCACGAATGGGGCGCGCGAGGAATCTTCATGCCTCCGCCTTCTCCGCCACCGCCTTCATCTTTGCCAAGCCGGTCTTGGCTGCCTTGAGCGCGTCCTGCGCCCAATATTGCCGGTTGAACACCTCCAGCGACAGGATCGGCCGCGCGCCGGTCTTGCGCAGCGCGCGCAAGATATCGACCAGCGGCGCCACGCCGTCGCCGGGAAACACGCGATAGCTGTCATCGATCTTCTCGCGCGGCGGGTCGCTAGGGTAATCGTTCATGTGCAGCACCTGGATGGTTTCGGGTCCCAGCAACCGGATGCCGCCGCAGTCCGATCCGCCTTTGTAGAGGTGGAACACGTCCGCGAGCACGCAGGCCTTGGGATGCCCGCTTTCCATGGCCAGACCGACACACTCGCCCAGCCGCCCGAAATTCCTCGAAGCGCCCCACAACTCCAACTCGACCACCAGCCCCGCCTGGTCGCCAAGCTCCAGCAGCGCGCGATATCGTTCGGCGGCCTTGACGAAATCCAGCTTCGGCAGACCGGTTGCCCCCGCGGGCGGGGCCGCAATGCGGCGGGCCCCAATCTGCGCCGCCAGTTCCATATCCCGTTTGGCCCTCTCAAAGCCCTGGGCGCGCCGCGTATCGTCCTCGACCAGCCATTCGGCAAAGCCGATGGTCCCCTCGACCGTCAGTCCGGCGTCCGCGATGCGTTTGGCCAGGTCTTTGAGCGAGCCGCCCTTCTTCGCATACTCCTGCAGCGTATCGATCCATGGCTCGATCGCGTCATAGCCCGCCTCGGCGGCGATCTCGATTTCCTTGACGATCCCCAGGTTCTGGCCCCGGATAGTCGCCATGTTCAGGCAAAAGCGGAAAGGACGGGGCGGCGCGGGGCTTTGCGGCTGCGCGGAGGCCCTGGCCCCCGGCAATGCGTTGCCCAGGATCGTCGCGCCTGCCAGCAGCCCGGCGTGAGTCAAAGCGTTGCGTCGTGAGAGCTTGCTCGTAATCATCCCCGTTCCTTTACTCAAAATCCCCGCTCCTGGCCAGAGGTCTTTTGTTCCGAATCCGGGCTTTGGCTTTTGGCTTTGGACTTCGACCCGGATGTTTCTTACGCTGCGAACTGTCCTGGTTTAAGCTCAACCCATGTCACAGATGTTGAAATCCTCCGGCGCCCTGGCCGCCGCCACCTTGACCAGCCGCCTGTTGGGCATGGTCCGGGAGATGGCCTATGCCGCATTCATGGGGAACACGGACGTGGCCAGCGCCTTTAAATGGGCCTTCCAGGTGCCAAACCTCTTTCGGCGTCTCCTGGGCGAGGGCGCGCTCACCGCGGCCTTCATCCCCATTTTTAAACACAAGGAACGGCAGGACGGAGAGCGGGAGATGTGGCGTTGCGCCAACGCCGTGATTTCCGGGCTGGTTGTGGCCGCCGGGGCGGTCACCGTGGCGGTCATGCTGGGGCTTTCGCTGTTACTCAGCTTCGGGCATTTGAGCTCCGACTGGCGGCTGATGATCCAACTGTTGGACCTGATGTTCCCCTATATGCTCTTGGTTTGCCTCGCGGCGGCGATGATCGGCATGGCCAATGCCCGTGGCCATTTCTTCGTCCCCGCCCTGGGCGCGACCATGCTCAACGTGGTGATGATCGCCAGCGTCTGGTGTCTGGCGCCGCGGATGGGCAAGGGCCTCGATCACCAAATCTTTGGCCTGGCCATTGGCGTGCTGGTGGCGGGTCTGGTGCAGGCATCCTTCCAGTTGCCCACGCTCGCCAAGGAAGGCTTCCGCTACAGATGGGTCTCACCCTGGCACGACCCCACCGTCCGCGAAGTGATCCGCAAAATGCTGCCCGGCTCCATCGGCGTCGCCGCCTTTCAAATCAACATCCTCGTCACCCAGTTCTGCACCTTCTGGTTCGATAAATCGATCATCTCCACCTTCGACTATTCGGTGCGCCTTATGGAATTGCCTCAAGGCATGTTCGGCATCTCCCTGGCCACCTACCTGCTCCCAACCCTTTCCGGGCTGGCCGCTGAGAAGAAATATGGAGAATTCCGCGGCACTCTCCGCCAGGGCCTGGGCCACCTGGCCTTCGCCAACCTGCTGGCGGCCGCGATGTCCCTCGCCCTGGCTGAGCCGATCGTCCGCCTCATCTTCGAGCGCGGAAAGTTCGGCCCGAGTGCCACCTATCGAGTGGCCCTCTCCCTGGCCTGCCTCGCGCCGGGTCTGCTCATGTTCTCGATGAATAACATCCTCGCCCGGGCCTTTTACGCCCTCAAAGACATAAAGTCCCCGATGAAGATCAGCGTCTTCTGTCTGGCGTTGAACCTCGTCCTCGCGGTCAGTTTCGTGAAGTACCTCCACTACTCCCATATCGGTGGAGAAGTGGGTCTGGCCGTCGCCAATACCCTGAGCGCTACCTTGAACACGGTGCTCCTGGCGTACGCCCTGCGCCGCAAGCTCAAGTATCTCGGCCTGACCGCGCTCAAACCCATGCTCCTTGGCTTGCTGGGAGCGGCCGTGCTGGCGGGAGTCATCGCGGGCGCGCTCAGCTTTCAGTGGGAACGGAACCTCGGCCACGCCGGGCTTCTGCTCAAAATCGGCGCAGTCTTCGTGCCGGGAGCCGTCGCCGGCCTCGCCTACTGGCTCCTTGCATTGGCGGCAAAGGTGCCCGCCGCAAGTGAAATCACCGATATGGTCCTGGCGAAGTTCCGCCGTCAGGGCGCCGGACCTTCGCAGGATTGACCAAGAGGACACGGACAGAACACAGACAAGAACTCTCGGCGAGGCGTTTCATTCACACCGTGGCTTTAGCCCGGTGTAAAGAGGCGCCCGGGGGGCTGGAACCGTTTCAACGGTTTGCCTCGGAGGCGGAACGCCGTTCATTCTTTGCCCGCGCTAACGGCAAATCCCATCGGTTCGATCTTGCGCCCATCGGGCATTTCCCAGGCTGCCTGTCCGAAATTGACCGTAACGATTTGGCCGTTGGCAAAAACGGTCTGCTGCACCGAACGGTCCGGCGTGAGACACCGGTGGTCGGTCATTTCGGCATAAGCCGTCCGCCGCGCGTAGGGGCAGGTGTTCTTATAGCTCTGGGCAAACCGCGCTTTATCCTGCGTCCACAATTTGCGGTCGAACATGAACATCGGCGGCGTCCCGTAGAGGACATTGAACAAGTCCCGTTTGTCCCACAGGCCCGGCAGCTTGTTGTTGTAATCACCCCAGTACCACTGGGCGACAACGCAATCATGATAGACCAGTTCCCACAGCGGAAGGCGGTAGGCATGGCCGAGCTGGTACTTGGCCACCACCTCGGGAACGTTGGTCCAGAGCACGTTCATGCGCCTGCCCGCGTCGGGCACTCGGTACGGTCCCAGGCTCAGCATCCCCTCGAAATAGTGCAGGAACGGCACCGAGGCGTCGTGTCCCGTCTCGCACCCGGTCACCAGCTTCATGTCCTGGGACATGTATCGCAGCAGTTCCATCTTCCATTGCTTGCTTTCGGTCCGCGTCATGGGGTGGCGAGGATCGTAGCACTCATTCCACGGAGCGGCGGTGGTCGTATCGATGAACCTGCAGTGATATGGATGGGTCGCCAGGTCCGCCGGGACCCGCGCCCGGGCGTATTCCAGGGCGCGGCTGTCGCAGATCACCCCGCAACGAATCATCGAGCCATCCCGCGCCTCCACGCCCCAGCCCTTAATCCATTGGCCGCCGGGGCCCGTAATGATCTCGTTGGGCCAGGCGGCGGTCGTCCAGTCCGGATGGACGCCTCCGAGTTTGGGGAACTGCCCCGGATCCATCACGTCCTGGTAAATGTCGTAGCGGCTGGTCAGCACGCCCAAGTCGTTGAGGGCGCGCAGGTTCTCAGGCGATTGCTGGTTGCTCCAGAGGATGCGCTCGATCCCGGCGGCTTGCATCTCCTTCACGATGCTCACCGCATCCCGGTCCCAACACCACACATTCACCGCCCCCATCAACAAATCCACGTTCGGGTTTGAGCGCCTTTTCTCATCGAGGGTCTTGAGCAGGCCCGCCTGCCGCGCGTATGCCCGATAGCGCTTCGCGACGGCGACGTGGCCGCCCTGGTCGAAGAAGACATAACGCAACTTGCGCGCATACCCGAATGCCTGCTTCTGCGGGTCCCATTCGGGCGCGACCACTAACCGCCCATCCAGCCGGCTCATCCGGATGGCGGCATCGTCCGGAGTTTCAAAGATGGCCATCTGTCCGGCCTTTCCGTCCGTCACGCCCCAGAAGGCCATGCAAATCCCGTGGCCCCCGTAAGTGATCAGCCGGTGCATGGGCGCGCTCTGGTCCTCGACCGGATACGAAATCCCTTCGTTCATCGGGACCACGAGGTAATCCCCCGGGGCCGTCTCGAATGGGTAAGGGAATCGCAGGGCGGAGTGCATCTCCCCCTGGGCTGTCAATTCCAGGACAAATTCCGGCGCTTCCGCCGCCAACTCCAGCCGCCCCGCGAGCTCGAGACCCGAAGGCGCGTGAAACAGGCTCATCCGCATCCCGGCGCCTTCGGCCGACGCACCGGTCAGAATCAGGTCCGAAGCCGGCGCCTTTTGGGTCCAGGTCCGGCCGGTGCGCAAGTCCCGAACGCTCAGTGCCGCATTGGACGTGGTCAATGTCACCGCCAGCCATCGATTGCTCACAGCCAGGGCCGCCGGAAAGCTGCGATTGTGGAGCGAGCTTGGGCCGGCCAGCTTGCGGACAGCAAAATCGTCCACCCAGACACTCACCTGGCCGTAGCCGATGAGCCGCGGCTGAATCTGCGCTATACCCTGGGTCGCCAATACCCGGCTCCGCAACAACTGCCAACCACCGCCGGAAACCGCTTGGCGTTCCCCGTGAGACCAATCCACCGCCTTGCCTCCGCGGTCCCAGGTGGACGCGCACAAAGTCACACCCCCCTCACCCTCCGTCCGCACCCAAACCTCCACCTCGAACAAATCGCCCGGCTCGACCGAAATCCTCTGTCCCGGCTCCAGGCTCCAATCCTTCTCCCCATGATGCTCGACACGGCCCGATTGCGTTCCGCTGTGCCGCTCCTGCGTGTCCAGCCTGAGCGTGCCCGCCCCGCTCTCGCGCGTCCAGAACCGCCACCCGTCCAACCCGGCCTCGAACCCGCCGTTGGTAAAGGAAGCCCCTTGAAGCGCTGCGCTCGATAGAAGCACAAAAACTAGATGCACGATCTTCATGGCCCCATCCTACAGAGCATCGAAGCCCAAGTCTCGCGCCAAGATGACCGCTTGCCAAAATTGCGAGTTTCCTACATTATGGCCGTAGTATGAAAAACCGAATTGGCGCCATCCTTTTAATCCTCGTTTGCCTTTGCCTTGGCATCGTGTTGGTCGTCGTGAGGAAGCACGCCGTCCAGGAGAAGCTCGAACGTGACGAGAAGATCAACAGCCTTTCCAACAGCCTCAATTTGGCGACCAGCAAACTCAGCGAGGAGGCGCAGCGAAGCACCGCCTTCGAGAAGGACCTCGCGGAGACAAAGAAGGCCTTTGTCGAGTTGACCAACACCTTCAAGCAAGTGTCCGCCAATCTCTCGCAGGCAAGCACCGACCTGGCAAAGACCGAGGCTGCTCTCAAGGCCAAGGACGAGGAAGTCAAGAAACGCGACGCCAGAATCGCCGACCTCGAAAGTCAGAACCAGAGCCTGGACAAACGCGCCTTGGAACTCGGAGCCTCCATTACCAACCTCACGTCTCAAATCGAAGACACCAAGAGAAAGCTGGCCGCCTCGGAAGGAGACAAGGCCATCCTCGAAACCAATCTCAAACGTCTCATCGCGGAGAAGGCCGAGTTGGAGCGGCAATTCAACGACATCACTGTGATGCGCGCCCAGGTCGCCAAGTTGAAACAGGAACTCACCATTGCCCGCCGGCTCGACTGGATTCGCCTTGGCCTCTTCGCCGGCAGCGAACAGAAGGGCGCCCAGAAACTCATGCAGGGCGTCAACCCCCTCTCGATACTGGGCAGAACCCCCAAACCGAACTATGACCTCAACGTCGAGGTCAGTTCCGACGGGAGTGTCAAGGTGATTCCGCCGTCCGCCACCAACCGGCCGCCGACTGTTGACGCCCCGGCCAAGTGAGAGCGGGATGAAGAGGAGAAGACGGCGGAAGCGGAGAGTGGGTGTCTCCGTTCTCCTGGCTGCCTCCTGTGCCACTTCGAGAGGCGGCAGCCCCAAGGATGGGTAAATGAGCCAAGCCCGCGAGTTAGTCGATGCCCAGGGGCGCGTTCTGCGTGACCTCCGCGTGAGCCTGACCGATCGCTGCAACTTTCGCTGTCTTTATTGCCTGCCCGAATCCGAGGCAGCCCGGAATTTCTACCGCGGCCACTGGGCCACGATGCCCAATTCAGCCCCGATCCTCCAACAATGGGCGCCCAGGTCCCAACTCCTCAGCTTCGAGGAAATCGAACGCGTGGTGCGGCTGGCCGTCGGGTGGGGCATCCGCAAAATCCGGCTGACCGGCGGCGAACCGCTCCTACGCCACGAAGTCGAAAACCTCGTCGCCCGCCTTGCCGCCATTCCGGAGGTAAGCGACCTGGCGATGACCTCCAACGGCTTCCTCTTCGCCCAAAAAGCTCTCGCCCTGCGCGCCGCCGGACTCCGCCGCATCAGCTTCAGCCTCGATTCGCTCGATCGCGACAACTTCAAAAGGATCACCGGTCGCGACAACCTCCGCGAAGTGCTGCACAGCATCTCTCTGGCCCAGGACTTGGGCTTCCACCCCGTCAAGCTCAATGCCGTCGTCATCCGCGGCATAAACGACCACGAAATCGAGGCCCTCGCCCAGTTTGCCCGCGACCGGGACCTGTGCTGCCGCTTCATCGAGTTCATGCCCCTGGATTCCGCCCGCGCTTGGCTCAAGGAAATGGTCGTGCCCGCCCGCGAAGTCCTCGACCGCCTCCAGGCCAGGTTCAACCTCCACGCCCTCGCTCCTGAGAACCCCTCCGCAACGGCCAAACTCTGGGGCTTCACTGACGCACCCGGCAAGGTCGGCCTCGTGGCTCCCGTCACCGAGCCATTCTGCGGCCATTGCAATCGCATCCGCCTGACCGCCGATGGCAAAATCCGCACCTGCCTCTTCAGCGTTGCCGAACACGACCTCCGCGCCCGCTTGCGCCTCGGGGCCTCCGACGACGAGCTAGCCGAATGGCTTAAAGCCGTGGTCTGGCACAAAGAACCCCGTCACCATATCGGCGAACCCGACTTCGTCCCCCCGTCGCGCACTATGAGCTGCATCGGCGGTTGAGCCGCTTGACCCGGACCGGCCTTCGGTCTATTAGATACCACGGTTATGCCTACATACGAGTATATCTGTCAGAAGTGCGGTCATGCTTTTGAAAAAATTCAGCCCATCTCGGCTCGATCCTTGACTGTCTGCCCGCGAGAGTTGTGCCCTCAAAAACCCTGGGGCAAGGGCCAGGTCAAACGAGCCATCAGCGGCGGCGGCGGTCTCATATTTAAGGGCAGCGGCTTTTACGCCACCGATTATCGCAGCGAGCAGTACAAAGCGGCCGCCAAGAAAGATGTTCCCCCGGTAACTGCCTCCGCGAGCGCGACCAAAGCCGGTCCCGAACCCAAGACTGCGGCCAAGCCGGTAGCGGACTCAAACAAATCGTAGGTTATGTGCATGGGCGGAGGCCGGATCCGGGCTGGAGGGATGTTTTTATGCTGGGGGCTGACTGCCGGCTCCGCGCTGGCCCAGTTTTCGCGGCCGGACCCGCTCACCGCCAGCAGCCGTTCCAGCCAGTTCATCGTTCAAGCCGTCAGCGCGGCCCAACCCGCCAGCATCCTCGAAACCAATCGCAGCCTCATCCACCTCGAGCCCACTCTGGTGGCGATCTCCGCCGAGCGCATCAAGCGGGACCTCTGGAGCGAGTTGGAGACCAGCCAACCCTGGCGCGGCAAGGTCTTTGTCACACTCTATCCGGCCGCAACCGCGGATGACGGCGGCGTCATTAGTTCCGAACGGTTCAGCGACGGGTGGCAGTATCGTGTCGTCCTGCCCAACGTCGTTGAGCGCGGACGCTACGTGCGGGCAATGACGCAGGCATTGCTGCTCGAAATGGCCAATCGCTCGGCCACCCTCCGCTCCGCCGAAATCCCAACCTGGCTGGTTGAAGGTCTGTCCCGTCAGCTCCTCGCTTCCAAGGAAATGGAGATCATCCTCCCTCCGCCCGCCGCTCCGGGGGCATTCTCCTCGCAGGTAATCCAAACCCCGGCTGGTCCGGTATTCTCCGGCCTTGCCTTCACGTCCACCTTCGCGGACCGCCGTTGGCAAGACCCGCTCGACCGCGCCCACAAGCAACTGACCAGCTACCCCCCGCTGACCTTCCAGGACCTTAGCTGGCCAACCCAAGCCCAGTTGACCGACCAGGCCGGCGAAATCTACCGCAGCAGCGCCCAGTTGTTCGTCGACAGTCTCCTGCGCCTCAATGACGGACGCGCCTGCCTCCGGGCCTTCCTGGCTGAATTGCCCCAGCACTACAACTGGCAGTTCGCCTTCCTGCGCGCATTCCAGACCCATTTCACCCGTCCGCTCGAAATCGAGAAATGGTGGGCCTTGAAGGTCGCCGATTTCACCGGCTATGACATCACCCAAACCTGGCCGTCGGACAAGAGTCTCCAGAAACTCGATGAGGCCGTCTGCGCCGGCATCGAGGTCCGCACCCGCCCCGACGAACTCCCGCTCCATGCTCAGGCATCCCTCCAAAACATCGTCCGTGACTGGGACCCCGCGTCGCAAACCTTCGCCCTCCAAACCAAACTCCGCGAACTCGAGGCCCTCCGCCCGCGCATCTCCCGCGACCTGTTTTCCCTCCTCGACGATTACCACAAGGTCATCGCTGCCTTCCTCGAGAACCGTGACAAAGGCGGCTTCGTTCTCGGCCTTCGGAGAAAGGCCGCCCATCGGCACGCCACCGCCGCCGCCCTCATGCAGTTGGACGCCCTCGACTCTCAACGCCTGGCCCTCCACCCCGCCCGCAAGCCGGCGTCCCCCCTCGCGCAAGCCCCGCCTGGCGCAGACTCCGCCAGGTGAGGGCTTGCCCGGACCCCCTCCATCAAAAAATTGTGCCCTGTGTCCTAACCACTTTCGCTCAAAGTACTTACACATCAAAAACTCAACCCTGCGCACCTCACTGGCTTGACACCATCGTGTTCAAACATATAGTGCGCTGAAAAATAGAACGGTAAAAAATGCAGACCACTACAACGACGACATCGGGGAGCAGCGACGAGCCACCATCGCGTCGCCCACTCTCTTCACTCAAGGAATTCCACTCTGCCGGGCGAGGGTTTTGGAGCCAGGTTCCGGATTCGGACTGGGAGGACTGGCACTGGCAGCTAAAACACCGCATCACCGGCCTCCAGCAGCTACAACGGCTCATGCCCTCCCTCACCCCTGAGGAGGTAGCCGGCGCCACCCTGGCCAATCAAAAGCTGGCCCTGGGCATTACGCCCTACTTTTTCAACCTCATCGACCCGGCGGACGAAGATTGCCCCATTCGGCGGCAAGTCATCCCCCGCGCCGAGGAGACCCTCACCGCCCCGTGGGAGATGAGCGACCCTTGCGCTGAAGAATCGCAGTCGCCGGCGCCGGGACTCGTCCACCGCTACCCTGACCGTGTCCTGTTCCTGGTGACCGACCGGTGTGCGTCCTACTGCCGCTATTGCACCCGCTCGCGCCTCGTCAGCAATGCCTCGGGCTACGACTTCCATCCCGAGTTCGAGCGCCAGATGGAGTATATCCGCCGCCACACGGAAGTCCGTGACGTGCTGCTGAGCGGCGGCGACCCCCTCCTGCTGAGCGACGAAAGGCTCGACTTCCTGCTGGGCCAACTGCGCTCCATCCCGCATGTCGAGTTCCTCCGCATCGGCACCCGCATCCCCATCTTCCTGCCCCAGCGCATTACCCCGCAGCTCTGCGCCGTGCTCGGGCGATACCACCCGCTCTTCATCAGCGTCCACTCCAACCATCCCCGCGAGTTGACGACTGAAGCGCGCGACGCCCTGGGACGCCTGGCCAATGCCGGCATCCCCCTGGGCAACCAATCCGTCCTGCTCCGCAAGGTCAATGACGACCCGGTTGTCATGAAAGCCCATGTCCAAAAGCTCCTCATGTGCCGCGTCAAACCGTACTACCTCTACCAGTGCGATCTGATCTCAGGCTCAGCCCACCTGCGCGCGAGCGTGCGCAAAGGGCTTGAAATCATGGAGAGCCTCCGCGGCTACACCACCGGCTATGCCCTGCCCCAATACGTCATCGACGCCCCCAACGGCGGCGGCAAGGTCCCCATCAATCCCGATTACATCCTCAGCCGCAACGCCGACCGCGTGGTCATCCGCAATTACAAGGGCGCCGTCTTCGAGTACCCGGAAGCCAAGGACGGCACGCCCCTGACCCCTGCCCCCAGGCACATCGAGGAACCCCAGTTGGTCTAGCCGCCCGCGCAGAGCCAGACCCCGAAGTTCGGGCGCAATTCTAACATTCTGGAACCAATGCTGGTGCTTGTGATTGGGGCCTGAGCATGCGCGTCGCGTGCTTCATAAGGTCCAGCCCTGCCGGCATTCCCGGCGCAGCATCTGGTTGGCCGCCCGATCGTTCGTGAAGCGGAACTGCCCGCCGTCCCAGTGGAGCTTTTTCTGGCTGCGGACGGCGATGTTGCCCAGCAGGCAAACCTCGGTCACCAGCGCGGCGTGGTCCACGAAGTTTGATCCCGCGGCGGGACCGCCGCGGCAGGCGTCCACCCATTCCTGGTAATGGCCGGGCGACCGCGGCAGCGTCTTGGGCGGCAGCTTGTAAGCCTCCATCCGCGACTCGGGGATCAGCCTGTTCCCCATGAGCTTGCCTTTGTCGCCGATGTAAATGACATCCTGAAGGACATCGTCGTCGTCAAACTCAGGCGGACGGGGCGGCTTTAACCCGCCGTCATACCAAGTGAGAGTCACCGGCGCCAACTCGCCGCGCGCGGGAAATTCGAACCTCACGATTTCGCCCAAAGGATAGGTCTCCGTGCTCAGTTTGGTCGCGCTTGCCTCGACGGTGACGGGATGGCCCAGGTTCAGCGCCTTGAACACGGTCGAGAGCTTGTGCAGGCCAAGGTCCCCCAGCAGCCCCGTGCCAAAGTCGAGCCAGTTGCGCCATGTCCAGGGGTGGTAGGCGGGATGATACGGACGAAACGGCGCGGGGCCCAGCCACAGGTCCCAATCCAATCCGTCAGGCACCGGCGGCGTCTCCGGCGGGCGGCCCTCCCAGGCGGGCCAACTCCAGAACCGAGCTCCGCTCCATACCTGCGCCTCGCGCACCTGGCCGATGGCGCCATCCGCAATGATCTCCCGGGTCACGCGCGCCGCCTCGGTTGCCTGCCCCTGGTTGCCGCATTGTGTGGCTACCTTGGCTTTGCGCGCCGCCTCCGCGACCTGTCGCGCCTCGTCGACCGAATATGTCAGCGGCTTTTCACAATAAACGTGCTTGCCTCGCCTCAGCGCGGCCATGGTGATGAAGGCGTGGGTGTGGTCGGGCGTGGCGACCATCACCGCATCCACGTCCTCCTTTTCGAGCAAATCCCGATAATCGGAGTAGGCCCTGCAACCCCGGTATTGGCCCGATGGCCGCTGCTTCGCATAAAGCTCGTCCATGAGCCGGCGCACCGGCTCCCGCCCCGAGGTCCGCCGCTCATTGCCCTCCGCCCAGTACCACGACTGGTAACCGCCCCCTTCGCGATTCACATCACAGACCGCCACCACCTGCACCTCCGGCAGCTTTTGAAGCGCGAGCATGTCCTCGGTGCCCTGTCCGCCCATTCCGATGCCGGCCAGAGTCAGCTTCCCGCCTGGCGAGACCTGGCCCGGCCCTCCAAGCACATGCCTGGGAACGATGGTGACCGCGGACAACGCCAGTCCGGCCGACGCCGTCCGGAGAAATTGGCGGCGGTCCATTTTGAGGGGTTGGTGCATATAATTCGTCAGTCTCGGAGCGCGCCAGGACGAGCAGGTTCCAGACTCATAAGCCGGCGCCGTGTTTTCAGAAAAAAGGCAATCGTGAGAAGAGCGAAGATCAGCGGCCCCGGGTTGCCCTTTCCGATCATCGTCAGAGGCGTCACAAGTATCCAAAACGAGACAATCCCGGCGGCGATGGCCAGTTGTGCCAGGGGCGGCAGGCCGGGGTTGAAGACATGATTTCGCCTCAAGAACTCCAGGAAGGCCAGGTAAACCGCCGCCATAAGCGCCATCTTCGCGAGGGCAGGCATGGGCAACGACGGCGCCGCGAACCCGACGATGAACGTGATCGTGGTTCCGATGAGCGACGCGAAATACAACCAGCGCGGCGAGCGCAAGCAGTTGAACTCCGCATTCCCAGACCTCGGACCGGGCGCATGTTTGGCCGCAACCACGCAAGCGACGATGACGGCCAGTTCCACGAGGTAAAAAATGATTCCCGGACGGTTGGCCGGCGCCACCAAACGCCCAAGGCCGAAGACATTCCCGCAGAAGACGGCCAGAAGCACGAAAAAGGTCCTCGACCTTATCCACTGGTGCCTGGCTCGCCCGCTGTAGAGCGCCTCGGCCAGGAGGATTGGCAGAAAAACGCTGACTAAGGAATGGACCAGCAGCATGCCCGTGGTCCAAACCCAGTTTACCCCGAGAGAACGGCCGGCGGTGTTCTTGAACGGGTCGAACAAGGTGTTGAGCATCAGGCCCTCCTCCGCAATCATATACGCGGCGCTCATGATGAAAACAGCCAGCCACCCTTTGTGCCACTTGACTTTGAGTTCGCGAATCATCAGCACCCCCGGGCCGTAGAGCAGCAGGTTGACCAGGAAGATGATAGGATTAAAACTCGGCGAGGAGCCGCTGAGGTACTCGGCGGTAATGGGAGCGAACAAAAACAGAAAACAGGCCGGGGACAGCTTTCTGAGGAAACCAGTCATTTGTAGTCACTCTAGACAGGCCAAGGGAGAATGACAAGGCGGCAAACGGCAAAGAGCAGCCGCCTCTGGCCGGATAATATTGCGCTGACAGCGGGACGCCATCCTCATATTCTCCGGCCATGAGATTTGAATCTGCCGCCCACGCAGGCCCGAACCACTCCACCCGCCGCGAGTTCCTCAAGACGTCGGGCAAGGTGGCCGTGGGGGCCGCTCTTGCCTCCGCCGTGGCCCGGCCCGGCTACGCCGCGGAGGACAACACCATCCGGGTCGCGCTCGTCGGGTGCGGCGGGCGAGGCACCGGCGCCGTCGCCAATGCCCTGGCCACCAAGAGCGGCCCAATCAAGCTCGTGGCCATGGCCGACCTCTTCGAGGAGCGCCTGGACCGCAGCCATGAGGCCCTCGCCAGCGCTGCCACTCGAGTCCAAGGCTCCGCCGATAGCTGGATCACGGGCTTCGCGGCCGCCCAGGTTGAAGTGCCACCCGAACGGCGGTTCATCGGCTTTGACGCTTACCAGAAGGCCATGGATTGCCTCAAACCCGGCGATGTCGTGATCCTCGCGACGCCTGTGGCCTTCCGCTGGGTCCACTTCACCTACGCCATCGCCCGAGGTTTGAATGTGTTCATGGAAAAGCCGATCTCCGTGGACGGACCGACAACCCGCCGCATGATCCAACTGGCAGACGACGCCGCGAAGAAGAACCTCAAGGTCGGTGTTGGGCTTATGTGCCGCCATTGCAAAGCCCGTTGGGAACTTTATGACCGCGTCAAGCAAGGGCAAATCGGCGAGATCACAACGCTCCGCACCTACCGGCTGGTCGGCCCGGTGGGGTTCACCGGCCCGAAGCCGGACCAGATGAGTGAACTCCTCTACCAGATTCAGCGGTATCTCAGCTTCATGTGGGCCAGCGGGGGCGTCTTCCATGATTTTGTCGCCCACAACGTGGACGAGTGCTGCTGGATGAAAGATGCCTGGCCCGTCCGCGCGGACGGCATGGGCTCGCGCTGCTACCGGGGCGACGCCGTGGACCAGAACTTCGACCACTACTCGATCGAATACACCTTCGGGGACGGCGCCAAGCTCTTCCTCAACTCCCGGTACATGCCCGGTTGCCGCGAGGAATTCGCCAGCTACGCTCATGGGACGAAAGGCTCGGCGGTCATTTCCACCTTCATGCACACCCCGGCCAAATGCCGCATCTTCAAAGGACACACCATCACCCGGGCGGACATGACCTGGGCCTTCCCGCAACCGGAGCCGAATCCCTACGAGCTCGAGTGGGATCACCTGGTCGAAGCCATCCGCCAGGACAAGCCCTTCAACGAGGTCAAGCGCGGCGCCGAAGCCGCGCGCTGGTCGTGGAGATGGGCCGCAAAGCCGTCCACACCGGCCAGAGCGTCACTTTCGAGGAAATGCTCAACGATGGACGCGAATTCGCGCCGGGCGTGGACAAACTGACAATGAACTCGCCCGCGCCGGTCCAACTGGCCGCCGGCGGCGTTTATCCCACGCCGCAGCCAGGCCGGCTCAAGGATCAGGAATACTGAAATGACCAAACGATCATCCCCCCAAGCTCCCAAACCACCACCGGGAGAAACCGCTCTTATGCCCACGTCATCTTTGCGGCCTCTTCGCCCCGTGAACTGGATGCCGCGGTGGATGGCAGCCGTCTTGATTGGAACGGGTCTGGCAAACGCATCTCCTGCCCCAAGCCCGGGCGCCGAACCGGCTCCCGCCCCTCAGCCGGCCGCCCGGACATTCACCGTCGAGAAGCGATACCTGAATCTGCCGGTGAAAAACGGCGCTCCCATGCGGCGCCTGGCCTTGGTCGTCGGCGGCCGGGCCGTTCGCCAGTTCGATATCGAGCTGGCGCAGGGCGCGCCGGACTGGTGGGCTTTTCTGGACCTGGCGCCCTTCAAAGGCAGCCTGGCGGCCATTCAGGCGGACAATCTGCCTGAAGGCCCCTCAGCACTCCGGGCAATCGAGCAGGCCGACGAAATCAGGGACGCCGAGGGCCTCTATCGGGAGCCTCTCCGTCCACAGTTCCACTTCTCCTCGCGCCGCGGCTGGAACAACGACCCGAACGGGCTGGTCTTCTACAAGGGCGAGTACCACATGTTCTATCAGCACAACCCTTACGGTTGGAACTGGGGCAATATGCACTGGGGCCATGCCGTCAGCCCCGACCTCGTCCACTGGAACGAGCTGCCCATCGCACTCTACCCCGATGAGCACGGCACTATGTTCTCCGGCTCCGCCGTCGTGGATTGGAACAATACCGCCGGCTTCCAAAGCGGCGAGGAAACGGCCCTGGACTGTATCTTTACCGCCGCCGGCAACCCTTTCACCCAG
>CAZZFF010000126.1:0-18943 GCA_964653485.1 uncultured Verrucomicrobiota bacterium | reverse complement strand
ACCACATTTCCGGGTGGGGTTGGTGGTCGTTGTTCCACATCGGAGCGGTGTTGGTTGGATTGAACAGCACCCAGGGATTCATCGCCGACACGTGGCCGTCGCAGAACTCCTGGTTGTAATCCCGGCCATGGCGCGCGGCGTCAAAAGCCCATTCCGAATTATGGCCGTTCTTCCAGTTCAACAAGCCGCATACCGCCCGGTCTAGTCCACCGGGGATTCGATTCACTTTCGCAGTCAGAAACCTGGATTCGCCGATGGCCAACATCTCGCTCGGACTCTTGATGTCCGCTTCGCCAACCGCCCGCCAAAAGGCCTGGTGGTGGAAGGGCATTCCCAAACCCAGCATTGGGAGCACGGGAAATCGAATATCAATCCCGTGGCTGGAATCCGTAAAGCCGCTGAATGGCGGATGGACCCCCATGGCGTTGTAAGCGTAACTGCCATAAGGCGGGTCGTTGCCCTGTTCTCCGGCGACCAAGCCTTTGTACCCCGGACAGTGGTAGGCTGCGTTTGTCCATCTGATTGGGTAATACGGAAACAGCTTTGCCCACCAGTACCGTGTGTTCCTCGGGCCAACGACCTCATCGAGGGCAGGCTCGTAAGGGTTAACCGAAGTCGGATATTGGCCCTTGTTCTCATTGACATACATTTGCACCGCCTGGCCCATTTGGCGCAGGTGGTTCTTGCAGGCGGCGGAGCGAGCGTGGGCCTTGGCCATGGAGAGCGTCGGCAGCAGCAGCGCAGCCAGAATGCCAATGATGGCGATCACTACGAGCAATTCCATCAGCGTGAATCCCCTCTCGATGCGGCAGGGTTTCTTCATAACGGTTTCGACAGTTCCTGTGCTCCAGGCTCACGGTTCGCGTATCATCTTCTCTCTGTTGAGTCGAATCCGGCAGCCAGGATGGACAAAAAAACAATATCCCGGTGAAATCACCCCTTTTTGCCGCCGAGCCGATCAACCCGCCATCCGGACTTCGATCTCACTTGAAGTTTGGGCGGCGGTGGTTCAGTGTTGGCTCCCGGCAGCAAGAGCAGACCTTATCATGAAAGCGCGCAAACGAAGGTCCTGGGAAGAAACCGCGTTTATCCTCGCTCAGACGATCGCCGATTGCCGCTCGCAAGACCCTTACGTGCAGGTGGGCGCCTGCGCCGTCATGCGGGACAACTCCGTCAGCCTTGGATACAACGGCCCCCCGCCTGGAGTCGAGATTGACTGGTCTGAAAGAGAAAACCGCGGACCAAGGATCATTCACGCCGAGGTCAATGCCTTGCGTTCGGTCGACCCCGGACAATGCAAGTTCCTGGCCGTGACCTTGCTTCCGTGCCGGCATTGCATGACCTTCATCGCCTCCAAGGCGATCAGGAAGGTTGTTTATGGGGCAATTTACGAGCGCGACACGCTGGCATTTGAACTGGCAAAGGAGTTCGGAATCGAGCTGGTGCAACTGCGCCTGGCAAAGAGAATTCGGCCAAGGTTGCGATGAACTCCTCCCCTCGGCGGTTTCTTTGGCGCAGGCCCTGGAGTTGAACGCTCCCCCCTTGTAAGATGCCGCCGCCGACCGCGATGCCGGGAGAACAGACTCAATCGCCCAGACAGGTTGCCAGTGTCCCGCAAGAGGTCACCGGGCAGCCCAGCCGCGTCGTCGTGGGGAGCGTCACGTGGCGCGACACCTTCGCCGCCCTCAAACACCGCAATTTCCGTCTGTTCACCTTGGGCCAACTCGTGTCACTGACCGGCACGTGGATGCAGACCACCGCGCAGGGCTGGCTGGTGTACCAGTTGACCGGCTCGAAGGTTCTCCTGGGGACTGTGGCCGCCGTGGGGTCGCTGCCCATGCTCCTCTCGGTCTGGGGCGGTTCGTTGGCCGACCGGCATTCCAAGCGCACCGTGGTCTGCATCACGCAGACCGGCATGATGGTGCTGGCCTTCGTGTTTGCCGCGTTGGTTTGGAGCGGGCATATCCGGCCCTGGCACATCCTCGTGCTGGCCGCGCTGGGAGGCGTAGCGATGGCCTTCGACATGCCCGCCCGTCAGGCCTTCATGGTCGAGATGACCAGCCGCGAAGACCTCATGAACGCCGTGTCGCTCAACAGTTCCATCTTCAATGGCGCGCGGATCGTCGGTCCCGCCGTCGCCGGGGTGGTCATGGCGCGCGTGGGCATGGGGATGTGTTTTTTGCTCAACGGCCTGAGTTTCCTGGCGGTCATCGCGGGGCTGCTGATGATGCGCCTGCCCAGATTCGTCCCTCCGGCGCAACCTGCTTCGACCGGGCGGCACGTGCTGGAAGGGTTCGCCTATGTGGCCAAACGGCGGCGCATCCGCCTCCTGCTCCTGCTTTTCGCAGTCGTGGGCATCTTCGGTTGGTCCTACTCCGTCCTGCTGCCCGCCTACGCCTCGGACATTCTGCACGTGGGAGAAGGCGGCTACGGCGGGCTGTTGAGCGCCAACGGCCTGGGCGCTCTCCTGGGCGCCCTGACGGTCGCGACCTTCGGGACCCGCGTCCGCCCCCGCCTCATGATTCTCGGCGGGCTGTGGCTGTTCTCGGCCATGCTGCTGCTCCTCGCCGTGGTGCGCTGGTATCCTCTTGTGCTCGCGTGCCTGGCGCTGGGCGGCTGGGGGATGCTCCTCTACTACTCGACTACCAATACACTGGTCCAGACCAGCGTCTCGGACGACATGCGCGGGCGCGTCATGGGCATCTGGGCGCTCGTGTTCGGGGGCATGATGCCGGTGGGCGGACTGGAATCCGGCCTGCTATCCCAAGCCGTCGGCGTGCCCTGGACGGTCGCCATCGGCGCGCTGATATGCGCCGGCGCCGGCCTGGTGACCTGGCTGGTCGTCAGACACAATCCCCCGGCCCTGGCAGAGCCGCGGGCTTGAGAGACGCCCGCCAAAATGAAATAGACCCTCCGCGAACTGCTCCTTGACTTTCGCTCCGTTCCCTTTCCATCCTGCGCTGTAATGGGTGGAGCATGATGAGAACACTTCTGGCTTGCGCATGGGCTGGCAGGATAAAGCGGGGGATTCCCAGGTCCTCGTGGCTATTGGGGCTGTTGTTGTTGTTGGCGTTGCCCGCCTTGATGGAAGCCCAGTTGACCTACACAACCAACGGCGCCACCCTCACCCTCACCGGATACAAGGGCTCCGTCCCTGGCGGGTCGGTTGCCGTCCCCGGCACGATCAACGGCCTGGCGGTCACCAGCATCGGGGACTGGGCGTTCTTCGACTGCGACAGTCTTACCGCCGTCACCATCCCCAACGGCGTCACCAGCCTCGGAGAATATGCGTTCTGCGGCTGCACCAGCCTCGTCCGAGTCACGATTGGCAACGGCGCCACCAACATCGGCGAATACGCCTTCGATGACTGCCCCAACCTGAAAGGGGTCTATTTTCAGGGCAATGCGCCCAGTGTTGGCTCGCCTATGTTCGAGGACGACACCAACGCCACCGTCTATTACCTGGCTGGAACGACAGGCTGGGGTGCGACGCTCGGCGGCCGCCCGACCATGTTATGGGAGAACGCCCTGCCTGCCATTACGCTGCAACCGCAAGGCCAGGCGATCGATCCCGGCGGAAGCGCGACCATGGTGGTTGCCGCCAGCGGTACGCCGCCCCTGGAATACCAGTGGCTCTTTGATGGCGCGCAGATCGCGGGAGCCACGACGAGCAGCTACCTAATCAACGACGTTCAACCGGCGGACGCTGGCGGCTATTCTGTGGTCGTGAGCAACTCTGTCGGCTCGGTGACCAGCGCCGTGGCGGTCCTGACGGTCGAGGTTCCACACGCCGCGACCGCCACGGCGAGCGTCGTGGGTGGCTTTGTGGTGGGAGCCTCCGTGACCGATGAAGGGTTCGGATATACGAACGCGCCCACCGTGAGAATCATCGGGGGCGGCGGCGCCGGGGCGCTGGCGGTGGCCGTTGTGAGCAACGAGGTGGTTATTGCGGTCACCATTCTGGATGCGGGCGAGGGTTACACCAATACGCCGGCCATCATCATCGCGCCGCCGTTCATCCCGCAGCCCACAATGCGCATTGAGGCCTGGTCCATGTTAAGCTTCACCAATCTGGCGGCTGGCACCAATTACCAGCTTCAGTCTGTTCTCGCGAACGCCTGGATCAACGTCGGTTCTGCTTTCACGGCCGCCGGCTCCACATTTACGCAGTATATCTCCGGGGCGGGTTTGGCAGCCGGCTATTGCCTGGCCGCCACGCCCGTTCCGAGCCAGGCCTATGCCACCGCGCAGGTGGTCAACGGCTTCGTAGTGGGGGCCACCGTCACCAGCGGAGGCTCGGGGTATGGCAGCAACGCCGTCGTCACCATCCTCAGTGAAGGGAACGGCAGCAACGCCACGGCCGTCGCCACGGTCAGTGCGGGGGTCGTCACCGGCATCACCATCACCAGCGCAGGAGTCGGATACTTCAACGTCCCTGCTATTGTCATCGCGCCGCCTCCGGCGAACGACTTGTGGCCGACGGTGACCCAGATTATGGAACTGGATTTTGAAGGCCTTTCGCCCTACGAGAATTACCAACTTCAGTTCAGCCCATCCCTGGGCGGCGCCTGGAGCAATCTCGGCATCCCGTTCACCCCCACCTCGACCGCAAGCACCGAGTATGTCAGTGTCAGCGGCAACACCGGTTTCTTCCGCGTGGAGTACGTGCCGTAACCGGGATGAACTGAGTGGAGTTGGCGCCAAAAACACCAACTCCGGACCTCATGCGCCCTCAAATCTGCGAGTACGCCGTCGGTGCGAGGAACCAGTTCGACACTTTCGAGACGGTGTCGGCGTACTGAGGGTCGGTCTTGAGCTTGTTCCAGGTCGGATGCTTGCCGAAGGCCTCGAAATGCCTCTTGTGGGCCTCTCGGTCCTCGGCGGAGAGCATATAGGTAAGGTGCGGGAGGTCTTTGCCGACCAGGACCTGGCCGTAGAAGACCGGGGCCAGGCCGACCTCATGCATGGTTTCGATCTCGCCCGAGTTGAACATCTCCACCTTCTTGAGCGCCTTGGCTTCGCTATGGCTCTGATAGCTGCGCAACTCGAAGACGCGCGGCTTCTTCTCGATCGAGAACGGAGCCAGGTTGATCTTGGGCTGGCCGGCGAAGGCGAGCATCAGCCAACTGTCAATCCGCTCGAACGCAGGGCTGGATTTGGGCGCCTGCAGGTAGGCGGCCCCTGCCTGCATGTAATCCGCGTCGGCGCTCAGGCGCTGCGCGGCGGTCGCAAAAGACTCGATGGAAGGATAGGGAACGAGCACATAGACCGATGCGGCTCCCTGCGGCTCCAGTTCGGTGAACACGCCGATCGGTTTGAGGCCCAACCGGTTTAACGCTGGAATGGCCGCCTTTTCCAGGTAGCCGTCCAACAACTCATGGCTGGCGCCCTCCTTGAAACGGTAGGCCCGAAGTTCGTAATACTCCTGGGCTGCGCCACCCGCGGGCTGGGCGGCGGCGGGTTCAACGCCGGCGGGGCCGAGGCCGGCGAGTGCGGAGGCTGCAAGAGAGGTTTTGAGGAAGTCGCGTCGTTTCATGTTTTCTTGTCCTGGTTTGGGGCGGGGCCTTCCCGCCGCGATTGTTGCGCAATCCCCGCTATCTTACAGTCCGCGCGGGGCCTGCGCCAGAAAATGATGGCAAGCCCGGCCCGCAATCGGATAACTTCCAAACCGCGATGGCCTTTAAGGACTTTCCGAAACAGAAACAGGGCATCCGGTTGCTCCAGCGGTCTCTCGAACGCGGGCGGTTGGCCCACGCCTATATTTTCAGCGGCCACCAACTCTCCGAGCTGGAGGCCCTGGCGCGTACCTTGGCCAAGACTCTCAACTGCCGCCAGCCCCTGCGCAGCCCGTCCGGCGTCGCGCTCGACTGCTGCGACGCCTGCCTGACGTGCAAACGAATCGACCACGACAACCACCCCGACGTCCATTGGGTCCGCCCTGAGTCCAAGATGCGCATCATCAAGATCGAGCAAATGCGCGACCTGATGAAAGACATCCAGCTCAAACCGAGCGAAGCCGACTACAAGCTGGCCATCATCGTGGGCGCCGACCGCCTGAAAACCGAGGCGGCCAACGCCTTCCTCAAGACACTCGAGGAGCCGCCCCCAAAGTCCGTTCTTATCCTCCTGACCACCGACCCGCAAAAGCTCCTGGAGACCATCCTGTCGAGGTGCCTCCGCTTGAGCTTCGCCGGCGAGGGCGCCCAGCAGCTCGATCCCGCCCAACTGGACTGGCTCTCCTCCTTCAGCCAATTGGCCGCCGCGCCCCAGAAGAGCCTGCTCGGGCGCTACCGCCTCATGGATGTGCTCCTGCGCAAGCTCAACCAACTGAGGGAAGGCGTCGAACAAAACCTCAAAGCCCGCTCACCTCTCCAGCAATACGAGGAAGCCGAAGAGGAAGTGCGCGACAAATGGGAGAGCGAACTGGCCGCTGCCATCGAGGCCGAGTACAAGCGCCAGCGCGCCGACCTGCTCGCCGTCATCCAGTGGTGGCTGCGCGACGTCTGGCTCCTCACCCTCAAGTCTCAGTCCTCAGGCCCGCTCGGACGAACCCCAGCCTCGGAGACCCCGCTTCCGGCGGACGGCCTCCTGAGCTTCCCCCAGTTGCCCGCCAGCCACCAGGTCGCGCGCAGAATCTCCTCCCGCCAAGCCATAGAAAACCTCCAGGTCATCGACCAACTCCAGGGCTGGCTGGGCACAAACGTCCAGGAAGCCCTGGCTCTCGAGGTGGGCCTGCTCAAGCTGCGCCTTGGATGAAGGCCCGACCCGGCAATTACCCTGAGCCACAACCTGTGCCCGTCCCGCTCGATGGCTGGCCGGTGCGCCTCTTTGCCGCCCTCTTCGGCGCATTCCTGGGCCTGACTCTCCTCAAGTTCGGCACCCCGCCCATCATGGAATCCCTGGTCCCCGCCCCGACGGATATCTGGGAGTTCCTTTTCTTGTCCTCCTGGCCTATCGGCTGGGCCTACTCCCTCCTGGGCGTCTTCGCCCTGGTTGGGCTCATCACCTCCCGATGGAAAATCAATGCGCCGCTCTGGCTCGTCGCCCTGCCGCTTGTCTGGTTGGCCTGGGAAAGCCTCGCCGCAAGCCAATCCCTCGCCCCTCAAGCCTCGTTCCGTGTCGTCGCCCACTTCGGCGCTTGCGTGGTTTGTTTCTGCCTCGGCCTGTTTTCACTGAGCAGGGCCGGGTCCCTGGCCCCGTTTTGGGCTGGAATCACCGTCCCGTTCCTGCTCGTCCTGGCCGTCGGCTGGGAACAGCACTTCGGCGGTCTGGCCGAGACCCGCCGCTACTTCTACGCCAATATCTATCCCACCCTGAAAGCACCTCTGCCACCGGAGTACTATAAGAGGCTCAATAGCACCCGTATCTTCTCCACGCTGTTCTATCCCAATACGCTCGCCGGAGCCCTGCTTTTGCTCCTGCCTCCCGTCCTGACGGCGGTTGCAACGGTCAGGCGCCTGACCGTTGCGGCCAGGACCTTCCTGGTCACCGTCATCGCTCTCGCCGCCTTGGCGTGCCTCTCGTGGTCCGGCTCCAAGGCAGGCTGGCTGCTGGCGCTGGTTCTGGGCCTCGTGGCCCTGTTCCGCCTTCCGCTTGATAAGAAGGCCCGAATCGCTCTTGTCAGCGCTGTCCTCTTGCTTGGGTTGGCCGGCTTCTCCTGGAAGTTTGCCACCCTCCTGTCACGGGGGGCGCCCAGCGCCTCCGCCCGTCTCGACTACTGGCAGGCCGCCCTCCGAATCACCGCGGCACACCCTCTTCTGGGTTCCGGCCCCGGCACTTTTGGTCCCGCTTACCTGGCAGTCAAACGTCCCGAATCCGAACCGGCAAAGTTGACCCACAACGATTATCTCGAGCAGGCTTGCGATTCCGGCCTCCCCGGCTTCATCGTCTATAGTGTCTTTGTCCTCGCCGCGTTGGTATGGAGCGCTCCCAGGACCCCCCAAAGAAAAACCGCCCCAAGGACATGGCCAGCCTTGGCCCAGGACCGGATGGGAGCGGCCGTCTGGCTCGGCGTCCTGGGCTGGAGCCTGCAAGGATTCGTCGAGTTCGGCCTTTACGTCCCCGCCTTGGCTTGGCCCGCATTTGCCCTCATTGGATGGCTTCTCCAAATGCCGTCGACAAGCCCCGACAGCCTTGGTAGAATGAGGTCCAAGAATGAGAGCCCTGTTTCTAAACGGCCCTAACTTGAACCTGCTCGGACAACGCGAGCCGGAGGTGTATGGGTCTGCGACCTTGGCTGACATCGAGGCCGCCGTCCGCAAACGGGCCGACAAGCTGGGGGTCGGAGTTGACTTTCGCCAGTCCAATCTGGAAGGTGACTTGGTAACCTGGATTCAGCAGGCAAAAGGGGAATTCGACGTAATTGTGCTGAACGCCGCCGCCTACACGCACACGAGCATCGCTCTGCGGGACGCGATTACAGCGGTTGGCTTGCCCACCATCGAGGTTCACCTTTCAAACGTCCAGGCTCGAGAGGCATTCCGGCATGAGTCCCGCATCGCCCCCGTTTGTTGCGGTCTCATTGCGGGATTCGGTGTCACTTCCTATGTTTTGGCACTTGAAGCCGCAATTAACGTTAACGCCAAAAGGAACGTCCATATTTGAGCTGTTTTTCGGCAGATACCGGCCTTTTCCCATGGGCCCGTGGCTGCTTTTGGCACTTGACGCTGGATGAAGCACCAAGGTATGTTGAGTTGGCATCGGGTGGACCGTTCCGAAGCAGCGTCAGTTTGGCAGCAGATTTCCTGCAATAATCGGGTCTGAAGCGCGTGACAATAACAACTCTAACGATAAAAGACCGTGGACTTAAAAGACATCAAAGCCATCATCGAGTTGATGAAGAAGAACTCCGTCTCGGAGTTCGAGCTTGAAAAGCAAGACTTCAAGATCAGGCTCAAGCGCGGGATGAACGGGGTCAGTTCAACGGTTTCGTCCTTCGACGAACCGTCGGCGTTGGGTTACGGGCAGCCGCCTGTTCCGGTTCCGGCCCAAGCCGGCGCGTCACAGTCAGCCCAAAACCCGCCCAGCCCGGAACTGGAGATTAAGTCGCCTATGATCGGCACCTTTTACCGATCGCCCTCGCCTGATTCTGCCGCTTATGTTGAGGTCGGCGTCGAGGTCAACCCCGATACCGTCGTCTGCATCATTGAGGCAATGAAGGTCATGAATGAGATTAAGGCCGAAGCCAAAGGTGTGATCACCCAGGCGCTGGTGGAGAACGCGAAACCGGTCGAGTTTGGGCAGGCCCTTTTCAAAATTCGTCCCGCCTGAAACATCCAGGGCAGCAATCGGACTCACCAGTTGAGGCAGCATGTTTGAGAAGATTCTTGTAGCCAATCGCGGCGAGATAGCAGTCCGGATTATCCGGGCGTGCAAGGAGTTGAACATCCGCACCGTCGCCGTATACTCGGAGGTCGACGCCAACTCGATGCATGTGCAACTTGCCGACGAGGCCATCTGTATCGGCAAAGCCCCTGCGAGCGACAGCTATCTGCGCATCGACCGCATCGTCAGCGCCGCGGAGATAACGGACGTCGATGCCCTTCACCCGGGCTATGGGTTCCTGGCCGAGAACGGCCACTTTGCCGACGTGTGCGAGAGTTGCAACATCCGGTTCATCGGCCCCAATTCACGGGCCATGACAGCGCTCGGAGACAAGGCCCTGAGCCGCGCCCTGGCCAGGAAGGCGGACGTGCCCACTCCGCCTGGCTCCGAGGGCGTGGTGGATACCGAGCAGGATGCGCTGGCCGTGGCCAAACGCATCGGCTACCCCGTCATGATCAAGGCCATCGCGGGCGGCGGGGGACGCGGGATGCGCGTGGCCCACAATGATATTTCCCTGGTCAAAGGCTTTCACACCGCCGGAAGCGAGGCCGAAAAGGCCTTTGGAAACTCGGGGGTCTATATCGAGAAATACATCGAGAATCCCCACCATATCGAGTTTCAAATCCTCGGCGACAACAAAGGCAACATCATTCACTTGGGCGAGCGAGACTGCTCGATCCAACGGCGCAACCAGAAGGTTGTCGAAGAATCTCCCTCCCCGTTTCTGGAGAACCCGAAGTTCAAGAAGCTCCGGGAAAAAATGGGAAAGGCCGCGATTCGCATTGCCAAAGAGGCCAATTACACCAATGCCGGCACGGTCGAGTTTCTCGTCGATAAAGACGGCAATTTCTATTTCCTGGAGATGAACAAGCGCATCCAGGTCGAGCACCCGATTACGGAGGAAGTGACCGGCATTGACCTGGTCCGGTACCAGATCATGCTGGCGATGGGAGAACCTCTGCGGCTTTCGAGCAGTGATGTTCATGTCCGGGGGCATGCCATCGAATGCCGCATTAACGCCGAGGACCCTTTCGATGATTTCCGCCCCAGCCCAGGGCGAATCGAGATGTATTATCAGCCCGGTGGCCGGGGGGTGCGCGTCGATACCCATGTCTATGCGGGCTACACAATTCCGCCCACCTACGATTCGATGATGGGCAAGTTGATCACCTACGGCCGGGATCGGCGCGAAGCGATGGAGAAGATGAGCCGGGCCCTGAGTGAGTATATGATCACCGGAGTCAAAACGACGATCTCCTTTGAACAGGCCATTCTCCAAGACCCCAACTTCCGGCGGGGCGCCTATTCCACCAGCTTCATTGACCAACTCCTGAGCGGGGCGCGCCGTGAGTTGATCGAATAAGCTGGCTGAGTTTGATGCCTTCACGCCGCAGGAGGGTGGCCTCGATTCGCGGGACGTACATCTGAGTCTCGGCCGGCAGATGCGGGGCGATGGCGTCGAACGAGGCCGCCTTGTGCTGGTGCAGCAGCTTATCCACCGTGCCTTCACCGGCGTTGTATGCGGCCAAGGCCAGAGGCCAATCGTTGAAATGGCCGTGAAGGTATTGCAAGTATTTGGCAGTCGCGGCGGCGCTTTCTTCGGGTTTCAGGCGCTGATCCAAGGGCCAGCATCTCAAGCCGAAGCGTTTGGCGGTCGCGGGCATGAGTTGGAACAGGCCCGCCGCCCCGGCCGGACTGCGCGCCCTGGGGTCGAACGAGGATTCCACTTCCGCAATCCACACTAATTCCGGGGGCACATTCCGGGCGGCGAAGACCGGTTTGAGCCGCGCCACGTAAGCCCTGGCGCTGTCGGGCCACGGGCGCCGGGAGAGCTTCTCAATCCAGAGTTCCCGCTCTTGTTGCGGCGTCGGGTTGGGAGCCAGCCGCGGAGGCTCGCCGGGAGCGGCTTTGGGCGGCTTGATGATGAGGCGGAACTGGTCGGCCGCGTCGAGGTAATCGAGCTGGGTCTTGAGCCAGAGTGCGTAGGGAAGCGTTTCCTCATACCGCTGGAGGACAGGCAGAATCGCCGAGGCGGCGCCGCGGAGGGCGGCCAGGTCAATGACATACTCGCCCTGGAGCCGCTTTTGCATGTCATCGAATAGCTGCCTGACCTTCGCCTGGTCCTGGTTCTGCAGCGCCCGCAGGACATCGTCGTCCAGATTCTCACGGGCCCATTCCTGGGCCGACTGCAACAAGTCGTCCAGCGTGACAGGTTCATCCTGGGCTCGCGCGAGGCTGGGGCTCAAGAGCAACAGGATGAGCAGCCCAAAGAGTCTCATGGCGGGGAACCTACCATGGCTCCCGCGGGATGGCGATAGCTATAGCGCGCCGTCCCCGTCGGCGGCAAAAAAAAGGGGGCGCAGCCAGCGGAGGCTGCGCCCGGACAGAACAACGGAAGGAAATAGAAGCGGCCGGCCTGGACAGGCAAAGGTCAGGCGCGGCGACGCCGCCGCAGGAATCGAGAGCTGCTCACGAGAAAGGGAACGAGCATGACGGCCCCGGCCGCCAGAGTCGCGGGCTCCGGCACGGGCTGTATGCCGATGAGCACCTCCTGCTCGCCTGAGTTGACCGGCTCGAGCAGGTAGCCGCTGTAATTCGGGTTGGAGGGCAACTGGCTGAGCCATGTCTTGGCTTCAGTCCAGGCGGCGGAGTTCTGGGTCGGATCGGTATTGACGGAAAAGCGCGCGTCGCTGCCGCTCATAATAATGGTCCCGTTGGCGGTAGTGTCGTAGAGGGCCTTCCACACGGCCAGTTGCAGCGCCGCCCAATCGGTGGGTGACGTCACGTTTTCGTGGGCCGCATAAACGGCGGCGGCGTTGTTGATGGCCGCGGAGGCGGCGGTCCCCGGGGACACCGCCCCTAAGCCGTCGTTCCCCCAGCCCGGGTTAATGCCGTTCTGGCCGTTGAATCCCTGCTCGGTGAAGCTATAGGTGCTGCCCAGGGTGAGCGAGCCTCTAAGGTCCAGGCAAACGGTAGTGAAGGAGGCATAGCCCGGCACTGGGGTTCCTGAGGCTGTGAACATGGCCCCGCCGACCAGGATGCCGTTGTCCCCGCTCCCATCGAGCGTGACGTCAAAACCGCCGGTCAGGTCGGCCTCGTTATTGACCAGAGTGTAGTTGTAGGTTGTTTGGGCGTTGGCTTGGCTTGCGCCCAAGAGGCACAGACCCAGGGCCGCTGCCCCGGCCAGGTGATTAGTAGTTCTTTTCATTTAGTGCCGTTCTATTGCGCTGGTTTTCTGCTCTTGCTCAATCCCGGTTCCCGAAGATTGAATCTGGAACTACCTTAAATCCACGCATGGAACGGCAACAATACAGGGGATTACTGGAAAGAACCCCGGTGGATCACCGGGGCAAATCGAATGCGGGGTGCGAAGACTGCGCGCAGCGATTCATGCCGGGCGGCACAATCGGCTGCGCCGAAATGCGAAGAAGACAGGACAGAGAGATCAGGGACGACCGGTGCCAACCCAACCATTCGCGGCCGCAAGGGCGCCGGTCATTCCTGCCGCATGTCTCAGACTACCGCGGGTCTCAACTCTGGAAGATGCGGGTCATCCGTTGCGCGAGGTCGGCCAGCCCTTCGGGGCTATCGGCGCCCGGTTGCTCGGCGATGCCCCAGCCGTTGTAACCGATGTCATCGATGGCCTTCATGACGGCCGGCCAATCGTTGTCGCCTTCGAGGAATTTGACATCGAAGCCCTTCCACAATCCCAGGTCGTCGCGGCGTTTGCGGCTGAATTCCTTGATATGCAGCTTCTGGATGCGTTTGCCCAAAATGCGAATCCACTGCTCAGGCCAGCCGTAATTGAGAGAGTTGCCCACGTCGAAATGCCATCCGACGGCTGGGCTCTTGAATTCGTCCACGTAACGCGCCGCTTCGAGCGGGCTCAGAAGGAACTGATTCCAGACATTCTCGATGGCGATCTTGACGCCGAGGTCCTCGGCCAACGGGACCGCTTTGCGGATTTCGGCCTGAGACCGCTCGTATGCCTGGGTATAAGTGACCTCCTGGGTGACCACGCCCGGCACGAGAAGCACGGAGGAGGCCCCGTACCGTTTGGCGTCCTGCAAGGTCTGCCGCAGCGCGGCAAGACCCTCCGCGCGCACGGCGGGATCGGGAGAGGACAGGGGCTTGGCCCAATGATGGGTGCCGCAGACGCTTGGGATAATGAGGCCGGCCTGGTCCCGTGCCCGCAGCACTTCATCCTGGTTCATGTGGCTCATCATCTCGGCGCCCTCGAAGCCGGCGGCCTTGACGGCCTTCATTTTTTCCAGCACCGAGCCTTTCATGCCGATAGTAGCCCACATAATGCCCTTCTTAAGCTTGCGCTTCGGGGCCGGACCGCCGTCCTGTTTGGGCGCGGACAGCGCCACGGGGGCCGCGATGGCCAACGCCAATGCGCCCCCGCCCACTTTGAGGAATTCGCGGCGGTTCATCAAATCACCTTGGTTACGCCCGGCATAGCCATGGAGGCGATGTCCAGTTTCATGTTCCAATCGAGCTGATCGGGCACCAGCTTCTGCTGGGAACCCATGATCTGCTCCCAGGTGACCTCCTCGCCGGTGTAAGCCGCCGTCCGGCCCATAAGCGCCATCAGCGTGCTCTGGGCCATCCAATGGCCGTCGTTGATGGGCTGGCCGGAGCGGATGCTGGCGAACAACTCGTTGTGTTCCTGCTGGTACATATCGATGCGACCCGGTTCATTCTTGTAACGCCAGGTCTGCTTGCCCTTGATGAAAGGAGGATTCCAACCCGACTTGCCAGTGCCCTCCGAGCCCATGAGGTAATCCGAGTTGTCGCTGTAGCAGTTGCCGATCTGCTTCTGACCCAGGAAACCGCGCACGTCGTCCGCGAACTCATAAACGACGAACATGTGGTCGAAGATATTGCCCTGGTTGTTCGGGGTCTGCCGTCCGCCCACGGCCACGGCCTTGATCGGAGGCTGGTCTTTCAACGCCCAGGCTATCTTGTCGATGCTGTGGCAGGCCTGCTCGACGATCCCGTCGCCGGACAGCCAGACGAAATTGTACCAGTTGCGCAGTTGCCACTCCACGTCGCCCATGCCGGCGGGCCTCTTGCTGGCCGGGGGCATCGGTTTGACCGCCCCGGTATAATAGGTGGCATAGACCGCCCGGAGGTCGCCTATGGCCCCGTCGTGAATCCGTTTGTAAAACTCGCGCCGCGGCTCGTCGCGCCGCCAGCAGAAACCGGCCACCAGAGAGAGACCCTTTTCTTTGGCGGCTTTGGCGGATTCGATGACCGAGCGAACTCCCGGCGCATCCGTGGCCATGGGCTTCTCGCAGAAAACGTGCTTGCCGGCGTCGATGGCGGCCTTGAGATGGACCGGGCGGAACCCGGGCGGGGTTGCCAGGAGCACCACGTCCACGCCGCTGTCGATCACTTTCTTGTAGGCATCCAGCCCCGCAAAGCACGTGTCCGGGGTTACCTTGATTCTCTCTTTGGCCTTGTCCGGCAGGTTCCCCCGCAAGTATCCGAGGCAGGCGGGCAGCGGTTCGGGGAAAGCATCGCCGAGGGCGGTGAGGACGACGTTCTCGTCGGCGTTCAGCGCCTGGGTCGCGGCGCCTGAGCCGCGCCCCCCGCATCCGATTAGGCCAACGCGCAGAGTTCCGTTGTTGGCTCTGGCGAGCAGGTTCCCGGGCAAAATGGCCGGTGCGGCTAATGCGCCGCCCACCAAGGCTGAGGTTTTGAGGAATTCCCGTCGAGTTGTCAGGCAGTGATTTGGCGTGTTCATATTAAGCAAACAACCCAGCCATGATGCTGGCATGGGGACATCAAGTAAATACCCAAAACACCGCGGTTTTGGATTTTTTTTCTCTTGCCCGGATCAGAACATTTGGGTGCGCTCCGCGGCTTGACAACTCGGGCAAACAGAGAATAGTAAGCTAAACAAGCCGATCGCCATCTCTCACGAAATGATGGCAGGGCTTGGACGAGGCACCAGTATGAGAGCGCACCTGGAAATCGGGTCAATCGTAGCCGTGGTGTTGGTGGCCCAGCCACTTGTCTCGGTCGCCGCAACGCCGGAGGTTATCAAGGTCTTTATCGAGACCTCCCCGATAGCGATGAATGTGAGCGCAGGGGATGTGATAGCCCTGAAAAACCACGGCGCGACCGATGACATCACCACCGCGCTCCTCAAGCGCGGGGCGCAAGCCAGGGCGAGAGCCGCCGACGCCGTGGCGCGGGCCGCGGCTTTTCTTCGCGGTTCGGCCACCCTCGCTGGTTCGGTTTTCGGACCGTTCAGCCAACACGATAAGCACGGCTAAGTCTTCGCTGTGTGTCTGCAACACGATGTACTATGAAAACTCTCGTGGCAGAGAAGTTCCCGGACCCGCACCTCGAGCGCCTCGCCAAACTCGGCTGTGAAGTGGCTTATGAACCCGGCGTCAAGGCGGAGGACTTGCCCCGACTCATCGGGCCTTTCAAGATTCTGGTGGTGCGAGGCAAGCAGGTGACAGGTGAGACCCTGCGCGCAGGAGAGCATTTGGCCCTGGTGCTGCGGGCCGGGGCGGGCGTGAATACGATCGATGTCAAGGCGGCCAACGAGCGAGGCGTTTTCGTCAGCAATTGTCCGGGAAAGAACTCGGTGGCGGTCGCCGAGTTGGTGTTCGCGCTGCTGCTGGCCCTGGACCGCCGCATCCCCGACAACGTTGCCGCATTGCGCGCGGGCAGGTGGAACAAGAAAGAATTCTCGAAGGCTGACGGAATCTTCGGCAAGACGCTGGGGGTCGTTGGAACGGGACAGATCGGGCGCGAGGTCATTCGCCGGGCCCACGCCTTTGGTTTGCGTATCCTGGCCTGGTCGCGCTCACTCACCCCGGGCCTGGCGGAGGAATTGGGCGTGGAACGCTGCGGGGAGGTGGACGAGGTGTTCCGGCGGGCGGACATTGTGACGCTGCATCTGGCGCTGAAGCCGGAAACGCGCCGGTGGGTCAACGCCGGGCGTCTGGCCCTGATGAAACCCAACGCCATTCTTATCAACACTGCCCGCGGGGAGGTGGTTGACCAGCCCGCCTTGAGGGCCGCGCTCGAGGCCGGCAAGCTCCGCGCCGGGTTGGACGTGTTCGACCCGGAACCCGCCGCGCCGGTTGCCGAGATTGCCGACCCCATCCTGTCGCTGCCCAATCTTTATGGCACCCATCACATCGGCGCTTCGACCGCGCAAGCGCAGGAGGCGATAGCCGACGAGGCCCTCCGCATCATCGAGACCTTCGTGGACACCGGGGTGGTGCTCAACTGCGTGAACCTCGCCACGCGCACGGCCGCCAAAGGCCAGCTCCTGGTCAGGCACTTTGACCGCGTCGGCGTGCTCGCCTTCGTCATGGACCAGATTCGTCGGGCCGGCATCAACATCGAGGAGGTGCAGAACGTCATCTTCGATGGCGCAGCCGCCGCTAGTTGCCGCATCCAGCTCGACAGTGAGCCTGACCCCGAACTCCTGGCTTCGCTCCGGGCGGGAAACCCGGACATCCTCGGCCTCGAATGGCTGAGCGGCGGGCCTTCGGAACAGTCGCTACTGTAAATTGGCCAGTGCCGCCTCCGCCGCCCATCGGATGCGCGGCACTTTGGCCATGTCTTTGAGGAATGGCACCGCCGGCAGTGCCGCCGGTCTGCCAATCGCGCCCAGGGCCGACACGAAAGAGCGCAAGACCTGTATTTGTTCGCCGCCGATCGAGCCGGCCGCAATGAGGGCCGGGACGGCGGGCCCGGCCTCCGCGCCCAATCCCGCCAAGGCGTTGGCAGACATTAGGCGGACATTCGGGTCCTTGTCGGACAGCGCGGCCGTCAGGGCCGCCAGGGCGGGGCGCGCGGCCTTGCCACGGTCGCGCAGCGCGATGGCGGCCAGCCCGCGGATCACCGGGTCCGGATCGGATAAGGCATGACCGAGCTCGGCTGCGGTCCCGGTGGGCGCATGGGGTTCCTGCACGCGCGCCGCGGCGGCCCAGGCGGCGGGGCCTGTGCGGGCCAGGACGATGTTGTCCACACCGAGGTTGTAACCGGAGGAGGAGGCGTTCTTGCCGAGGCAGAGATAGCTCAGCCAGTGCCTCCCCGCGGTCAGGCGCGGCCAGCCGACCTGGAAAGCGGCCCCCACGTAGGTTTCGGCGGCATAACCATCGAACTGGAGCCGGGGCAGGATATCGGCCCCGGGTTCGTGTTCGAGCTGAGCGGCCGAGGGCGCTTTGTCGTCCAGGAGTATCCTGTAAATGCCGTAGTCCGAGGCCTGCGCCAGTTCCGTGTAAAGCTCGTAGTCGCCGTCCTCCGGCACGTCGAATGGGATTTCCAATTTCGCCCCTTTGCCTTGGGCCTCGAAGAGGATGACGTCCTTGGACCAGAACAGGTCCGGGATGACGGAGGCTTTGCCCCGCTGTGCCTTGACTTCGGCCACGGAATTCTCGACCTCGATCTGCAAGGCGTTGCCTTGGGGCAGGCGCGCCGCGCCGTAGGGCAGGGGAGGTTGGTCCAGTGCGATGCCCTCCTGGTACCAGAACGCGACGCTCGACATAAGGTCCGTCCGCTCGCCGAAGGCCGACTTGACGGAGCCGTCGGCATTATAGGTCCAGCCCTTGTGCTCAATATCGAACTTGAGCGACGTGTTGAACGGCACCGGGTCGACCAGGTGCCAACGAAAAGCCGTCATCCGGGAACCCAGGTCGGTGCCTTCGGCCACCGTCACGCCGTAATAAGGGCCGTCGTCCACGTGCAGGCCCCAGGCGTCATTGAAGTAATCCTCCGTGCCGGTTCCCTCGATGGCGGGGTACGGCTCGCCGTCCACCCAAAAGTGATCGTCCCCTTCGCCGAACCAGCCGGCCTCGGCCTGCACCACGGACAGGACTGTGCCGACGTAGTGGCCCCGGCCCCGCACGTTGAGGAATTCGTAAGGAGCCCCGTCGGCGGGCGCCGGCAGCGCCTGACGGTAGCGGGCGTGAAAATAGAGGGTGTTTGTCGGCAGGGAGGGCGCCTGCTCCCAGTCCACGTGGTAGTAGAGGTTCGAGGCGCGGCGGCGGCCTTCGTTCGTGACGGTGACCTTGCAGGACTTGCGGAAGGGCATGGGCCAATAGCAGTTGCGGGCGCGCCCCTCCGAGCTGTCGCGGACCATGAGCGAGCGGACGCCGCGCTCAAGGCCGTGGCCGACGGCGAAGAAGTCGCCGATGGGAGAGTCGACGCTCGGTGTGGCGCTGCCGTCGTAATAGATGCGCAGCCTCAGAAGCCGCGGCCAGCCGTACTCGTTGTCCGCTATCGTCACCCACAAGTGGGTGACGACGCCGGGTCCCGTAAGGTCGGCCAGCACGATGGTCTCGCCCGGGATGGGCCGTTTGCTGTCGTCGTTGGAATTCCAGTCCGGGTTGTTGGACGAAGACCGGCGCGCCTTGAAGGCTTTAGGCTCGGTCAGGCGGAAGGGGTCCGGAAGCCCCGGAACAGGCTCCTGGGGCCGCGCGGACAAAGCGCCGGAAATCAGGGCCAGCCCCGCCAGGGCGCCGGGGGATGACAGCAGGCATTTGATCAGGCTCATGCAGGGGATTATGCCCCTGGAGTCAAGAGACTCTTGCCATTGAGCGCGGCCAGAGCTTCCTCGAAGGAGCCGGTGAACTGCCAGTGC
>CAZZFF010000125.1:0-19112 GCA_964653485.1 uncultured Verrucomicrobiota bacterium | reverse complement strand
GCGGGGGCAGGGAGGGGGGCACGGTCTTCAAGGTCACAACCGGCGGCACCGGTTTTTCATACTTGCATACTTTTACAGGGGGCAGCGACGAATCGGGCCCCGCCGCCGGATTGACTCTGTCAGGCAGCACCCTGTACGGGACAGTCGACGGAGGTCGCGGCTCGGGCGTTGGCAGCCTTGGCACCGTGTTCAAAGTTGGCACAGATGGGACGGGGTTCGCCACCTTGCACAGCTTTATGGGTGGCGAAGGCGGGGCTTGGCCGGAAGCCGGCTTGATTCTATCGAGCGACACCCTTTACGGGACGACCGCGTCCGGCGGCGAGTTTGGCCAAGGCACCGTATTCAAAATCAACACCGATGGCACCGGCTTTGCCATTCTCTTCAGCTTCACCGGAGGCGACGACGGCGCCAATCCCCAGGCCGGCTTGCTCCTGGCGAACAACACGCTGTATGGGACAACACAGGAAGGCGGCAGTTCAGGCCAAGGGACGGTCTTCAGCCTCACCCTGGCGCCCGCCAGCCCGCCGCAACTGACGCTCACTCGCTCCGAAGCAAGCGTCATCCTGACATGGCCCGCCGATGCCGCCGGCTTTGCCTTGCAATCTGCTGGCAATCTCTCTCCGCCGGCGGTCTGGACCAATGTTTCTCAAGGGCCTGTCGTCGTCAACGGACAGAACGCAATGACCAATTCCATCACCGGCTCGGAACAGTTTTATCGCCTCAGCCAATAATCTGCGGCAATCTCCGGGAGGCTCGCCGCTTTCGGTTTTTTTTCTTGTCACCCCGGGGCCCGGCGCCCATTCTGCCGTCATGAATTGGCATAAAAAGACAGTATTCCCCCTTGTTTTCCTGCTCGCGTCAGCGACCTTCCTCCAAAGCACTCACGCTCAGGCCCAAACCGGCACCGGAACCATCAACACGCTCTCCGACGCGGAGAAAGCCGCCGGGTGGGAGCTCCTGTTCAACGGCCAGGACTTCACCGGGTGGCACAACTTCAAACGGGAGGGTGTCCGCCCAGGGTGGCAGGTCAAAGATGGCTCGCTTGTCTGCGTGGACCCCCACAATGCCGGGGACATTGTCACGACCAAGAAGTTCGACTGGTTCGAGCTGCAGCTCGACTACAACATCTCGGTCGCGGGCAACAGCGGCATTATGTTCCACATCACCGACCAGGGCGGCGCCATGTGGGCGACCGGCCCCGAATTTCAACTAGAGGATAACAAGGCCGCGTCAGACCCCGTCCGCTGTGGCTGGCTCTACGCCCTCTATCAACCGCCCATTGACCCCCAGACCGGGAAAACCCTCGATGCCACCAAGCCCGTCGGTGAGTGGAACCATGTCCGCCTGCTCATCTCGCGCGAGAAATGCGAGCACGAGATCAACGGGGTGAAATACTTCGAATACGTCCTGGGCAGCGACGACTTCAAGAGCCGGGTGGCGAAAAGCAAATTCGCCAGCATGCCCTACTTCGCCAAGTCGGACAGCGGTTTCATCGGCCTTCAGGGGGACCATGGCTCGATTTCTTTCCGCAACATCAAGGTCCGGCCGATTCCCGCCAAGTAGTGACATCGGATTGCGTGGGCAGCCCTTCCTTGGCCTGTCTCCAAGGCTCGGATTTCGACCGTGTGGGCTGCGTTTGCGGCGGTTCTGCGCCGCGCGATAGCGGCGCACCAGAACCATGACTTTTTGCTCCAGCGAGAGCCTGGGACGCTCGTCGGGCCTCATGTCGGAAGGAGCCGGCTTCATACGATTGTCTTTCCGGGAGGCAAGCCCTCCGCGCGGGCGGACCCCGGCGCTGGAGGGCTTGCCGGCTCGCGCGAGGATCAGCCCGTCTGCTTGCTCTCATCCACCACGACATAGTGGCTGGCGCCCTTCTCCCAAACGCGAACGAGCGTGTGCTTGTCTTTGGCGTTTTCCGTGAGCCGCACGGCCTCCTCGGCGCTCTTCACGGCATGACGATTGATCTCCTCGATCACCTCGCCCGGCTTTAGCCCGGCCTCAGCGGAGGGGGAGTCGGGTTTTACGTCGGTGATCACCGCCCCTTTGACTGTATCCGGCAGGTTGAACTGCTGGCGAATATGCGGGTCGAGGTCGCTCACGCTCACGCCGTTGAGGGTGCCGGTGTCCTTGCCGTTGTCCGTGTCGTTCCGGGCAAGTTGCTCCGTTCCCGCCAGGTCCTTCACCGTGACGTCCAGCGTTTTGGCGGAGCCATCGCGCCAGACTTTCACCGCCACGGTTGAGCCCGGCTTGGTCTCAGCCACCGTGAGCTTCAGGTGGCGGCTGTCGGCCACCGGCTTGCCGTCGAACTCGATCACGACGTCGCCGTCCTTGAACCCGGCTTTGGCTGCCGGACCGTCCGGCACCACGTCGCCCACGAGGGCGCCTGTCGGTTCTTTCAGCCTGAATTCCTTCGCCAGCTTGGGGGTAACATCCTGGATCATCACTCCAAGATAGCCGCGGGTCACATGCCCGTATTGGACCAGGCTGCCCATCACCGTGCGCGCGAGGTCGGAAGGGATGGCGAAGCCGACACCCTGGCTGCCGCCGGACCGGCTCAGGATGGCCGTGTTGATGCCGATCAAGCGGCCATCGATATCCACCAGCGCGCCGCCCGAGTTACCGGGATTGATCGCCGCGTCGGTTTGAATGAAGTCTTCATAATCTTCGATGCCCATGTTGCCGCGGTTCTTGGCGCTGACAATGCCCTCGGTGACGGTCTGGCCCACTCCGAATGGATTGCCGACGGCCAGCACGATGTCCCCAACTTGGACCTTGTCGCTATCCGCCATGGGCACCACCGGCAGGTCTTTTGCGTCGATCTTGACCACGGCGACATCCGACTTCGGGTCGCGCCCGATGACCTTGGCGGTGAATTCCCGCGCGTCTTGCAAGGTGACCTTCACCTCGCTGGCGCCGTCCACTACGTGATTATTGGTAAGGATATAACCGTCTTTAGTGACGATCACCCCGGAGCCTAGCCCATGTTCGCGGCGCAGGTCGGGTTGGCCCGGGGGCATCATCTGGCCGAATTGATCCCCGAAGAAGTGCCCCCAGAAGGGGTCGTTGAAACCCGGGGATTCCTGCGTGGAGATGTTCTTCATGCTCATGGTCGTCTCGATCTTGACCACTGCCGGCGCCACCCGTTTTACAATGGGCGCGTAGCTGCCACGGGGCAGGGCGTCCCGAGGCACGGAGGTCTCGTCCACGGGCACATTCACCGCGGGGCAGGACTTGGTTGTATCCGCCGATTTTTGGGTAAAGGCCAGTGCTGTGCCGGCCAACACCACGGCACTGGCCAGGGCCATGGCGGGCAGCCGATTTCGGAATTTGTCAGTTATCATTTTCATATTCATTTACATTGCGTTGGACGCCTTAGACCCTGACAGGAGGCTGTCCGCAGCGTGACAGATTTGTAAGCCGGCAATGATGGAGCAGAGGTGCCGCTTGGCATGAATAAGATGCCGCCGGGGGCGGTCGAAGCACTGTGGCCTATCGTAGCTGCTTAGGTCATGGGGTCGGGGCGGCCTGGAAACGGGCCGCCTCGTCTTGGCGCCTTCAGGAGTTTGATTCCCTCTCCCCGGTTCTGTAGGCCTCCGCCAGGAGGGTGACAGGATGGACGAGGCGCAGGTTCAATCCGCGCTGTTTGGCGCCGTTGACGAGTTGGAGAAGACAGCCAGGGTTGGCGGCGGCGACGATGGCCGCGCCCGTCGATTGGATGTGCCTGAGCTTGCGTTCGAGAAGTTCGCCGGCCATTTCGGGCTGGATGAGGTTGTAAATGCCGGCGCTGCCGCAGCACCAGGAGCTTTCCGGCAGCTCCACCAGCTTCAAATTGGGAATCGCGGCCAGGAGCCGGCGCGGCTGCGCCACGATCTTCTGCCCGTGCGCCAGGTGGCATGACTCGTGGTAAGTCACCACTTGCGGGGCGGCGTGGTCGGGCGGCCGGATGCCGATGTGATCAAGCCATTCATGGATGTCTTTGGCCTTCTTGTCCCAGAGCGCGGCGCGGGCACGATAGAGCGGGTCGTCCGCCAGGAGAGCCTCGTAGTGCTTGAGGTGGGAACCGCACCCGCCGGCGTTGCTGATGATGGCATCGAACTGGTCCGGGGCAAACTGGTCGATCTGTTTTCGGGCAAGCCGGCGCGCCAACTCCAATTCGCCGTTGTGCGCGTGAAGGGAACCGCAGCAATGCTGCTCAGGCGGGGTGACCACCTCGCACCCGTTGCGGGCCAGGACCTCGACGGTGTCGCGGTTGATGTCGCTGAAAATCAAGTCCTGCGCGCAGCCGGTCAGCATGGCGACACGGTAGCGTCTGGAGCCCCGGGCGGGCGTGACGGGCGCGATCAGGCCGGCGGAGAATTGCGGCTGGATGTCCGGAGTCATCGCCTCCAGTTCGCGCAGGCGCGCGGGTAGCAGCTTCAGGACCCCGCTGCGGCGCAGCAGCGCCTGTAGGCCAAGCTCCTGCCAGAGCCGCAGGACGCGCCCAAGGAGTTGGAGGCGGCTCAAGTCCATGAACAGCCAACCAATCGCAAAGGCCCGGATCGCGTTGCGTCCGGGCGAGCGCAAGACGCCGCTCGCCTCCGCCTCCGCCCGGGCGCGCTCGAAAAGCTGGGCGTAGTTGACGCCGGCGGGGCAGGCCGTCATGCAGGCCAGGCACCCGAGGCAAAAGTACATTTCCCGCCCAAATTCCAGGCTCGCTTCGAGCCGATCCTCGGCAATCGCGCGCATGAGGGAAATCCGCCCCCGTGGGCTATGACGCTCGATTTTTGTCGCCGCGTAGGTGGGGCAGACCGGCAGGCAGAGCCCGCAGTGCATGCATTGCTGCACCACCGAGAAGTCGAGGTCCTTCAGGTGCGACGGGCGGAGAGAGCCGAGGTCCGTCTCTCTCTGGTCCCTCTGTGTGCTCCCGTTCAATCGAACATCTTCCCCGGATTCAGGATGCCCTTGGGGTCCAGGGCGCGCCGGAGTTCCCTCATCACGCGCATCTGGGCGCCGCCGGCGAATTTGGGCAGGAAGGACTTTTTGGAGACGCCGATGCCGTGCTCGCCGGTGATGGTGCCGCCCAGCCGAATCGCCTCGTCGAATATTTCTTTGAATGCCTCTTCCACGCGCCGCATTTCCGCCGCATCCCGCTCGTTGGTCAGGAAGGTCGGATGCAGATTGCCGTCGCCCATGTGCCCGAACGTGCCGATGCGCAGCCGGTATTTGGCGGCCACGGCCGAGATGAACCGGATCATCGCGGCCAGTTCACTGCGCGGGACCGTGGCATCCTCGAGGAGAGTCGTCGGGGCGACGCGCGCCAGGGCGGAGAAGGCGCTGCGCCGGGCGGAGGCCAGGTTGTTGGCCTCGGCTTCGTCCTTGGCCACCAGCACCCGCGTGGCGCCGTTCGCACGGGCCAATTCCGCCATCCTCGAGGCCTCTTCCGCGACGGCGGCGGGGTGGCCGTCGGTTTCCATCAGCAGCAGCGCCTCGCAATCCAGCGGCAGGCCCGCGTGGGCAAATTCCTCGACACAGCGAATGGTCGTGCGGTCCAGGAATTCGAGTGTGCAGGGGATAATGCGGGCCGCGATGATGTCCGAGACAGTCTGCGCCGCCTGCTCCATCTGGGCGAAGGTCGCGACCAACGTGCTCTTGGCGGGCGGCTTGGGAATCAGTTTCAGCAGGACCTTGGTGATGACGCCCAACGTTCCTTCCGAGCCGACGAAGAGGTCCCGGAGGGAGTAGCCGGCCACGTCCTTCACGCACTTGTTCCCGGTCCAGAGGACTTCGCCGTCCGGCAGGACGACCTCCAGGCCCAGGACATAATTGCGGGTGACGCCGTATTTGAGGCCGCGGAGGCCGCCGGAGTTCTCGGCCACGTTGCCGCCGAGGGTCGAGCTCTTCATCGAGCCTGGGTCGGGCGGATAGAACAACTCCGCTGCCGCCGCCGCATCCGCCGCCTCCCCCGTGGTGACGCCGGCCTCGGCCAGCAGCGTCAGGTTTGCCCGGTCCAACTCCAGGATTCTGGCCATCCTGGCCAGGCACAGCACGATGCAGCCGGGGCAGGGGAGGCTCCCCCCGCTCAGGCCGGTGCCGGAGCCTCGGGTGACAATGGCAGTCCGCGTCTCTTGCGCCAGCTTCAGGACCGAGGACACCTGGTCCGTGGTGGTGGCCAAGACCACGCACTCCGGTAGCTGTCGCAGTGCCGCTGTGGCGTCAAACGAGTAGGCGATCAGGTCTTCCTTCTCAGTGAGGACATTCCCGGTACCGATGAGCCGTCGCAACTCAGAGAGGATACTCGATGGCAGTGACATACAATCGTCTCGCCAGCATGGGCCAGCCGAACCGGGCGGTCAAGGGAAGGTCGAGTCCGGAAAAGCCCGAGATCGGCGCGAGGTTACAAAAGCGTAACAACTGTCCTCTGGCAGTCGGGCTACCCTGCGCATAAACTCGTGGCTGTGAACCGGGCGAGCGGGCGAAAAGTGCGGGGCGCGTCCAGGCCGGGCTTTTTCTGGCAGGGGGCGTTGATCGTGCTGCCCGCGATTCTGCTGGGCGGCGCCGGCTTCTATTCTCTGCGCCAGGATCGCCTCCTGGCGGAGCGGGAGGCATCCGAGCAAGGAAGGCGAATCGCAGCGGGTCTCGCGCGGGACCTGCTCCCCAAGGCATTTGCCCTTCAGCAGTCCGATTTGGCGGCCCTGGAACGGTGGCGCGAGTCACCCAGCCGCCCCCAGGACGAGCCGGTTCTTGGCCTCGCCCTCAAAGCCCCGGGGCGCATCGCCTGCCTGGTCGATGCCCGGGCCCGCTTGGTTTACCCGCCGCCCCTCTCTCCAGACCCCGCCCCGCAGCCCCTCGACGAAGACGAGTTGCCTGAGGACCTGCGCGCGGATTGGGCTCTGTTGCGCAGGCCCCCGGCGGGCGGCGACGACCTCGCCGCCGCCATCGCTGCCGGAAACCGCTTCCTGGCCCAGGCTCCTCCGCAGCGTTTTGCCGCCCTCGCCTGCTACCGCCTGGGCCTGCTCTGCCTCAAACAAGGCGAACCCGCAAGCGCCCGGAAGTTCCTCGAACAAGTGGCCGTTCAATACCCGGACGTCATGGGCGAGGCGGGGTACCCTTTGAAGACTTACGGGCAGTTTCAATTGTTGAAACTGGCCGACGTCCGGGCTTGGAAAACCGGCCCAAACGGGCAGCACCTTAACACCGGAACGCAGGCTCCCGCCGGCAGAGAGGAACTCGTCAACGCCCTTGGCGCGCAAGCCGTGCTCGCTCCTTCGCCGCTGTCGCGTTTGCTATTGGGCCGGCTTGCAGCGAACGAGACCAACGCACCCTTGCCGGCCGGTTGGCTCCAGGTCCTCGAAGCCCATGACGTGGCGCGGGCCTTGCAAACCCAAATCACCAGCGCGGCTCTGGCGGATGCCACCAACGGCTTGGCGAGCTGCCGCGCCCGCTGGGTTCGGCTGACCTCAACCAACGATTTACTGGTCACCTGGCACCCCGCGGGAACGAACTACTGGCTCGTCGCGCGGCCCGAAGAGCAAGCCCGGCAGCTCCTCAAGGAGACCCTGGCTCGGATGGTCCTGCCTGCCTACCTGGGGGTGTCCATTGGACTGGCGGGCCGGCGCCTGGGACCGGATGCGCCCGCCGGCGTCCTCCTGGCCCTTGGCTCGGCCAGCCTGTCGCGGGACGGCGCCGCCCCCGACGCGCGAGTCAGCGTGCATCTGGCGGCGCCGGGTACACTCTACGCCCGGCAGCACAAGCGCACCCTCTGCTTCGGCGCGCTCATCGCGGCCTCAGTCGCGGCGGTGTTGGTGGGTTTCTTCACCGCCTGGCGCGCATTCCGCCGGCAGCGGCAGCTTAACGAGCTTAAGGACAACTTCGTCTCGGCCGTCTCGCACGAACTCCGCGCCCCCATCGCCTCCATCCGCCTCATGTCCGAGGAACTGGAAGACTTCGCCGCGCCGGACCCCGCCCGCAGCCGGGATTACCACCACCTCATTCACCAGGAGTGCCGCCGGCTTTCGCGCCTCATCGAGAACGTGCTCGACTTCGCCCGCCAGGAGCAGGGCCGGCAACAATACACGTTCGAGTCAACCGACCTGCAGCCGTTGGTGGAGGCGACTGTGAAGCTCATGGAGCCTTGCGCGGCGGAAGGGCGCGTCACCCTCACGGCGACCTTCCATGGAGAATGCCGCCCGGTGGAACTCGATGGCCACGCGCTCCGGCAGGCGCTGGTCAACCTCATCGACAACGCGATCAAACACTCGCCCCCGGATGCCGCCGTCGCCGTCGGCGTGGAGTTTGGTCCGGCCGTCGCGACTCCCTCAACCTTGCGCCTCTGGGTCGAGGATGCGGGCCAGGGCATCCCGCCGGAAGAACAAGAGCGGATTTTTGATCGCTTCTATCGCTGCGGCTCCGAGCTGCGGCGCACTACCCAAGGGGTTGGACTCGGACTGGCGATTGTGAAATACATCGCCGAGGCCCATGGCGGCAGGGTGACCGTGCGCAGCGCCGTTGGCCAAGGCAGCCGTTTCACCCTCGAACTGCCCCTGGTGGCCAATCCAACTGATTTTGACAATCCGACACCATGACTCCGCTTCCCCGCATTCTCGTAGTCGAAGATGAACTGCCCATGCGGACGGTTCTGCACGATTGCCTGGAACGCCGCGGCTACCGCGTCCTGCTCGCCGCCGACGGCGCCAGCGCCCTGGACAAAGCCCTCCGGGAAAAGCCCGATCTCATCGTCCTGGACGTGATGATGCCCAAGCTGGACGGCTTTGCCGTCTGCTCCGAATTGCGCCGGTTGGGCAACCCGGTCCCCATCCTGGTCCTCACCGCCAAGGGCAGCGTGGAAGACCGCGTCACCGGCCTGGATGCCGGCGCCGATGATTACCTGGTCAAACCGTTCAGCCGGGACGAGCTGCTGGCCCGGGTGCGCGCCCTCTGGCGGCGCGCGCAGCGCCAAACCCGCGCCCTTGCCACAGTCGCCTTCGGCCCGGTGAAAATTGACTTCCCCTCGCAATGCGCCTGGCGCGCCGGCCAACCGCTCGAACTCACGCCCAAGGAGTTCGCCATGCTCCGCCTTTTGCTCGAAAGCCCCGGCGAAGCCGTCTCACGAGACCGGTTCCTGGATATAGTCTGGGGCTACACAGCATTTCCAACCACCCGCACGGTGGACAAGCACATCGTGGGGCTGCGCCAAAAGATCGAGGATAACCCCGAGCAGCCCCGCTGGATCATCACCGTCCACGGCGTGGGCTACCGCCTGGAATTGCCGGACGAAGTTACAGAAGCGTAACAACCCGCGCGCCCGGATGCGCCAAAATGCCGCGTGATGTGATGGATCAAAACCTTGGAGACCCGTTGAATATGAAACAAAATGGCCCGTTCCGTTCGCTTGGATTTCTCCGCTGCTTGCTGGCGTTGGCGACCGTGTGCGCCTCGGCGTCGGCCAACCCCGGAGGCGCCCCTCAAAACTCCGACTTTTCCGACAGATCGACCTGGATTCGCTGGGTGGCCGGTTCCGGGGTGCAGTTGGCGCCGCGAGACCAGGGGTTTGACGTGGCCTACGCGGCGAACGCGCAGCCTAGCCCCGGCAACGACAGCGCCATGTCCGGCAGCTTTATCTCGACTTTTGCCTTGCGCGGAGATTTCACGATCGAGGTGGATTACGCGTTGACGACCTGGCCGGCCTCCAGCGGGGTCCGGCTGGGATTGGGTCTCTGCTGGCCATCCATCGGCATGATCCGGGAGGGGCAGGGGCCTTATACGCAAGAGCAATACACGTTCGGCGCGGGGCCTTATGTGCATGTTCAAACGGGCGACCAGCACGGTACGCTGCGGTTGGTGCGCAAGGGAGGGACGCTGCTGGGGTACTACCGGAGCCTGGCCGACGGGTCCTGGGTCCTGGCAGGCTCGCGGACTGGCGATCCGGTGTTCACCAACGATTTTCAGGTGTCTATCAGCTCATGGACCGACGGTCCGACCTTTGGGCACGAGGCGGTCGGAATAACCCTGAGCCACTTCGTGATGACCGCGGACACAGTTTTGCCCGGGCCTTACGGGGTTCCGTTTCGAGTGCTGGCGCCGGAAACCCATCCGGTGGCGCCGATCACCCGGTTTGATAATGGAATCCGGCCTGGGCAAATCGTCGAGACATTGCAGAAGCTTCAGCCGGCGCCGAACACTCCGTCCAAGTCCAATTTTTCCGATGCCTCGACCTGGAGCCGCTTCGTGGTCGGCGCCGGGGTGCAACTGACGCCCGCGGACAATGGATTTGAGGCGGTCTATCCATCCGGGGTGCAGCCGGATGCGAATGGCGCGCTCTGTGCCGGCTATGTTTCGACTTTCGCCCTGCACGGGGATTTTACGATGGACATCGATTACACGCTCAAGACGTGGCCGCCCTCCGGCGGAGTCCGCCTCGGATTGGATGTTTGGCCATCGATCAACATGATCCGGGAAGGGCAGGGGCCTGACACGCAAGAGGAGTACAGCTTCGGCTCGGGGCCTTTCGTGAAGATTCCAACCGGCGACCGGCGCGGCGCGTTGCGGTTGGCGCGAAAAGGAGGGACGCTGCTGGGCTATTACCGGAGTTCCTCCGATGGACCGTGGGTGCTGGCGGGGGCGCGCTCCGGGAACCCGGTGTTTCTGCAGGACTTCCAGGTGTCTGTGCAGTCGTGGGCCGACAGCTCCTGCTTCGGGGGCCAGCCCGTAGCCGTCTCGTTCGGCAATTTCGTAATGACCGCGGACACGGTCTTGCCCGGCCCTTACGGGATTCCGTCCTGGAAGATGGGACCCGCCGAGCAGCAGGAAACGAGCCTGCCTCAGCTCAAACAGCTTGATGTCTCCCCTCCACCGTCACGGCGCGCGATTCGGCCCCTGGAATCGGACGCGCTCCCAACGGGCATTCTGGACGAAGACCTCAACCTCGACCTGAATGCCGCCATTCAGTCCTACCAGACGCTCGTCACCCAGTTTGACGCCCAGCGGCCCTTGGCTGCCAATGCGATCTTCCGCATGGCCGAGTGTTACCGCAGGCTCGGCAGGACCGACGAGGCCCGCTCCCTGTACGCCCGTATCCTCCGCGAATTCGCCGACCAGGTCCCCCTCGTCAGACTGTCCCGGAAGCATGTGGCCAGCCTTGCCGGCCCAGGTGCCGGTTCAAGTCCGCCGCAGCCAGTTTTCGGGAGCCGTAAGCCTGCCCCCGACCTCACGTCCCCATAGGCGCTAACTTAGTGGCTCGAAACGGAAGCCGAGTGCGCCCGTCCTCGGGCGCAGCAAAGTTGGATGGCCTATCAAGCGCGGGTTATCTCGAACTGTTAGACGTCTTGCGATGCTGCGCCCGAGGACGGGCGCACTCCGCCTCGTTAAGTTAGCGCCTATGCCTCCCGGCCCCGTCCCCGGCGCCGTTGCCGTAAGTGGCTCATCAGAAGCGGGGCATGACCGAGGGCTGCTCGCCGGTGTACCAGTGATAATCAACTCCCTTTGGAGTGTAGGGGATTCGGGTGACGTTGCCCTGCACCCACAAGGTCATGCACCCCTTGTTGTGGCGCCACCAGCCCATGGTCAGATCGGTGCCCCCATAATAGGGCGCAACGCTCGCCGTCCACTGCAGAATGCCCGCGGAGCCAGGAAACAAACCTAGCGAATCATCCGGGCCTTCCATCAACTGCTTGGTCGAGTCCTGGCAGAAGATGGTGGTCGTCGGGCTGAGGTAGCTGGTCATTTTCATCGGACCCACCGCATTGGAGCCGTATTGCGTCCCAGTCCCGGTCCAGGGCATCGTCAGAAGCTGGCAGAAGCCGTAAGTCGAGTTGGCCCAGAAGCTGAGCGGGTAATTGAGGCCCAGGTCGCGCCACTGGTCGACGACTTTGCCGTCTGGGCACCCGAATATCCTCTGGTTGCCGGCGAAATACTGGGAATAGCCCAGCGCCCAATAGGCGTCGCCGTCGCTGGGTTGAAGCAGCGCCGTGGACGTCGGGCTGGAGGTCCATTCTCCACCATGCACGACGTATCCGCCGGCGAGGCAGGAGTACGTGTCGCGATTGTCGTCTGCGTACAGGTGCGCGGCGATGCCGATCTGGCGGAAGTTATTGATGCACTGGGTGGCTCGAGCGTGTTCCTTGGCTCGGCTCAACGCCGGCAGCAGCATGGCAGCCAGGATGGCAATGATGGCAATCACCACCAGCAGTTCGATCAGGGTGAAACCCAGCCTGCCAGCCGAGTGTTCTTTGCCGCGCCCGACGCGCGCCCCAAGTGGAAGGCCTCGAGTGTTCTCTGCGTGCTTCATAGGTTTTCCGCTCATTGCATCAGGACCCGGTAAAAGGCCTGGGATTCTGGGGTCGTATCTTCGACCGTTTCAACCGCGCCGCTGCCCTGGACGGTCTCCAGTGTCTGCCATTCGGGGGGAGAAAGGACGCTTGTTTTTTGGACCGTGTATGAGCACCCCGCCGTGGTATTGAAAGGCAGTCGCAGCGTGCTCCCCGCCAGGCTGGGGGGCGCGAGGGTGACCTGGCTGGCCAACCTCAGCACCACATTGGTCGCGGAGTAGCGGGGCATCCAAACTGCGCCTGCCGGCGTCGGGCCGGTGACGGAGCCGAACGCTCCGGTGCAGGCAGCGCAGGTCAGCAACTGGAAGGTGTCGCCCGGCTGTGGAAGGAAACGGTTGATGACGCGCACTTTGAGGCTGCCGGCCAGGGATGCGCTTCCGGCGATTGCCATCTGGCTATACTGGGTCCCTGGGCTGCTGCCGCCCAGTTCCATGATCAGGGTTCCCGAGGCGGTCTGTTGATAGCCGTTTCCACCTCCAATTGTCAGTACGCCCGGAGAGGTCCCCTGAACGGTGCCGCTGTTGATAAGGCTGGCATTGAAGGCCCCGGCCCCGGCGAGCGACGATAGCCCATTCAGAAACAGGCTCGCCCCCGCATCGATCGTCACGGAGGTCAGGCTCAGCACGCCGTTGCCCCAGCTCGCAACGCTGCCCTGGCTGCCATTCCCCAGCACGTGCAGCGTCCCGCCGCCCGCCACCGAACCAGAGATGCTCAGATTGCCGGGGCTGAACGACTGCGTGGCCGGGTCGACCGCCCCCACCTCCGCGGCGCCGGCGATGACGGCTCCGGCGAGGAAGCAATTGGTGCCCGGCCCCGTGAAGAGGCAGATTCCGTTGGTCTCCACGCTATACGGCCCGGCGAAGAGAATGAGTGCCGCCGGGGTTGTGGCGTCAAAGCCGGCGGACCCGCCGCTACACTGCCAGTCGACGGTCGCGTCAAAGCGCAACGTGCCGCCCTGGGCGCGTATATTTCCGCTGTCGTCAATGATGAGGGGGCCGGCGGACGACCCTTGCACCCGCACGTCGCCGCTTGAGGTCAACACCGTTCCCGAAAGCATCGCCAGTTTGTTCGGCAGGGCGCCTTCGCCGGTGATCTGCACCCCGTCGCTCAAGGTGATTTGCGAACTGCCGCTTGCCGTGAGGTTGGCCGCCGTCCCCGGCGCCTCCGGACTCAGAGTAAGCACTGAATTCGTCTGCATCGCCAGGCTTGCGCCCTCGAACCAGCAGTTCGACCCTCCTACCGTCAAGCTGTTCAAGACGCTGACTGCCGGGCCATTAAAACGGGTCGAGCCGCCCAGACGCGCGTCTTGGAAAGCGAAGCGCCCCAGGTTGAATGTGGCGTTGTCGCTTGCCAGGAGGCTTTGGACCGTAATCGTGTTCGTCCCCCCGGACGGACTATAAAGAGTCCCATTCGAGCCGACCTCCAGTTCGGGGACCGTCAGGCTTCCATTGACGAGCCACCCGGCCGCGGAGGCGGCCTGGAGCAGCCGCACCGAGCCGTTGCCCGTGAAGCCGGCGCCCGAGTCGAGAGTGTGGGTGCCGCCCCAAAACCACAGGACGGAGCCGGCGGCGGTTTGGAAGCCCCCGCTGCTCACGCCGTCCAACAGGTTAAGTTGGCCTGCCTGCACATCGACAAGTCCCTGATTGTCAAAACTTGGGCCGGCGGGCGGGCTGTTTGTTCCGAATTGACTCACCCCGCCGCCGCTCACCTGGAAGGTGCCGGCGTTGAAAAACACGCTCTGCCCGGGAACACCGGTGAAAGCGGCGTTCGTCCGCACCGCAAATACCGCCCCCTGCAGGTTGTTGATATTCGCCCCTGCTCCCAAGTCGAACTCGGGACTGCGGAGGGTGCAGAAACCGGAGTTGTCCAGAACGCCCCCGGCAAGTCCCAACCCGCCATCGATCAGCAGGCTTGCGCCCGGGGCGATTGTCACGCTCGTCAGGCCCAGCGTGCCGCCGCTCCAGTTCACTGAGGCGCCTTGGCCCGCGCCGCCCGCCGCTTCCAAGGTGCCGCCCCCGTCCACGGAGTTCTCGATTTCCAGGTTCCCCGGCGTGAATGACGGGTCGGTGGCGCCCACAAGAACCGTGCCCGCCAAGCTGGCCCCGGCGGCGAGTTGGTGGGTGCCCGGGCCGGTGAAGAGGCATGTCACCCCGGCATCCACCCCGAAGGCGGTGTCAAAGACAATGAAGGCATTGTTGGTCGCGGCGGTGAACTGTTCAAATCCGCTGTCACACTCCCAATCAATGCCGCCCACGAACGTCAGCGTGCCGCTTTGTGCGCAGATGGTGCCGTTATTGTCGATGACCAGTTGGGCCGGGGCCGCTCCCCGGACCAGCGCCGCGCCGTTCGAGCTCAAGAGTGCCCCCGGCAGCAGGTCCAACTCGCTCGCGTCCCCTTCCTCACCGTCCAACTCTGCCCCATTGTTGAGCACAACCTGGCCGTTATTCTGGACAACCGTGCCCTCGGCCAGGGCAAGACTTGCCGTCGTCTCCGGCGCAACCGGCCCGACGGTTAGCGCCGCCCCCGACAGAATCGCCACAGACACGTTCGTCAGTCCGCAGCCGGGGCCGCCCACTGTCATCGCGGCCGACAAGAACAAGGCCGTACCGGTGAAACTGCTTCCGGCCCCCATCTGGACAGTCTGGAGGCCGAATGTGCCGTTTTGGACCACGGCGTTGGTGCTCAGGACCAGGCCCAGGATGCGGACCAGGGAGTCCACGTACACCGTGCCGGTGATGACGGCGATGTCGCTTTCCAGGGGCTCGTGGCCCACCGGCACCAAGTTTCCCTGGTCGTCGAGGGTGAACCAATTGCCTGCCGAAGACCAATTGGTGTCGGTCACCCCGTTATAGTCCGGTTGGCCGACAAAAATCATCTCGTCTCCGAAAGCGGCGGTCGCGGCACAGATCAACGCCGCCAACAGGCCGATGTGGTTCAGGATTCGCATTTTTGCGTGTCGAGCATAGCACAAGGTATGCCGCCTCGCGATAGCGGAATGCGATTGGACCTCAAAGGCCGCCTGGCCGCCAAGGGGATCGGAGTGGCCCGCCGTGCTCATAAGCGGCTGCGGTCGAGGCCGGCCGTCCCTGCGGCTTCGGCCCGTTCAACGGTCAGGGCATAGGATACCATGCGGACAGTGTGAGGTTCCGGACCGGAAAGCGGCTACTGGGGATTTCCTGGGGTCGCTGACCCGCACGAACCGGGCATCCCTCGCGTCATCCTCTCCCGGATGGACCCTCGCACTCCCTTGGCTGGCCCTTTCGTGCCGCCAATCCTGACCAAGCCCCCGCCATCTGAGCGGTGCGGTCGCCGCAAGGCTCGCCCTTGCAACAAATCAACCCGGGGCTACCTTTGTGTATGAACGGAGGCACATAGAGATGAAAGCAAATGTTGCCATTCAGGTCCTACGGCGCGGCGCCCTGCCGGTATTGGTCTCAGGCTGTGCAATGAGCCTGATGAGCGGTTGCACCTCAGCCCACAGATGGGATACGGATGCGGCGGCCTACAGCCCTAACACGGGCTACCCGATCATGGGCAGGGATGAAGGCGGATTGGGGGCCACAGTCCAACTGCCGGGCAACCCTGTGACCAGCGCACCCTGGCCTTCCGTCGGCTCGGATGCCCTGCAATACAACCCCTATACCGGCTACCCGTACCTCGACCGCGGTTGGTAGTTCACCGCGCGCCGCGCCAAAGCGGCGCCAATTGGCTGTTGACGATTTGCCGCTCCTTGCGGAACACTCCTCTTATGCGCGCACATCAGGGCCGTCCATGCTCAAAAATCGGGTTCTTCCTCATTTTCCTGGCCGCCGTCGGCCCCGTGCTGGCTCAGGAGACGGCGCGGGACTTGAGCGCCGCCATCGACCAATACCGTAAGGGCCTCCTGGTCATCGAGGCCCCGCCGGGGACCGAGATCGTGGTCGAACAGCAGCGTCATGAGTTCTGGTTTGGCGCCGCCCTGGCCAGCCAGGCCTTCGGGCAAGGCATGCGTCCCGAAGACCGGGACAGGTATCTCAGCGCGTTTCTCACCAACTTCAACGCGGCCGTGACCGAGAACGCCTTGAAATGGCACGCCATGGAACGGAGCCGCGGCAATATTAGTTACCGGACGGTGGACGCCATCCTCGCCTGGACGGCGGAGCACCAACTTCCCCTGCGCGGCCACAATATCTTCTGGGGCGTCCCCGACATGGTGCAGGGGTGGCTCAAGGACCTGCCCGATGACGATTTGCGGGCGGCGCTCGAGGGCCGGGCGTTGGACATCGCCAGCCGCTACCGGGGCCGCTTCGCCGAATACGATCTGAACAACGAGATGATGCACGGCAATTACTACGAGCAACGCCTGGGCAAGGACATCACCCTCCGGATGGCCCAATGGGTGCGCCAGGGCGATCCCAAGGCCGTCCTCTTCGTGAACGATTACGACGTCCTCACCGGCGCGCGGTTGGAGGACTACGTGCGCCACATCCGCGCGTTGCTGGATCAGGGAGTGCCCCTCGGCGGCATCGGCGTGCAAGGCCATTTGCATGGCGACACCTTTGATCCGGCCGCCCTGCGCCATGCCCTGAATACGCTCTCCCAGTTCAACCTGCCTATCCGCGTTACCGAATTCAACATCCCCGGCCAGCGATCACGCTATTACCAGGACCGCACCTTGCGCTTGACCGACGCGCAGGAAAAGGCGAAGGCCGACGCGCTCGTGGACTACTACCGAATCTGCTTCGCCTGCCCGCGGGTCGAGGGCATCATGATGTGGGGCTTCTGGGAGGGCGCCAACTGGATTCCCGTTTCCTCCCTTTACCGCCAGGATTGGACGCCGCTGCCGGCGGCGGAGGCCTATCATGACCTGGTTTTCCGCCAATGGTGGACTCGCTGGCAGGGACACACCGACGCCCAAGGCCGATGCGAGGTGCGGGCGTTCTACGGCCAACACCGCATTAGGGCGGGCGCCCAGGAACGGGTGGCGGACCTGCGCAAATCGGACACCACATTGAGGGTTTCCTTCCGAACCGATTGAGTTCTTGATAATCCGCGACCGGAACAAGAGACCACCGGGCGGCAACGGCCCGGCTCACGGTTTGCCGCCCTTCTTCTCGCACAGTCCCGCCAAATCGGAGGGCAAGGGCCAACTGTGCCCTTGCGCAAGGAGACCCTGGGTGTCCTCGGGTCCCCAAGTGCCGGCGGCGTAATTGGGAAAATCGCTCGGCGGGGCCGCCGCCCACACCTCGAGCACCGGCATCAACAGCCGCCAGGCCGCCTCCACCTGGTCGGCGCGCATGAACAACGTGGCATCGTTCCTCATTACGTCCCAGAGCAACGTCTCGTATGCCTCGGGCGACCGGGCGGCAAAAGCGTCCTGGTAGTTGAACTGCATCTCCACCGAGCGCAAGTGCATCTTCGGCCCGGGATGCTTGGCCTGAAACCGCAGCACGATGCCTTCATCGGGCTGGATGCATATCACCAGCCGCGACGACTGCCAATCCAGAGTGGACTCGGCGGGGAAGGACTGGTGGGGCACTCCGCGAAACTGGATCGTAATCTCCGAGGCCTGCCGCGTGAGCCGTTTCCCGGTGCGCAAGTAGAAGGGCACCCCCTGCCACCGCCAGTTGTCCAGGAAGAGCCGCAACGCCACAAACGTCTCGGTCTGGGAATCGGGCGACACCCCGGCTTCCTCGCGGTACCCGGGGACCTTCTTCCCGCCAACCCAGCCCGGGCCGTACTGCCCGCGCACGACGCATTGGTGGACGGCGTCCCGCTCAATCGGGCGAACCGCGTGCAGCACGTCCGCCTTCTTGTTGCGAATCTCGTCCGCCTCGAAAGAGACCATCGGCTCCATCGCCACCAGGCAAAGCAGTTGCATCAGGTGGTTCTGCACCATGTCGCGCAGCGCCCCGGCGTGGTCGTAATAGCCGCCGCGATGCTCCACGCCGACGGCCTCGATAGCCGTAATCGTGACACATTCCACGTAACGCCGGTTCCAGATCGGCTCGAAAAGGGGGTTGGCGAAGCGGAAGGCCAGGATGTTTTGGACCGTTTCCTTGCCCAGGTAGTGGTCGATGCGGAAGATTTGGGACTCCTCGAAATTGGCCGCGAGGACGGCATTGAGCGCGCGGGCGGATTCCAGGTCATAGCCAATCGGCTTCTCGACCACGATCCGCGCCCATCGTCTCTCGCGCGCCAGCCCGGCCTGGGCCAGGCATTTGGGGATTTCGCCGAACAAACTCGGCGGTGTGGCCATGTAAAAAATCCGGTGGGCCTTGGCGCCCCATTCCTTCTCAAGCCTCGCGCATTGTTCCCCCAGCGCCGTGTACGTCTGCGGTTTCTTGAAATCGCCCTGCTGGTAGCGGATATGCGCGGCAAACTCGCTCCATTGGCCCGTCTTCACCGTTGGCTGGCGCGAGAACCGCTTCACGCCGTCGTGCAGATGCCGGCGCAGCTTCTCGTCGGTCAGGTCAACGCGATCCACCGCGATGACCGAGAAGCGGCTGGGCATGCTCTGGCCCTGGTAAAGGTCGAACAACGCCGGCATGAGCTTCCGCCACGTCAAGTCGCCGGCCCCGCCAAAAATCACGAACACGCTCGGCTCCAGCGCGACGCCCGTCTTCACGGTGCTCGCTCCTTGCTCCATTCTGTATAACTCATGTATGCAATTATGTTGGCTTCACGATAACTCCCCGCGCGCGGTTTGTCCAAGCCCGGCCTGAAATGAGGGATTGCGTCCGGGCGGCGGATATGCTAATAAACAACCACAACACCGGCGGGTGTGGTTCAGTGGTAGAATGCGGGCTTCCCAAGCCTGAGATGAGGGTT